>NZ_LS483403.1:600000-1200000 GCF_900475675.1 Streptococcus lutetiensis
TGGCTACTGTAATTTTGAATCTAGCACAGCCAGTGACAGTCTTAACCATTGTTATTGGATTGATGTTACTGTATTTTATTTTACCTAACGTCAAAATTCGACGTTTTCGCTACATCTTACCAGGAACCATTTTTACCTCGGTCGTCATTGTGTTCTTGAATAACTTGTTTAGTAGTTATATTCTAAGAACCTTTGAACGAATGGTTGACATTAAAACATTTGGATCAGTTGTGATTTTTGTATTAATGTTATGGTTTATCTTTCTTGCCCACATCTTGATTTTAGGAGCGATTTTTAACGCCACTTATCAAGAACTGCGTCAAGGAAAAATGGAAAGTAGACAAGGCGATTTGTTATCACTTTTAGCACAACGAGGCAAAAAAAAATAACACCTTTGGGTGTTATTTTTTGTCTTTAAAGACTAATAATTTGCTAAGGACGTAATTGAAGACGATGATTAATACTTGAGAAAAGAGAGTTTCGATAGCATTGATCATTGAAATGTTGTCGTTAACAAATTGTCCGATAATGTGCGGAAACTTTGTAACCAAGAAAAATGCCAAAGCTAAATCCAAAATGAGTGTTGACAAACGTGTAATGGTGAATTTGACCAAACGCTCAAACCAACCTTTACGAACTTGATTAAAAACAAAATAATCATTGGTAAAGAAGGCAAATAAAATGGCAACAATATTAGCAATGACAGCTGAGAAAGTTGCTGAGCTAGTCAATGAAAAGATAAGTAAACGTGTCCCCATGTAGACAAGAGTTGTTAGAACACCGAAAAAGAGATACTTAAAAACTTCGCTTGTGATTAATTTTTTCATAGCTCTACTATATCAAATTTTAGAAAAATGTGCTATACTTTTAAGCGTTGTCTTGACGACCCTTGGTGCTTAGTTCCCTTTCACCAAGCATATTACAAACGTTGGAAGCTAGCCTTTCAAACGTCAAAGGAGAAAAAATGGAAAAATTCACTATGCGTGATTTTGTTCGAGTTGCCCTTGTTGCAGCACTTTATGTTGTTTTAACAATCACACCGCCTCTAAATGCGATTTCTTACGGTGCTTATCAGTTCCGAGTGTCAGAAATGTTAGTATTTTTGGCTTTTTATAATCGTAAATATATTATCGGCTTAACAGCAGGTTGTATGATTGCTAATTTATACAGTTTTGGATTAATTGATGTCTTTGTCGGTGGCAGCCAGACTTTTGTTTTTTTGACGCTGGGTGTTATGTTGTTTGACCGCTATAAAGATCAATATCTCTTTAATGGTTTATTTAACAAAGCATTCTTTTATTTCTCACTATTATTTGCGGCTTCAATGTTTACCATTGCCACCGAGTTACATATTGTTGCCAATGCACCTTTCTTGATGACTTGGTTTACTTCAGCTGTTGGAGAGCTTGCTTCCCTTCTAATTGGCTCACTTGTCATGGATAAATTAGCGAGTCGTATTAAATTAACGCCTTAATAGACATAAAGAATTTCCAAATTGGAAGTTCTTTTTTCTATATAATATCTTCAAAAAATGATAAGTTTTAAAGAGTATTTTTCATTAGATGTGTTAAAATAGTATGTATGAAAGAACGTATTCAAAAATTGGTTGATGAACTCAACCAGTATCGAAAAGAGTATTATACACAAGACCAACCAACGGTCTCTGATAGTGAGTATGACAAGCTCTATCGTGAATTGGTAGAGCTTGAAAAGTCTAATCCAGACTTGATTTTGCCGGATAGTCCGACACAAGCAGTTGGGGGTCTTATTTTAGATGGCTTTGAAAAATATCAACATGAAACACCATTGTATAGTTTACAAGATGCTTTTTCACGTGAGGAATTAGATGATTTTGATCGTCGCGTCAAGGCAGAATTTCCAAATGCATCTTACATGGCTGAGCTTAAGATTGATGGACTTTCAGTATCGTTAGTCTACGTAGACGGTGTACTTCAAGTTGGTGCAACACGTGGTGATGGTTCAATCGGTGAAAATATCACTGAAAATGTCAAACGCATCAAAGACATTCCACACAAATTGGAAGAGCCTTTGACAATCACGGTTCGAGGCGAAGCTTATTTGCCGAGAGAATCTTTTGATAAGATTAACGAAGAACGTCGGGAAAGTGGTCAGTCAGAATTTGCCAATCCTCGTAATGCCGCAGCTGGTACCCTTCGTCAGTTGAATACTGCAGTCGTTGCAAAACGTAATCTAGCAACCTTCTTGTACCAAGAAGTGGCGTCAACAAGTATGACCACACAAAATGACGTTTTAGAAGAATTGTCTCGTTATGGTTTTTCAGTTAATCCAAAACGCATTACAACATCTTCAATGGAAGATATCTGGGCATTTATTCAAGAAGTGGCTGCAGAGCGTGATAGCCTTCCGTATGATATTGACGGTATCGTTATTAAGGTTAATAGCCTTGCTATGCAAAAAGAACTTGGATTTACAGTTAAGGCACCACGTTGGGCGATTGCTTATAAATTCCCAGCTGAAGAAAAAGAAGCTGAGATTTTGTCTGTAGATTGGACGGTTGGACGTACAGGTGTTGTTACACCAACAGCTAATTTGACACCGGTTCAACTCGCAGGAACAACTGTTAGTCGTGCGACTTTGCACAATGTGGATTATATTGCTGAAAAAGATATCCGAATCGGAGATACCGTAATTGTCTACAAAGCGGGAGATATTATTCCAGCGGTGCTTCACGTGGTTGAAAGTAAGCGTGATAAGCAAGTCCCAATGCCAATTCCTGAATCTTGCCCATCATGTGGTAGTGAGTTGATTCACTATGAAGATGAAGTGGCACTTCGTTGTATCAATCCACTTTGTCCAAGCCAGATTCAAGAACGCCTAACGCATTTTGCTAGTCGTGATGCCATGAATATCACTGGTTTAGGTCCATCAATCGTTAAGAAACTCTTTACAGCAGATTTGGTTCATGACGTTGCAGACATTTATCGACTAAGTGTCGAAGATTTGCTGACGCTCGATGGCTTTAAAGAAAAATCAGCTGAAAAACTTTACAATGCTATCCAAGCATCAAAAGCTAATTCAGCAGAAAAATTATTATTTGGTTTAGGAATCCGTCATGTTGGTGCTAAAGCAAGTCGTCAGCTCCTAGAAGTTTTTGAAAGTATCGAAAACCTTGTGGCAGCAGACGAAGAAGCTATTGCTAATATTGATGGTCTTGGAACAGTTATTGCTAAGTCATTGTGCAGTTATTTTGCAAAAAAAGAAGCTGAAGAACTCTTGGCAGAATTGAAAAATGCTGGTGTTAATTTTGCTTATCTTGGAAAGAAAGTTTCCAAAGATGCTCAATTAGCTGGTTTGACAGTGGTTCTAACTGGAAAACTCCAACGCTTAACGCGAAATGAAGCTAAAGAAAAGTTGCAGGATTTAGGAGCTAAGGTTACAGGTAGTGTTTCTAAAAAGACAGATATTGTCGTTGCAGGAGCAGATGCTGGATCAAAATTGACAAAAGCCCAAACTCTTGGGATTGACGTTCGTGATGAAGCTTGGTTAGAAAGTTTATAATTTTTTTGAGGTAATATAATATGGTCAAAAAACAAAAACGAGCACGTTTAATCTATAATCCGACCTCTGGCCAGGAAATTATGAAGAAAAACGTTGCCGAAGTTCTAGATATTTTAGAAGGCTTTGGTTATGAAACTTCTGCCTTTCAAACAACACCCGAAGAAAATTCAGCTCGCAATGAAGCTGAGAGAGTCGCAAAGGCTGGGTTCGATTTAGTCATTGCTGCAGGTGGAGATGGAACGATTAATGAGGTTGTTAACGGAATTGCTCCGCTAGAAAAACGACCAAAAATGGCAATTATTCCAACAGGTACGACAAATGACTTTGCACGTGCCCTTAAGATTCCTCGTGGAAATCCCGTTGAAGCTGCAAAAATTATTGGTAAAAACCAACTGATTCACATGGATATTGGACAAGCGTGTGAGGATACTTATTTCATTAATATCGCTGCTGCGGGTTCATTTACAGAATTGACTTACAGTGTGCCAAGTCAGTTAAAAACCATGTTTGGTTATTTAGCTTACTTAGCTAAGGGGGTTGAACTCTTACCTGGTATTCGTACGGTTCCAGTTCGAATTAAACATGAAAAAGGTGTCTTTGAAGGTGACGTGTCAATGATTTTTGCTGCTATTACTAATTCAGTTGGTGGCTTTGAACAAATCGCTCCAGATGCTAAACTTGATGATGGTAAATTCACTCTGATTTTAGTAAAAACAGCTAATTTGATTGAAATTTTACGCTTGATTCGATTAGTTCTTGATGGTGGTAAACACATCGGAGATAAGCGTATTGAGTACATCAAGACAGATTTCTTAGAAATTGAACCATTGTCAGATAAGAAAATGATGATTAATTTGGATGGAGAATACGGTGGTGATGCTCCAATTGTGCTTCGAAATCTTAAAAATCATATCACTTTCTTTGCTAACACAGATGAAATTTCAGATGATGCCTTGGTTTGGGATCAAGAAGATTTGGCTTTAGAGGCTATTGCTCAAAAATTTGCTCATGAAGTTGAAGATTTAGATGAGTCAATAGACAAATAACTCACACTTTAAATAGTAGAAAGTGTTTTCAAACTCATATGCAAAATTGACTATGAAAGCAGTTTCTGTACATTATGTCCAAAAATGTATTTTTCAACATCATTTGTATAGAAAATCTACCATAAAATGTTAGTAAATAAGGCTCATAAAGCCTAGAGGAAAGCGGATTTGACCGTTTTCCTTTTATTATTGCTCAAAAACTAAACAAAGGTTAAGTATAGTTTAGGAAAACGTTTCCTAAAACGGTGATTTCGTTGACAATTCCTTAAAATAGGACTAAAATAACGAAGTAAAAAATTTTAAAAGGAGATTCATATCATGTTGAATTTAAAAATCTTAGCACTTGGTCTTGCCGTACTAGGAGTTAGTATTGGTGAAGGTATCCTCGTTGCCAACATTGCAAAATCTGCAGCACGTCAACCTGAAATGTTCAGTAAATTGCAAACACTTATGTTCCTTGGAATAGCTTTCATCGAAGGTACATTCTTCGTCCTTCTTGCATGTACATTCTTCGTTGGATAATTCTAACTAAGAACTTTTAAAAAGAAGGAGGGATAAAGTTGGAAACATCTGTAAATCCAACAGCGCATGTCTTTGGTATTGAGTTTGACTTAACCATTTTAGCGATGTCTCTCTTGACGGTGATTATTTCCTTCGGTATCATTTTTTGGGCAACTCGAAAAATGACTTTAAAACCTAAAGGAAAACAAAATTTCATTGAGTATGTCTACGAGTTCGTACAAAATACGATTAAACCTAATCTTGGAGAATACACTCCTAAGTACAGCTTGTTGATGTTCACATTCTTCTTTTTCATTCTGATTGCTAACAACCTTGGTTTGCTAGTTAAATTGGAGTCTGAAGATTATAACTTTTGGACATCTCCAACATCAACTTTCATGGTCGATTTTACTTTATCTTTAATCGTTGCGATTGTTGTCCATGTTGAAGGTGTTCGAAAGAAAGGTGTCAAAGCATATTTGAAGGGTTACTTAAGTCCTTTCCCAATGATGCTTCCAATGAACATCTTAGAGCAATTTACTAACGTTTTGTCACTTGCTCTACGTTTATTTGGTAACATTTATGCTGGTGAAGTTGTTACTGCTTTGATTGTGGGTTTTGGTACAAAAAGCTTGATTTTTGCTCCATTGGCCTTTGCCCTTAACTTGGCTTGGGTTGCTTTCTCAGTCTTTATCGGATGCATTCAAGCGTACGTATTCACAATTTTGTCATCTAAATATATCTCAGAAGAACTTCCAGAAGATGAGGATGAATCTTAAGAAAGGAATAATCAATGGAAATACTAATCAATAGTACAAGTATTGGTAATATTATTATTACTGCTGGCTCAGTGATCCTTTTGTTGGTTCTCATCAAACTTTTTGCTTGGGAACAATTGACAGGGGTCTTTACCGCTCGTGAAGAAAAAATTGCTAATGATATTGATGGTGCAGAAGCAGCACGTAAAGAAGCAGAAGCTCTTGCTGCTAAACGTCAAGAAGAGTTAGCTGGCGCTCGTACTGAGGCCGCTCAAATTATTGATGATGCCAAAGAAACTGGTAAAAATCAAGAGATTAAAATCGTCGCTGAAGCACACGAAGAAGCTAGTCGCTTGAAAGCTAAAGCTAATCAAGATATCGAACAAAGTAAAGCAGAAGCTCTTTCAAGTGTTAAAGGTGATGTCGCTGATTTGACTGTCCTTTTGGCAGAAAAAATCATGACAGCTAATCTTGACAAAGAAGCTCAAAGTAATCTCATTGATAGCTATCTTGACAAGCTAGGAGATGCCTAATGGATAAAAAGACACAAGCTCTTGTTGAGCAATATGCGAAAAGTCTCGTAGAAATTGCTATTGAAAAAGACAGTTTAGCTGAACTCCAATCAGAAACAGAAGCTTTGTTGTCTGTTTTTGAAGAGACAAACTTAGCTGACTTCTTGTCAAGTTTAGTCGTTTCACGTGATGAAAAAGTAAAACTTGTTAGGTTGCTTCAAGAGTCTAGTTCAGTTTACATGAACAATTTTCTTGAGGTAATTTTACAAAACGAACGAGAAGCGTTCTTGAAAGCCATCTTAGAAGGTGTTCAAAAAGATTTTGTTATCGCAACAAATCAACACGATATCGTTGTAACAACAGCGGTAGCTTTAACTGATGAACAAAAAGAACGTATCCTAGCTTTAGTTGCTGAAAAATTCGGTGTTAAAGCTGGAAAACTCGTTGAAGACATTGACGAATCAATCCTTGGTGGATTTGTTATCAATGTTAACAATAAAGTAATTGACACAAGTATTCGTCGTCAATTGCAAGAATTTAAAATGAATTTGAAATAGAAAGTGGTGTGACTTTTGGCAATTAATGCACAAGAAATTAGCGCTTTAATTAAAAAGCAAATTGAAAACTTCCAGCCAAATTTTGACGTCACAGAAACTGGTGTTATCACTTATATCGGTGATGGTATTGCTCGTGCTCGTGGTCTTGATAATGCCATGAGTGGAGAACTTCTTGAATTTTCAAATGGTGCTTTCGGTATGGCTCAAAACCTTGAGTCAAATGACGTTGGTATCATCATTCTTGGAGATTTCTCTACAATTCGTGAAGGTGATGAAGTAAAACGTACTGGTAAAATCATGGAAGTACCAGTAGGTGAAGCTCTTATCGGTCGTGTTGTTAACCCACTTGGTCAACCAGTAGATGGTCTTGGTGATATCAAGACAACTGCTACACGTCCAGTTGAAACACCTGCACCAGGCGTTATGCAACGTAAATCAGTTTCTGAACCACTCCAAACAGGTCTTAAAGCGATTGACGCTTTGGTTCCAATTGGACGTGGTCAACGTGAATTGATCATTGGTGACCGTCAAACAGGTAAAACATCTGTTGCGATTGACGCAATTTTGAACCAAAAAGGACAAGATATGATTTGTATCTATGTTGCGATTGGTCAAAAAGAATCTACTGTTCGTACACAAGTTGAAACACTTCGTAAATACGGTGCCCTTGATTACACAATCGTTGTGACAGCCTCAGCTTCACAACCTTCTCCATTACTTTACATCGCTCCGTATGCCGGTGTTGCAATGGCAGAAGAATTTATGTATAACGGAAAACATGTATTGATCGTTTATGATGATCTATCAAAACAAGCAGTAGCTTACCGTGAACTGTCACTTCTTCTTCGTCGTCCACCAGGACGTGAAGCTTACCCAGGTGATGTCTTCTATCTTCACAGCCGCTTGCTTGAACGTTCTGCGAAAGTTTCTGATGCTCTTGGTGGTGGTTCTATTACAGCACTTCCATTTATTGAAACACAAGCTGGTGATATTTCAGCTTACATCGCAACAAACGTGATTTCTATCACTGACGGACAAATTTTCTTGCAAGAAAATCTTTTTAACTCGGGTATTCGTCCTGCGATTGATGCTGGTTCTTCAGTGTCACGTGTTGGTGGTTCAGCACAAATCAAAGCAATGAAGAAAGTTGCTGGTACCCTTCGTCTTGACTTGGCTTCTTACCGTGAACTTGAAGCCTTTACACAATTCGGTTCTGATTTGGATGCAGCAACACAAGCTAAACTTAATCGTGGACGTCGTACAGTTGAAGTGCTTAAACAACCTGTTCACAAACCACTTCCTGTTGAAAAACAAGTTGTGATTCTTTATGCACTTACTCATGGTTTCTTGGATGATGTGCCAGTTAATGACATTTTAGCATTTGAAGAAGCTTTGTATGATTACTTTGATGCACATTACGAATCAATCTTTGAAACTATCCGTACAACCAAAGATTTACCAGAAGAATCTGTCTTAGATGCAGCTATTAAAGCCTTTAAAGATCAGTCAGAATTCAAATAAGAGGGAGGTAGCATATGGCAGGCTCTCTTAGTGAAATCAAAGGGAAAATTATTTCAACTCAGAAAACAAGTCATATCACTGGTGCCATGCAAATGGTATCAGCTGCAAAATTGACCAAATCTGAGCAAGCAGCAAAAGATTTTCAAGTTTACGCTTCAAAAATTCGTCAAATCACTACTGACTTATTGAAATCAGAACTAGTTAATGGTTCAAAAAATCCAATGCTAGCCGCTCGTCCGGTTAAAAAGACTGGTTACATTGTTATCACGTCTGACAAAGGACTTGTTGGCGGATATAACTCAAAAATCTTGAAAGCAATGATGGATCTTATTGAGGAATATCACCAAGATGGTAACTATGCTATTATTGCCATCGGTGGTATTGGTGCTGATTTCTTTAAAGCTCGTGGAATGAACGTTGTCTTTGAATTGCGTGGTTTGGAAGATCAGCCATCATTTGAACAAGTTGGAAATATCATCGCAAAATCTGTTGAGATGTATAAAAACGAATTGTTCGATGAATTATATGTATGTTACAATCACCATGTGAACAGCTTGACTAGTCAAGTTCGTGTGCAACAAATGCTTCCAATTGCTGAATTGGATGCTGATGAAGCAGCAGAAGAAGGTGTCAGTGGTTTTGAATTAGAACCAAATCGTGAAATGATTTTGGAACAACTCTTACCACAATATACTGAAAGCCTTATTTATGGTGCCATTGTTGATGCTAAAACTGCTGAACATGCCGCTGGTATGACAGCTATGCAAACAGCAACTGATAATGCCAAAAACGTTATTAATGATTTGACAATTCAGTACAACCGTGCTCGTCAAGCTGCTATTACACAAGAAATCACAGAAATTGTAGCAGGTGCTAACGCACTAGAATAAAATGTGAGTGCGTTTTAGCCTCATAAAAAAGGGAACGACTCCCTAAAAAATCTAAAAGGAGAAAAACATGAGCTCAGGCAAAATTGCTCAGGTTGTAGGTCCAGTTGTCGACGTTGCGTTTGCTGCTGGTGACAAACTACCTGAGATTAATAATGCATTGATTGTTTATAAAGATGGCGATAAGTCTCAAAAAATTGTGCTCGAAGTTGCTCTTGAACTTGGAGACGGTCTTGTACGTACTATCGCTATGGAATCAACTGATGGGCTTACACGTGGATTAGAAGTTTTTGATACTGGTCGTCCAATCAGTGTACCAGTTGGTAAAGAAACTTTGGGTCGTGTGTTTAACGTTCTTGGGGATACGATTGACCTTGATGAACCATTTACAGAAGACGCACCACGCGAACCAATTCACAAAAAAGCACCAGCATTTGATGAATTATCAACATCATCAGAAATCCTTGAAACAGGTATCAAAGTTATTGACCTTCTTGCCCCTTACCTAAAAGGTGGTAAAGTTGGACTTTTCGGTGGTGCCGGTGTTGGTAAAACCGTTCTTATCCAAGAATTGATTCACAACATTGCCCAAGAACACGGTGGTATCTCAGTATTTACCGGTGTTGGGGAACGTACACGTGAAGGTAATGACCTTTACTGGGAAATGAAAGAATCTGGTGTTATCGAAAAAACAGCCATGGTCTTCGGTCAAATGAATGAACCACCTGGAGCACGTATGCGTGTTGCCCTTACTGGTTTAACTATCGCGGAATACTTTCGTGATGTTGAAGGACAAGACGTGCTTCTCTTCATCGATAACATCTTCCGTTTCACTCAAGCAGGTTCTGAAGTATCAGCCCTTCTTGGTCGTATGCCATCAGCCGTTGGTTACCAACCAACATTGGCTACTGAAATGGGTCAATTGCAAGAACGTATCACATCAACTAAAAAAGGTTCTGTTACATCAATTCAAGCCATCTACGTGCCAGCCGATGACTACACTGACCCAGCGCCAGCAACAGCATTCGCTCACTTGGATTCAACAACTAACCTTGAACGTAAGTTGACTCAAATGGGTATCTACCCAGCCGTTGACCCACTTGCTTCAAGTTCACGTGCCCTTGCACCAGAAATTGTTGGTCAAGAACACTATGAAGTGGCAACAGAAGTTCAACGTGTTCTTCAACGCTACCGTGAATTGCAAGATATCATCGCAATCCTTGGTATGGATGAATTGTCAGATGAAGAAAAAACATTGGTTGGACGTGCTCGTCGTATCCAATTCTTCTTGTCACAAAACTTCAACGTTGCTGAACAATTTACAGGTATGCCTGGTTCATACGTACCAGTTGCTGAAACTGTTCGTGGCTTCAAAGAAATTTTGGAAGGTAAATACGACGATCTTCCAGAAGATGCTTTCCGTAACGTAGGTCCAATTGAGGATGTAGTTGAAAAAGCTAAGAAAATGAATTACTAATGAGGTGATACCATGACATTTATGACTGTTCAGGTAGTAACACCAGATGGTATTCGCTATGATCACCATGCTAATTTTATTTCAGTAAAAACACCGGATGGTGAGATGGGGATTTTGCCAGAACACATTAACCTCATTGCTCCGCTAACAGTTCACGAGATGAAAATTCATCGTACAGATGATCCTAATCACGTGGATTGGGTAGCTATCAACGGTGGTATTATTGAGATTAAAGATAATCTTGTGACAATTGTTGCAGATTCTGCAGAACGTGAACGCGACATCGATGTTAGCCGTGCTGAACGCGCTAAGATTCGTGCTGAGCGTAAATTGGAACAAGCTCAAAGTACTCACGATAACGACGAAGTACGTCGTGCACAAGTTGCTCTTCGCCGTGCTTTGAACCGTATCAGTGTTGGTAATAAATAAAAGAAAAGGTCTGAGAATTTATCTCAGACTTTTTTGTTTTTTATTATTTTTTGATGTTTTTTTCATGAAGAAAGCTCACACTTGTGAAGTTTTTTGTTGTCAAAAATGAAATCTGATATAATAGTCCTATGGAAATTTTAAATAGTTCAGTGACTTTGATTAGTCACCTTGTTTTTATTGCAATGACCCATCAAATTCTTCGAAATTTATTTGATTGGTCAAAATTGATTAAGAATACGCCTGAGAATATTGGTCGTCTTAAAGTGTTTATTCTTTTGGTTAGTATTGCACTTGGTTATATGGTAAGTCACTTTATTTTGGAAATCATTATAGTCAGCCAGACTTTCTTCTTTGGCTTTCAATAAAAGCAATAATCGCTAAACTATGATATAATTTTGATATTATAATATAAGAATGGAGTTCATTTTGGATAAAATTATTATTGAAGGCGGTAATACACGCCTAGAAGGAGAAGTAATCATTGAAGGAGCAAAGAATGCGGTTCTTCCTCTTCTTGCAGCGACAATTTTACCGAAGGAAGGAAAGACAGTTTTAACAAATGTCCCAATCCTTTCAGATGTCTTTACGATGAATAATGTTGTCCGTGGTTTAGATATTCAAGTTAATTTTGATGAAGCAAAGAACACCATTGAAGTGGATGCTTCAGGAGATATTTTGGATATCGCCCCATATGAATATGTTAGCAAAATGCGTGCTTCAATCGTTGTTTTAGGACCAATTTTAGCGCGTAAAGGTCATGCAAAAGTATCAATGCCTGGTGGCTGCACGATTGGTAGTCGTCCAATTGACCTTCACCTTAAAGGTTTGGAAGCTATGGGGGCAAAAATCACACAAGCTGGTGGTGATATCACAGCGACTGTTGATGGGAAACTTAAAGGGACAACAATTTACATGGATTTCCCATCAGTTGGTGCAACACAAAACTTGATGATGGCAGCAACTTTGGCAGAAGGTGTGACTGTTATTGAAAATGTTGCACGTGAGCCGGAAATCGTTGATTTAGCGATGCTACTTAATAAAATGGGTGCTATCGTTAAAGGTGCTGGTACAGAGACTTTGACGATTACTGGTGTCGATAGTCTTCATGGTGCTGAACATGATGTGGTTCAAGATCGTATTGAAGCTGGAACTTTCATGGTAGCGACAGCTATGACATCGGGTAATGTTCTTGTTAAGGATGCTATCTGGGAACACAATCGTCCTTTGATTTCAAAATTGATTGAGATGGGTGTGACCGTTATTGATGAACCTGAAGGGATTCGTGTTATTGCTGATACAGCAAAATTGAAACCTGTAACGGTTAAAACTCTTCCTCACCCAGGTTTCCCAACTGATATGCAAGCGCAATTTACAGCTTTGATGGCAGTTGTCAATGGCGAATCAACAATGATTGAAACGGTCTTTGAGAATCGTTTCCAACATTTGGAAGAAATGCGCCGTATGGGCTTGCAGTCAGAAATCATGCGCGATACAGCTATGATTCATGGTGGGCTAGAGCTTCAAGGTGCTCCAGTTATGTCAACTGACCTTCGTGCTAGTGCAGCCCTTATTTTGACTGGGATGGTGGCAAAAGGAACAACAACAGTTGGTCGCTTGAATCATCTTGACCGTGGATATTACAAATTCCATGAAAAATTGGCTAAACTCGGTGCAAATATTAAACGTATAAGTGAGGCTTAAAAAATGACAAGTGGCTGGAAGTACGTAGCAAAACAGTTAGGACTAGTTCTAGTGGTTGCTCTTTTGGCTTGTTTATTTTTAGCAGTTGGATTGATGATTGGATATGCCGTCATTGGTGATGGTAAAAATCCATTCTCAATTTTATCGATTGATAAATGGCAAGCAATTATTGGTAAATTTACAGGTCAATAAGCTATTTGTATTTTAGAGCAGCTTGACGAAAATGTAGAAGTGGGATAATCGACTTTATGGTTTTGATAAAGCACGATGTTCCACTTTTTTAGTGAAAGGATTTTATGGTAAAGAAATCAAAACTGTCTAAACAGGCAAAATCATTTATTTTTTTATTAGTTTTATTGCTTAGTATTGGTGCGGGTTGGCTGACAACATCAGATTCAAGTAATCCTGTTAATCAAGTTATTTCCTTGATTACGGGAGAATCATCTGTAAAGATTGTGTCAAATCAGTCATCTGCTAATCAAGCAACGCCAAGTCAAGAATTGGCAGATTCAGTCTTAACAGACAGCGTTAAAGCTCAGCTTGGTTCAAACTTAGAATGGAACGGCGCGGGAGCTTATTTGGTTAACGGAAATAAAACCGATTTGAATGCAAGAGTAGCCAGCAAACCTTATGCCAATAACAAAACAAAAATTGTGCAAGGTCAGACTGTTCCAACGGTCGCAAATGCTTTGTTGAGTAAGTTGACACGTCAATACAGAAGCCGTGAGGAAACTGGAAATGGGTCAACCTCTTGGACGCCAGCTGGCTGGCATCAAGCCCAAAATATCTCTGGAAGATATAGTCATGCTGTTGACCGTGGGCATTTGCTTGGCTATGCTTTAGTCGGCGGCTTAAAAGGCTTTGATGCTTCAACAAGCAATCCTGAAAATGTAGCCACTCAGACAGCTTGGGCAAATGAAGCTAGTTCAGAAGACTCAACGGGTCAGAATTACTACGAAGGTCAGGTCAGAAGAGCACTTGATCAGAATAAACGTGTTCGTTACCGAGTGACTTTGATTTATGATGGCGATAATATTCTTGCTAGCGGGACACATTTGGAAGCAAAATCATCTGACGGTAGTTTAGAGTTTAATGTTTTCATTCCAAATGTCCAAAGTGGTTTAAGCTTTGATTATTATTCAGGTCAGGTTAGTGTGAATTAAGCCGCTATATTCAACCTTGTCAAATGGCAAAAAATTTGCTAGAATGGGGTGTAAATTGAATAGTGTCTTATGAGAATAGTAACCTTATGGCAGTTTAACAGGGAATGGAAGTCGTGACTGGAAGCTTCCTAGATGAAAGTTTGGCGAATTCACTCATGTTAAAGACGATGAATTAAGGTCTGCTAGTCAGATAAAAAACGGATGGTACCGCGTGTCAACGCTCCGCTATTGGAGTGTGGCACGCTTTTTTCGTTTAAAAACATTAGGGGTTGCCCCAAGGAAGGAATTTTAATGGATTTACAAGCGCAGTTAGAAGAATTAAAATCATCTACGCAAGCTAAATTGGCTGAAATGCGTGGAAACAATGCAAAAGAACTTCAAGAATTACGTGTGCAAGTTCTTGGTAAAAAAGGATCATTGACAGAATTATTGAAAGGTTTGAAAGATCTTTCTAAAGAAATGCGTCCAGTTGTCGGAAAACAAGTTAATGAAGTACGTGACGTTTTGACAAAAGCTTTTGAAGAACAAGCTAAAATCGTTGAAGCTGCTAAAATCAAAGCACAATTGGAATCAGAAAGCTTGGATGTGACTCTTCCAGGACGTCAAGTTAACCTTGGTAACCGTCATGTCTTGACGCAAATAAGTGAAGAAATCGAAGATATTTTCCTTGGTATGGGATTCCAAGTTGTTGATGGATATGAAGTTGAATCAGATTACTACAACTTTGAACGTATGAACTTGCCAAAAGATCACCCAGCTCGTGACATGCAAGATACTTTCTACATCACTGAAGAAATCTTGCTTCGTACTCACACAAGTCCTGTGCAAGCTCGTACACTTGATAAACACGACTTTTCTAAAGGTCCATTGAAAATGATCTCACCAGGACGTGTGTTCCGTCGTGATACAGATGATGCGACACACAGCCACCAATTCCACCAAATCGAAGGTCTTGTTGTTGGTGAAAACATTTCTATGGGTGATCTTAAAGGAACTCTTGAAATGATTATCAAGAAAATGTTTGGTGAAGATCGTAAAATCCGTCTTCGTCCTTCATACTTCCCATTCACTGAACCATCAGTAGAAGTTGACGTCTCATGCTTCAAATGTGGTGGTAAAGGTTGTAACGTATGTAAGAAAACTGGTTGGATTGAAATCCTTGGTGCTGGTATGGTACACCCTCGTGTTCTTGAAATGTCTGGTGTAGACTCAGAAAAATATTCTGGATTTGCTTTTGGTCTTGGTCAAGAACGTATTGCGATGCTTCGTTACGGTATCAATGATATTCGTGGTTTCTATCAAGGCGATGTCCGTTTCTCAGATCAATTTAAATAATTGATTAGCAAGAAAAAGAATTGGAGGTCATCATGGCAGAAATCAAAGTTGAAAAAGTGACCTTGGATAAGTTAGAGGCGCTGCAAAAGCTTAGCATCGATACTTTCCGTGAAACCTTTGGTTTTGATAATACCGAAGAAGAACTTCAACAATTTTTCGATGAGAATTATACTTTAGCGCAACTTGAAAAAGATGTGACAGATAAAGAATCTGATGTTCGATTTGTCAAAGTTGATGGGCGCGAGGTTGGTTTTATGAAAGTAAACTGGGGCGCAGCACAGACTGAGCATGAGTTGGAAAATGCTTTTGAAATTCAACGTATCTACATTCTTAGTGAATGTCAGGGATTTGGCTTAGGTAAGAAATTATTTGAGCTGGCGCTTGATATGGCTAAGGCAGGTGAATTTGATTGGGCTTGGTTAGGTGTCTGGGAAGGCAATATCAAAGCTCAAGGTTTCTACCATAAATACGGATTTGAAAAATTTTCAGAGCACTTATTTAAAGTTGGCGATAAAGTAGACACAGATTGGCTTATGCGAAAAGCCTTAAAAGAATAAGAGTAGAAAGGGATAAAGAAGCTTACCTGTCAAACGTATTTTGACTGCGAAAAGCTTTTAACACATATTATGTTAGTAAGTTATAAATGGTTAAAAGAGCTTGTTGATGTTGATGTTACAACACATGAGCTTTCTGAAAAAATGTCAACAACAGGGATTGAGGTTGAAGGAGTTTCATCACCATCTGAAGGATTGACAAAATTGGTTGTTGGTCACGTTGTATCTTGTGAAGATGTTCCTGAAACACACTTGCACCTTTGCCAAGTAGATACTGGTGATGATGAATTGCGCCAAATCGTTTGTGGTGCTCCAAACGTTACTGCAGGTATCAAAGTTATCGTAGCTGTACCAGGCGCACGTATTGCTGACAACTACAAAATCAAAAAAGGTAAAATCCGTGGTATGGAATCACTTGGTATGATTTGCTCACTCCAAGAGCTTGGTTTGCCAGAATCAATCATTCCAAAAGAATTTTCAGACGGTATTCAAATCTTGCCAGAAGATGCTAAACCAGGTGACAGCATTTTCCCATATCTTGATTTGGATGATGAAATCGTTGAATTGTCAATCACACCAAACCGTGCAGATGCTCTTTCAATGCGCGGGGTTGCACACGAAGTAGCTGCTATCTACGGAAAAGAAGTTCACTTCCCAGAAAAAGAACTCAAAGAAGTTTCTAAAGCTGCCAAAGACGTTATCGATGTTGCTATCGAGTCTGACAAAGTATTGACTTACAAAGCACGTGTCGTTGAAAACGTGACTGTTAAACCAAGTCCACAATGGTTGCAAAACCTTTTGATGAACGCTGGTATTCGTCCAATCAACAATGTTGTCGACGTGACAAACTACGTGCTATTGTACTTCGGTCAACCAATGCATGCATTTGATTTGAATAAATTTGAAGACAATAAAATCGTTGTTCGCAATGTGCGTGCTGGTGAAAAATTGGTCACTCTTGATGGTGAAGAACGTGAATTGACAGAAGAAGACCTTGTTATCACAGTAGCTGACAAACCAGTTGCTCTTGCTGGTGTGATGGGTGGTCAAGCTACTGAAATCGACAACGCTTCTAAAAACGTTGTTCTTGAAGCTGCTGTCTTTGATGGTACCGCCATCCGCCGCACTGGATCTCGTTTGAACCTTCGTTCTGAAAGTTCAGCTCGTTTCGAAAAAGGTATTAACTACGCTACTGTTGACGAAGCGCTTGATTTTGCGGCAGCAATGCTTACAGAATTAGCTGAAGGTGAAGTTCTTTATGGTCGTGTGGAAGCTGGTTCAGTTCCAACTGAAGATGTTGAAGTATCAACAACACTTGACTACGTAAACGTTCGTTTGGGAACAAAATTGACTTTTGCTGATATCGAAGATGTCTTTGCAAAACTTGGTTTTGGTTTGTCAGGAAATGCTGATAAATTCACAGTTTCAGTACCACGTCGCCGTTGGGATATCGCTATTCAAGCTGACTTAGTTGAAGAAATTGCACGTATTTACGGTTACGATAATCTTCCAACAACACTTCCAGAAGCTGCTGCTACAGCAGGTGAATTGACAGCAACACAAAAATTGCGTCGTAAAATGCGTTCAATTGCTGAAGGTGCTGGATTGACTGAAATCGTCTCATACGCTTTAACAACACCTGAAAAAGCTACTGAATTCACATTGCAACCAAGCAATTTAACTGAATTGATGTGGCCAATGTCAGTAGAACGTTCAGTTCTTCGTCAAAATGTTGTTTCTGGTATGCTTGATACTATTGCCTACAACGTTGCTCGTAAAAACAGTAACTTAGCAATTTACGAAATTGGTAAAGTCTTCGAACAAAAAGGCAATCCAAAAGAAGAATTACCAAACGAAATCAGCACATTTGCCTTTGCTATCTCTGGTTTAGTTGCTGAAAAAGATTTCCAAACAAAAGCAATTCCAGTTGATTTCTTCTATGCTAAAGGTATCGTTGAAGCTATCTTTAACAAACTTGATTTGACAGTTGAATATGTTGCTGAAAAAGGTCTTGCAAGCATGCATCCAGGTCGTACAGCAAGCATCTACTTGGATGGTCAGTTAGTTGGTTTTGTTGGTCAAATCCACCCACAAACAGCTAAAAACTACAACGTTCCAGAAACTTACGTAGTTGAATTAAACTTGGATATTATTGAAGCTGCTCTTCAAGCTGATAAAGCGTTTGTTGAAATCACTAAATTCCCAGCGGTTTCTCGTGATATTGCTTTGCTATTGCCAGCAACTACTACTCACAAAGAAATCGTTGCTGCTATTGAATCAGCTAAAGTGAAACGTTTAACTGATATCAAGCTCTTTGACGTCTATGCTGGTGCAAATATTGCTGAAGGTATGAAATCAATGGCTTACAGCCTTACTTTCCAAAATCCAAACGACAACTTGACTGATGAAGAAGTTACTAAATACATGGATAAAATCACTAAAGTCCTTGTTGAACAACTCGGAGCAGAAGTTCGTTAGTCATTTGAGACAATATTAGGCTATTTGGGTTAATATAGATAAACCACCGCTACGAAAGTAGTGGTGGTTTCTTGTTTATCAAAAAGCCAAACTGATAGCAGAATTTGGTATAATAGGATTATCTAGTGATATGACGAAGGATTATTATGAAATTATTATATACAGATATTCAGTTTGATATGACTGAAATTTTGGCAAGAAAAGCGATGGAAGAGGCTAAAGCTGGTAAGCGTGTTTTCTACATCGCTCCAAACTCTTTGTCTTTTGAAAAGGAAAGGGCGGTTCTGGAACTTTTACCTGACCACGCGTCTTTTGCCATTACCATTACGCGTTTTGCTCAAATGGCACGCTATTTTGTCTTAAATGAGCCTCAGACCAAAGAAACGATTGATGATAATGGATTAGCTATGATTTTTTATCGTGCGCTGTCTCATTTTTCGGATACGGATTTGAAAGTTTTTGGGCGTTTAAAGCAAGATACGAATTTCATCAAGCAATTGGTTGATTTGTATAAGGAATTAAAAACGGCTAACATGACCGTGCTCGACTTGACAGAATTGCATACGGCTGAGAAGCAAGAAGATTTGGTGAAAATATTTTTGGCGGTTAATGATATTTTGTTAGCCAATCAGTATGACAATCAGTCAAAAATTGCATTTTTTACTAAGCAGGTAGCATCGGGTCAGTTGGATGATGCGCTTGAAAATGTTGTTTTGGTTATCGACGGTTTTACACGTTTTTCAGCAGAAGAGGAAGATTTGGTCAGCCTTTTAGAAGAAAAATGTGCTCAAGTGATTATCGGAACTTACAGTAGTCAAAAGGCTTATAAGGCGACATTTTCAACTGGGAATGTCTATCAGGCAAGTTTGGATTTTTTACGTTCTTTGGCAGCTAAATTTCAAACACAGCCAGAATATGTTGAGAGCTCTCAAAAATCTCAAGAAGCATTTGCTAAGTTGTCAAAACTCTTTGAAGCTAAGCACGACTTTACAACATCAGATATCACCTTAACGCAAGATGATAAGAAACATTATGCTATCTGGGATGTTATTAATCAAAAAGAAGAAGTTGAGCATGTGGCAAAGGCTATTCGTCATAAACTTCACCAAGGCTATCGCTATAAAGATATTTTGGTGCTTTTGGGTGATGTGGATAGCTATCGTCTGCAAATCGGCAAAATTTTTGATAAATATGAAATTCCCTATTATTTTGGAAAAGCAGAGTCGATGAGCGATCATCCTTTGGTGCATTTTATTGATTCCTTGGAGCGCGTGAAACGTTACCGTTTTCGTATGGAAGATGTGGTTAATCTTTTGAAAACAGGACTTTATGGTTCCTTCACTCAAGATGATTTAGACCTTTTTGAGCAATATCTGATTTACGCTGATATTAAAGGACAAAGTAAATTTGGCAAGGAGTTCACGATTGCTTACAAGGGTGAAGAACACTTAGCTTATATTAATTGCATGCGCGAGCAAATCATGGCGCCTTTGCTAGGTTTATTTAAGGCACAAAAGCAGTTTGGCTCAAGCCTGCTTGAAAAATTGATGACTTTCTTGGGTGCTATTTCTTTGCCTGAGAATTTAGAGCGTATGGTAGCTACCTTCTCAGAAAATGACCAAGAAAAGCACGAGCAAGTTTGGCGAACATTTACTGGCATTCTCGAGCAATTTCAAACGATTTTTGGACAAGAAAAATTGTCTTTGGATGAATTTTTAGCTCTTTTAAGAAGCGGTATGTTGGCTGCCCAGTACCGCGTAGTGCCAGCAAGTGTTGATGTGGTTTCTGTAAAATCTTATGATTTGGTTGAGCCACATACCAATAAATTTGTCTTTGCACTTGGCATGACGCAGTCGCATTTCCCAAAGATTGCGCAAAATCGTAGCTTGATTTCAGATGAAGAACGTGCCAAGGTTAATGAGACAACAGCTGACAATCAACGTTTTGATGTGATTAGTCGTGAAAATATTAAGAAAAATCATTTTGCTGCTTTGTCATTGTTTAATTCAGCGACGGAAGAATTGGTGCTCAGTTTGCCACAAATTGCTAACGAGTCAGAAGATAAGGAATCTTCTTATCTTGCGGAATTAGCTAGCTTTGGTGTGCCTGTTTTGGTTAAGGGACGAAATCGTTTGTCGACAGATGCTGAAGACATTGGGAATTATAAAGCGCTCTTATCTCGTGTGATTGAGGTTAATCGCTTAGCTATTGAAGAAGAACGCGAGCTTAGCAAAGAAGAGCAGACCTTCTGGTCAGTAGCTGTACGTTATCTTCGTAAAAAACTGGTAAATGACGGTATTGAATTGCCACTTATTAAGGACAATATGCAGACCAAGCCAGTTTCTGATGAAGTGATTGAGACGCGTTTTCCAAGTGATGAGCCGATTAATTTATCTTCATCAGCGGTGACAACTTTCTATAACAATCAGTACAAATATTTCTTACAGTATGTGCTTGGTTTACAAGAGGTTGAAACTATTCACCCTGACGCTAGAAATCACGGAACATACCTTCATCGTGTCTTTGAATTGGTCATGAAAGATGCTTCTAACCAGCCGTTTGACAATAAATTAGATCGAGCTATTCAAACAACCAACGCCGAAGATGCTTTCAAATTTATCTACGAAGAAGACGAGGAAAGCCACTACTCATTGACAGTCTTAGAAGATATTGCTAGAAGCACGGCAACCATTTTACGTCAGGATACTCAGATCCAGGTGGAAAATGAAGAAGAACCTTTTGAATTAATGCTTGCCAATGCAGTTCGTATTCGAGGCATTATTGACCGTGTGGATCGTTTGTCAGATGGAAGTCTTGGGGTGGTTGATTACAAATCAAGTAACAATACCTTTGATATTCAAAAATTCTACAATGGTCTTAATCCGCAATTGGTGACTTATATGCAAGCACTTCGCGATAAAAAAATTAAAAGTGAATCAGATAAGATTTTTGGAGCCATGTACCTTCACATGCAAGAGCCAAAAGTAGATTTGTCATCGGTAGCTACTACAGAGAAAATTTTGGAGAATTTGTCTAAAGAACTTCGCTATCGTGGCTTGTTCTTAGAAGATGAAAAAGGCTATTTATCAAATGGAAATTATCATCTTAATGATTCTGTTTACACGCAAGAAGAGTTAGATATTTTACTAGATTATAATCAAAAATTATTCCTTCAAGCAGCTGAGCAAATTAAACAAGGATACTTTTTGATTAATCCTTACAGTGAGGATGGTAAGACGGTTAAGGGTGACCAATTAAAAGCTATCACACGCTTTGAAGCGGATCGCCACATGCCATACGCACGCAAGTGGTTTAAATTACCAAGAAAAGATAGACGTCAAGGCTTTTTGAGCCTGATGCAAGAAGAGGAGGAAAAAGATGATCTTTAAACCATTTTTAACGGCTGAAGCGATTTCTTCTCTACAGCAAAAAGAGGCTCAGTCATCAAAAGCGCAAAAACGAACACCTGAACAAATTGAAGCCATTTATAGCTATGGCAACAATATTTTGGTATCAGCGTCGGCTGGTTCTGGGAAAACTTTCGTCATGGTTGAGCGCATTATTGATAAAATTTTGCGTGGGATTACTGTTGACCAGCTCTTTATTTCGACCTTTACAGTTAAAGCAGCGGGAGAATTAAAAGAACGTCTTGAGAAAAAAATCAGCCAAGCTTTGCAACAAGCGACGCATAATGATTTAAAAACCTATCTTAATGAGCAGCTGCTAGCTCTGCAGACTGCTGATATTGGAACCATGGATGCCTTTACGCAAAAGTTGGTTAACCAATACGGCTACACATTAGGAATTTCACCGACTTTTCGCATTATGACGGATAAGAGCGAACAAGATCTTGTCAAGAATGACGTTTTTGCAGATCTTTTTGCAGATTACATGACGGGGCAAAATCAAGACATTTTCCGCAAATTAGTTCGTAATTTTTCTGGCAATCGTAAAGATACCACAGCTTTTAGAGGAATTGTTTACAAAATCTATGATTTCATTCAAGCAACGGATAATCCTAAGAAATGGCTGTCTGAGGTTTTCTTGAAAGGTGCTAGAACCTATACTGATTTTTCCGCCATTCCCGACCAAGAAGTTGTGGATTTTCTAGCTTGCATGCATGAGACAGCTAATCAATTACAAGATGTGACGGATTTAGAAGATTACAAGCAAAAAACAGCTAAGGGGACGCCTACAGCGGCTTATAAAAAGCATTTGAACATGATTGAGCATTTGCATGAGTGGGCTTTGCATTTTGAGACGCTTTACGGTCGTGATGGACTTGGTCGTTTGGCGACAGATGTGGCTGACTTGATTCCATCTAGTCCAGCTGTGACAGTTGCAGGGGTAAAATATCCAATTTTCAAGACTCTCCAAGGTCGTTTGGCTGGTCTGAAACACTTAGAAACTATCTTCAAATACCAATCGGAAAGTCTGCCTTTGTTAGAACTTTTACAAGCGTTTATGCAGGATTTCTCTGAACAATATTTGCAAGCTAAAATTCAAGAAAATGCTTTTGAGTTTTCGGATATCGCTCATTTTGCTATCCAGATTTTGGAAGAAAATCCAGATATTCGTGAGCTCTACCAAGATAAATACCACGAAGTCATGGTCGATGAGTACCAAGATAACAATCACACGCAAGAACGCATGCTTGAATTATTGTCAAATGGTCATAATCGATTCATGGTGGGAGATATCAAGCAATCTATCTATCGTTTTCGTCAGGCTGATCCGCAGATTTTTAACCAAAAATTCAAGGATTTTCAAGAGCATCCAGAACATGGAAAATTAATTCTGCTAAAAGAAAACTTCCGTAGTCAGTCAGAAGTCTTGGATACGACAAATAGTGTCTTTACGCATTTGATGGACGAGTCTGTTGGGGAAATTTTGTATGATGGCATGCACCAGTTAGTAGCAGGCAGTCCCGCACAAAAAGAAGCTCATCCAGAAAATAAAACACAAGTCCTTATTTACGATACTGATGATGGTGGTGAACTTGCAAGTAGTCTAGAAGAGGAGCAAATCAATCCAAACGAGGTTAAGCTGGTAGCTAAAGAAATTATTCGCCTGCATAACGAAGAAGGTGTTGCCTTTGAAGACATCACGTTGCTAGTTTCATCACGTACGCGTAATGATGGTATTTTGCAGACTTTTGAACATTATGGTATTCCTTTGGTGACGGATGGCGGTGAGCAAAATTACCTAAAATCTGTTGAAGTTATGGTGATGCTAGATACCCTTCGAGCTCTGGATAATCCGCTTAATGATTATGCTTTGGTAGCTCTGATGCGTTCACCAATGTTTTCTTTTAACGAAGATGATCTTGCTCGTCTTGCTCTTCAAACAAGCGAGGATGAGACCAGAGCCAATCTTTACCAAAAACTAGAACATGCTTTGGCTAATCAAGGTCAGCATGCAGAATTGGTCACACCAGTTTTACGTGAAAAATTAAAAGATTTTATGACTTGCTTTAGCAAGTGGCGTGATTTTGCCAAATGGCATTCGCTTTATGATTTGATTTGGAAGATTTACAATGAGCGCTTTTATTATGATTACGTGGGCAATCTCCCCCGTGCCGAGCAGCGCCAAGCCAATCTTTACGCCCTTGCACTTCGTGCTAATAATTTTGAAAAGACTGGCTTTAAAGGCTTATCACGCTTTATTCGCATGATTGATCGCGTCTTAGAAAGTGAAAATGATTTGGCTGACGTTGAAGTGGCCCTTCCAAAACATGCTGTGAATTTGATGACTATCCATAAGAGTAAAGGACTTGAATTCAAGTATGTCTTTATTTTGAACATTGATAAGAAATTCAGTATTCAAGACATGATGTCACCCTTGATTTTGTCACGTCAAAATGGAGCTGGTATCAAATATTTGGCTGACATGCGAGAAGAGTTAGATACGGATGTTTTTCCAACCGTTAAAGTTAGCATGGACACTTTGCCTTATCAGCTTAATAAACGTGAACTGCGCCTAGCAACCTTGTCTGAACAAATGCGTTTGTTCTATGTTGCCATGACCCGTGCTGAGAAGAAATTGTATTTAGTCGGAAAAGCAAGTTCTGAGAAATTGGTTGATAAATACAGCGGTAAGTCAGAAAATAATCATCTTCCAGTTGCAGAACGTGAAGCTTTCATGACTTTCCAAGATTGGATGTTGGCCATTCATGAAGCTTATAAGGACTTACCATTTAAGGTTGAATTTGTCACAGATGAAGATCTGACAGAAGAGAAAATCGGTCAGATTGAAGTCAAATCAGCTATTAAACCTGATGATTTGTCAAATAACCGCCAGTCAGAAAATATTGCAGAAGCTTTGGAGAGACTTGAGGCAGTTGCAGAGTTGAATACCAAATATCAATCAGCCATTAACCTGCCAAGCTTAAGAACACCTAGTCAGGTTAAGAAACTTTATGAGCTTGTTATGGATACTGATGGTGTTGATGTGATGGCTAAGAAGGACCAAGTAAAACCAAGCTTTGCCTTACCTGATTTTTCGAAAAAAGCCAAGGTTGAAGCAACAGCGATTGGTTCTGCCATGCACGAGCTCATGCAGCGCATTTCCTTGTCTCAAAAAGTGACACTAGAGGATATTTCAAAAGCTCTAACACAAGTGTCTGCTAAAGATGAAGTTAAAGCGCGCATTCATCTAGAAAATGTTTTGGATTTCTTTGAAAATTCAGCTCTTGGACAATTGATTCAGCAAAATACTGACAAAATCTACCGCGAAGCTCCATTTGCTATGCTAAAAGAAGACCCTGAGAGCAAAGAAAAATTTGTTGTTCGTGGGATTGTCGATGCTTATCTTATTTTAGAGGATCGTTTGGTTCTTTTAGATTACAAGACTGATAAATACACAAACAGCGAGGAAATCAAAGACCGATACCAAGGTCAAATGGCACTTTATGCCGAAGCACTCAGCAAGTCATATCATATTGATCAAGTTGACAAATACCTTGTTTTACTTGGTGGAGAGTGTCTGGAAGTAGTTAAACTTTAAAAGTGGTTATTTGATATTTTAGATTCTCATTCTATATTTAGTGGTTTATAATAATGGTAATTTTTAGTTGTGAGTAGAGTTGGTCTTGTTATAATTTTTCTGATAAAGTTGCTTTGGATATAAATTTTAAAATTCAGTTTATTCAGAAATATACTTTTAATAAGTTACGATAAAGAACTCTTTTAAACTGTATTATTTTTTAATATTTATGAGAAAGGTGAAGTATGTCGAGTATTACAGATATAAAAAGACGAATTATTGAATTAGGACCTGCTGAATTTCAGGAATTTTGTGATACATTTCTTTCTAAAAAAGGGTATGGAAATGTGCATGGATATGGGATGAAAGCTGGAACAGGAAAAACTACCAAAGGTAATCCTGATACATATTTTCGAAAAGAGAATGGAAAGTATGTATTTGTAGCTTATACAATGCAGGATCAAGGAATTTACTCAAAAATAAAAGAAGATGTAGAAAAATGTCTAGATGTATTAAAAACAGGAATTGAAACGAGCGGCATTGAAGAAATTATATGCTGTCATACCTCATCAAATTTAAATGCTGGGGATGACAAAAAGTTACATGATATTTGTGAAGAACAAGGGGTACGACTGACGATTTATGGTGTGGATGAGATTGCCAATCAAGTATATTCATTTTATCCTTCCTTGGTAACATACTTGGGATTAAGTATTGATACAAATCAAATTCTTTCAGTTGATGATTTTATTATTCAATGTGATGCAAATGGTATGTCTGCACCACTTAGAACAAATTTTCAATTTAGGATTTCTGAAAAAGAAAAAATAATAAATGCGCTACTAGAAAACAATGTAGTCGTTGTGACGGGAAAAGCTGGTGTAGGCAAAACAAGGTTAGCTTTAGAGGCGATAAAAGAATTTTCGAATAACAATGGATGGAAGTTGTTGTGTGTTAAAAATAATAATCTTAGCTTATATGAGGATCTTGTGTCGGCAACAGAACAACGAGGAAAGTATTTGTTCTTTATAGATGATGCGAACGAATTAGCTGAGCTTAGTCGTATATTAGAGTATGTTACAAAAGGATATCTTGGGTATGAAGCCAGGATAATTGTTACAGTTAGAGATTATGCAAAGGGAAATGTTATTTCTGAGATTAAGAATTATGTTAATCCACATATTACATTGATTGAACCACTTAAGGATGATGAAATCATAAGCTTTTTGGATGAAAATTTGGGTATAAAAAATTTAAACTATATAGAAAAGATAGTAAAGATATCAAAGGGAAATCCAAGAATAGCTTATATGGCTGGTAAATTAGCATTAGAGAAAGAAACACTCTCCGTAATAAACGACGTTTCTCAACTATATGATGCATACTACAGAAAACATGTAGATAATGCTTTGGGCGAAGATAAGGAACTTTGTTTAACTGCGGGAATTTTAGCCGTAATAAATACTGTGATTTTAAACGATTTATCAGCTTTACAAGGTATTTTAAAATGTTATGGTATTTCTAACGAAGTATTTATGATGAAAGTTCGTCAACTAGCTCAACTTGAAGTTGTAGAGATACATTTAAATCAAGTAGCAAGTTTATCAGACCAATGTCTGGCAAATTATATGTTATATTATGTTTTCTTTCAAAGAAAAATACTTTCTCTGGGGGAAGTGTTGGAAATAGGATATAGGTATTTTAGAAACGGCGTTATTCGATCAGTCAATACAATACTAAATATTTTTGAATCAGATGTAACTAAGGAATATTGTAGAAAAGAGATTTTGAAAGTTTGGGAAAAGTTAAAGATTTCTAATGATGATTGTTATGAAAAATTTGTAGAAGATTTCCATGTATTTAATCCAGAAGAGGGATTTTTATTGGCAAAAGAAGGGATTGACGAGCTTGAATATGATCAATTTAATCCGTTAAATGTTGATTTCAGAGAAAATCAGTATATTATGAGTGACAGGCTATTGAACTTATTGGTGGGTTATAATTATAGTACTAATATTAACTATGTTGTAGAATTATTGATTGAATATTGTAGTAAGAGTAGTAAAAATTTCATCTTAGGTTCTGGCTGGTTGAAGGATAATTATGGTATAGATATTTATTCTTATCGTTATGATTATTATTCGCAAATAAGAATTGGAAAATTATTATTACAGTCTGTTGAAGAAGAAAATGAAATTGCAATGGTTTTAGGCCTGCAGTGGTCTAAGTATGTTTTGAATTTCAGTTTTCATCCGTTAGTCTCTGAATCTGAAAATGCAGTTCGAGTTTATCACATGAAATTAGAAAACTCAAAAGGGGTAAGAGAATATCGTCAGTATTGTTGGAAAATACTTCTACTACTTGCAGAAAGAAACGAGTTCAAAGATTTTGTATTACAGTACATAGAAAATTATGTTAGAAGTATTTCCTGTGAAGTTGATTCTAAAATATTAGATGCTGAAATTAATGATATTTATAAAATTTTAGATTTGTTAAATTGTGATAGAATCTGTTTTATTAAAACTCTTGAGATCTTACAACGTAATTTAAAGAGTATTAATATTGAAATTGATAAAAAATGGTGTGATAAACAACAAGGACCTTTGTGGAATTTATATAGTTTGTTTAGATTTGATGTTTTACTGAATAATCTTGACTATAAAGAGTATGAAGCCCTGAGAGAAAAGAAAATCAAAGATTATGCAGATAGGATATCAAAAAGTGAAGTATATAATTTTGTATACTATATGAATGAAATCCTGAAAGATATTCCAGATGGTTTTGAATTATGTCACATTAATTTGGGAATAGAGATATTCCTTACTAATTTGCGAGAAGAATATTTAGAAGAGTTTTGGAATTCATATATTAGCAATGGTTCAAATTTTTCTATTTATCCTAGACAAATATTAAAGTCCATGAATAAACTTAATAACTTCAAAAATTTATATTCTAAGATAAACTCAAAAGAGTTTCCTCAAAAAAATGAATGGCTATTTATTTTTTTTGATATTTTGCCACAAGAGGTTATTAATAAAAAATGGTTAGATGAATTTCTTAAATTTTTAAAGTATGATAGCGATAAGGAGGTTACTTTATCATCTCAGCGTTGTTTAAGAATTTTAGATAAGTTTTTGAAGTGTGAACCCAAAATTTATCCTATTGCTTGTTCAATTATTTATGAAAAAAGATGTTATAGTAATTTTATGGTAAAAATTTATTTTGAACACTTATTTCATAATCAGATATATTCTCCTAAAGAATTACTTGAACTTTTTAAAGATAATATAGAACTTTTGAGGAATATATATTTTTATATATTATCTATAGAAAGAATTGTAGATTATACGGGAGAGTTTTTACTTGAATTCATAAAGAATGATGATATTTGGCTTAAAGAATATTCTGAGTTTTTTTGGAATAATCAGTCACAAAATGAATATATGAGAAATAATATTCTTTGGAAATCAGAAAATTATATTAAATACTACGATTACCTACTAAAAAATGTTCCGAATGAAATCATGTATGATTGGCAAATTAGTAGTAGATTTGGCGAGATGCTGCAGTATTCTGGAAATGATGAGTTGGTTAAAAATCGGCAGGAAGAGTGGATTATTCATCAAGTAAAACTAAATGCGCATTCTGATTCTATTTATGTAATTTTTTCAATGATTAGTGAATTGAATGAAGATATAAGACGAAGTGCATTTGAGGAGTTTTTGTCAAATAATGAGAATTATGAAGCGTTTAAGCAATTGCCTCTAACGCCAAATTGTTATAATGGTACAAATAGCTTGGTACCGGCTTATCAAAGGCAAATTGTTTTCTTAGAGTCTTTGTATCCATTAGTGAGTGGCATAAGATTCTTAAAACATAAATTAAGTATTAAAGAAAGTATAGAAAAGCTAAAAAAATTAATTGAACAAGAAGAAGTAGAAGTTATTTATCGACATTTATATATGTGATTATTAATTTGTATTATTTACAGTGTTTATTTAGAGGTGCAAGTGGTAAGTTAATGTAATGAATTTTAATTAATAAAATAATAATGCTGATTGACATAAGCTGGGCTTATTATCGGTGGAGACCGCCTAGAAGTCGTCAAACTTTAAAAGTAATTAAAAAAACGACCGTTTAGCATAAAGCTTGCGGCCATTTTTGGTATAGTATATTGTATATTGAAAAAATAAAGGCGAGTTGATTGGATTAACTCCAGAATTTAGCGGCGATGTCTTGACCTTGCTTAATTTTAGCCCATTGTTGTGGGATAGCAAGTTCATTTCCTGAATCACATGAAGCAAAACCACATTGGTGAGAAAGGAAAAGACGGTCTTTAGGGATGATTTGGCTAGCTTCTTCAAGCATTTTAAGCGCACGTTCTTCATCGTCAAGATCAGTTGTTTTACTTGAAAGAAGTCCAAGAACGACTTCAGCATCTGAGTCTTTCAAGCTTTCAAGAGCTTTAAGGTCACCAGCCACTTCGCTATCCCATTCAAGGAAGAAACGGTCATAGTGTTGATCTTTCAAGAATTTTGTTGCGATAGCTTCGTAAGTACCACCAGCAGCAGAACGACTTTCGTAGTTACCACGGCAGTTGTGAGTCCAAACTTGCAAACCAAGCTCATGACCGTAGTCCGCAACATCGTTATTTACTGCGATGAATTCATCAGCAAGATTGGCAAGAGCGCTGTTCCCTTGAGCAAAGAAACCAGTTGGGTTTGTTTCATCGAAAAGTTCCCAGAGGCAGTCGTCAAATTGAATGATTTCTCCGCCAGCTTCTTTGTATTCTTTCAAGAATTCTTTATAGGCATTTGTAAGACCAGCTTTTAGTTCTTCTTTAGTTTTGTAAACTTGGTCTTCGCCAACTAATTGATTAAAGACTGTGAATTCTGTGTAGGCGTGGGCAGGTCCCCAGATTGTTAGTTTTGTGTCAGTTTCACCAGCTTCTTCTTTAAGAAGTTTGTAAATATCTAGAAAGTGGTGATTTTTGCCAGAAAGTGGTTCTGTGATACGGATACCAATATCCTTACGTGTTTCAAAATGACCGCCATCATGGTCTTGGAAAGTGTATCCGTGGTCAGCGATGTAACGTTCAATACCTTTTAAGCCCCAAACGAAATCAAGGTGCCACATAGATTTTGAGTATTCGCCGTCAGTTAGGACATCGATACCTGCCGCTTTTTCTTCAGCGATAACTTTTTTGATATCAGCTGTTTCTGTTTCTTTGTAGTTTTCGAATGCATCGTAGAAAGGATATTTGATATCATCACGATGTTCGATTGCGATTTTGTATTCGCGTAAATCTGCTGGTCGTAAAAGTGAACCAACTAGTTGAAATCTTGATTTAGCCATTTTCTATACCTCGTTTATTTTTTTGTGATTCCTATTTTAGCTGAGCTTTTCAGTTTTGAAAAATAGTTATTTATATGGGATAATGTATAGTTATAAACTATAACTGAAAAAATATGTTTTTCTATAAAAATGACAGAAAATTTGGTAAAATAAGAAAAGACTGACAATTTTTATAGGAGATTTATGATGGATATTTGGGAGAAACTGTACGAAGCGGCAAAAAATGACTATAATCCACATTATGTGACGCCTTTTATTTATTCAAATCATGTTGTTGCAGCAATTGAAGCAGAAGATGGACAGATTTTCACAGGCTACTGTTTTGAAGCTACGTCTGGTGTATTTCATCTTTGTGCGGAACGAGCTGCATCATTTAATATGTTCCAGCAATCTGGTCAAACGACTATAAAGCGTAACATTGCCTTTCGTGATAAAGCGCCAAATGGTGGTGGTTCAGGTATGCCTTGTGGTGCCTGCCGTGAATTTTTGATGCAATTGTCACCTAAAAATAAAGATTTGGAATTTATGATTGACTATGACAAGCGTGAAACCATTACACTTGGTGAGTTGATGCCAAATTGGTGGGGAGAAGAGCGCATGGCAGCTGGTATTGAGGATTTAGATTAGTCACAAGTAAAGATAAACGAGGTAGAGGATGCGAGATAATCATTTACACACACATTTTTCATATGATTCAGAGACTCAGTTTGAAGATTATTTAACTCATTATGATGGTGATATTGTGACAACAGAGCACTATGATTTGTCAAATCCTTATACTAAGCAAGATAATGTGCCGGATTATGACGCTTATTCGCGTGAAATAGCTGAGCTTAATCGAAAATATGGCAATCGTATCAAAAAAGGAATTGAAATTGGCTATTATGAGCCACGTGAAGATGATATTATTGCTTATTTAGCAGATAAGAACTATGACTTAAAATTGTTATCAGTTCACCATAATGGGACAAATGATTACCTTGATGATGAAGTGGTAGATATGGAAAAGGCGGAGATTATTCAAGAATATCTGGATAAGTTAGAGTATGCTATTGGGCGCGTGGATGCGGATGTTTTAGCACATTTTGATTATGGCTTTCGAATTTTTGATATGACAGTCGAGGATTTAAAAGTTTATGAACCTCAATTAAAGCGTATCTTCCAAAAAATGATTGACCATGATTTAGCTTTTGAGTTAAATAGTAAATCCATGTATTTGTATGGCAAAGAAGAGCTTTATCGATATGCACTAAGTCTAGTAAAAGAACTTGGTTGCCATAAATATTCCATTGGTTCAGATGGACACAAATTAGAACATTTTCGTTTGGCATTTGATAAGATTCAAGCATTATTGGATGAATTTAGTATTGAAGATTGGGAGATTTTGTAAAAAGACACATAAAAAAGCTATGAGCAACAGGCTCAGAGCTTTTAGTTTGTTCAGCAATTAGTGAGAAATACGTTTACGTGCTGCTTTTTTACGATTTTCTTGAATGAAAGCAGCTTTTTCCTCTTCAGGTTCAATAATTTTTTTCTTAACTGCAAAGATAGCACCAGCAACTGTAGCTGCAGTGGCTACCACACCAGTAGCAATACCTTTAGCAAATGCGAATTTTTTAGCCATAATAATTCTCCTCCTTACTGATAAGAACAGGGAGTATAAAGAGTTCTTTATACTCTTTTGTAGCAATAGGATTGGTTTTCTTGTCCTACCATCTTATGTTATAATAAGGGTAACAAAAATTGCCTAAAAGTTCAAGTGAAAACGTTATATTTACTAAAAAATCAGGCTTAGGACGGATAAGAAATAAATGTCAAAAAAAATAAAACTGCTAGCGGTAGTTGGGCCGACTGCTGTTGGAAAAACAGCACTGGGAATTGAGCTAGCAAAACAGTTCAATGGAGAAATTATCAGTGGTGATAGTCAGCAAGTCTATCGTCAATTAGATATTGGAACGGCAAAAGCAACTCCTGAAGAACAAGCTGAAGCAGTGCATCATTTGATTGATGTGCGCAATATTGATGAGACTTACTCGGTTTATGATTTTGTTCAGGAAGCTAGCGCAGCCATTTCAGATATTGTTAGTCGAGGCAAACTTCCGATTATCGTCGGAGGAACAGGACTTTATCTTCAAAGCTTACTAGAAGGTTACCATCTGGGTGGCCAAGTAGATCAGGAAAAGGTCCTTGCTTATCGAAAAGAGCTTGACCTTTTATCAGACGACGAGCTTTTTGGAAAAATAGCAGAGCAAAAAATTGAAATTTCTCAGATTAATCGACGTCGAGCTATTCGAGCACTTGAGTTAGCTAAATTTGGAAAAGGTTTAGAAAACAAAGAAACAGATTATGATGCTTACTTAATTGGCCTAAATGACGATCGTCAAGTTCTATATGACCGCATTAATTATCGCGTTGATCTCATGGTTGAAAATGGGGTTTTGAATGAGGCAAAATGGCTCTATGACAATTATCGTGAGGTCCAAGCAGCACGAGCTATTGGCTACAAAGAACTTTTCCCCTACTTTTCAGGAGAAGATTCTCTTGAAAACTGTGTTGAAAAATTAAAACAAAACACACGACGCTTTGCCAAACGCCAGTTAACTTGGTTTAGAAATCGAATGACAGTTCAGTTTTATAATGTTTCTGAAACAGATTTTAAAACAAAAGTTGCAGAAGATGTTGACCGTTTCTTAAATGATAATAAAGTGTAAGGTAGAGCAAAAACTCCTTTACCCTCTTCGAATAAAATTTATGTTATAATGATATTTACGGATTAATCAAGTAAAGGGGTGAGTACAAGATGATTGAAACAAGCAAGCACCAAGAACGAGTGATTTTGCTAGGAGTTGAGTTGTCTGACACAGAAAACTTTGAAATGTCAATGGAAGAATTGGCGTCACTCGCTGAAACAGCAGGTGCTGAGGTGGTCTCATCTTATCGTCAAAAACGTGAGAAATATGATAGCAAATCTTTGATTGGTTCAGGGAAATTAGCTGAAATCAAAGCGATTGTTGACGCTGATGCGATCGATACTGTGATTGTCAACGACCGCTTAACGCCACGTCAAAATGTTAATTTGGAAGCAGAACTTGGCGTTAAAGTTATTGACCGTATGCAGTTGATTCTAGATATTTTTGCCATGCGTGCCCGTAGTCACGAAGGTAAATTGCAAGTTCATCTGGCTCAACTCAAATACATGTTGCCACGTCTTGTTGGTCAGGGGGTTATGCTTAGCCGACAAGCAGGTGGAATTGGTAGTCGTGGACCTGGTGAAAGCCAGTTAGAGCTTAACCGTCGTTCGATTCGCAATCAAATTTCAGATATTGAACGTCAACTGAAAATCGTTGAGAAGAATCGTGAAACTGGTCGAGAAAAACGCACTGAGTCACAAGTCTTTAAAATTGGTTTGATTGGTTACACAAATGCTGGTAAATCAACGATTATGAACGTTTTGACAAATGATAAGCAGTATGAAGCTGATGAATTGTTTGCGACTTTGGATGCGACGACAAAGCAAATTTATTTGCAAAATCAATTTCAAGTGACTCTCACGGATACGGTTGGATTTATTCAAAATTTACCGACAGAATTGGTGGCAGCCTTTAAGTCAACCTTGGAAGAAAGCCGTCATGTTGATTTGCTGCTACACGTGATTGATGCCAGCGACCCAAATCATGCTGAACACGAAAAAGTTGTTCTGAATCTGTTAAAAAATCTAGATATGCTGGATATTCCACGTTTAGCTGTTTATAATAAGATGGATGTGGCAGAGCATTTTGCAGCGACAGCTTTTCCAAATGTGCGTATTTCTGCGCGTGATAAAGATGCTCGTTCACTTTTGCGCCGTTTGATTATCAATGAAATTCGTGAGATTTTTGAACCATTTAGCATTCGTGTTCACCCAAATCAAGCCTATAAGCTATACGATTTAAATAAAATCGCGCTGCTTGATCGTTATGATTTTGCAGAAGGATACGAAACCATCACTGGTTACATTAATCCAAAAAATAGATGGAGACTAGAAGAATTCTATGACTGATTATATAAGTTTAGCTTTAAAATACGGTGGCTTTACGTCACTAGATAAAGTATACTTGCAAAATGTTTTGGAGGATTTAACAGATGAGCAAAAATTGAGTTTCATCACACCACCTCCAAGTGTTATCAATGCTTATTTTGCAGAAATGTATCAAAAACAATCTCCGCAAGCCGCAACAGATTATTATTTTGAACTATCAAAAGAATTGCAGCTTTTAAATGATAAGCCATCTTTTGACGAACATAAGCCTTTTATTCGTTTGAATTTATCAGGAAAATCATATGGTTTCACTTATGAAAATGATAAAGAGGTTGCTCGTATCTTTTCTGAAAAAGATGAAGCTTTGACAAAAGATGTCTTGTTTGAATTGGCTCAAGTCTTTCCTCAATATAAAATTTATGTTGAAGATGGCAAGATCAAAATGTCAAAAATCACTTTTGATGACCAAGAACTTGAAGACCTCACACCAGAAAGTAGTTTGCTCAGTCATGTTTCAAAATTAAAAGGAAATATGGTTAAGCTAAAAAGTTTTAATCGCGATGAATTGTCAGACTTGCTAGCTCACTATCAAGGGCAAGTTTATTATACGTTTGATCAACGTGAATTTATCGCTTATGTAAAAGTATCGTAATAGGAAGGATAAGTAAAAACTTCGGTTTTTATAGGTATATATGGAATTACAATTTTTGGGAACAGGAGCGGGTCAGCCCTCAAAGTCACGTAATGTGTCAAGCTTAGTGTTAAAGTTACTTGACGAGATTAATGAGGTGTGGATGTTTGACTGTGGTGAAGGAACACAGCGTCAGATTTTAGAAACAACGATCCGTCCTCGTAAAGTGAAACGCATTTTTATCACGCACTTGCACGGTGACCACATTTTTGGTCTTCCTGGCTTTTTGGCAAGTCGTGCTTTCCAAGCAAATGAAGAACAAACTGACCTTGATATTTATGGTCCTGTTGGTATTCGTTCATACGTTTTGAACAGTTTGCGCTTGTCTGGTGCACGTTTGCCATACCGTATTCATTTTCATGAATTTGACGAAAACAGTCTTGGAAAAATCATGGAAACTGATAAATTTGTGGTGTATGCTGAGAAATTGGACCACACTATTTTCTGTATTGGTTACCGTGTGATGCAAAAAGATTTGGAAGGAACACTTGATGCTGAAGCGTTGAAAGCTGCAGGTGTGCCATTTGGTCCATTATTTGGAAAAATCAAGAGTGGTCAAGATGTTGTCTTAGAAGATGGGACAAAAATCATTGCCAAAGATTACATCTCAGCACCGAAAAAAGGAAAAATTATCACTGTTTTAGGCGATACACGTAAGACTGATGCTAGCGTGCGCCTTGGTTTGGGAGCCGATATTTTGGTTCACGAATCTACATATGGTAAGGGTGATGAAAAAATTGCTCGTAAGCATGGGCACTCAACAGGTACTCAAGCTGCTCAAATTGCTAAAGAAGCATCAGCTAAATGCTTATTGCTTAATCACATCAGTGCACGTTTCTTGGGACGCGAATGCAAACAAATCGAAAACGATGCTCAAGAAATTTTTGAAAATACACACTTGGTTAAAGATTTGGAAGAAATTAGCTTATGAGAATAATTGCTATTACAGGAGCAACAGGTGGACTTGCCAAAGAAATTGTCAAACAGTTACCATCTGATGACTTTGTGATTGCCTTAGGACGTAATGTAAAAAAACTTGAAGCCTGTTATGTTGAACGTCCTAACACAGTTTGCTACGAACTTGATATGTCAAGTGATGAAGCGATTGGGGCAATGGTTGAAAAACTATATGCTGAACATGGTTACATCGATGTCTTTATCAATAACGCTGGTTATGGTGATTTTAGTGAGTTTGATGCTTATACAACCGCTGAAATTCGTGACATGTTTGATATCAACACCTTTGCGACGATGACTTTTTCACGTTTGGTTGGGCATAAAATGAAGAAAGCTGGGTACGGCCATATTGTCAATATTGCCAGCATCGCTGGTTTGATTGCGTCAGCAAAATCATCTGTTTATTCTGCAACAAAATTTGCTGTGATTGGTTTTTCAAATGCTCTACGTTTGGAATTAGCTGATAGCAATGTTCATGTGACAACGATTAATCCTGGACCGATTGCAACAAGCTTTTTTGACAAGGCAGATCCATCTGGAGAATACTCAAAGAGTGTTGGACGTTTTGTTTTGCAACCAGAAGAAGTTGCTAGACGTACGGTTGCCATTTTAGGTAAGAACAAGCGTGAAGTGAACATGCCTTGGTCCATAGCTGCAGCACACAAATTCTATACTCTTTTCCCAAAGATTGCTGATTTTTTAGCACGCAAAGTTTTTAATTATAAATAACCTCCTTTCAATTCTACATAAGAAGTGAGAAGTGAATGATAACAAGTAAATACAATTGGAAAAATATTAAAAAAGAGCCAGATGATGGCTTTTTTGAAGTGACAAAAAAAGAAAATATAACGGCATTAGCCAGCAAAATCCTATACAGTCGTGGCGTTGACAACGACGAAAAACTAGCTCAATTTTTATCGAATGATTTGTCACAACTTCACGATCCATATCTTTTGCACGATATGGACAAGGCAGTTGCCCGCATTCGTCAAGCTATTGAAAATTATGAACAAATCTTGGTTTATGGTGACTATGATGCCGACGGGATGACCAGCGCTAGTATCATGAAAGAAGCGTTGGAAATGCTTGGGGCTGAGGTTCAAGTCTATCTTCCTAACCGATTTGTTGATGGTTATGGACCAAATGAATCGGTTTATAAGTATTTCATCGAGCAACAACAGGTTTCTTTGATTATTACGGTGGATAATGGCGTAGCTGGACATGAAGCTATTAGCTATGCACAAAGTCAAGGAGTAGATGTCATTGTTACTGACCACCATGGCTTACCAGCAGAGCTTCCAGACGCATTTGCCATTGTACATCCAGAGTATCCAGAAGCTAACTATCCTTTTAGATATTTAGCAGGATGTGGTGTTGCCTTCAAAGTGGCTTGTGCCCTATTAGAATCCATCCCAACCGAAATGTTAGACTTGGTTGCTATCGGAACGATTGCCGATATGGTTAGTCTAACAGATGAAAATCGTATCATGGTAAAGGTTGGGCTTGAAATGCTCAAGCAGACCGAACGCATTGGTCTCATGGAGCTTATGAAAGTATCTGATATTGACATGTCAGATGTTAATGAGGAAACTGTTGGGTTTAAAATTGCACCGCAGCTAAATGCTCTTGGTCGTCTAGATGATCCAAATCGAGCTATTGAATTATTGACTGGTTTTGATGATGAAGAAGCGCTAAGTATTGCGCAAATGATTAATGCCAAGAATGAAGAACGTAAAGAAATTGTTCAAAAAATTTACGATGAAGCCATGGGCATGGTTGATCTTGACAAGCCTGTGCAGGTGTTGGCAAAAGAAGGCTGGCATCCAGGTGTTCTAGGAATTGTCGCTGGTCGTATTTTGGAGCACATTGCTCAGCCAGTTATTGTCTTAAACATTGAAGACGGTATGGCAAAAGGCTCTGCTAGAAGTATTGAGGCAATCAATATCTTCCATGCACTTGATGACCACCGTGATTTATTTGAAGCTTTTGGTGGACATGCTGGTGCTGCAGGAATGACCTTGCCAGTTGATAACTTAGAGCAATTGTCACAAGTTTTATGTGATTACATTGCTGAAAATGATATTAATTTAGCTCAGAAAAAGACTTTGATCATTGATGAAGTGCTGGACTTGTCAGAAATTGATTTGGACACTGTTAAAAGTCTTGAGAAGATCGCACCTTTTGGGATGGATAATGCTAAGCCAGTCTTTGAAATCAAAGACCTTACCGTTAAACAAGCACGTACCATGGGGCAAAATGGCACTCACTTGAAATTAAAAATTGCTCAAGGAAGTACGGCGGTTGACCTTGTTGCCTTTAACCAAGGTCATTTGGTACAAGAATTCCAGCAAGCGCAGAACCTGTGCCTTGCCGTTACTTTGTCAATCAACAAATGGAACGGGCAAACCACAGTTCAGTTGATGCTTGAAGACGCGCGTGTTGACGGCGTTCAGTTGATTGATATTCGTTCCAAAAATGCCAGTCTTCCTGAACGTGTTCCTGTTTTGAGTGAAGACACCAGTGCCGGTGAAGTGGTTGTACTAGATATTCCTGATAAGGCTGAAGAACTCAAATCCCTTTTTGTCGGTCGACAATTTGATGCCGTTTACTTTAAAAATCACATCAAACGAGCTTATTATTTGACTGGCTATGGAACTCGCGAACAATTTGCTAAGTTGTATAAAACGATTTATCAATTCCCTGAATTTGATGTTCGTTACAAGCTGAAAGAATTGAGTCATTATCTTAATATTCCTGATATTCTTTTGGTCAAAATGATTCAAATTTTTGATGAATTGGATTTTGTAACCATCACAGATGGAGTGATGGTCGTCAATAAAGGTGCTGAGAAACGCAGTATTTCTGATAGTAAAATTTATCAAAATCTTAAGCAAGAAGTGAAATTTCAAGAGCTCATGGCACTTGGAACGCCACAAGAAATTTATGACTGGTTGATGAACTAGACTAAAAAGTTACGTTGCTTAGCTCAGCGTAGCTTTTTTAGCTTTTTGTCATAGAAAACGTTTACTTAAAAATTGAAAATTTTTTTAATTGAAAACTTTTTTAATTGGAACTATAATGAGACTACAAAGTTGTAGATGACTTTTAAAGTATTTTTTAAAGGAGTTTTTTATGTGTACTGCAATTACTTATACAACTAAAGATAATTACTTTGGTCGAAATCTTGATTTGGACTTTTCTTACAATGAAACGGTAACGATTTGTCCTCGAAATTATCCTTTTTCGTTTAGACACCAAGGAGAAAATAACAGCCATTTTGCCATGATTGGAATGGCAACGGTAGTGGCTGATTACCCACTTTATTACGAAGCAGTTAATGAAAAAGGTTTAGGAATGGCAGGTTTGAATTTCCCTGAAAATGCCGACTATAAAGAAGTAGCAGAAGGGAAAGACAATCTTGCATCTTTTGAATTGATTCCATGGTTCTTATCACAATGCCAATCTGTTGCTGAAGTTAAGAAACTTTGCCAAAATCTTAACGTCACAAATGAAGCATTTAGTGATGATTTTCAACCAAGTCCTTTGCACTGGTTGATTGCAGACCGCAATGAAGCTATTGTGTTGGAATCTGTGGCTAGTGGTCTTAAGGTTTATGATAACCCAACAGGTGTTTTGACAAATAACCCAACTTTTGATAAACAATTATTCAATTTGAACAATTATCGTCATGTTTCTCCAAAAGTTTCTGACAATCTCTTTTCTACAGAAATTACCTTGGACACTTATAGCCGAGGAATGGGAGGCCTTGGTTTGCCTGGGGATTTATCATCAATGTCACGCTATGTTAAGGTAGCCTTTACTAAATTAAATTCAGTAGCAGAAGATACAGAAGTATCTAGTGTTAACCAGTTCTTCCATATTTTGAAATCCGTTGAACAACAAAAAGGGTTATGTTACGTGGATGAAAGCGGCAAATACGAATACACCATTTACAGTTCATGTATCAACACAGAAAAAGGTATTTATTACTACACAACTTACGATAATTCACAGATTACAGCTGTCGATATGCATAAGGAAAATTTGGATAATAACAAGTTAGTTACTTATCCATTGATTAAAGATTGGCAAGTGAATTATCAAAATTAAGGTCTTGAAAATTTATTACCTAAATCCTCTGCTTTTTTTCGAAAAATATGCTATAATGAAATGTAAAACATTTTTTGGCAAAAAGCCCATAGAAAGAAGAAAATGGATTTAAAAAATTATATCGCTACAATTGAAAACTATCCTAAAGAAGGGGTCACTTTCCGTGATATTTCTCCTTTGATGGCAGATGGAAATGCTTATAGCTATGCTGTTCGCGAAATTGTACAGTATGCTACTGACAAGAAGATCGACATGATTGTTGGCCCAGAGGCACGCGGATTTATCGTCGGATGCCCAGTTGCATTTGAACTTGGAATTGGTTTCGCACCAGTTCGTAAACCTGGTAAATTACCACGTGAAGTAATCTCAGCTGATTACGAAAAAGAGTACGGCATTGATACACTATGTATGCATGCTGATGCTATCAAACCTGGACAACGTGTCCTTATCGTTGATGACCTTTTGGCAACAGGTGGTACTGTGAAAGCTACTATCGAAATGGTAGAACGCCTTGGTGGTATCGTTGCTGGATGTGCTTTCCTTGTTGAATTGGATGGATTGAACGGACGTAAAGCACTTGAAGGTTATGATACGAAAGTCTTAATGAATTTCCCAGGATAATTATAGCTAAAAACTATAACTACCTAAAGAAATTATATAATTGAAAACTATATCTCCATCTTTTATAATATTACTTAAATATAATATTATAGAGTGGAGATATTTTCATGCCAATAAAACTTGATAAAGAATTACCGGCCTTAGACATTTTGCGCAAAGAGAATGTCTTCATCATGGATAATAAACGAGCAAAGCATCAAGATATTAGACCGATGGATTTTCTCATCGTTAACTTGATGCCAACAAAAGAAGTGACAGAGACACAACTCTTGCGTTTGCTAGCCAATACGCCTTTGCAGATTAATGTTGAATTCCTCTATATGACTAGTCACGAGTCAAAAAATACAACGGCTGAGCATTTAGAAACCTTCTATAAAACTTTTGCGGATGTTAAACATAAGTATTATGATGGGTTGATTATCACGGGTGCTCCAGTTGAAACTTTGGCTTATGAGGAAGTGGATTATTGGGATGAATTGTGCCAAATCTTTGATTGGGGAAAATCTCATGTCTATTCAACCTTGCACTTGTGTTGGGGAGCGCAAGCTGGACTCTATTACAAATATGGTATTAAGAAGGTTTTGCTAGAGGAAAAATTATCAGGCATCTTTTCTCAAAATGTCAAACAACCTTCTAATCCGATTGTCCGTGGGTTTGATGACTGCTTTATGGCGCCGCATTCTAGGTATACAGAAGTTCGTCATGAAGATGTTGCTAAGGTTGATCGATTAGAAGTAATTGCTGAAGGTCCCACAGTTGGTTTGTCTATCGTAGCTAGTAAAGATTTGCGCGAGGTTTATAGCTTTGGACATTTGGAATACGACCGTGAAACTTTGGATCTCGAGTACAAGCGTGATGTTAAAGTTGGCAAGAATCCTAATGTGCCTGCACATTATTATGTCAACGATGATCCTGAGCAAGACGTTCCGATGAAGTGGAATTTAGCTGCAACAACTTTCTTTAGTAATTGGATTAATTATGCTGTTTACCAAGAGACGCCTTATCAACTGGAACAATTGGAAAAAGAATCATCTTTTTACGGTTATTTGTGATGAGGTGATTGTCGATCAAATCTTGCTTTATCTTTGTCAGGTTCGGTTTTAGAGGTGATGATTTTTTAGGAATATATTATGAGTTATTTGGAAAATTTTAAATCAGGCAATCTTGTATTGCCGAGTGCTCTTCTCTTTCATTACAAAGATATTTTTAAACGTGCAGATGATTTTTTGATTTGGCAGTTTATTTATCTCCAAAACACGACTAAGATGGATGATTTGGCACCTAGTCAAATTGCTAGCGCGCTGAATAAAACAGTGGCAGAAGTTAACCGCTCGATTTCTGATTTGACTGCTCAAGGTTTGCTTGATATGAAAACTATTGAGCTTGGTAGTGAAATCGAAGTGGTTTTTGATGCGAGTCCTGTTTTGGCACTATTGGATAAATTAGTTTCTGAACCAAAACAAGTTCCTGAAAAACAAGACGTAAATCCTGTGAAAGAACTTGTCGAAGAGTTTGAACGTGAGCTAGGTCGTATGCTAAGTCCATTTGAATTGGAAGATTTGCAAAAAACTATTCGTGAGGATAAAACGGATCCAGACCTAGTGCGCTCAGCGCTTCGTGAGGCTGTGTTTAACGGCAAGACAAACTGGAATTACATCAATGCCATTTTGCGAAATTGGCGTCGTGAAGGCATTACAACAATGCGCCAAGTTGAGGAACGTCGTAAAGAGTATGAAAATTCAAAAGTAGGTAAAGTCAATGTGTCAGATGACTTTTTGGCTGCGATGGATTTGTGGAGTGACTAATGAGAGTTGGACGTGAGCGTTTAAAGAAAATCTTAGCTATTATTGGTGACATGTATCCAGAAGCGCGTGGCGAGTTGGAATGGGAGACACCATTTCAACTGCTTATCGCGGTGATCTTGTCTGCTCAAACGACGGATAAAGCAGTAAATAAGGTGACTCCAAATCTTTGGAAACATTACCCAGAAATTGAGGACTTGGCTAAGGCAAATTTGGCTGATGTTGAGGAGTGTTTGCGAACTATCGGACTTTATAAGAACAAAGCTCGAAACATTATTAAGACAGCAAGAGCGATTTTGCAAGATTTTGACGGGCAAGTTCCTAAGACACATAAAGAGTTAGAAACCTTGCCAGGAGTTGGACGAAAAACAGCTAATGTTGTGTTAGCAGAAGTTTACGGTATTCCATCAATTGCTGTGGATACGCATGTGTCACGCATTGCTAAGCGCCTCAATATTTCTGCGCCAGATGCTGATGTTAAAGAAATCGAAAAAGATTTGATGAAAAAAATTCCAAAGAAAGATTGGATTTTGACGCATCATCGCTTGATTTTCTTTGGACGTTATCATTGTTTAGCTAAAAAGCCTAAATGTGATATTTGTCCAGTTCAAGCCTATTGCAAATACTATAAAGACAATGTGAAAACTAACTAAGCAGCTCACTTGAGTTGCTTTTGTTATGCTTTTGTAAGGAGAAGTTGTTTTTGATATAATTAAAAAGAATGATATTTTAGAAGGAAGAATTATGCAAACAGTATTATCTAAGCGTTTAGCTGCCGTAGCAGAATTTGTACCGCAAGGAGCACGCTTACTGGATGTCGGAAGTGACCATGCGTACTTACCGATTGCCTTGATGGAAGAGGGAAAAATTGATTTTGCTATTGCTGGTGAAGTTGTCAAAGGTCCATATGAATCAGCGGTTCATAATGTTGCTGGCGCTGGTTTGGCAGATAAAATCGTTGTGCGTTTGGCAGATGGTTTGGCAGCCTTTGAAGCATCAGACAAAGTAACAACGATTACGATTTGTGGTATGGGCGGCGGCTTGATTGCTGATATTTTGGCGGCAGGAGTTGAAAAATTAGCAAGTGTAGACCGTCTTATCTTACAACCTAATAATCGTGAAGATGAGCTTCGTGCTTGGTTGATGAACAATGGCTTCAAACTTGTCACTGAAGAAATCATGACAGAAAATGATAAATTTTATGAAATCATGGTTGTTGAACACGGACAGATGACTTTGTCAGAGACAGACTTACGCTTTGGTCCTTTCTTGAACCAAGAAAAATCAGCTGTCTTCAAAGCACGTTGGCAACGAGAATTGAAAAAATTAGAAATTGCTTTGCCACATGTGCCAGAAAATCGTGTCGATGACCGCGCTGCTATTTCACAAAAAATGACAGCTATCAAGGAGGCTATCAATGAAAGCAAGTGAAATCATTGAACGCTACGAAGCATACTGTCCACGTGAGCTTTCTATGGAAGGAGATATTTCTGGTCTCCAAATTGGAACTCTTGATAAAGAAGTTAATCGTGTCATGATCGCTCTTGATGTGCGTGAAACGACAGTGGCAGAAGCAATCGAGAAAAATGTTGACTTGATTATCGTTAAGCACGCTCCCATTTTTCGTCCGCTAAAAGACCTTGTGGTGACTCCCCAAAATCAGATTTACCTTGACTTGGTAAAACATGATATCGCTGTATACGTGAGTCACACAAATATCGATATTGTGCCAGATGGTTTAAATGATTGGTTCTGTGAGCTATTAGACATTACCGATACAGAGATTTTAAGTCCTACGGCTGATGGTTACGGGATTGGTCGAGTTGGAACGATTGAGGAGCAACCTTTTTCGGAATTTGCTCTTAAGGTTAAAGAAAAATTCAACTTAGATAGTGTTCGTTTGGTCGCATATGGAAACCAAGATAAGCTCATTAATCGCGTAGCTATTTGTGGTGGTAGTGGTCAAAGTTTTTACCGTGAAGCAATGGCAAAAGGGACGCAAGTCTACATCACTGGTGATATTTATTACCATACTGCTCAAGAAATGATTACAAATGGCATGCTTGCTATTGACCCTGGGCATCATATTGAAGTGCTCATGGTTGATAAATTACTTGAGAAATTTAATGCCTGGAAAAATGACAATCATTGGTCAGTAGATTTCATTGCCAGTGAGGCAGAAACAAATCCGTTTTATCATTTATAAATAATTACTGACATTTGTCAGTAATTTTCGTTAAAAGTTTGTAAAATTAGGAAATTTAGTGACAGCATTTGCAAAAAATGATAGAATAGTTCTGATAATTGATAATTTATTAATAAAGAGGGAGACCTAACTATGAAAGGTATTATTCTTGCAGGAGGTTCAGGAACACGTCTGTATCCTTTGACTCGTGCGGCTTCAAAACAACTTATGCCAGTGTATGATAAACCAATGATTTATTATCCACTATCAACATTGATGTTAGCAGGTATCCGAGATATCTTGATTATCTCAACACCAACTGATATTCATCGTTTTGAAGAACTACTTGGCGACGGTTCAGAATTTGGTATTTCACTTTCTTACGCTGTTCAACCAAGTCCAGATGGATTGGCACAAGCCTTTATCATCGGTGAAGAATTTATCGGAGATGACAATGTTGCTCTTGTTTTGGGAGATAACATTTACCATGGAGCAGGTCTAAGTAAAATGCTTCAAAAAGCAGCAAGCAAAGAAAAAGGTGCTACTGTCTTTGGTTACCAAGTAAAAGACCCAGAACGTTTTGGTGTTGTTGAATTCGACGAAGATTTCAACGCTCTTTCAATCGAAGAAAAGCCAGAACATCCAAAATCACACTACGCTGTAACAGGTCTTTACTTCTACGATAACGACGTTGTGGAAATTGCTAAAAACATCAAACCAAGTGCACGTGGTGAACTTGAAATCACAGATGTTAATAAAGCCTATCTAGAACGTGGCGACCTTTCTGTGGAAGTTATGGGACGTGGCTTTGCATGGCTTGATACAGGAACACACGAAAGCCTTCTGGAAGCAGCTCAGTACATTGAAACAGTGCAACGTATGCAAAACCTTCAAGTGGCAAACTTGGAAGAAATTGCATACCGCATGGGTTACATCACAAAAGAAGATGTTTACAACCTTGCACAACCACTTAAGAAAAACGAATACGGAAAATACTTGCTCCGTTTGGTTGGAGAAGAATAATGACAGAACAGTTTTTTGGTAAAGAATTAGCAGCACGTAAAATCGAAGCTATCCCAGGAATGATTGAATTTGATATTCCTGTTCACGGTGACAGCCGCGGATGGTTTAAAGAAAATTTCCAAAAAGAAAAAATGCTTCCTCTTGGTTTCCCAGAATCATTCTTTGCAGAAGGAAAATTACAAAATAACGTTAGCTTTTCACATAAAAACGTTTTGCGTGGACTTCATGCAGAACCTTGGGACAAATACATCTCAGTTGCCGACGAAGGTAAAGTTCTAGGTTCATGGGTTGATTTACGTGAAGGTGACAGCTTTGGTCATGTTTACCAAACAGTTATCGATGCTTCAAAAGGTATCTTTGTCCCACGTGGTGTCGCTAACGGTTTCCAAGTATTGTCTGATAAAGTATCATACAGCTACTTGGTTAATGACTATTGGGCACTTGAACTTAAACCAAAATACGCTTTTGTAAACTATGCTGACCCAACTCTTGGTATCAAATGGGAAAACTTGGAAGAAGCAGAGGTTTCTGAAGCAGATAAAAATCACCCATTGCTTAAAGATGTAAAACCATTACGTAAAGAAGATTTGTAAGAAGATTTGTAATAAAAATAAAAAAATAATCAGAAAGGAGTGTTCAGTTTTAAGAAACTGAACATGGGACTAAATCTCTGAGAAAAAAGAAAAATCTTCCTAGACACTTGTCGTCTGCGTCAGATTTCCTATTTTTCTACGAGATTTTTCGCGAGCGAAACGTCCCTTTGTATCTTAATTATGTCTGAATACAAAAATATTATTGTAACCGGTGGTGCAGGTTTTATCGGTTCAAACTTCGTACACTATGTTTACAACAACCACCCAGATGTACACGTTACTGTTCTTGATAAATTAACATACGCAGGTAACCGTGCAAACTTGGAAGAAATCCTTGGTGACCGTGTTGAATTGGTTGTTGGTGATATCGCAGATGCAGAATTGGTTGACAAATTGGCAGCAAAAGCTGATGCTATCGTTCACTACGCTGCAGAAAGCCACAACGATAACTCACTAAAAGACCCAAGCCCATTCATCCAAACAAACTTTGTTGGTACTTACACACTTTTGGAAGCTGCTCGTAAATACGATATCCGTTTCCACCACGTATCAACTGACGAAGTTTACGGAGATCTTCCACTTCGCGAAGATCTTCCAGGACATGGTGAAGGCCCAGGTGAAAAATTCACTGCCGAAACTAAATACAACCCAAGTTCACCATACTCATCAACAAAAGCTGCATCAGATTTGATCGTAAAAGCTTGGGTACGTTCATTTGGCGTTAAAGCAACAATCTCTAACTGTTCAAATAACTACGGACCATACCAACACATCGAAAAATTCATTCCTCGTCAAATCACAAATATCTTGTCAGGAATTAAACCAAAACTTTACGGTGATGGTAAAAACGTTCGTGACTGGATTCACACAAACGACCACTCAACAGGTGTTTGGGCAATCTTGACAAAAGGACGTATCGGTGAAACTTACCTTATCGGTGCTGATGGTGAAAAGAACAACAAAGAAGTTCTTGAACTTATCCTTGAAAAAATGGGTCAACCAAAAGATGCTTACGATCACGTAACAGACCGTGCTGGTCACGACCTTCGTTACGCAATCGATTCAACTAAACTTCGTGAAGAACTTGGTTGGGAACCACAATACAATAATTTTGAAGAAGGACTTGAAGCAACAATCAAATGGTACACAGATAACCAAGATTGGTGGAAAGCTGAAAAAGAAGCAGTTGAAGCCAACTATGCTAAAACTCAAAAAGTTCTTGATAAATAATTTAAAAAGCCTACCGTATCAAGCCACGCTTGGTACGGGGCTTTTTTTAGCTTTTGAGAAAAAGCAAAGCTAAGATAAGGTTAACTGAAAAATACCTATAATAACTTAGAATTATTTTATAAGTTAGGCTCTGATTCAAGAATTGTGTTTGGTTTTCTGGTACAATAGAAGAAAACGAGAAAGAAGAGAAAGATGACAAAGTTAGCGACGATTTGTTATATTGATAACGGTGAGGCACTTTTGCTTTTGCATCGTAATAAAAAGCCAAACGATGTTCATGAGGGAAAATGGATTTCGGTTGGTGGTAAACTTGAAGCGAGTGAAACGCCTGATGAATGTGCCAAACGTGAAATTTTTGAAGAAACGCATTTTACAGTTAAGGAAATGGATTTTAAAGGTGTGATTACTTTCCCTGAATTTACGCCAGGTCACGATTGGTATACCTACGTCTTTAAGGTGACAGATTTTGAAGGTGAATTAATCTCTGACGAAGAATCACGTGAGGGTACTCTTGAGTGGGTTCCTTATGATAAGGTGTTATCAAAACCAACTTGGGAAGGTGACTATGAAATCTTTAAGTGGATTTTAGATGATGTGCCATTCTTCTCAGCTAAGTTTACTTATGATGACAAGCAACGCTTGGTAGATAAGAGTGTTACTTTTTATGGTGATAAGTAGTCCTTATTGAAGTTGTCTGAAGAGAGGAGTTTTTATGGATCGTCATCAAGAAAAGAAATTTACGGAGTCTTGGTTTTTTAAATGGGTTTTAAACAGTCAAGCTACTGTGGCAGTTATGGTCACTTTTCTTGTCTTTTTGACCCTTTATTTGTTCACTAAGATTTCATTTCTATTTAAACCTATTTTGTCTTTTTTAGCCATCATCATGCTTCCTTTGGTGATTTCGGCAATTCTTTACTATCTGATTAAGCCTTTGGTTGGATTGATTGAACGACGTGGTGTTAATCGAACGGCTTCAATTTTCATTGTTTATGCTATTATTGTGGCTCTACTTATTTGGGCGGTAGCAAGTTTTATTCCTATGATTGAAGGACAATTAACCTCATTTGTTGAGAATTTACCTGCTTATGTTAAAAGTGTCAATGTTGAAAGTTCTAAACTTTTGAAGAGCCCTTGGTTGACTAATTATCAGTCAGAATTGCAGGACATGCTAGCCAATATCAGTAATAAAGCTGTTGATTATGCAGAAAGCTTTTCTAAGAACGCTATTGATTGGGCATCAAGTTTTGCCACCGCTATTGCTCGCGTGACCTTAGCTATCATTATGTCACCATTCATTCTCTTTTATTTCTTAAGAGATAGTCATAAGATGAAAGAGGGGTTAATTAAGGTACTCCCGACTAGAATACGTCGTCCAACATCACGTATTCTTGGGGATATCAACAAACAACTTGCTGGTTATGTTCAAGGTCAAGTAACTGTGGCGATTGTTGTTGGGATTATGTTTACAATCTTCTTTAATATGATTGGTTTGCGTTATGCGGCAACTTTTGGTATTATTGCAGGCTTCCTTAATATGATTCCATATCTTGGTAGTTTCTTAGCCATGGTTCCTGTTGTGATTATGGGGATTGTTCAAGGACCAATTATGCTGATTAAGATTCTTGTGACCTTCGTGGTTGAACAAACGATTGAAGGGCGTTTTGTGGCTCCTTTGGTTTTGGGAAGCAAGCTAAGCATTCATCCGATTACCATTATGTTTATTTTGCTAACGTTTGGCTCAATGTTTGGTATTTGGGGAGTTTTCCTAGGAATTCCGGTTTATGCCTCTATCAAGGTGATTGTTAAAGAAATTTTTGACTGGTACAAAGCTGCCAGTGGTTTATATGAAGAAGAGTTAATTGTAGAAGAAGGAGGAGAAGAATCAAAAGATGTTAAATAGTGAAAAAATGGTTGCCTCAATCCAGAGTCAAGATTTGGAGCATGCTAATAAATATTTTAAACGAGCTTTGAAAGAAGACGATGCTGAGACTCTTTTGGAATTGGCAGAGTATCTTGAAAGCATTGGTTTCTTGCCACAAGCAAAAGAAATTTATTTGCAAGAACGTGAAGATTATCCTGAAGTTAATATCAATCTAGCTCAGATTGCGACTGAAGATGGTGATATCGAAGGTGCTTTCTTGTATCTTGATGCTATTTCGCCTGAGAGCGATACTTATTTGTCTGCTTTGCTTGTTATGGCAGATATCTACGAAATGGAAGGGCTAGCTGACGTTGCGCGTGAAAAACTTCTCCAGGCTAGTCAGATTAGTGATGAACCTTTGGTTATTTTTGGTTTGGCTGAAATCGAAATGGAACTTGGTAATTACAACCAAGCTATCAAAGAATACGCTAAGCTAGATAATCGAGATATTCTTGAATTGACTGGTGTGTCAACCTATCAACGTATCGGTCGTGTATATGCTAGTCTCGGAAAATTTGAAGCAGCTATTGAATTTCTTGAAAAAGCTGCTGAGATTGAATACGATGATAATACTGTTTTTGAATTAGCGACAATTTTATATGATCAAGATGAATACCAAAAAGCAAATATTTACTTCAAACAATTGGAGACAATGAATCCTGATTTTGAAGGGTATGAGTATGTTTATGCACAATCTCTTCATGAAGAAAATAAAACTGAAGAAGCCCTTCGATTGGTTCAAAAAGGTTTGGCTAAAAATGAATTTGATACCAATCTTTTGCTTGCAGCATCACAATTTTCATATGAATTACACGATATCAAACAAGCAGAAAGTTATCTTTTGAAAGGAAAAGAAGTAGCTGTTGACGATGAAGATGTCTTGATACGTTTGACAAACTTATACTTAGAAGAAGAACGCTACGACGATGTTGTAGCTCTTAATCGCGATAACATTGATAATGTGCTTACTAAATGGAATATTGCCAAAGCTTACCAAGCTCTTGAGGCTGATAAAAAGGCTCTCAAAATTTATGATGATTTAGCAACTGACTTGGTAGACAATCCAGAATTCTTGCAAGACTATGCCTATATTTTGCGTGAATTTGGCTACGCAGATCGTGCTAAGGATGTAGCTAAACGTTATTTGACTTTGGTTCCAGATGATGTCAATATGGTGGAATTTTTAAATGAAGATGAATTTTAAGAGTCTTTTGGCTAGTAACCTAATAACGGTTATTATCATTTTTGTTTTGCTATTATTCTTTGATCAAAGTGGTGAACCACTTCGCAATATTCTTGTGGTATTTGGTAGTTTTATCTTGATGACCATCTATGATTTTGTCAGAACAAGACGAAAAAAATAGAGTAAAAAGCGCGACAACTTCGTCGTGTTTTTTCTTGTAATTTTCAAGAATGTTTTTAATCTTACTTTAGAAAGATAAAGAAAAATTTCACAAGAGAAATTTCACAAACTTTTCGTAAAACTATGGTATAATTGATTAATATTTGTGAAAAATAAAAATTTGTGATTTAGATTTGACTAATTTTATCGCCAGATTTTCTTGAAATTGTGATATATTGGAACTTTAAAAACTGTTCTTAATTAGTCATCTAAAGACATATAGGAGATAAAATGACTGAACAAAAGCAATATGGGGCTGATTTGGTAGTGGATAGTCTCATCAACCATGACATTGACTATGTTTTTGGTATTCCTGGTGCTAAAATTGATCGTATTTTTGACACTCTTGAAGATAAGGGGCCACAGTTGATTGTAGCTCGTCATGAGCAAAATGCTGCTTTTATGGCACAAGGGATTGGACGTATTACAGGTACACCTGGCGTTGTGATTACAACAAGTGGACCTGGAGTTTCAAATTTGGCGACAGGATTGGTGACCGCAACGGATGAAGGGGATCCTGTTTTAGCGATTTCAGGTCAAGTAAAACGTGCTGATTTGCTGAAACGGTCTCACCAATCTATGAAAAATGTGGCAATGATGGAACCAGTTACAAAATATGCTGTAGAAGTTCATGAGCCAGATACTCTCTCTGAAACAATTGCTAATGCCTATCGTGTGGCAAAGTCAGGTAAACGTGGTGCAAGCTTTGTTTCCATTCCACAAGATGTGACTGACAGTTTGGTTTCCGTAAAAGCAATCAAGCCATTAACAGATCCTCAATTGGGTTCTGCGTCAGTTGGTGATATCAACTATTTAGCGCAAGCTATCCGAAATGCCGACTTACCAGTTCTTCTTCTGGGAAATGGTGCTTCAACGCGTGCAGTTACAAAGTCTATTCGTAAGTTATTGGATGCTGTAAAATTACCAGTTGTTGAAACTTTCCAAGGGGCAGGTATCGTATCGCGTGAACTTGAAGAAGACACTTTCTTTGGACGTGTTGGGCTTTTCCGCAATCAGCCAGGTGACATGTTGCTTAAAAAAGCTGACCTAGTTATTGCTATTGGTTATGACCCAATTGAGTATGAAGCCCGAAATTGGAATGCTGAAATTTCAGCTCGTATTATTGTTATCGACGTTGCGCAAGCTGAAATCGATACTTATTTCCAACCAGAACGTGAATTGATTGGTAACATTGCGGATACGATTGACTTGCTCTTGCCTGCCGTTAATGGTTATGTTTTGACAAAAGCATCAGTAGATTATTTGCAAAATCTGAAGAAAAATGTTGTCGAAGATGTCAAATTTGATCGTAATTCCAAGGAAGGTTTGGTTCACCCGCTTGATGTTATTGATGTCTTACAAGAAAATACAACAGATGATATGACTGTCACTGTTGACGTTGGTAGTCACTACATTTGGATGGCACGTTATTTCAAATCATATGAAGCTCGTCATCTGCTCTTTTCAAACGGCATGCAGACCCTTGGAGTTGCACTTCCTTGGGCAATTTCAGCTGCTCTTGTTCGCCCAAATACAACTGTTATCTCTGTATCTGGTGATGGTGGTTTCCTCTTCTCAGCGCAAGAATTAGAAACTGCAGTTCGTCTTAATTTACCAATCGTTCACATTATCTGGAATGATGGTAAATACAATATGGTTGAATTCCAAGAAGAGATGAAATACGGTCGTTCTTCAGGCGTTGATTTTGGTCCTGTTGATTTTGTGAAATACGCTGAAAGTTTTGGTGCTAAAGGTTACCGTGTTGATAGCAAAGAAGGTTTTGAAGCGACCTTCAAAAAAGCTCTTGCTGAAGCAGCCAATGGTCCAGTTCTTATCGATATTCCAATCGATTACAAAGATAATATCAAACTTGGTGAAACAATCTTACCAGACGAATTTTATTAAGCTTGCAATTTAACGAATTTGGCAATAAAATATTAATGTCAGTTAATTTTTAATGACGAAAGTGAAGGAGAATATGTCAGAAGCAATTAAACTTTTTCAATATAATACCTTAAGTGCCCTAATGGCTGGTCTTTATGGTGGTACCTTAACCATTGGTGAGTTACTAGAGCACGGTGATTTGGGAATCGGAACACTCGATTCTATTGATGGAGAGTTGATTATTCTAGACGGTAAAGCCTATCAAGCTATCGGTTCAAACGGGAAACCTGAAATTGTTGAGGTTTCTGATGATGTCAAAGTTCCTTACGCTGCAGTTGTTCCTCATCAAGCTGAAGTGATTTTCAAACAACGTTTTGAAATGACAGATGCAGAGTTGAAAAAACGTATCGAATCGTATTATGATGGTGTGAACTTGTTCCGTTCGATTAAAATTAAGGGGACTTTTTCTAACATGCATGTTCGCATGATTCCCAAATCTGCGCCAAATACAAAATTTGCAGAAGTTGCAACACGCCAACCCGAATATTCACGTGAAAATGTCACAGGGACTATTGTGGGTATCTGGACACCTAAGATGTTCCACGGAGTAAGTGTTGCTGGTTATCATTTACACTTTATTTCAGATGATTTAACCTTCGGTGGTCATGTGATGGATTTTGTGATTTCAGAAGGTGTGGTTGAAGTAGGACCTGTTGACCAACTTGATCAACGTTTCCCAGTTCAAGACCGCAAATACCTTTTTGCAAAATTTAACATGGACGAATTGAAAGAAGACATCAAAAAAAGCGAATAAATCGTCTAGTTATCGCATATGAAAAAGGCACACTTCTAAAAACGAGTTTATCTTGTTTTAGCAATGTGTTTTTTTACGGATAAAAATGAGGTATAGAGTTGATTTTTATTTATATTTATCCTAAAATAAAAGACGTTGTGCATGTGAATCTTGTATCAAGGATTGATAGAATTATAAGAATTGCATGACGATTTCAAACAAATAACAGGAGAATGTATGGATATTTTTCGAAAGACCCCGATGGCGCAAAAGACAAGCCATTTGCAACGACGCCTGGGGCTTGCTGAACTTATCTTTTTAGGGGTAGGTTCGATTGTTGGGACTGGGATTTTCACGATAACAGGAGTAGGTGCTTCTCAATATGCAGGACCTGCGATTACTATTTCAATTATTATTGCTGCTATCTGTGTAACCATGTCAGCTTTATTCTTTGCAGAATTTTCTTCAAGATTGCCTCATTCAGGTGGTGTGTATCGCTATTTGTATACTGTTTTTGGAGAGTACCCAGCTTGGATTGCAGGTTGGTTTATGATGATTGAATTTGCAGGAGCGATTTCAACGGCAGCCTCTGGTTGGGGAGAGTATTTAAAAGCTTTCTTGAAAACTTTTGGCATTAGTTTGCCGACAGCTTTGAGTGGTCCTTTTAATCCTGCAAAGGGAACTTATATTGATATTGTTCCTGTTATCTTATTACTTTGTGTGACAGCCCTTGTTGTACTAGGGGTTCAAACGGTATTGAGATTTAATTCTATTTTGGTTATCTTTAAATTAGCGGTTTTGCTTATATTTATTGCTCTTGGTTTGACAGCAATTAATACACAAAACTGGAGTGATTTCACACCGTTCGGATTTGGTCAAATTTATGGTGGAAAAGTTGGTATCATGGCTGGTGCGTCATTGATGTTCTTTGCTTTTCTTGGATTTGAATCAATTTCTATGGCGGCTGATGAGACCAAAGAACCTCAAAAGAAAATTCCGCAAGGTATCTTCTTTTCAATTGGATTGACAACTTTGTTGTATGTTTTGGTTACTTTGGTTTTAACTGGAACTGTTCACTATACTAAATTAAATACAGCTGACGTGGTACCATTTGTTTTACGTAGCATTGGTTTTTCATTAGTAGGTAATATTGTTTCTGTTGTGGTTATTTTTACATTGGTAACGGTATGTATTTCTATGATGTTTGCCTTGTCACGTGTGATTTACAATGTCAGTTGTGATGGGCTTTTGCCTGAGCAATTCCAAGAATTAACACCGAAGAGCAAGGTTCCTAAGAAAGCAACTATATTTGTTGGGATTGTCACAATGTTCTTCTCGGGAGTTTTTCCTTTGGAAATTCTAGCTTTGTTAGTTAATATTGTGACACTTGCATACCTTATCCTGCTTGCTTTTGGGGTTATCAAACTTCGTAAAGATTTTGGTGAGCCAAAAGAAGGGGAATTCAGAGCACCTTGGGTGCCATTTTTGCCAATATTATCAATTGTGGTTTGCTTGGCTTTGATGACACAATGTAAGCTTGAGACATGGTATTGCTTTATCATTGCCTTTGTGATTGGAACAATCATTTATTTTGCTTATGGTTACCGTCACTCAAAATTAATCGATAAAACTGAAGAATAAATAAAAAGCATTGGCTTTTAGCCAATGCTTTTTTGCAATCTTAATAGCAAGTTATTTCTTATTTTCAATGCGCATGCTATTGATTTTTTCTTCGGTTGGTGTAACGCGAAGTGTTTTTTGACCAGTGTATGTGACAAAACCAGGTTTGGCACCAGTAGGTTTGTTGAGTTTTTTAGCTTCAATCATATCGACTTGGATAAGATTTGATAGGCGAGCTTTTGAGTAATAAGCTGCTAATTCAGCGGCATCAGTCTTGACTTCATCGCTTGGGTTAAGATTGTCCTTGATGAGTACGTGACTACCTGGAATATCCTTAGCGTGGAACCAGAGTTCACCTTTTTTCGCCATTTTGAAGGTTAATTCATCATTTTGCAGGTTGTTGCGTCCGACCATGATGATTGTCTTACCATCTGAAGCAAGGTATTGCTCTGGTTTTTTACGTTTGTGATGTTTATCGCGCGTGCGGCGTTTGACAAAACCAGTTTCCACCAACTCTTCACGAATGTCTTCGATATCAGAGATAGAAGCGTGACTAAGAGAAGTTTCAACACTTTCAAGATAAGTGATTGTGTGTTTTGTTTCTTCGATAAGCCCTGTTAAGTGTTTGACAGCTTCTTTTAGTTTTTGGTATTTTTTGAAATAACGCTGAGCATTTTGGTTAGGGGTCAAACTTTTATCAAGAGCAATAGTGATTTTTTCATTAGTGTAGTAGTTATCAAGTTCCACTTGGTCTTGATTGTTTGGCACCATTGAGAGATAAGTGGTTAAGAGTTCGCCTTTTTGGCGGAATTCTTCGGCGTTTTCAGTAGCTGCCAATTCTTTTTCTTGTTTTGCTAGCTTTTTGATATTTTTATCGAGTTCAGTTTGAACACGGTGAATCAAGTCGCTTGATTGTTGGTTGACGCGATCGCGTTCAGCTTTATCTTGATAGAAAACATCTAGCAACTCTGAAAGGCTGTCAAAAGTTTGACCGCTATTATTAAATGGCACCGCTGCAAATGATTTGTCAGTCATATTTGGCTGGACAGGTCGAGCAAAGAAAGCACGGAACTGTTTGAGTTTGTCATCACTAAGCTGAGCTGCCAAATTTTCAGCGGTATCACGTCCCAAACCTTGGAAAAGCTTTTGAAGATGACGTGGTGCCAAATCCTCGGTTTGTAAGATTTCAAATAATTTTTCATCTGAAACGGTAAAAGGATTTTTAGCATTAGTTTTTGGCGGTGCAATGTAAGTTGAACCAGGCAAGATTGTTCGGTAGCTGTTTTGTGAGAAACCGATATGCTTGATAGATTCGATAATCTTACTTTCAGCCTTATCAATCAAGATGATGTTACTGTGTTTGCCCATGATTTCAACAACCAAGGTGACCTTGATGTTGTCACCGATTTCATTTTTATTTGAAAAGGCGATTTCTAAAACACGGTCATTTTCAATTTGTGTGATGTTTTCAATAACCGCACCTTGAAGGTATTTACGCATAATCATGGTAAAGGTATTAGGTGTTTGAGGGTTTTGAAAGTCTGTTTTAGTAATTTGCAGACGCCCAAAAACAGGGTGGGCAGAAAGTAACAGTTTATAGTTTTTACGGTTATTACGAATGGTTAAAACAAGCTCGTGCTCAAAGGGCTGATTAACTTTTTGAATGCGTCCGTAGAGAAGCTCATCTTGTAATTCTTTGGTTAAATGATGTAGGAAAAAACCATCAAATGACATGATTAAAGTTGCCGTAATGCTAGCTAACCGAGAGCGATAAAAAGCTTACGACGTCTCCTTTCTAATCTCATGTTTTCAATTCTTCTATTATACCATAACCCTTGCAAAATCTGGACTCTGCGATATGGGAAAGTCTGTCCCTTACGATTTTTTTAATTTTTGAATGATTGTTAGAAGGTCTAGGTAATGCTTATTTTCCATTTTGACGATGGCGTAGGTTTTGATAAAAATGTCTTTGAGCTTTTTAGAGCTTGAAATGATATTGGAATTTTCAAGCAGACATTCTGCGATATCTTGACTAACAATGGTAATGCCAGTACCTTTAAGGACCTCGTGCTCAATCAGTGAGAGGTTATCGATAGAAATATGATGTTGGGTTGGCAGCTGGTTAATCTTGATAAATTCTTTTAAGAAATTGTGATAACTGCTGGTCGTGTGATAGAGTAAGAAAAGCGATTCTTCACCCTTGTCAAATTTTTCGATGAGCTCTTTTTGCCCGATGAAGGAAAATATTCTGGCAAAATTTCCAGATTTAAAAGGAATTGCGGTTAATGCTACGGGAATAAATACCATTGATTGTGAGTATGCAGAGAAGTTAGGCATTGCTATTCGAAATTTAGGAGCGCATTCGACAGAAGATGTTGCCAACCACACGATTGCTCTATTACTAGCACTAAATCAAAAACTCTTTATTCATCGTAAATACATTGAAGCTGGTTTTTGGAGTTATCAAAAAGCCGGTGAAGTAAAGCGTTTATCCTCGCAAACTTTGGCAATTTTTAGTCTTGGTCGAATTGGTCAAGCAGTAGCAAAACGTGCGAAAAGTTTTGGCATGTCAGTGATTGCCTACGATCCTTTTTTGCCAGAAGAGATGGCATAAGAAATCGGGGTCAAATTGGTCTCGGTTGAGACTATCCAAGTAGAAGCTGATGTGATTAGCTTGCATTTATTTGCTAATTCGGCAAATGAGCATTTCTTTAATCGTGATTTCTTTAAGAAATTGAAAAAGCCAGTGTTGTTTATCAATGTGGCGCGTGGGAGTCTGATTGATGAAGCAGCCTTGGTAGAAGCACTTGATGAAGGTGAAGTGATTGGTGCTGGTTTGGACGTTTTAGAGAGTGAAAATCCAGACCTGATTAACAATTCCTTTACTTGGACGTGAGAATGTTATTCTAACGCCACATTCAGCCTTTTATAGTCAAGAAAGTCTGAACACCTTGCAAGTTCAAACGGTTAAAAATGCAGTTGCCATTTTAAAGGAGTATCATCATGAAATTTGAAACGATTGAAGCCTACAGTTTGCCAGAGCGCATCGAAGCAATTACTAAATATTTGGTGTCCATTCTTTCGGTAAATGGCACAGAAGGTGAAGTTAAGCTGGCAGATGCCATCTATAACTTATTGCAGCACCGTATTTTAAAGCTCACTCAGAAGACCTCTGGCAGTAAGTTTTAGAAAATGACTCCTTGAAACGAAAAAATAATTTTGCACTGCTCAAAAAATCAGGAACAACTAAGACTGTCATTTTACACTCGCATATGGACACCGTAGGCATAGAGGATTATGGTCCGCTAAAGACAATCGCAAATGATCCAGATACTCTGATAGATTTTTTTAAAGATTATGACAATGACCCTGTCGTTCAAGAGCATGCTAAATCAGATGATTGGCTCTTTGGACGAGGTATTCTTGACATGAAATCGGGCGATGCGGTCAATATTGCAACACTTTTCTATTACATGGAACACATGGATGAACTTTCCTGTAATTTACTTGTGGTGACCAATTGTGTTGAGGAAAATGACCATACGGGTGCTATTCAAGTCTCAAGTGAACTTTTACGTTTGCGTAAAGCTGGCTATGATTTTAAAGTGGCTATCAATACAGATTTTATTTCGCCATCATATGACGGTGATGATAAGAAATATATCTACACAGGCGCAGCTAGAAAAATGTTGACATGTTTTTACATCAAAGGGAGAGAAACGCATGTTGGCAGTTGCCTAATGGGCATTGATGACACAATGATTTCTAGTGAGATTAATCTTAAAATCAATACCAACCTTGATTTAGTTGAAAAAATTGACAATGAAGATGTATTGCCAAGTTCTGTGCTTTTACAACGAGGTTGCAAGGATTTTTATAATATCCACACAAACAAGCGTGCCAATCTTTATTTCAATACTTTCTTATATGAAAAAAGTGCAGATACCATTTTGGACACCTTAATGGAAGCTAGTCGTGAGGCTGTCCATGAGGCTTCAAGACATTATAAAGAATGATTTAAGATTTATTCGGAAAGAAGTCATATTCATAGACAGATTTCACATGATATTACTGTGATGACTTTTTCGCAGTATCTAGATGTTTTGGAGAAAAAAGTTTTGATAGCCAAGCCTTGATTAGGAAGTGCTTTGAAACTATCGAATATTATGACAAACGAGAAGTTGGCTTTGATTTAATTGACTACCTTGAGGCAAAAACACAGTCTGATGAAGTAAAAGTGATTATCTTTTTAGCGCCGCCATTTTGTCCTCGCAATTATACTGGCCGTGACAGCGATGTTGACCAAGCGCTTGAAAAAATGATGACAGAATTTCCTGAAGAACATTTTGTGAAACGTCGTTTTTCCCCATTTTTAAGTGATTCTAGTTATCTTGCGATACGAGAAAGTCCAGAAGACATTGAAAAACTAAAAGCAAATTTTCCTCTGATGGATGCGATTTATCCTTTGCCAGTTGAGACGATTAGAAGCCTTGATATTCCAGCTCTTGACTTGAGCGTTTATGGTATTGGAGCTCATACTTGGAAAGAGAGACTCTATAAACCTTATTTTTATCACACTCTTCCAAAGGTTATTAGGAGTTTTATCCAGCATTTAAGCTAAAGTTTGAGCTTGGCAAATAAGTGTTTTGAATAAAAATAAGAAAATTTCGAAAAGAACTTGAAATTTTCAGAATTTAGGTTATAATTATTAAAAAACACAGGAGGAAGCTAAGATATGAACATGACACAAACTCTTACAAGTTGGCAAAGTTGGCGTATGTAAAAGTTGTGTTTATGTTGTTGCATAGATACGACTTTTGGAGTACTTCTAAAAAGTATTTATGCGCTAATCTTAGTTACAAGATAAAAAAGCGTGTAGTAAGCAATTACTAGACGCTTTTCTTTTTAGTTGACTCTTTAGGATGAAAATATGCTATTAAGAAAATAGATTGTTCAACGGAGATAACAAATGAAAAATAAAGCACTTATTGGAACACTTATTGCCCTTGTCATGTTAGTAGCTGGTTCAATGATTTATGACCAGACTAAAAATGAGTCAGCGAAAAATGGAGACATCAAAATCGGTATTTTACAATATGTTACCCACGATGCTCTTGATGAAATTGAAAGAGGGATTGAAGATGGCTTAGCTGATGCTGGTTATGACAAAGCAAATGCGAAGATTACCGTTTTGAATGCCGAAGGTGACCAAAGTAAAATCCAAACCATGAGTAAACAATTGGTTCATGCTAAAAATGATGTGGTCATTGGTATTGCAACACCAGCTGCCCAAGGTCTAGCCTCAGCAACCAAAGACATTCCGGTTGTGATGGGAGCTATTTCAGACCCAGTCGGAGCAAAATTGGTTAAGAATTTGAAAAAACCGGAAGGAAACGTAACAGGAGTTTCTAACAAAGTGCCGATTAAACAAACGGTTGAGATGATTCAAGAAATTACACCAAACGCTAAGACAATCGGAGTCTTGTATGCTAGCAGCGAAGATAATTCCGTATCTCAAGTGGCTGACTTTAAAAAGTACGCTAAAGCGGCAGGTATCAACGTGATTGAATACGCCGTCCCATCAACCAACGAAATTAAAACAACCATGTCTGTCATGACTGGTAAAGTCGATGCTGTTTTTGTCCCACAAGATAATACCATTGCCTCAGCTTTTTCAACTGTTGTTAACTCAGCAAACGCTGCTAAGATTCCAGTTTATTCATGTGTGGACACCATGGTTGAACAAGGAAGCATCGCTTCAGTCGCTCAAAGTCAATATGATTTAGGGGTTGAAACAGCAAAAATTGCTATCAAATTACTTGCTGGTAAAAAAGTATCAGACGTCCCAGTTAACATCGTTAATACTGGTACCCCAACCCTTAACTTAAAAGAAGCTCAAGAACTTGGCATTACAATTCCAGATAGCATGCTGTCAAAAGCAACAGTAGCTGTCAAAGCAGATGAAAATTAGGAGAGAAGGAGAAAACATCATATGATTATTTCGTCAGTTTCACAAGGACTTTTGTGGGGGATTCTTGGTTTAGGAATTTACCTGACTTTCCGAATTCTTAATTTTCCAGATATGACGACTGAAGGGTCTTTCCCTCTTGGTGGAGCAGTGGCTGTTACTTTGATGAATCACGGGACACACCCTTTGTTAGCTACTTTGACAGGTATGCTTGCGGGTTGTTTAGCAGGTCTTGTTACTGGTCTTCTTTACACCAAAGGAAAAATTCCGACGCTTTTAGCAGGGATTTTGGTAATGACGTCATGTAACTCAGTTATGCTTATGGTTATGAAACGTGCCAACCTTGGTTTGCTTAACATCAAGCCTTTGCAAGCCTTGCTTCCATTTGCTGATAGTACAAATCTTTTGGTAATTGGTCTTTTGGCAGTGGTAATCGTCATTTCAGCGTTGATTTTCTTCCTTTATACACGTCTTGGTCAGGCTTATATCGCCACTGGTGATAACCGAGATATGGCAAAGAGCTTTGGAATCAATACTGACCGCATGGAAGTTATGGGACTTACCATTTCAAATGGTTTGATTGCTTTGTCAGGGGCTCTTGTCAGCCAACAAGATGGCTACGCTGATGTGTCAAAAGGGATTGGTGTTATTGTAATCGGTCTTGCAAGTATTATTATCGGAGAGGTGCTTTACTCAACTGGTTTGACACTACTTGAACGTTTGATTGCCATTGTGGTCGGGTCAATTTTGTACCAATTCTTAATCACAGGTGTGATTGCTCTTGGCTTCAATACCAACTACCTCAAATTATTCAGTGCCATTATCCTAGCCATTTGTCTTATGGTTCCTGTTCTTAAAAATAAATTCTTTAAAGGAGTGACCTTATCACGATGAAAAAAATTGTCGAATTAAAAAATGCAACAGTTCAAGTTAATAACGGACTTGATGAGGTCAAAACAATCCTTGACGATGTGAATTTGACCATTTATGAACATGACTTTTTAACGATTTTAGGTGGAAATGGTGCTGGTAAATCAACTCTTTTCAATGTGATTGCTGGGACTTTGATGTTAACTAGCGGAAGCATTTCAATCCTTGGAAAAGATGTGACGCATCTGCCTGCTGAAAAACGTGCTAATTACCTTGCGCGTGTCTTTCAAGACCCTAAAATGGGAACAGCACCTCGTATGACAGTGGCTGAAAATATCTTAATTGCCAAATACCGTGGTGAAAAACGTGGGCTTTTGCCACGAAAAATTCACAGTTTTACAGATGAATTTAAGAAATTGGTGGCACGAACTGGCAATGGTCTTGAAAAACATTTGGATACGCCGACTGGCCTTTTATCAGGTGGGCAACGTCAAGCCCTTAGTCTTTTGATGGCAACGCTAAAACGTCCAGAGCTACTTTTACTTGATGAACACACAGCAGCTCTTGATCCCAAAACAAGTGTGTCATTAATGAATCTGACAGATGAATTTGTGACGGGAGATCAGTTGACAGCGCTCATGATTACACACCACATGGAAGATGCTCTGAAATACGGTAATCGCTTGATTGTCATGAAAGACGGAAAAATCATCAAAGACCTCAATCAAGACGAAAAAGCCCAAATGGCAATCGCTGATTACTATCAATTATTTGAATAAAATGAAACGCCCTCGGGCGTTTTTTTTGTACCTTGAGTGACTTTTCCAAATCATAAAGAAGAAAAACTGCTGAAAATATGTTACAATTAAATTGCTGTAATTCGACTTGCTAACCTTTTTGGAGGCGAGGACCGTTAGTAAAAGAAATAAGCAAACTTGGTTTGCACGTATAAAAAAATAAAATGAGGAGAAAACATCGTCATGAGCGATATTAAAATTATTGCCCTAGGTGGGGTTCGTGAAAATGCAAAAAACCTCTATGTGGTAGAAGTTAATGACTCAATTTTCGTTTTGGATGCTGGACTGAAGTATCCTGAAAATGAGCAACTTGGTGTGGATGAAGTCATTCCGAACCTTGATTACCTAATTGAAAACAAAAAACGTGTGCAAGGGATTTTCTTGACACACGGGCACGCCGATGCTATTGGAGCTTTGCCTTATATTTTGCAAGAATTCAAAGCGCCAGTCTTTGGTTCACCACTTACTATTGAGTTAGCGAAGCTCTTTGTTAAGAAAAATAACAACGTTAAGAAATTCAATAATTTCCACGTTATCGACGCTGAAACTGAAATCGAATTTGCCGATGCGACAATTTCATTCTTCAAAACAACTCACTCAGTTCCTGAAAGTTTAGGGATTGTAGTTGGTACCGATGAAGGAAACATCGTCTATACAGGTGACTTTAAGTTTGACCAAGCGGCGCGTAAATATTACCGTACTGACTTGGGACGTTTGACTGAAATTGGACGCGAAGGTGTACTTGCCCTTCTTTCTGATTCTGCTAATGCTACAAGTCACGTCATGACAGCAAGCGAAGCAGAAGTTGCTGCTGAAATGTATAGCGCTATTGCTGACGCTGAAGGTCGCGTTATCATTGCTGCGGTTGCTTCAAACCTTGTGCGTATCCAACAAGTCTTTGACTCAGCTGCTGAATATGGTCGTCGTGTAGTCTTGACTGGTTTTGACGCTGAAAACATTGTTCGCACAGCGATTCGCATGAAACGTCTTCGTTTGGTTGATGAAAAATTAATCATTAAACCAAAAGACATGCACAAATACGAAGACCATGAATTGATTATTCTTGAAGCTGGTCGTATGGGTGAACCAATTAATGGTCTACACAGGATGGCACTTGGTCGTCACCGTTATATTCAAATTAAAGATGGCGATTTGGTTTACATCGTTACAACACCAAGTCTTTCAAAAGAAGCAGCAGTTGCGCGTGTTGAAAACCTAATTTACAAAGCTGGTGGTACGGTTAATCTTATTACGAAGACACTTAATGTCTCAGGTCATGCCAATGGACGTGATTTGCAGTTGATGCTTAACCTTCTTCAACCGAAATACCTTTTTCCAGTTCAAGGTGAGTACCGTAATTTGGCAGCTCATGCTGAATTGGCACAAGAAGTGGGAATGTACCCTGAAAACATCTACATCGTCAAACGCGGCGATGTTATGGTTCTTGGTAAAAATGGTTTCAACCATGAAGGTAGTGTACCAGCAGGGGATGTCATGATTGATGGTAATGCTATCGGTGATGTCGGAAACATCGTTCTTCGTGACCGTAAAGTCTTGTCAGAAGATGGTATCTTCATCGTTGCCTTGACTGTTAATAAACGCGAAAAGAAAATTGTATCAAAAGCAAAAATTCACACACGTGGATTTGTTTACGTTAAGAAGAGCCGTGATATTCTTCGCGAATCAGCTGAATTGGTTAACCAAACCGTTGAAAACTACTTGGAACAAGATAGTTTTGACTGGGGTGAATTAAAGGGAGCTGTCCGCGATGAAGTGGCTAAATTCCTCTTCGACCAAACCAAACGTCGCCCAGCTATCTTACCAGTCGTTATGGAAGTGAGATAAGAAGATTATTGAAGTTGAGACAGAAGTTCTCAACTTCTTTTTTTATTATGATGAATCGTAGTGGTTGACTGGGATTAAAATGATTATTTTTTCTTGTTTTTTTAAGCTTAGCTTGTTATACTATAGCCCGAGGTAATTTGTTAATGCTTAGAATTCTAGAAAGAGAGGATAGGTATGAGAACACTATTTAAGATTATCTTTTTCATTCCAAGCCTCATTATTAATATTATCTGGAATTTTTTCTGGGCTATTATCAAGACAATCATTTTGATTGCGATTGTGTGTTTTGGTCTGCTTTATTATGCCAATAACAGTAGCTCACAGTTAGCAAATTCCATTTTAGATGCTGCTAATAGTGCGACAGCTTATTTTCAGGATAATAAAGATGATATTGCTAAGAATTTAAAAGATTTATCGACCGATGATTTCACGCATTATTCTGGTGCGCGCTGGTCAAGTAATTCAGCGACGGTTTATATTAAAACGACCAATAAAACTTTGGTCAATGCTTATGAAGAAGCTATCAATGCTTGGAATGCGACGGGTGCTTTTACCTTTACGCTTGTGAGTGATGAAAGTTCTGCTAATATTGTGGCGACGGAGTATTCTGATGCTAGTTCCAAGGCGGCTGGGCTTGCTGAGACAGAAACCAATGCTCTGACTAATCAGATCACACATGTGGATGTTAAGTTAAATACCTATTATTTGCTTGACAATGATTATGGCTACACACACAATCGTATCGTCTACACAGCAGAGCACGAATTGGGGCATGCGATTGGGCTTAACCACGATGACAATGAAGAATCTGTCATGCAGTCTTCAGGATCATACTACGGCATTCAAATGGTTGATATCCAAAAAGTGCAATCGATTTATAATCAATAGTAATGAAATCTGCTCATTTGAGCAGATTTTTTGATATTATCCTAGTTTAACGAGTGAGGATTTGTTAAAATAGACATATGATTATTTTACAAGGAAACAAAATTGAACGCTCATTTTCGGGCGATGTCTTATTTGACAATATTAATATTCAAGTTGATGAAAAAGACCGCATCGCGCTTGTTGGGCGAAATGGTGCTGGTAAATCAACGTTGTTAAAAATTTTAGTCGGTGAAGAAGCACCAACATCAGGTGAAATCAATACAAAACGTGACTTAAGTTTGTCATATTTGGCGCAAGATAGCCGTTTTGAGTCAGAAAATACCATTTTTGATGAAATGTTGCACGTTTTTGATGATGTGCGTGGCATGGAATCTCGTCTTCGTAAGATGGAAATGCAAATGGCTGAGCTAACAGGCGATGCCTTTGATAAATTGATGTCAGATTATGACCACTTATCAGAAGAATTTCGTGTTAAAGGTGGATTTACTTACGAGGCAGAAATCAAAGCCATTTTAAACGGGTTCAAATTTGATGAATCGATGTGGCAAATGAAAATTTCTGAGTTGTCTGGTGGGCAAAATACTCGCTTGGCACTTGCTAAAATGTTGCTTGAAAAGCCTGAACTTCTTGTACTTGACGAACCAACTAACCACTTGGACATTGAAACCATTGCTTGGCTTGAAAATTACTTGGTCAACTACCAAGGCGCTTTGATTATTGTCAGTCACGACCGTTACTTCCTAGATAAAGTGGCAACGATTACGCTTGATTTGACAAAACATTCGCTTGACCGTTATGTCGGTAATTACTCAAAATTCATGGACTTGAAGGCTGAGAAATTAGCTCTTGAAGCTAAAAATTACGAAAAACAAGCTAAGGAAATTGCTAAGTTGGAAGACTTTGTGCAACGTAACCTTGTTCGTGCTTCAACGACAAAACGTGCCCAAGCCCGCCGCAAACAATTAGAAAAAATGGAGCGCTTGGACAAGCCATCAGCTGGACAAAAATCTGCCAACATGACTTTCCACGCTGACAAGGTGTCAGGAAATGTCGTCTTGACAGTTGCTGATGCGGCAATTGGTTATGATGACCAAATTTTGTCTGAACCAATCAATATTGATGTCAAGAAATTTGATGCCATTGCCATAGTTGGACCAAATGGTATTGGAAAATCAACTTTGATTAAATCAATCGTTGGTCAGATTCCATTTATCAAAGGAACATCAACTTACGGTGCCAACGTAGAAGTGGGTTACTATGACCAAACACAATCAAACTTGACTCATACCAATACTGTACTTGATGAGCTTTGGAATGATTTTTCAACAACACCAGAAGTTGAAATTAGAAATCGTCTTGGTGCTTTCTTATTCTCAGGTGATGACGTTAAAAAATCTGTCAGCATGCTTTCAGGTGGCGAACGAGCTCGTCTTTTGTTAGCAAAATTGTCAATGCAAAACAACAATTTCCTTATCCTTGACGAACCAACCAACCACTTGGATATTGACAGTAAGGAAGTTCTGGAAGATGCCTTGATTGATTTTGACGGCACGCTTTTATTTGTCAGCCACGACCGTTATTTCATTAACCGTGTAGCGACAAAAGTGCTTGAAATCTCCGAAGAAGGCTCAACACTTTACCTTGGTGATTACGATTATTACCTTGAGAAAAAAGCAGAGCTGGAAGAATTAGCACGCTTGAAAGCTGAAGAAGCACAAGAAAAAACAACAGTTGTCGTTGAAAAAGCGCCAGCTAATGATTATCAAGCTCAAAAAGCCAATCAAAAAGAACTTCGTAAACTCACACGCCGAATCACTGAAATTGAAAATCAATTAGAAGAAATTGAAGCGCGAGAAGAAGAACTCAACCAAGCCATGCTTGCTACAAACGAAGCAAGTGAGTTGATTGATTTGCAAAAAGAACTCGATGAACTAACTGAACAACAGGAAAACCTCATGCTTGAATGGGAAGAACTCAGCGAAAAGGTTGAGGGTTAAAATACTAGTAATCTCGGCAGAAATGTCGGGATTTTTTGTTTTAAAAAATCAATAGCAGGCTATTGATTTTTGCCTTTAAAGTTTTATAATAGTCTTGGAAATAAAATGAAATGTTTAGCAAATCTTAAAGAGTGCCTGCTGGTTTTGAGTGGCATTTTTTGAAATTACTTTTTTATTGTTGGAGGTTACTATGAATCCTAAAAATGCTCCATACGGTTGGCTTGTTAAGCGAATCGCGCATCGTTTGGAACAAAATATGAACAATTTCTTAAAACCTTATAACATTACGATTATGCAATCTTGGGTTTTGCTGTATTTAAAAGACACCAAGGAATGCTGTACTTATAAGGAATTGGAAAAAGAATTCGAAGTGTCACAACCAACTATGGCGGGAATTATTTCGCGTTTGGAACAAAAAGAGTTGGTTACTAAGGTTCAGGATGACAAGGACAAGCGTGTCAAGAAAGTGCGCATTTCTGATAAAGGGCTTGATTTAATTGTACTTGTATGTGATCATTTGCAGGAATCCGAAGACGATATTATCAGAGGCTTTTCTGATAAAGATCAAGAAACATTTCACTCTTTGCTCGAGAGAGCTTATTATAATGTTGTAGAAAGAGGTGACGAGAATGATTAAAACCCTTTTAGCTCAAGTCAAGGAGTATAAGACGCCATCTTTACTTGCTCCTTTGTGTGCAACTTTAGAGGTTTTCTTCGATATGTCAGTCCCTTTTGTTATTGCTAAGTTAATTGACCAAGGGGTACAAGCTGGGAACTTGGCTGTTGCCATGAAGTATGGTATCTTGATGTTGGTTCTTGCCACATGTGGTTTAACAACTGGTTTCTTGGCTGGTAAATTCGCTGCGCAAGCCTCAGCAGGATTTGCCGCTAATTTGCGTGAAGGAATGTATGATAATATTCAAACCTTTGCCTTTTCAAATATTGATAAATACAGTACAGCTGGTCTTGTCACTCGTATGACAACAGACGTTACAAATGTGCAAAATGCTTATCAAATGATTATTCGTATCGTTGTGCGTGCACCACTGACAATCGTTGTTAGTATGATTATGTGTTTTGTGGTAGACCAACGTTTGAGTTTGATTTTCCTTGCGGCTGTCTTGATTTTGGGAGCATCGCTTCTATTTATCATGCGTAAGGCTATGACAACTTTCAATTACGTTTTCCGTAAATACGATGATTTGAATGCTAGTGTTCAGGAAAATATTTCTGCCATTCGTGTGGTTAAAGCATTTGTACGTGAAAAATATGAAAATAAAAAATTCACGAAGGCTGCTGAAAATATTTACCGTTTATTTGTTAAAGCTGAGAAAATCATCATTTTCAACGTGCCAGTTATGATGTTTATCATCTTTGGTTGTATTATCTGCTTATCATGGTTTGGAGCACAATTCATCGTTGGTGGTACACTGACAACGGGTGAATTGACATCCCTAATGTCTTACATCTTTGCCATGATGATGTCTCTTATGATGTTGTCAATGATTATGGTTATGGTTTCAATGAGTACAGCCAGTGCCGAACGTATTGCAGAAGTGCTTAATGAAAAAGCTGATATCGTGAACCCTAAAAATCCATTGATGGAAGTTCCAAATGGAAACATCGAGTTTAACCACGTGCATTTTTCATACAAACACGGTGATGGAGAAGAAGTGCTATCTGATATCGACCTTAGTGTTAAATCTGGTGAAATCATCGGTGTTATCGGTGGTACTGGTTCAGGTAAGACATCTTTTGCTAATTTGATTTCTCGTCTTTATGATGTGGATGCAGGGTCAGTCAAAGTTGGTGGACACGATGTTCGCGAATACGATTTGGAAGTTCTTCGTGACCAAGTAGCTGTAGTGCTTCAAAAAAATGTCCTTTTCTCAGGAACTATTCTTGATAACCTTCGTTGGGGGAATGAAAATGCGACTGACGAAGAATGTATGGAAGCTTGTCGCCAAGCTTGTGCAGATGAATTTATCGAACGTTTCCCTGACAAATACAATACATGGATTGAACAAGGCGGAAGCAATGTCTCTGGTGGTCAAAAACAACGTCTTTGTATCGCCCGTGCATTGCTTAAAAAACCAAAAGTTTTGATTTTGGATGATTCAACAAGTGCCGTTGATACTGCCACAGATGCCAATATCCGTCGTTCATTTGAAGAAACAATTCCAGGAACAACAAAAATCATCATTGCTCAACGTATTTCAAGTGTGCAACACGCTGATAAAATTTTGGTTCTTGATGATGGTAAAATCTCAGGCTTTGCTAGCCACGATGAGTTACTACAAACAAACGCTATCTACCGTGAAATCAATGAGGTTCAACAACAAGGTAGCGGTGATTTTGATGAGGAAGGAGGTAATAACTAATGGCTCAACCTAAAAAAGAAGTGAACAAACAAGCCACACTAAAACGTGTTTTGGCTTATGTGATTAAGAATTATAAATGGCGTTTCATGGCTGTTTTCGTCTTGATTTTGATTGCTGCGCTTTGTATGGTTCGTTTTAGTTTGTTCATGCAAACCTTGATTGATAGTTATGTCACACCTCTTTTGGCTGCTAAAAATCCTGACTTTTCTGGTTTAGCACATGCTATTTTCCAACTAATCATTATTGGAATTATTGGGGTAGCAAGTACTTACACTTATAACCGTTTGATGGTTTATGTGGGGCAAGGAACAATGCGTCATATTCGTATTAACCTCTTTACGCACATGGAAAGCTTGCCAATCAAGTACTTTGATACGCATGCTCACGGGGACATCATGTCAATCTATACCAACGACGTTGATACCCTTCGTCAATTGATTGGACAAAGTATCCCGCAAGTGGTCAACTCAAGCTTTTCGATTTTGACAACTTTTGTCAGCATGTTAGTTCTAAATGTGCCATTGTCAGCCATGTCAGTCTTCATGGTTATTGTTTTGCTTTATGTGGCTCGTAAAATCGCTGCGCAATCTTCAAAATATTTCCATGACCAACAAAATGACCTCGGTCGTGTTAATGGTTTCATCGAAGAAATGATGGATGGTCAAAAAGTTGTTAAAGTTTTTAACCATGAAGAACGTGCTAAGGAAGATTTCCGAAAACTTAACCAAGAACTTCGTGAATCAGCTACAAATGCCAATATCTTTGCGAATATCTTGATGCCAGTTTCTGCTAATATCGGTCACTTTTCATATGTTCTTTGCGCCATGCTTGGAGCAGTTCTTGCTCTTAATGGTTATGCTGGTTTGACTTTGGGGACTTTGGTTTCTTTCCTAGCATTAAACCGTGGTTTTACTAATCCGATTACTCAAATTAGCCAACAAATCAACTCTGTTGTTATGGCGATGGCAGGTGCTGACCGTGTCTTCCAACTGCTAGATGCAGAATCTGAATTGGATGAAGGTTACGTTGAATTGGTTAATGCCAAAGAAGACGCTGCTGGAAATCTGCAAGAAGTGAAAGAATCAACTGGTACTTGGGCTTGGAAACATCCACACGAAGATGGTACAGTGACTTATCATAAACAAGAAGGTCGTGTAACTTTCACAGATGTAACTTTTGGTTATAACGATGATAAGATGGTTTTACATGATATTAATTTATTTGCGGAACCTGGTCAAAAAATCGCTTTTGTAGGTTCAACTGGTGCGGGTAAAACAACCATTACAAACTTGATTAACCGTTTCTACGATATCCAAGAAGGTAAGATTCATTACGATGGTATTAACATTCGTAAAATCAAAAAAGCTGACCTTCGTCGTAGTTTAGGAATTGTATTACAAGACACACACCTCTTTACAGGAACTGTTATGGATAACATCCGCTACGGACGTTTGAATGCTAGTGATGAAGAATGTATCGAAGCTGCCAAATTAGCTAATGCACATGATTTCATTAAACGCTTGCCAGAAGGTTATAATACCATTTTGACAGGTGACGGAAGCAATCTTTCTCAAGGACAACGTCAATTACTTGCGATTGCGCGTGCGGCTGTGGCTAATCCACCAGCCTTGATCCTTGATGAAGCAACTTCATCAATTGATACACGTACCGAAGTTCACGTTCAAGAAGGTATGGACGCTCTTATGAAGGGTCGTACAACCTTTGTCATTGCCCACCGCTTATCAACGGTTCGCAACGCTGATTGCATTATGGTTCTTGAACAAGGACGCATCATTGAACGTGGTAACCACGATGAATTAATCGCTCAAAAAGCCCGTTACTACCAACTCTACACAGGTAACGCCATTAGTGAATAACAGATTTAGACAATCTTTGGAAAATAGCAGAGCTGTTTTTCAAGGGTTGTTTTTTGTTAGCTTTTTAGAGTGATTTTCCATGTAGAACGTTTACTTTTATTTTTTGGCAAAAATCACTTACGAAGAAAATTTTTTATGGTAGACTGAATCCTGTTGACTGTAAACTGGAGTTGATTGGAGAAGTGTTGGAGTAAAAAATCCATTCAGACACTATCCTAGCGGAGGACATGTTATTGTACGCCGACCTAGGTTGAGGGTTGATAAAAAATAAAATGAATGGAGAATAAAATGCCTCGTAATTTTAAAGAAGCAATGGTATTTACGTGTTTGATGTGTGGAATGATGGTTTTCGGAATGAGTATGTGGAACTTGTTCGTTGCAGGAGCTTTTTCTTGGAAACATGTCTTTTTAGGATTCATTCTAGAGTTTATCGTTGCTTTCATTTTAGATACTTTAATCGTTGGTCCAAATTCTTTTTAACCATGTTTATTATTGGAACAGATACGTTTCTGATTTCCCCATTGCTAACGACTTTATCTAGTCTTTACCATATTGATACGTCAATTTCTGGTTGGATGGTTAGTGCTTATACTATAGGCTATGCCTTATTCGCTTTGGTTTCAGGGCCAATTTCAGATGGAAGGGACCGCAAGAAAGTGATGGTATATAGTTGTCTAGCTTTTACGATTTCAACCTTTTTATGTGGTTTTGCAAATTCATTTGCTTTGATGTTTTTGTTTCGTTTTTTAGCTGGAATCAGTGCTTCTTTTGTGACTTCTCAAGTTTGGGCATCAATTCCAGTGGTGGTTGAGAAAAAGAATATTGTTCAGGTAATGGGATATGCAACGGCTGGTTTATCTGTTTCTCAGATGGCAGGTGTTCCGATTGGTGGTTACCTTGCTGGAATTTCATGGCGTTCCCCATTCTTTACCATTTCAGCGGCTTCCTTGGTTTTATTGCTTCTTATTAATTTTTATATGCCAAAATTGGAAATTGGAAAGGGTCATAAAATCTCCTTTACAAGTGCTTATAAAAATGTTTTGACTAATAAAAAATCTGTATCTTATCTTTTAGCTTATTTTGTCTTTCAGACAGGGTCATTTACAGCAATCACGTTTATTGCGACTTGGTATAATCATAGTTTTGGTTTGTCTTTAGCTAATATTAGCACAGCGATTATTGCTATTGGGGCAGGTAATCTTGCAGGTTCGCTTTTTGGTAGTCATATTGTTAAGCGTTTTGGTTTACAAAAAACATTTAAAACAGAATTGACGACAATTGTTATTCTTTACTTGGTTTTATTACTTGTTCACCATTTTTGGGTAGCAGAGGTGTTATTGACCATTATTTATGTGAACAATGGATTTATTTTTCCATTATTTATGACAACATTGCAAAGTACTGTAGAAAATGCTCGAAGTACGATTTCATCATTATCAAATGCCGTGATGTATTTAGGAGAAACTATTGCGAGTATCGTTGGTGGTGTTTTATTTGAACAATTTGCAGGATTTTTTGGCATTGCTGTTTTTGCAGCAGTAATGATCGCTCTTTCGTTGCTATTGTATTATAGGAGCTTTTAAGAAGGTTGATAATTAATGGTTCTTTGTTGTAACAAGGTGGGCAAATGAAAAGAAATTTGAAAAAGGTTCTTAGTGATATTTTGTTTCAAAATACTGGATCAACTACTTCAATTTTAGAAGCGATAATGAATAAAACAGTTGAAGTAGAAATAATTCAAGAACGTATTATTTGCGATAGTGACTATTCTACTCAGTATAATTGGGGGAGATTCTTTGGCTATGCGAGCTACAACATTAAAAGCTGGAGGTATTGACATCTCAAATAATATTGTTATTTATGATGCTGATAAAGTAAAGCAATTAGATGATTTTTGTGTTCAGAATTGTTTAATACCTATTGGTAAAATTTTTTCTGATTTAAGAAAGCCGGCATATTTAAGCAAATACTGTGATTTTTTTAATCTAACAGCTACAAAGTATCCAGTAAAAGAGTCCCAATTTATACATAATGGTGAAGTTTATTTTCATATTATTGAATTATATTTAGAAGATAATTTATTTGATATTTTAAATGGTACGTTAATAATTTAGACTATACTTCTAAAATAAAAAGACATCTTAGATATATCAGTCTAAGATGTTTTTGTACAAACTTGGAAATTCTGTTGAAAATGGTGTGAAAGGCTTGCTTGATTTACCTCAATGATTTTGAAAAGTAGTATAATGGCTTTAAGGATGTGAAACCGTTTTTAGAAATTGAGGAACAAGTTATGAGTAATCGAACAAATGAAAAAACTGTTCAACTTGACCTTGGAACTTACGCAGCTAACGACGTTTACAAAGCCGCTGCTACGCAAAGCTCAGGCCTAAGTCATAAACAAGTCAAAGAACGTCAAAAACAATATGGTCCAAATCGACTAAAAGAAGTCGAAAAAGAACCAGTCATTGTAACTTTTATTAGGAATTTTACAAGTCTTATGGCAATCCTTCTCTGGGTAGGAGGTGCTGTGGCGATTTTATCTCATAGCGTTGAACTCGGTCTTGCCATTTGGTTTGTCAATATCATCAATGGTGTTTTCAGTTTTGTTCAAGAATACCGTGCTAGCCAAGCAACCGAAGCTCTAAAAAAGATGCTTCCTTCTTATGCACGTGTCATTCGTGAAGGGCAAGAAGAAAAGGTACTTGCTGAAGAGTTGGTGCCTGGTGACCTTGTTTTGATTGAAGAAGGTGACCGTATCTCTGCAGATGGTCGTGTTATTTTTGCTACAGATTTTCAGGTCAATCAATCTGCCCTAACAGATGAATCAAATCCTGTCTATAAAAATAGTGATGCTGACACAGATGCTCAAAAAACAGCTCTTGAATACGACAATATGGTCTTTGCAGGTACAACTGTTTCATTGGGTTCAGCCAAGATGATTGTCTCAGCGACTGGTATGGCAACCCAATTTGGACAAATTGCTCACTTGACAGAAAATATGGCTGATGATAAAAGCCCGCTTCAAAAAGAATTAGACCATTTGACCAAACAAATTTCAGTTATTGCAATTACTGTTGGGGTTATTTTCTTTATCGCAGCGGCACTTTTTGTTCACCAACCATTTGCAAAAGCCTTTATTTTTGCACTTGGTATGATCGTCGCCTTTATCCCAGAAGGATTGCTCCCGACAGTTACTCTTTCTTTGGCAATGGCTGTGCAACGCATGGCAAAATCAAACGCCTTGGTTAAAAAATTATCATCCGTTGAAACTTTGGGAGCAACTTCGGTTATTTGTTCGGATAAGACAGGGACATTGACCCAAAATGCCATGACGGTTAACCACCTCTGGCAAGTATCTGGTCAGTATGATGTGACAGGACTAGGCTATGCTGCTGAAGGAGATATTCGCAAAAGTGGTGGTAAGAAAGCTGCGCTTATCGAAAGTCAACCGCTTGAACACCTTATCCGCTTTGCTCACCTCTGCAGTAATGCACAAGTTTTGCCACCTAATGACAAAAATGCTTCGTACACTGTCCTTGGTGACCCAACCGAAGCTTGTCTGAATGTCTTGGCTGAAAAAGCTGGCCTAACCCTTGAAAAAGACAAGTCTTGGGGACCACGCTTGAAAGAATTGCCTTTTGATTCAGTACGCAAGCGCATGACGACTGTTAACCAAGTTGACAGCTTAGTCGATGGCAGTTCTTTGGTGTCCATCACCAAAGGTTCTCCAAAAGAAATGGTAGAGCTCTGCCATTTTTACAAAGACCAAAAAGGTATTCATGAAATGACGGCAGACGTTCAAGCGAGAATCTTAGCTGCCAATGATGATTTTGCTAAGGATGGTTTGCGGGTTTTGGCATTTGCTTATCGGACCTTGGAAAGTGAACGATTGACTCAAGAAGAACAATGGACGAAAGAAACTCTAGAACACAATATGATCTTTCTTGGCTTGATTGCTATGAGTGATCCTCCTCGGGAAGGTGTGCGTGAGGCGGTTGAAAAGTGTCACCGCGCAAGTATTCGTATTATCATGGTGACAGGTGACTACGGTTTGACAGCGCTCAGTATCGCTAAGAAAATCGGTATTGTTCGTGGTGACGATGCGCGTGTTGTGACTGGCTTAGAGTTGGAAAAGATGTCTGATGAAGCCTTAAAAGAAGCGCTCAAAGGCGAAATTGTCTTTGCGCGTGTGGCACCGGAGCAAAAATATCGAGTTGTATCAGCTCTTCAAGAATTGGGTGAAGTTGTCGCTGTGACAGGAGATGGAGTTAACGATGCTCCTGCCCTTAAAAAAGCAGATATTGGTGTCGCTATGGGGATTACAGGTACAGATGTCGCAAAAGAATCGGCAGATATGATTTTGACGGATGACCATTTTGCATCTATCGTTAAAGCGGTTGAAGAAGGGCGTGCGGTTTTCCACAATATCAAGAAATTCTTGACTTATATCTTTAACTCAAATACTCCAGAAGCCGTCCCGTCAGCATTCTTCCTATTATCACGTGGCTTTGTCCCACTTCCTTTGACTGTTATGCAAATTCTAGCTGTCGATTTGGGGACTGACATGATTCCAGCACTTGGCTTGGGAGTTGAACCACCAGAACCAGGTGTGATGAACCAACCACCTCGCAAATTGACTGAGCGTTTGCTGGATAAGAAATTGCTGATAAAAGCTTTTCTATGGTATGGTTTGATTGAATCATCTCTTGCTATGGGTGCATTCTTTATCACTTATCTACTTCATAATGGAAACTTAGCGGTGCTTGCAGGTTCAGGTCAATTGTACCAAGAAGCGACAACCATGACCTTGGGTGCTATTATCTTCTGTCAAATCGGTATGGTCATGAACAGCAGAACCTCTGACCAATCCATTCGCAAGTTGCAATTATTTGGTAATCCTTTGATTAATATCGGTTTAGTTGTTGAATTGATTATTTTTGTGACTCTGGTATATTTGCCTGTTTTTCATGATTTGTTCAACACAGCAAGTCTTGGTGTTTGGCACTGGCTTTACCTTATGCTCTGCCCATTCGTCATCGTAGGACTTGAAGAATGGCGTAAGAGACTTATGCGAAAGTAAGCTTATTTGGGGTGTCTGTCTTTTCCTTGACACTTTCTGAAAATCTCTGTAAAATTCAAGAGAGTTAGGGGAGAATAATGGCGACAATTAATGACTATTTAGATCACAACAAAAATCGTTCTTTTGAAGATTTTGCCTTTAATGAAGCAGATATTCTATGCTTGAATGAGCTTGGTTATTTCTGTTTTGAGGAGTTAGATGCATCGATTGATTTTTCAAAAGAAGTGAATCTTCACGAGGTCTTAATGCCTTACGTAACAGGTGAAAAACTCTTTAATCATAGTTTTTTAGTGACTGAAGAGCGTGTTAAGCTTTTGCAGAAAGTTGTGGCTTCAAAACGTTTTGTAAATTTGAATTTGTCTGATTATGTCAATGACGTTGATGCGGAATACGAAAGACAGTTTTCAGCTATGGTCTTTACTTTACCTGAAATTAATCATCATCAGCTGGTTTTTCGCGGGACAGATGATACCATGATTGGCTGGAAAGAGGATTTTAAACTGACCTATGTTCAAGAAATTCCTGCTCATCGTGCGGCTGTGGCTTATCTTGAAGCTTACCTTGAAAAATACGCTGGTAAGGTGACCGTTAGCGGGCATTCTAAAGGTGGAAATTTGGCCCTTTATGCCGTAGCCCATGTTAATGACCTGCTTCGTGAACAAATCGAAAAAGTCTATATGCTTGATGCACCCGGTTTGCAAGAAAAAGGCCTTGAAAGTGATAGCTATAAGGCGATTCGCGGGCGCGTGACGGTGATTCGACCAGAAGAGTCTATCGTTGGCATTATGCTCTACAACGACATTGACCCGATTGTAGTTAAGAGTAATGCTTCAGGCATCATGCAGCATGCCGTTACGTCGTGGCAATTTAATGAAGAAACAGGTGAGCTAATCTTAGCTGAGCGCCAAACTGATTTAAGCCAAAATCTTGAGAAGACTTTCAAGCAATGGATGAAGGAATTGTCTAGTCAAGAATTGAAAATACTTTTTGACATTCTCTTTGATACCTTGATGTCAAGCGGCATTCATAGCATCAATGACGTCACAATCGACCGAGAATTTGGTGCCAAATTAGCTACAAGCATTGCTTCCTTTTATTCTATCGGAACAGAGAAAAAGCTCTTGCTAGCTAAATCAGCTAAATTATTTTTGCAAGCTTTTGTTGGACACAGTCGCTTGGGTAACTTTAGTAGAGATAAGATAAATTTGTCGTTACCTGATTTCAATAGTCTTTTGTCACGTTTAGATAAGAAGAAATAAGAGTAAAAAACTTGGGTTTTCCCAAGTTTTTTTGTGCGATTTACTTGACTTGGAGTTCACTCTAAGGTATATACTGTGTTAGAAAGATGAGAGGAGATGAGTTATGAATATCAAAAAAGTCAGTGAGCAAACGGGCGTTTCAGCAGATACTATCCGCTATTATGAGCGTATTGGCTTGTTGCCACGAGTGCGCCGAAATAAATCTGGTGTCAGGGATTTTTCTGAACAAGATATTGCTGCTCTTGAATTTATTCGTTGTTTTAGAAGTGCTGGCATGAGCGTAGAATCTTTGATTGAATACATGAGTTTGGTTGAAGAAGGTGAAGGCACGGAAAAAGCACGGATGAAAATTTTAGAAGAAGAACGTGAAAAATTGATTTCCCGCATTGCTGAACTCCAAGCTGCCAAAGAACGACTAGATTATAAAATTGAGAATTATAAAAATATCATTTTGAAAAAAGAAGAGAGTCTTTTTGAAGAAGGAACAGCTGATTAAGCGTTTAGAAAAGAGGATTCAACATGACAATTAAACAAACCGCAGGACGTGACCAATTGGGTGAATTTGCACCAGATTTTGCGCATTTTAATGATGACGTGCTTTTTGGTGAGAACTGGAATAGTAGCGATATTGACCTTAAAACACGTTGTATCATCACGGTTGTAGCACTTATGTCATCTGGTATCACTGACAGTTCTCTTGTTTATCATTTACAAAATGCTAAGAACAATGGTGTCAGTAAAGTTGAGATTGCTGCTGTTATCACACATGTAGCTTTCTACGCAGGTTGGCCAAAAGCTTGGGCAGTCTTCAACCTTGCAAAAGAAGTTTGGAACGAAGATTAAGTGAGGGAGAAATCGATGACAGATAAAGAACTTTTTGATAGAGAAAATATCTTTGGAAAAGGTCAAGCAAATGACGCATACGCACCATATTTTGATGGCAATTCTTTCCTCAATCCCTTAGTTGATGCGGATTCACCACTTTTTCTAGCAAATGTGACCTTTGAACCGGGTTGTAGAAATCACTGGCATATTCACAAGGCTGACAAAGGCGGTGGTCAAATTCTGATTTGTACCGCAGGTCAAGGTTGGTATCAAGAAGAAGGTAAGAAAGCTGTCAGTCTTGAACCGGGTAAAGTCATTGTGATTCCAGCCAATACAAAACACTGGCACGGTGCTAAGAAAGACTCATGGTTTAGCCATATTTCGCTAGAAGTCCCAGGTAAAAATACCTCAAACACTTGGTTAGAAGCAGTAAGCGAAGAAGATTATAGTAACCTATAAAATCTAATTAACCTTTTACTCCTAAAAGCAAAAACCAATCCATCTAGTAATAACGTCCAAGAAACAGCTTGGGCGTTTTTTGATATTACTTATCGTGACAATTTCTTTTGACCATGTTAAACTAGAAATCATGATGCAAATGAAACACACGAGATTGGTGCAGACTGGCAAGTTTTTAAAACTCTTCAAAAACGACACTCAATACACCACACCGATTTTTAGAATAGACCAGAAACGAAAAAATTTACAATTTGTCATTGTCTTCAAGTTAGAAGATGATGATTTTTATGTCCTTAATCGCTCTGAAAAAGGTTATAGCAAGGATTTAAAACGTATTAAGGTGTTTGCAACATCGATGCTTTACAATGCCATGATGTCTGTCCCAATTAAGGCGCGTGAGACGATTCAGATTTTGCAGGTACCAAGTGATAAAAAGTTGCTGAAGGCTTACGTGACCTATTACGATAAGGCAAGCATTGATTGGTTGTGCTTTGGCAAGAAAGCCAACCTAGACGATGTTTATGATCCCTTTCGTGATGCGCACTCGGCGCTTTTTCACTCAGATGATTCTGACAATGCCATATCTTATGATGATTATCAGGGTATTCAGGATTTCCATCCTTTTTCACTTTTAGATAATCAAGCCGTTGCTACTCCATGTTTTTACCAAGACCCGAAAAAAAACAAGCAAATTGCTCTGCAATTGATGGGCTGGTATTATCATGGGCAGCAGCTCAAAATCAGTTGGAAACCCGACAATCAGCACAATGCACGCTGGCGCTCGTCGGTTGTAGCGATTGACCGAAAGACTCGCCGTTATTTCTTTCAAGGAAATATTTATCAAGAAAGAGGAACTGACCCCGTCTTTTTAGAGAATCTTTTATTTGATTGTGATTTGAAAAATAGCAGAGCAGCAAAAGCAGAGTTTGACAGATTTATTCAAGAGATAAAAGAACAAGAGCGCGAGGCTTTGCTAAAGCTGCGCTGACAATCAAAGAGGTTTTTGAGTCCGCTTTTTATTTGTGCTATAATATTTTCTGACTGAAAACAATATTAGAAAGTATGAAAATGACAGATATTGACATTGAACGTTATCATGAACTAGCTCAACAAAAACAAAAAGAACACCGCAAATTTTTAGCAACACTCAAGAAAAAAGCTCCTAAAAATCTTGATAAAATTACTCAAGAAATTCACACAGAAGTTTTTAACGAGATTGATTGCACAAAATGTGCTAACTGCTGCAAAAGCTTAGGTCCTCTGTTTACAGAAGCAGATATCACACGCATTTCAAAAGTCTTTCGCATGAAACTTGGCGTATTTGAAGACATGTACCTTCGTGTCGATGAAGACGGCGACAAAGTCTTTCAATCAATGCCTTGTCCATTTTTAGGCGATGACAACCTTTGCACCATTTACGACGTCCGACCAAAAGCATGCCGTGAATTTCCGCACACAGACCGCAAAAAAATCTATCAAATTAATAACCTAACCATCAAAAACACCCTTTTCTGCCCCGCAGCCTACCTCTTTGTTGAAAAACTCAAAGAACGATTGGAAGGGAAATAAAGATTTAGAAAGTATCTCATTTTGAGGTGCTTTTTTCCTATCCCTTACTACGTCTGGTTTTTCATGAAAGCGGTAAAATTTACAATCAAATTAATGTACTTTATTTGAAAATCATAGTAAGCTTACAGTATTCGAAATAGAGGAGGGCAGTTATGTTTTTAGCATGGAATGAAATGAAACACTCGAAGCTGCGTTATGGATTAGTGGTTGGAGTGATTTTCTTGATTGCTTACTTGGTCTTTTTCCTGACGGGTTTGGCTAATGGTTTAGCCCAGACCAATCGCTCGGCGGTTGATTCTTGGAAATCTGATTATGTCATTTTAAATGAGCAAGCTAATAAAAATCTGCGCATGTCACGCTTTTCAGTCGACTTAAAAAATGATGTTAACGCTGATAAAATGGCAGAATTGACACAAGCTTCTACGACAATTAAAGACAAGGAAAAAAATAAAATTAATGTCAATTTATTCGCGATTAAGCAGGATGAATTTCTACGTCCGAAGTTGAGTGAAGGAAAGCTTTTCTCAAAAACAGGAGAAGTCGTCGCTGATAGTAGCTTAAAAAAATCATATCAATTAAAAATTGGTGACAAAATTACTCTTGGAGATAGTACTAAAAAGCTAACTATTACTGGTTTTACAGATAATGCGAGCTTTAATGTTCAGCCGGTCCTTTACATGACAAAAGAAACACTGGCAAGCGTCCTTGCGGATAATGCTCAAGTAAATACAATCAGTGCTCTAGTGATTCGTGGCAAGGTAAATCAGGTTCCTAAAGAGCTTGAGAGCATGACCACATCAACGTTTATTGAAAATCTTCCAGGTTATAAAGCTCAGAATCTGACTTTTTCCTTTATGATTGGCTTTTTGATTGTGATAGCAGCGATTGTCATTGGAATATTCATCTATATTTTGACACTGCAGAAAAAAGCAATCTTTGGTGTTTTAAAAGCGCAAGGCATTTCTAACGGCTATCTATCACAGATGGTTTTCGCACAGACCTTTATTTTAGCCATATTAGCGGTTAGTCTCGGCTTAGCGTTAACCCTGCTCAGTGCCGTTTTTCTACCAACATCAGTTCCGTTTCAGGTAAATCCACTCTTTTTTGCAGGAATTAGTGTGCTGATGGTTCTTATTGCCGTTTTTGGTGCACTTTTCTCAGTGGTAAGCATTGTCAAAGTTGACCCTTTAAAGGCAATCGGTTAGGAGATAATTATGACAGCAATTGAATTAATCAATATCAAAAAATATTTCAAAGATGGTCCAGATCAAATTGAAGCTCTGAAAGAGACAAATTTGACGATTAACAAAGGTGAATTTGTTGCCGTTATTGGCCCGTCAGGTTCTGGAAAAAGTACTTTTTTGACCATTATTGGTGGCCTGCAATCACCGTCACAAGGTGAAGTGAGATTGAACGGCCAAGCTTTTAGCCAGAAAAAAGAAAAAGCGCGTGCTAAGATGCGTTTTGACCAGATTGGCTTTATCTTGCAAGCTTCCAACCTAGTACCCTTTTTAAAAATCAAAGATCAGCTACGCTTGGTTGACAAGGTTGATAAGAAAAAACAGCGCGAATCGATTGACAGCCTTTTTGACCAGCTGGGTATTGCCAGTATCGCAGACAAATATCCTGAGGAAATTTCTGGCGGGCAAAGGCAACGAGTGGCGATAGCCAGAGCCTTGTATAATGACCCAACGATTATCTTGGCTGATGAGCCAACAGCGAGTTTGGACACTGAAAAAGCCATGGAAGTTGTCAAAATTCTAGCCGACGAGGCCAAAGAAAAGAATAAAGCAGTCTTAATGGTTACGCACGACAGACGTTTAGTCTCTTATTGTGACCGATTGTTGGTCATGGAAGACGGCGTTTTACGAGAAGAAGAGATTGCTGCTTATCAGTAGTAATTTGTCTTGAGATGCGATGTGTGATATAATGAGGTCAAATCTTACCGATTCAAAAAAGGGTCGTTAGTAAAGGAGACGTCATGATTACTTTTTTCTTACAAATGCGTCGGACATTGCGTGTCTTGTGGTCAATCTTTAAGGATGATGAAACCAGAGGAATTGCTGGTGTCACTGCTGTTTTATTGCTCAGTGGGACACTTTTTTATGCAAATGTAGAACATTTTACTTATTTGGATGCCCTTTATTTTTCATTTACAACTTTAACAACGATTGGCTACGGGGATATTTATCCCGTTACAGCAGCTGGAAAGATTTTTACCATGATGTATTCAGTTGTCGGATTAGGGGTTATGGGGAGTTTTCTAGCTGTTGTGGTTAAAAAATTGGGTCAATTGGATAAAAAAAAGTGAGAGAAGACCTGTGATTTATCGTGATTTATTGTTTGATTTGGACCATACTTTGCTTGATTTTAACGCGGCAGAAGATGTTGCTCTGACAGAACTTTTGACAGAGGCGCACGTGGATGATGTTGAAACTTACAAAGAAGTTTATATTCCCATGAATCGTAAACTTTGGAATGATTTAAGTTTGAAAAAGATTACCAAAAAAGAATTGGTTGACACCCGTTTTTCTCGTTTATTTGCGCATTTTGGACATGAGGTTGATGGACATGCCTTTGCTATGCGCTATCAAGATTTTCTTAGCCAACAAGGTCAGACTCTTCCTGGGGCAGATCAGTTGTTAGACCAGCTAAATCAAGAAGGTTACCGCATTTTTGGTGCAACAAATGGCATTACCAAGATTCAAACTGGTCGCATGGCTAATTCAGGGATTAAAGATTATTTTGAACACGTCTTTATCTCTGACGAAGTTGGTTATCAAAAGCCAGATAAAGGCTTTTATGACGCCATTTCTGGAGCCATTTCACGATTTAATCAGGAAAAAGCTTTGATGATTGGTGATAATTTGCTGGCGGATATTCAAGGTGGCAATAATGCTGGCATCGATACTGTCTGGTATAACCCAGATAAAAAAATCAATCACACCGTAGCTAACCCAACCTACACCGTCCATAACTATCAAGAATTGCTAAAATTATTACGATAAAAACCAAAGCTAGAAGTTTTAACTTCTAGCTTTTATCTTTAATAATCGATTTTACGTTCTTCTGTGATAAGTTTAGCCATTTGTTCGGGGTTAATAATTTGAATCTGATGGCCAGTTTTTTCAATCATTTCTTCAGCGCGAAGTGCTTTTACCATTCGTGCAATAGTCACTGAGTGCATGCCTAGGTAGCAGGCGATTTCTTGATAGGTAAAGAAGGTATTTAAAGCTAAATGACCTGATTCACATGGCTCAGCTTGATCAAGTAAGAAGCGGCAGAATTGGACCAAAGCAGGTTCATTTTTACTGCTGTGAAAATGTTCCATGAGATAAATATGATTTTCGGTCAATGTATTTAACATCAAGCTAACAACTGATGGAAATCCTAGCAAGTCTTGAAATTGACGATTAGAAATGCGGTAAGCCACGCAAGGCGTTTTGGCAACAATTGAAAATGATTTTTTCCCGTAATAGTTCAAATGCAGATTGTTCATCAATGGAACAAAGCCGACAAATTGTCGCTTTTTAAAGTATAGATAAGTTGTTTCTTTGCCATCACAAGAAATAGATGAAAGAGCACAGATGCCTGAAGATAGAATATAAATATCACCGCTTGTTTCGCCAGTGACGGACTGTGCGAGATTATCTCCCTTTTTAAAGGTCACACGTTCGCCGTATTGATAAAGTTCTGTAATATCTAGTGTAGAGTGCATAATTACCCTTTCTAAAATTAACATAGGCTATATAACTATATAGTTTACGTTAAAAAAGCGTTTTTATCAAGCCAAAAAATTAGAAAAAGAGCTTAAAAATATCTTGATAATGATTTTTAAAATGACTATTTTTGCGCCAAATAAAGGTAAAATCATGACTTATGGCAGGAATATCCAAATTAATTTTTTGGAGTTTACCTGCAGAAATTTCTTTTTGAACCACGCTTTGATAAACAAAACTAATTCCCAGATTTTTTTGGACTAGCTCGCAAATGGTATTTAGATTACCAATTTCAGTGATTTTATGGAAATCAGAAATGGTTAGATTGGCCTCTTTGAGCATGATTTCAAGTATTTCACGGGTACCTGACCCTTGCTCGCGTACGATGATAGGATAGGCTAGTAGGTCTTCTAAAGAATAGCTTCCGCTTGCTAGGGGTGAGCCGGGAGAAGCGACCGCGATGAAAGATTCTGTGCGATAAGGCAGAAAATCGTATTTTTCTTTTGAAAAGAAACCTTCGATCAAGGCAAAATCAATCTGTCCATTATCAATAGCTTTTAACAGTGTCTCGGTATTATCCACCAGCATTTTGACTTGGAAATTCGGGTGATTTGCCAAAATATCCACTAAAGAATCGGTCAAAACATACTCGCCAATGGTTAAAGTAGCCCCAAAATTTAGCGGCTGTAAATCTTGCTTGAGCTGTGTCTTGAAATGCTTAATATCTGTGTCCATAGTCGTCAGCAAATCAAGCAATTCTTTGCCACTTTGTGTCAGCCGACATTGTTTGCCAGAAAAGGTAAAAAGCTTAGTTTGATACTCTGTCTCTAAAGTTTTGACATGCTTAGTGACTGCAGGTTGAGTGATATGCAATTCTTTAGCAGCTTGGGTAAAATTAAGCGTTTCGCAGACTTTCATAAAGGTAAAAACACGGTAATCAAGCATAATAATCTCCTATTATTTTTTTTTATTATATCATAATAAATCATAATTTTACATTATAACTTGTCCAGGTTATAATATTTTGTGAAAAGGAGTTTTTATTATGATGACAATTGAGAAAAAATTGCCGGGAATTATGTTTTGTGTGATTCTAGCTTTACCAGCCTGGTTTTTAGGGAATTTATTTCCACTTGTAGGAGCGCCAGTATTTGCAATTCTACTTGGGATGGTTATGGGGAATTTTCATAATAATCGCACCCAAACCACTGATGGTATTACTTTTACATCAAAATATATTTTACAAGCGGCGGTTGTTTTATTAGGTTTTGGTTTAAACTTAACACAAGTTTTTAAAGTTGGGACACAGTCATTGCCAATTATTATTTCAACCATTGCAGTCTCGTTGGTTGTAGCGTTTTTATTGCAAAAATGGCTAAAATTGGATAGTAATATAGCAATCTTGGTTGGTGTTGGGTCATCTATTTGTGGTGGCTCAGCTATTGCCGCAACAGCACCAGTTATTAAAGCAAAAGATGAAGAAGTCGCAAAGAGTATTTCGGTTATCTTTCTTTTCAATATCTTAGCGGCACTAATTTTTCCAACGTTGGGAGAATTACTTCACCTATCTAACCAAGGTTTTGCGCTTTTTGCGGGAACAGCTGTCAATGATACGTCATCCGTTACGGCGACCGCGACAGCTTGGGATGCTGTTCACGGGTCAAATACCTTAGACGGTGCAACAATTGTGAAATTAACGCGCACATTGGCCATTATTCCGATTACTTTAGGACTGTCAATCTATAAAGCCTATCAAGATTCAAAAAATGGCAGAGCAAACCAAACGACTTTCCAATTGAAAAAAGCTTTTCCAATGTTTATTCTTTATTTCTTATTGGCTTCGATTGTCACGACAATTGTCAGCGGTTTAGGAATTGATACGGTTATTTTTGATAATCTTAAGACACTTTCAAAATTCTTTATTGTCATGGCAATGGGAGCTATTGGTCTTAACACGAATCCTATTAAACTTATTAAGACTGGTGGACAAGCTATTGGATTGGGAGCTACGTGTTGGATAGCTATCACCTGTGTCACTCTCTGGATGCAACATCTTCTAGGGATTTGGTAATGAAAATGTAGGAACAATGTTTGTGACTATTCAAGCATTGTTTTTCTTTTTTAAAAAATGATAGCGTTTACTTGAAATCGTTTCCTTAAGTGCTATAATGACCTTGAAAACCTTAGTTAAATTTTATAAATAAAGACTATTAATCTAATGGTTAACAGTTGTAAGGCATGGAATTTAGCAACGATAAAGGAGGAAAAGGTACGATGGCATATAAAACAACTTATCCTTATACAAACGAGATTCTTGCGACTTTTGACAATGCAACGGATGAAGCGTTAGAGGAAGCTTTGGCAAATGGGCATGCGCTTTATAAAAAGTGGCGTGCTGAAGGTAGCTTAGCAGAGCGAAAAGCTCAATTGCGTAAGATTGCTGAGCTGCTACGTCGTGACGTTGACAAATACGCTGAAGTCATGACAAAAGACATGGGAAAATTGTTCGTGGAAGCTAAAGGTGAAGTGGACCTCTGTGCAGAAATTGCTGATTACTATGCTGATAAGGCAGAAGAATTTTTGAAACCACGTCCACTTGAAAACATTAATGGTGATGCTTATTACATCAAGCAAGCGACAGGTGTTTTGGTAGCCGTTGAACCATGGAATTTCCCATTCTATCAAGTCATGCGCGTCTTTGCGCCAAACTTTATGATTGGAAATCCGATGATTTTGAAACATGCTTCAATCTGTCCAGCATCAGCACAAGCATTTGATGATTTGGTTTTGGAAGCAGGTGCACCAATTGGTGCATTCAAAAATCTCTTCCTTTCTTATGACCAAGTTTCCAAGGCTATCGCAGACCCACGTGTTGTTGGGGTTTGCTTGACTGGTTCTGAACGTGGTGGTGCTTCTATTGCAGCAGAAGCGGGAGCAAATTTGAAAAAATCATCTATGGAACTTGGTGGTAACGATGCCTTTATTATCCTAGAAGATGCCGATTTTGATTTGCTTGATAAGACCATTTTCTTTGCTCGTCTCTACAATACTGGTCAAGTTTGTACCTCATCAAAACGTTTTGTCGTTGTTGGTCAAGAAAACTATGACAAATTCGTTGATATGGTGGTCAAACATTTCAAATCAGCCAAATGGGGTGACCCAATGGATCAAGCGACAACTTTAGCACCGTTGTCATCAGCAGCCGCAAAAGAAGAAGTGCTTGGTCAAATCAAATTAGCTAAGGAAAATGGTGCAACTGTGGTTTATGGTGATGAACCAATTGACCACCCAGGAAACTTTGTCATGCCAACTGTTTTGATAAATGTCACCAAAGAAAATCCAATCTACAATCAAGAAATCTTTGGTCCAGTTGCTTCTATCTATAAAGTTGATACTGAAGAAGAAGCTATCGCGCTTGCCAATGATTCTAGCTATGGTCTTGGTGGTACCGTCTTTTCAAAAAATCTTGATCATGCCAAAGAAGTAGCTGCCAAGATTGAGACAGGGATGTCATTTATCAATTCTGGTTGGACATCACACCCAGAAATCCCATTTGGAGGCGTTAAAAATTCAGGTTACGGTCGCGAATTAAGCGAACTCGGCTTTGACGCTTTTGTCAACGAACACCTGATTTTTGTCCCAAATGATTAACCAGCTCTCCTTTTATTAAATCCCATACACGAAAACCACTTCCTGAGCCTAGGGGGTGGTTTTTCTTTTCCTAAACGTCCTAACAAGCAATGCAACAGCCTTTTTGCTATAATAAAACCATGAATGAACTGATTAAACATAAATTGGAGTTGCTGCCAGACAGCCCTGGTTGTTATATCCATAAAGATAAAAACGGCAAGATTATCTATGTCGGAAAAGCCAAGAATCTCAAGAATCGTGTGCGCAGCTATTTTCATGGTAGCCATAATACCAAGACCGAACTCTTGGTTTCTGAGATTGAAGATTTTGAATACATAGTTACTGGGTCAAATACAGAAGCCCTTCTTCTTGAAATCAATCTGATTCAAGAAAACTTGCCAAAGTATAACATCAAGCTAAAAGATGACAAATCTTACCCATTTATCAAAATCACGGTGAATGAACAGTACCCACGCTTGATGATTACCCGACAAATCAAAAAAGATGGTGCCATGTATTTTGGTCCCTACCCTGATTCAGGGGCAGCAACAGAAATCAAACGTCTGCTAGACCGCATTTTCCCATTTAAAAAATGTACAAATCCTGCTAACAAGGTTTGCTTTTATTACCATTTAGGTCAGTGTAAAGCTCATACCATCTGTCATGTGGACCATGATTATTTTGTTGCCATGGCGCAAGATGTGAAGAATTTCTTGAATGGTCAAGATAACAAAATTGTTGATGGCTTAAAAGAAAAGATGCAAAAAGCTTCTGACATGCTGGAGTTTGAACGCGCAGCAGAATACCGTGATTTGCTGCAAGCCATCTCAACTCTTCGTACTAAACAACGTGTCATGAATCAAGACATGATGGACCGTGATATTTTTGGATATTATGTCGATAAAGGCTGGATGTGTGTGCAGGTTTTCTTTGTTCGCCAAGGAAAACTCATTCAGCGTGATGTCAACATGTTTCCTTACTACAATGACCCAGAAGAGGATTTCTTGACTTACGTCGGACAATTTTACCGCGACAGCAAGCATTTTATTCCAAAAGAAGTCTTTATTCCTCAGGACATTGACGAAGAATTAGTTAAAGTAGTTGTTGATACCAAAGTCATCAAACCACAACGTGGTGAGAAGAAGCAGCTGGTAAATCTTGCGACAAAAAATGCGCGTGTCAGCCTGCAACAAAAATTTGACCTGCTAGAAAAAGATATCCGCAAAACACATGGCGCTATTGAAAATATCAGTGAATTACTCAATATTCCAAAACCAGTGCGCATTGAAGCCTTTGATAACTCAAATATTCAAGGAACAAGCCCAGTTGCGGGGATGGTTGTCTTTGTAAATGGGAAACCAAGTAAGAAAGATTACCGTAAATTTAAAATTAAAACCGTTGTCGGCCCAGATGACTATGCCAGCATGCGTGAAGTCATTTATCGTAGATACAGTCGCGTGATGAAAGACGGATTGACTCCGCCAGATTTGATCATCATCGATGGTGGACAAGGTCAGGTCAATGTGGCGCGCGATGTCATTGAAAATAAACTTGGACTCGATATTCCAATCGCTGGTCTGCAAAAAAATGACAAGCACCAAACGCACGAACTACTCTTTGGTGACCCATTAGAAGTGGTCGAATTGCCACGAAATTCTGAAGAGTTTTTCCTCTTACAGCGTATCCAAGACGAAGTTCACCGATTTGCCATTACTTTCCACCGTCAACTCCGTTCTAAAAATTCATTCTCATCAAAACTCGATGGCATTGCTGGGCTTGGCCCAAAGCGCAAGCAATTACTCATGAAACACTTCAAGAGCTTGCCAAGCATTCAAAAAGCAGACGTGGATGACATCATCAACTGTGGTGTCCCACGAAACGTTGCCATAGCTGTTAAGGAAAAATTGGCTGAGGAGAAGAAATAGTAAGGAGATAATCGTGGTAGAAAATATTTTAATACTAGGGAATGGCTTTGATTTAGCGATGGAACGAAAAACCAGTTATGGAGACTTTTTAAGATTTTTGAATTCATTATCTTTTTTACTTTCTTGTCAAGAAGTTTGCAATCAGCAGCTGGATGCTAAAAACTATGATTTTCTTCTAAAAGAGTATAATAACCTCAATATTGCAAGTTTGACAAAAGAAGAATTGCAGGAACAGATTAAACGTAAAAATATGCAAATTAAGAAGAAAGTTGATTCGCTGCAACGTAAAAATAGTTTTCAAGAAGCAGAAAATCTTGTAAAGCTTCTTGTTAGCACTAGTGAAGAAGATGATGCTATTAGCTGTTTTGATAACTTAAACTTTCAGGAAGAGTTTAAGTTTTATGAAAAATTACCTGATAAAGTTAAATTAGGGTTACTGTTAGAGTGTTTATCAAATTTCTGTAAAAATGAGCAATTAGGAACTTTTTTCGAAGAAAATAGAAATAATGAATCAGCTAAAGGTTTAGTTCGGAGTATTATCATTACGGGTGATGAGTTATTAGAAGTAAGAAGTGTCTGTGAGAAGAAAGATGATATTGAATCAAAGTACCTTCTAGATGTTGATATTATTGACGATTTGATTCAAAAGACAGGTAAAGAATATAAGTGGCTATTGAAAATTCGTGACAACCTTTTTTTGAAATATATAAATGAAAATAAATATAAAATTGGTGAAAAATGGTCAAGTATCGAGCTTGTAATTTCTGATATTGCAGAAGCAATCTCATATTTTAAAGAACATTTGGAAGAATTTAGTCAAATCTTTAGCAATGGTGATATAGATTTGACTAAAATACAAGAGAAATTTATCACTAAGCCAAACTTTGATGCATTGTCATTTGTGACAAATTATCAACTTGGGCAAAGATTTGATTATGGGAGTATGGGTTTTCAAAAAGTTATGGATGTGTGTAATAAAAACTTTATTCAAGCACTGGAAGAGTTGACTGATTATCTAGAGTTTTACTTAACTTATCTTGATAAATTAGATTTTGAGAAACAAAAAATAGAGAAAAAAAGAAGTAATCTAGATGCTATTGAGGGGCTTGAAAAAGCAAAAGTGTTAACGTTCAACTACACAGATACTGCAAATAAATTATTTAATATTCCTGAAGAAAATACTCATTTTATTCATGGAAGAATTGATTTTGCTCGTAAGCAAAAATTGATTAATACTATGGTTTTTGGTATTGAGGATAAAGAGGAGAAAACTGAAAATATTAACCCTGATTTAATTTCCTATCAAAAATTTTATCAAAGAATAATAAAAGAGACAGGAAGTGACTATAGAAAATTCTTTGAAAAACCTAAAAATTCAGGTGAAACTGTTGATGATATGAATATTATTGTTTTTGGACACTCGGTCGACCCTTTAGATAAGGAAATCTTTATTAACTGTTTTGATTTAGCCCAAAAAAGAGGCGGAAAGTATAAGTTTATATTTAACTATTATGATGAAAAAGCTAAAAGAGAGATTGTTAAGAATTTAACTATAATTTTAGGAAAAGAAAGAATGATATCATTAACAGCTGAACAAAAAGTTGCATTTGTAAAATGTGATGATGTCCAAAGAATGGAAAGAGAACTTTTGTAGTTGAAGTTAATACCATCTGAAAACATTCATGAAACTTTCTTTTTCTGATTGTAATCTATTTTAAACTGTGCTAACATGGATAGGGATTTTTAAGGAGATACGCATGTTTAAAAAAATGAAGCAAGGCCTCTCTCAGTTAAGTCAAAAGAGCACTTGGCTTCCAAGCATTGTGATTGTTTTGGTCGCCGTGTTACTCTTGCTTCCCCAATTAACGTCTCGTGGAGTGATTGCGGGTAGTGATTTCCTATTTCACTACAATCGTTTTTATGAGACGGCTATGCAAATTAAGACGGGTAACTTTAGTTATTTTATGTCACTGTATGGCTTTTACAGTTCAGGTCGAATTGTTAATGCTTTATATGGCCCGTATTTTGCTTATTTTCAAGGAATTTTGGTACTCATTAGCAAGAACTGGTATACCTATCAACTTTTGTCACGTTTCTTGTTGAGTGTGATTGCTGGTTTTTCGATGTATCGTTTGAATCGCAGAGCTTCTGTCAAAACGAAAATAGCCCTTGGTGTAGCAGTCTTTTACATGATGACCTTCTCGGTTCAATACTGGACGTTTAGACAAGGTTTTTCAAGCTGGGGTGCCGCTTTTATGCCGTGGTGCTTGATTCCAGCAGTTGATTTTGTTAGAACAAAAAGAGTTGAAGTGCTTCGTCTAGCAGTATCGGTTGCTGTTATGATGCAAGTCCACATGCTTAGCTGTTTCTTGTTAATCTTGGCTTATTTGCCATTTTACTTGTACGGCTTTTTCAAATCTGACAAGAAAAAAGAAGTCTTTTTCAAGGGTGTCCAATCAGTCTTGCTAAGCCTTTTATTAACAGCAAACGTCTGGGCAGCTTTGGTTGTTGTCGGTCAAAGTAATAACCTGGTTGAACCTTTCGTCAATTCAAAACTCTATATTATGACAGTTAACCAGCGTAGCATTGAATGGCTACTAACACCAAAAGCATTGGTTTTTGTGGTCTTGTATCAATTGTACTTCTCATTTAGACACTGGCGTCATTACGACACACTCTTGCGAGTGGTGACAGGGGCATTCTTTATTTTCTTGGTTTTATCAAGTAGCATTTTCCCATGGTACACGGTCAATAAATTGAATCTTCCTTTGGTAAATCTAATTCAATTTCCATTTAGATTCTTTGTGCCCGCAACGGTATTATTGTTGTTAGCGGCAGCTATGATTTTAGACAAATACTTCGATAAAAAATGGTCAAAATTTGTAGCTATTGGGCTAATCTTGGTGAATATCTTGAGCTTTGTGCAGTTGTCGCAATTGCAAGAAGAAAAGATTGATGATTATTACAATACGAAGCACCCTATTCAACGTAAAAAACATACTTTTATCTGGGGTAACCCTGCAGATGTCAGAGCAAGTTTTTATGATTCAGATAAATTCAAGCTACTAGATATCGTTTCAAAATCAACCCCAGATTATCTGCCAGCTGATAAATCAAATAAAGATAACAAGTACGTCCTATATGAAGAGTTTGTCCTTGGACATACGGATGCTTACAAAAAGACGCAAGGCGACAATGAGCTGGTATTTACTTGGACAGCTGATGCGAGTGGTTGGGCAATCATTCCAGTTGCAAAATACGCTGACACTGAGCTCATGCTTAATGGTAAAAGGCTTAGTCATAAGGACTACACTTTGTCAGGAATTGGCACGCCTACTGTTCAACAAAAAGCTGGAAAAAATACCTTGAAGATTACTTACCGCATTCGTACATGGTTTAAAGCTTTGATAGTGGTTAATATTTTATCTTGGCTTTCAGTTGTGATTTATCTCGGTATTAAAAAAATAACTTTAAGTAAGAAAGGCTAGGAAAAATCCTAGTTTTTTCTTTTTTGTATTTGTGTATGCGCTTTCGTAGCAAATAGCTGTAAAGTCTTTTTAAAAATGATAAAATAAAAGAGCATAAAAAAATTAAAAAGGAGGGTCGCTTAATGAAGTTTCTAGAATTGAACAAAAAGCGCCATGCCGTTAAAACATTCAATAGTAAACCTGTAGAATATAAAGATTTACGCACTGCAATTGAAATTGCTATTTTAGCACCTAGTGCTAACAATATTCAACCATGGAAATTTGTCATCGTCGAAGATAAAAAAGCGGAACTTGCTAAAGATCTTCCAAGTTTGAACAAAAAACAAGTTGAAGAAGCTCAATATGTTGTGGCACTCTTTACAGATACTGATTTAGTGCAACGCTCTCGTAAGATCGCTCGTATTGGGGTTAAATCATTGGATAATTCAAAACTTGGTTACTATATGGAAACATTGCCTGCTAGATATGCAGAATACGACGACAAGAGTAAAGGTGAATATCTTGCTTTAAACGCAGGACTTGTTGCAATGAACCTTGTGCTAGCTTTGACTGATCAAGATATTTCATCAAATATTCTTCTTGGATTTGACAAGTCTTTGACAAATGATATTCTAGATATTGATAAACGTTTTCGTCCAGAGCTCTTGATTACTGTTGGCTACAGTGATGATAAATCTGAACCAAGTTATCGTTTACCAGTCGACGAAATCATTGAGCGCCGCTAAGAGATTTTTAACGTTTATGCACCAAATCTAGTTAAGAATTTTCGCAAAACTAGGTTTACAAATCTTAAAATATGAGTTACTATGGGTTAGTTGACTCAAATGATAAACAATATAGTAGTTTTTCTGGTAAGGAAGAGCTACATTTATGGAGGAGTTATAAGAAATGACAGTAGACTTTAAAGCAGAAGTTGAAAAACGTAAAGATGCCATGATGGAAGACCTCTTTGCACTTTTGCGTATCAACTCTGAACGTGATGACAGCAAAGCTGACAAAGAACACCCATTTGGACCTGGTCCAGCAAAAGCTTTGGAACACTTTCTTGCAATGGCTGAACGCGATGGCTACAAAACTCGTAATATCGATAACTATGCTGGTGACTTTGAATTTGGTGAAGGTGACGAAGTACTTGGTATCTTTGCTCACTTGGACGTTGTGCCAGCAGGTAGCGGTTGGGATACAGATCCTTACGAACCAGTTATCAAAGACGGACGTCTTTATGCGCGTGGATCATCAGATGATAAAGGTCCTACAATGGCATGTTACTATGCCCTAAAAATCATCAAGGATCTTGGTCTTCCAGTATCTAAACGTGTTCGTTTCATCGTTGGTACTGACGAAGAATCAGGTTGGGGCGATATGGAATACTATTTCGCACATAACGGTTTGAAAGATCCTGATTTTGGATTCTCTCCAGATGCTGAATTCCCAATCATCAACGGTGAAAAAGGTAACATTACTGAATACCTTCACTTCGCAGGTGAAAATAACGGTGCTTTCACTTTGAATACTTTTGAAGCTGGTCTTCGTGACAACATGGTTCCAGAATCAGCAACAGCAGTATTTACAGCAGACAGCACTTTAGCTGAACTCCAAGAAAAACTTGCTGCTTTTACGGCTGCTGAAAATCTTAAAGCTGAGCTTGTTCAAGAAGGTGACGCTTTCCGCGCTACAGTAATCGGTAAATCAGCTCACGGTTCAACTCCAGAACTTGGTCTTAACGCAGCAACTTACCTTGCTAAATTCTTGGATCAATTTGCTTTTGATGGTGCAGCTAAAGTTTACCTTGATGTAACAGCTAACGTTCTTCACAAAGATTTCGCTGGTGAAAACCTTGGTGTTGCTTACACTGATGCGAAAATGGGTGCACTTAGCATGAACGCCGGTGTCTTCAAATTTGACCGCAACTCAGATGACAACACAATCACACTTAACTTCCGTTACCCACAAGGTACTGATTCTCAAACAATCAAAGCTGAACTTGAAAAACTTAACGGCGTAACTAAAGTGACTCTTTCAGATCACGAACACACACCTCACTACGTTCCAGCTGATGATCCATTGGTATCAACACTTCTTTCAGTTTACGAAAAACAAACTGGTTTGAAAGGTTACGAACAAGTTATCGGTGGTGGTACATTCGGTCGTCTTCTTAAACGCGGTGTTGCCTTCGGTGCTATGTTCCCAGATTACGTAAATACAATGCACCAAGCAAACGAATTCACAGATGTTGAAGATCTTTACCGTGCAGCTGCTATCTACGCTGAAGCACTTTACGAATTGATCAAATAATATAGAAAAAAGAAGAGGATTTTTGCGTTAGCAAAAGACTCTTCTTTATTTTTAGAAAGAAGTGATTGTATGGATAGCCTTGAACAATTAGTGGCTGATATTATGGCTGATGAGCAAAATGCTTCATACACCGAGCAAGGTATTAAGCCACTTTTTACTGTTCCAAAAAATGCTCGTATCAATATTGTTGGCCAAGCTCCAGGTATTCGAGCGCAAGAATCGGGACTTTATTGGAATGACCCGAGTGGGGATAATTTACGAAAATGGTTAGGCGTTGACCGTGAGACATTTTATAACTCTGGACTTTTTGCGGTGGTACCCATGGATTATTATTTCCCAGGTAAGGGAAAATCAGGTGATTTAGCGCCTCGAAAAGGTTTTGCGGATAAATGGCATAAGCGCACCCTAGCTTTAGCACCCAATATAGAGTTACATATTTTAGTTGGTTCTTATGCGCAGCGTTATTATCTTCATCAAAAATCCTCAGCTAAGCTTACGGATACCGTCAAACACTATAAAGACTATTTGCCAGAATTTTTCCCATTGGTGCACCCATCGCCACGAAATAACATTTGGCAGTGCAAGAATCCATGGTTTGAAGAAGAAGTCATCCCAGACCTTCAAAAGCGTGTCAAAGCTATTTTAGAAAAATAGGTATTAAAAAACTCGCCATCGTCTGGCGAGTTTTTCTTATTTCCCAAGACAGAATTGTGTGAAGAGTTTTGTGATTAATTCATCAGGTGCTGCATCACCTGTGACTTCACCGAGAATTTCCCAGCAACGTGTTAAATCAATTTGAAGAAGATCAACAGGCATTCCTAGTTCAAGCCCTTCATTGATGGCTTGCAAACTTTGCACCGCTTTTTCAATCAATGAAATATGGCGAGCGTTTGAAAGGTATGTTGCATCTTTTTCAACGATACCAGCGTTGTCAAAGAAGAGTTGGTTGATACGTTCTTCAATCAAATCAATGTTTTGATTGTTAAGAACTGAAATGCGAATCACATCATCAGGCAATTCATCAGCTTCAATTTTTTCAGGTAAATCAGTTTTATTAAGCAAGATAATGCGGTTGCTATCCTTACTGAGTTCAAGAAGAGCACGGTCTTGGTCAGTTAGCACTTCAGAGCTGTTAAGGACAAGAAGGACCAAATCAGCTTCCTCAAGAGCTTTTTTAGAACGTTCCACACCGATTTTTTCAACCACGTCATCTGTTTCACGAATACCAGCGGTATCAACCAATTTCAAAGGCACACCTTTGATGTTGACGTATTCTTCAATCACGTCACGGGTTGTTCCTTCGATGTCAGTAACAATGGCTTTGTCTTCACGGAGCAGATTGTTCAAAAGACTTGATTTCCCAACGTTTGGACGACCGATGATAGCAGTTGACAAACCTTCGCGAAGGATTTTACCACGTTTTGCAGTAGCCAAGAGATTTTCTAAAAGGCTTTGGAATTCTTGTGTTTTTTCACGAATAAGAGCTGTTGTCATTTCTTCCACGTCGTCGTACTCAGGGTAATCGATGTTTACCTCAACTTGAGCAAGGGTATTTAGAATTTCTTGACGGGTATCATTGATAAGTTTTGAAAGTGAACCATCTAGCTGTTTGACAGCAATATTCATAGCTTTGTCAGTCTTAGCACGGATGATATCCATAACGGCTTCCGCTTGAGTCAAGTCCACACGACCATTCAAAAAAGCACGTTTGGTAAATTCACCAGGTTCAGCCAGACGAGCACCTTGACGAAGAAGGAGTTGCAAGATTTCGTTAGTAACGGCAACCCCACCGTGCGTATTAATCTCAATGACATTTTCACGTGTGAACGTTTTTGGTGCCAACATGACAGAGACCATAACCTCATCGAGAATTTCATCATTATCAGGATCAACAATATGCCCGTAATTAATCGTATGTGAGGCAACTTTTGACAAATCTTTACCACGATAAACTTTTTGAGCAATAGCTAGCGCGTCAGTCCCAGAAAGTCGGACAATTCCGATAGCCCCTTCCCCTAGAGGTGTTGAAATCGCAGCAATTGTGTCGAATTCTTTTGTAATCATTTATGTCATTCCAATCTGTTATTTTCAAAAAAATATCTTATTTAATTGTAACGCAAAAAATTTTTTCAAGCAATAGAAGAGGGCTGAAAGTAAAGGAGCAGAAAAGCTACTTTTGAGTAATCCATTGTAGCGAAAACACCCTAAATCATGATATAATAGTTAGTTGGAAATAGGTAATTTTTGTTTTACATATAAATTTAGGTGAGGTTGTTATGGAAAAACTTAAAAAAATGGCTGGTGTTACAGCTGCTCAGTATGTGAAAGACGGCATGGTTGTTGGACTTGGAACTGGTTCAACAGCATATTTCTTCGTTGAAGAAATCGGTCGTCGTATGAAAGAAGAAGGTCTTAAAGTTGTCGGTGTGACAACTTCAAGCCAAACAACAGCTCAAGCAGAAGGTCTTGGTATTCCTTTGAAAGCCGTTGATGATATCGATGATATCGATGTAACTGTCGACGGTGCTGATGAAGTGGATAAAAACTTCAACGGCATCAAAGGTGGCGGCGGTGCTCTTCTTATGGAAAAAATCGTTGCTACACCAAGCAAAGAATACATCTGGGTTGTTGACGAATCTAAAATGGTCGACACACTCGGTGCTTTCAAATTGCCTGTAGAAGTCGTACAATATGGTGCTGACCGCATTTTCCGTGAATTTGAGAAAAAAGGTTACAAACCATCATACCGTATGTCGGATGGCGAACGCTTTGTGACTGATATGAAAAACTACATCATTGACCTTGACCTTGGCGTGATTGAAAATCCAGTTGAATTTGGTAAAGAATTGAAAGCTATGGTTGGTGTCGTTGAGCACGGTCTTTTCAACGGTATGGTTAACAAAGTTATCGTTGCTGGCAAAGACGGCGTTAAAATTTTAGAAGCTAAATAAAGAAAGTTTACAGGAGATGGTTTGACTGGTTCAGCCGATATCTCCTGTTTGCATGTTATCGTCATTATGATTTCTAATCGATTTGATTAGGAGGTTTTGGGTGCCAACCGTAACCACCCTAGAGTAGGAAAACTATGTCAACTTTTAATCGTATTCACCTTGTCGTACTTGATTCAGTCGGAATTGGTGCAGCACCAGATGCCAATAACTTTGTCAATGCTGGTGTGCCAGACGGTGCATCAGATACACTTGGTCACATTTCAAAAACTGTAGGACTTAATGTTCCAAACATGGCTAAAGTTGGTCTTGGAAATATTCCTCGTGAAACTCCTCTAAAAACAGTTCCAGCTGAAGCTCAACCAACAGGTTATGCAACTAAACTTGAAGAAGTTTCTCTTGGTAAAGACACAATGACTGGTCACTGGGAAATCATGGGTCTTAACATTACAGAACCATTTGATACATTCCTTGGTGGATTTCCAGAAGAAATTTTAACTAAAATCGAAGAATTTTCAGGACGTAAAGTCATTCGTGAAGCTAACAAACCTTACTCAGGTACAGCAGTTATCGATGACTTTGGTCCACATCAAATGGAAACTGGCGAGTTAATCATCTACACATCAGCTGACCCAGTACTTCAAATCGCTGCTCACGAAGATGTCATCCCAGTAGAAGAGCTTTACAAAATCTGTGAATACGCTCGTTCAATCACACTAGAACGTCCAGCTCTTCTTGGTCGTATCATTGCACGTCCATACGTTGGTGAGCCTGGTAACTTCACACGTACAGCAAACCGTCGTGACTATGCCTTGTCACCATTTGGTCCAACAGTTTTGAATAAATTGGCTGACGCTGGTATTCCAACATACGGTGTTGGTAAAATCAATGATATCTTCAACGGTTCAGGTATTACAAATGACATGGGACACAACAAATCAAACATGCACGGTGTTGACACTCTTCTTAAAACAATGCAATTGCCTGAATTCACAAAAGGCTTGTCATTTACAAACTTAGTTGACTTTGATGCCATGTACGGTCACCGTCGTAATGCTCAAGGTTACCGTGATTGCCTTGAAGATTTCGACAAACGTGTGCCTGAAATCTTGGAAAGCATGAAAGAAGATGACCTTCTTCTAATCACTGCTGACCACGGTAATGACCCAACTTACACTGGTACAGACCACACTCGTGAATACGTTCCATTATTGGCATACAGCCCAGCATTTAAAGGAAACGGTGTCTTGCCAGTTGGTCATTTTGCAGATATCTCAGCAACAATTGCTGAAAACTTTGGTGTTGAAAAAGCAATGATTGGTGAATCATTCTTAGATAAATTAGTATAAGAGGTAATTATGTCTACAATTATTGAAAAAATTGAAGAAGCACGTCAGTTTTTAGTGTCACAAGCGTGTGACGCCCCAGAATTTGGACTTATTCTTGGTTCAGGTCTTGGTGAATTGGCTGAAGAAATCGAAAATGCTGTTGTTATTCCTTACGAAAAAATCCCAAACTGGGGTAAATCAACAGTAGCAGGTCACGCAGGCCAATTGGTTTATGGTGACCTTGGTGGTCACAAAGTTCTTGCTCTTCAAGGACGTTTCCATTTTTACGAAGGAAATCCAATGGAATTGGTGACTTTCCCAGTGCGCGTGATGAAAGCTCTTGGTTGTAAAGGTCTTATCGTAACAAATGCTGCTGGTGGTATCGGCTTTGGTCCTGGTACATTGATGGCAATTTCTGACCACATCAACATGACTGGTCAAAATCCATTGATTGGTGCTAACCTTGATGACTTCGGACCTCGTTTCCCAGATATGTCAGATGCTTACACTGCTGAATACCGAGCAATCGCTCACAAAGTTGCTGAAAAAATCGGTATTAAACTTGACGAAGGTGTTTACCTTGGTGTGTCAGGTCCATGTTACGAAACACCTGCTGAAATTCGTGCCTTCCAAACTCTTGGTGCGGATGCTGTAGGTATGTCAACTGTTCCAGAAGTTATCGTTGCCGCTCACTCAGGCTTGAAAGTTCTTGGAATCTCAGCTATTACAAACCATGCTGCAGGTTTCCAAAGCTCACTTAACCACGAAGAAGTTGTTGCTGTTACACAACAAATTAAAGAAGACTTCAAAACACTTGTCAAATCAGTTTTGGCAGAACTATAATTTAGGAAATTTACCTTAAAACGTATTTAAAAAGTATTTTTTAGATGCATTTACAAAATAATCGATTTAAACATTTTAGCTACTGTTTACGTTTTGGAGGAGTGCTGATTTTAACAGCTTTGATAGCTGGTTTAGGTGGCATCTTACTTCATGAATTTTTAGACTTAATTGAGTACCTGGTTTTTGGTCACGGCGAGACATCGACCACTCAAGCAGTTTCGTCCAAGCAGTTCATTTTGATTGTCCTTGCAGGGATTATCTCAGCGATTCTCTGGTGTTTTTTACAACGAAAAAATCGTCAGATTATTTCTGTCAAATCTCAGATGAAAGCTGAAAATCCAGCATCGAGAATACCAAAACTTTGGATTCACTTGACCAATATTTTCTTGCAAGTGGCCTCTGTTGGTGCAGGCTCACCAATCGGAAAAGAAGGAGCGCCTCGCGAACTTGGTGCCTTGGGAGCTGGACGTGTATCTGACTACTTGAAACTAACCTTACAAGATAGAAAGCTCGCAATTGCTTGTGGGGCTTCGGCTGGTCTAGCGGCAGTTTATCAAGTACCAGTTGCCAGTATCTTTTTCGCCTTTGAAACGCTTGGGTTGGGAATTTCAGTTCTTAATCTGATTTCCGTCTCAGTAACGACGATTTTAGCAAGCATCGTAGCAGGAGTGGTCATCTCAGATGCGCCACTTTATGAGACTGCTCAAGTAACGCTGGATGTAAAGACTACTCTTTTAGCAATGTTTCTTGTGGTTCTCATCTCACCAATAGCACAGCTATTTCGCAGACTTACCCAAAAAGCACAAGCCCAAAAAACGACTGACCACACCATTTTATGGCGCTTACCACTGACTTTTCTACTATTAGCTAGTTTATCGCTTATTTTTCCTGAGATTTTGGGAAATGGCGGAGCTTTGGCGCAAGGTGTATTTGATGGTATGACTGTTCAGTATGCTGCTGTGATTGTTGTCGTTAAGGCGTTTGTGGTCTTGCTGACGCTAAAAAATGGCGCATACGGTGGAACCTTGACTCCCTCATTTTCAATGGGAGCAGTTCTGGGATTTCTTGGTGCTGTGCTTTGTAGCCAAATCTTTCCAACTATTTCACTAGCCTCAGCTATGCTCATCGGCTCAAGTGTATTCTTAGCAATCACAATGAATGCACCGCTGACAGCAGTAGGCTTAGTTGTCTCATTTACAGGACAAAAGCTTCAAGCCCTGCCAGTCTTATTAATCGCAGTAGCGCTAGCTATTGTCATCAAAAAAATTATTGAATATATTGAAAGGAAAATTTATGTCAATCCATATCGAAGCCAAACAAGGCGAAATCGCAGATAAAATCTTACTTCCGGGAGACCCACTCCGTGCAAAATTCATTGCTGAAAACTTCCTAGAAGATGCTGTTTGCTTTAACAATGTCCGTGGCATGCTTGGTTTCACAGGTACTTACAAAGGTGAACGTGTCAGTGTTATGGGAACAGGTATGGGTATGCCATCAATTTCTATCTACGCGACTGAACTTATCCAATCATACGGCGTTAAAAAATTAATCCGTGTCGGAACAGCTGGCTCACTTAATAAAGACGTTCACGTTCGCGAACTTGTTTTGGCACAAGCAGCAGCAACAACATCAAGCATGATTAAAAATGAATGGCCACAATATGATTTTCCACAAATTGCTGATTTTACCTTGCTTGACAAAGCCTACCATATTGCTAAAGACCTTGGTATGACAACTCACGTTGGTAGCGTGTTATCTGTTGACGCTTTTTATTCAGATTTTGCTGAAAACAATGTCAAACTCGGGCAACTTGGTGTGAAAGCTGTTGAGATGGAAGCCGCTGCACTTTACTATCTCGCAGCAAAACACGGCGTTCAAGCACTCGGTATCATGACGATTTCTGATAGCCTTGTTGCTGACGAAGATACAACCGCTCAAGAACGCCAAACCACTTTCACAGACATGATGAAAGTTGGTCTTGAGACTCTTATTGCTGATTAATGCAAGAAATATACGAGACGATAGACATCCTTTTGGATGTCTATGCTTATAATCACGCTTGGAAAATAGCAGAGCAGCACAGTGATTTTCCAGCACAGAGCCGTTATCTTTTAGAAATGTTAAAAGAGCGTAGGGAACTTAACGTTGACTTTGCTTTTTCACATGCAGCAGAAAATCAAGCGATTTTAGTCAATTATGGCGTTTCAATCATTAGCAATGCGTATGAAGAAGAACAATTAGCAAATTATATTATGGATTTGGAAGCTAAGGTGAAAAATGGCAATATCATTGATTTTGTCCGCTCTGTTAGTCCAATTCTATATCGGCTCTTTCAACGTCTTGCCAAACGCGAAATTCCAAATTTGGAAAACTATATCCACGATGCTAAAAATGACCAGTATGATACTTGGCTGTTTACAAAAATGAAGCAGAGCGACTATGCTATTTTTCATAGATACCTTAAGATTCGTCGTGATGGCAAAGTGACTTCAAAAGCTTTGGCAGAACTCTTACAATACGGACAACTTCCTAAGGAAATTAAACAGTTAATCAGCGAACTTCGTAATTTTGAAAAATCCGTTCGGAATCCCCTAGCCCACCTCATTAAGCCTTTTGACGAAGAAGAACTGCACCGAACAACAAATTTCTCATCCCAAGCCTTTCTAGATAAAATCATTGCCCTTGCTACCTATGCAGGTGTCAAATATAACAAAGAAAAATTCTATTTAGACCAAGTTAATGACATTATCAAAAGTGAGTTGAAGAGAAATGGATAGAATATAAAAACTCTTGGACAATGTCCAAGAGTTTTTAGTTATCAAATTGTACTTCTTCAAGTAGATAATCGATAAAACGTTCGCCCATTTTTGAAAGATTAGACTTTTCGTGGCGAATGTAGACAATATCAATCATATCTTCAACGTCAAGCGGAATTGATACGATGTCATCACCATTAAGGTTGCTATTTAAGATACCTGTTGCAATAGTGTAGCCGTCAAGACCAATCAAGAGATTGAAAAGCGTCGCACGGTCACTGACAACGATTGATTTTTTGTGTGGGATTTGTGACAAGATTTCTTCAGAGAAGTAAAAAGAGTTGTGAATTCCTTGATCGTAGCTAAGATAAGGAAATTCTTCCAAATCTTCCATAGTTACCAGTGTCTTTTCAGCTAGCGGATTATTTTTGCTGACAAAAATGTGCGGACGAGTTTTGAAAAGACTGGTATAAGTCAAATGATTGTCATCAAACATCTTTGTCAAGACATCACGGTTGTAGCTATTTAGAAAAAGCACCCCGATTTCAGAACGAAAATTTTTGACGTCATCAATGATTTCGTATGTTCGGGTTTCACGAAGGAAAAGCTCATAGCGTGTCATGTCTGTCTTTTTCAGAAGTGAAACAAAAGCATTCACCACAAAAGCATAGTGCTGCGCAGAGACGCTAAAGAGCTCACGGTTGGTGTTTTTGCTCTTGTAACGTTCCTCTAAAAGCGCTGTTTGTTCAAGTATTTGGCGCGCATAAGAAAGAAACTCAACCCCGTCTTTTGTCAGAGTGATTCCCTTAGGATTACGAATAAAAATCTCAATCCCCATCTCGTGTTCCAGGTCACGAACGGCATTTGACAAACTTGGCTGAGTGATGAAGAGTTGTTTTGCAGCCTCGTTCATACTGCCCGTTTCCACGATTTTAACGATGTAGTGTAATTGTTGTATTCTCATAGCCTTAGTTTAGCTCAAAATCGTAAATCCCGCAAGTAGTGGAAATACTATTGATGTGAAAGCGATAAAAAGACAAACTTTTGGATTAAAAGTCTAAAAATAAAAGGAAGAAGCTTTTCTAATGATAGCGCTTCCAATTTTTATACTTAAAAGATCATTTTGTTTGGAATTTACATCTAAAAATGGATAAAACTTGAAAAATGCACAAAAACTTACAATAAAAAGCGAATGATTACATTATGGTAACTTCCTTTCCAAAAACATAACAAAAAAGTAACAAATCCATAAAAAAAACAGTATTTTTAAAAGAAGTAAAACGTTGTCAAAACTAATATTTATAAAAAGTATAAGAATTATCATGTAAAGTTACAGTTTTTTAGAAATTGCAATAACCCTTAAAAAATGGTAAAATAAGAACGTTAATAATCAATTAGGAAGCGGAGATTTATTAAAATGCCGACTCACTCACATCATCATAATAGTTACCATGGTTACCATCACAGTAGTCATCATAAGCACCATAAGAGCTCACGGCGGCGCTCTCGATTTGCTGATTTGAAGATTGTAAATGCGATGCTTTTACTCCTGTATGCTGTACTTGCTGGTCTTGCCACATATATGATGTATGCTCATCATATCTTGGCATTTAGGCATCTTAACGTTGTTTATAGTATTATATTGGTAGCTATTTTTGCTTTGTGTTTAACATTGAGCATTCTTAAAAAGAGCAGGGTTCTAACAACAGTGCTTTTGATTGTCTTTTCTATCATTGCTGCAGTTTCCCTCTTTGCCTTTAAGTCATTGGTCGATGTAGCACATAATATGAATGAAACAGCCTCTTACTCAGAGATTGAGATGAGTGTGGTTGTTCCAAGCAATAGCTCAGTTAATGATGTATCTGATCTCACAAGTGTTCAAGCACCGACAGATGCTGACGGTAGCAATATCAATGAACTGTTGTCTCATATTAAGTCAGAAAAGGGAGTAGATTTAGCGACAGAAAAAGTTGATTCTTATCAAGCTGCTTATGAGAACTTAGTTAACGGATCAAGTCAAGCTATGGTCTTTAACAATGCTTATTCAAGCTTGCTTGAAATGTCTTATGAGAATTTTCAATCAAATCTTAAGACCATCTACTCTTATAAGATTAAGACAAGTATTAAAGACGAAGCTAAAGCACATGATTCAAATGTCTTTAACATTTACATCAGTGGTATTGATACCTATGGTTCAATTTCAACGGTTTCACGTTCAGATGTCAACTTAATCTTAACAGTCAATATGAATACTCATAAGATTTTGATGACGGAGACGCCTCGAGATGCTTATGTTAAGATTCCAGATGGTGGCGCTGATCAATATGATAAATTAACCCACGCTGGTATCTATGGTGTTGAAACCTCAGAGAAGACTCTTGAAAACCTCTATGGCATCACCATTGACTACTATGCTCGTCTTAACTTTGATTCATTCTTGAAGTTGATTGATGCACTAGGTGGTGTAACGGTTTATAATAGTCAGGCATTTACAAGTCTTCATGGTAACTATGATTTTCCAGTTGGAAATGTGACTCTTGATTCTGATAAAGCTCTCGGTTTTGTTCGTGAACGTTATAGCCTCGAACATGGTGATTATGACCGCGGTAATAACCAAATGAAAGTCATTCAAGCAATCCTCAATAAAATGACTTCGTTAAAATCAGTTTCTAATTATTCAACGATTATTTCAAATGTACAAGATTCAATTCAGACAGATATGAAACTTGACACTGTGATGAAATTGGTCAACAGTCAATTGGATTCAGGTAAGAAATTTACAATTACATCACAAGAAGTAACAGGTACAGGTTCTACTGGTGAGTTGACTTCGTATGCCATGCCAACTGCAAGTCTTTATATGATTCAGTTGGATGATGCTAGTGTTGCTAAAGCTTCGCAAGCCATTAAAGATGTTATGGAAGGTAAGTAAGTTAGATGATAGATATTCACTCACATATCGTTTTTGACGTGGATGATGGACCATCTACTATAGAAGAAAGTTTAGCTTTGATTGGGGAAAGTTACCGTCAGGGCGTACGCACCATCGTCTCAACGTCACACAGACGACGCGATTTGTTTAAGACACCAGAGGAAAAGATCTGGGAAAACTTTAAGCAAGTCAAGGAAGCGGCAGAAGCTAAGTTTGAAGGACTTGAGATTTTATATGGTGGAGAACTCTACTATAATAATGCGCTTCTTGAGAAGTTAGAAAATCACCAAGTGCCTCGCATGAACGATACACAGTTTGCTTTGATTGAGTTTAGCATGAAGACTCCGTGGAAGGAGATTCATGACGGACTAACAAAAGTCCTCATGCTTGGGGTCACACCAATCATTGCTCACATCGAACGTTACGATGCACTCGAAAATCAAGAAGAGCGCGTGCGTGAGCTGATTAACATGGGGTGCTACACACAGATTAATAGCGCACATGTTTTAAAAGCAAAACTCTTTGGTGATAAATACCGTAAGTTCAAAAAGCGCGCACGTTATTTCTTAGAAAAGAACGTAGTTCATATCGTTGCTAGCGATATGCATAATCTAGATGCTCGTCCGCCATATATGGATGTGGCGCGTGACATCATTGCCCAAGAGTTTGGCACAAGCCGTGCTTCTCGACTCTTTGAAGAAAATGCTAAAACCTTATTAGAAAATAAAGATTTATAGGAGTATGTATGAATACAAATGACAATGCAAGTATCGAAATTGACGTTTTGTACTTGCTAAGAAAGTTATGGAGTAAAAAATTCTTTATCATATTTGTTGGTCTTCTTGTTGGGACAATTGCTTTACTAGGTAGTGTTTTCTTCATTAAACCTAAGTATACCTCTACGACACGTATCTACGTTGTTAGCCGTAGCAGCGATACAAGTCTTACTAACCAAGACCTTCAAGCAGGGTCTTACTTGGTTAACGACTACAAGGAAGTTATCACATCAAGTGAAGTCTTGTCATCAGTTATTGACCAAGAAAAACTCTCAATGTCTACTGGTGAACTTTCTAAAGAAATTGCGGTAACTATCCCAACAGATACTCGTGTCATTTCAATTGCTGTTACAGATACAGATGCGCAAAGAGCTTGTGATATCGCAAATACTGTTCGCCAAGTAGCTGCTGAAAAGATCAAAGCTGTTACAAAAGTTGATGATGTAACAACACTTGAATCTGCGACAAAACCAAGCCACCCATCATCACCAAATGTTAAGAAAAATGCTGCTATTGGTGCTCTTGCTGGGGTATTCTTAGCTATCGTAGGAATCTTGGTAGCAGAAGTGCTTGATGATCGTGTTCGTCGTCCAGAAGACGTCGAAGAAGTGCTTGGTATGACACTTTTAGGAGTTGTACCAGATATTGATAAATTATAAGGAGAAAAATTGTAATGCCACAGTTAGAATTAGTGAGAGCTAAAGCTCAAATGGTTAAATCTATGGAGGAATATTACAATTCTATCCGTACCAATATTCAATTTAGTGGACGTGATTTAAAAGTAATTACGTTAACTTCGGCTCAACCTGGCGAAGGAAAATCAACAACGTCTGTTAACCTTGCAATTTCTTTTGCGCGTGCAGGTTTCCGTACACTTTTGATTGATGCGGATACACGTAATTCAGTCATGTCAGGAACGTTTAAATCTAATGAACGTTATCAGGGGTTGACAAGTTTCTTATCTGGAAATGCAGAGTTGTCAGATGTTATTTGTGACACAAGTATTGATAATTTGATGATTATTCCTGCTGGGCAAGTTCCACCAAATCCAACATCGTTGATTCAAAATGATAACTTCAAAGCGATGATTGAAACTGTTCGTGGACTTTACGACTATGTTATCATTGATACACCACCGCTTGGTTTGGTTATTGATGCTGCTATCCTAGCACACCATTCAGATGCTAGCTTGCTTGTGACAAAAGCAGGAGAAGATAGACGTCGTACAGTTACGAAACTAAAGGAACAATTGGAACAAAGTGGTTCAGTTTTCCTTGGTATTATTTTGAATAAATATGATATTAACTTAGATAAGTATGGTTCATATGGTAGTTACGGTGGGTACGGTGTTTATGGCAATTACGGAAAAAGTGAAGAAAAAACAAAAATTGGTAGAGGTAAACGAAAAAAATAGCTGATACCTTTACCTTAGAATAGGGAACAGGGAGTTATATGTATAGCGAAGATTCGAAAAAGAAAGTTTATTACCTTTTGTCGGATATTATAGCATTAGTGGTAAGTTACCTCATCTTAGCACAATTTTATCCTTATCATCTTTTTGATAGTAAATTCTTTGCAGTTGTTTTTGGGATTTTAATTGTGATTGTTGGTGTTTTGAGCGATGAATACTCTTCAATTACAAATCGTGGTTATTTAAAAGAATTAAAGGCATCTGTGATTTATGGTATGAAAGTTTTAGTTTTATTTACTTTTGTACTGATACTTGGAAAAATTCGTTTTATCCATGACATTTCACAGATGTCTTATTTCTTCTTGGGGCAAATTTTTATTTTAGTAAGCCTTTTTGTCTTCATTGGACGTATTTTAGTTAAGAATCTTTTCAAAAGTCATGCAAGAGACATTAAGCAGGTATTGTTTGTCACGGATTTTACGAATGGTCAGGAAGTCATTAAAGAGCTTAAACATTCCAATTACCATATCGCTGCTTACATCAGTCGCCGTGATAATCCTGACATTTCACAGCCTATCTTAAAAAGTACTAAAGAAATTAGAGATTTTGTAGCAAATCACCAAGTTGACGAGATATTTGTTTCCAGAAATTACAAAGATGATTTTATAGAATTTGCTCATTGCTTAAAATTGTTAGGAATTCCAACGACAGTAGCTGTTGGGAATTGTTCGGACTTCTATGTTGGAAATAGTGTTCTAAAAAAAGTAGGTGATACGACCTTCATAACGACAGCATTCAATATTGTAAAATTCCGTCAGGTTGCTTTAAAACGTCTTATGGATATTGCGATGGCTTTAGTTGGCTTAGTGATTACTGGGATTGTAGCTATTATTATTGCACCGATAGTCAAGAAACAATCACCAGGACCGTTGATTTTCAAGCAAAAACGTGTCGGTAAAAATGGTAAAATCTTTAATATTTACAAGTTCAGAAGCATGTATACAGATGCGGAAGAACGTAAAAAAGAACTGTTAGCGCAAAACGATTTGGATACTAATTTGATGTTTAAAATGGAAGATGACCCTCGAATCTTTCCATTTGGACACAAGCTTCGCGATTGGTCCCTTGATGAGCTACCTCAGTTTATCAATGTCCTAAAAGGAGATATGTCTCTTGTCGGGACACGTCCACCAACGCTTGATGAGTATCGCCATTATGAATTACATCATTTCAAACGAATGACAACAAAACCTGGTATCACAGGACTTTGGCAAGTCAGTGGTCGTAGTGATATCACCGACTTTGAAGAAGTTGTCGCTCTTGATATGAAATACATTCAAAACTGGAGTATCAGCAATGATATCAAAATCATTGCAAAAACAGTAAAAGTAGTATTGAAGAGAGAGGGGAGCAGATAAAATCTGCAACTCTCTTTTTGTTTAGTTTAGGAGAAAAAATGAAAAGCGTTTATATCATTGGTTCAAAAGGAATCCCAGCTAAATATGGTGGATTTGAAACCTTTGTTGAAAAGTTAACTGAAAACCAAAAAAATAAGAATATTAAATATTATGTAGCATGTATGCGTGAAAACTCAGCTAAGTCAAATATTACAGCAGATGTTTTTGAGCATAATGGTGCAACTTGTTTTAACATTGATGTTCCAAATATCGGTCCAGCAAGAGCAATCGCATATGACATTGAAGCACTAAAAAAAGCTATTGAGATTTCTAAAAGCAATAAAGATGTAGAACCTATTTTTTATGTTCTTGCATGTCGCATCGGTCCTTTTATTGGTAAGTATAGAAAACAGATTCATGCACTTGGTGGCCAGTTATTTGTTAATCCAGATGGACATGAGTGGATGCGTGAAAAATGGAGTGCTCCAGTTCGTCGCTACTGGAAAATCTCGGAATCTCTAATGGTAAAAAATTCTGATTTGTTAGTTTGTGATAGTAAGAATATTGAAAAATATATTCAAGAAGATTATCAAAAATACTCACCTAAAACAACATATATCGCTTATGGTACCGATCTTCACAAATCATCACTAACACCAAAAAATAGAATTGTTCGTGAATGGTTTTCAGAGAAGGGGGTTTCTGAAAATAATTATTACTTGGTAGTTGGTCGCTTTGTTCCAGAAAATAACTATGAAGCAATGATTCGTGAATTCATGAAATCTAACACTAAAAAAGATTTTGTCTTAATCACTAACGTTGAACAAAATGCTTTTTACGAAAAACTTCGAAAAGAAACGGGCTTTGATAAAGATTCTCGAATCAAATTTGTAGGAACAGTTTATAACCAAGAATTGTTGAAATACATTCGTGAAAATGCATTTGCTTATTTCCATGGCCATGAAGTTGGAGGAACAAATCCGTCATTATTGGAAGCTCTGTTTTCTACAAAATTAAATCTTTTGCTTAATGTTGGATTTAATAAAGAAGTTGGTGAAAATGGTGCAATTTATTGGGATAAAGATAATCTTCATGATGTTATTGAAAAATCAGAAACTTTATCTCAAGAACAAATTGATGAATTAGATAGATTGTCAACAAAACAAGTTCAAGAGCGCTTTAGCTGGAATTTTGTTGTTGATGAGTATGAAGGATTGTTCAAAAGAAATTAATTTTTTTGTAATTAGGAGAGAACTGTGACAAAAATAATCTTATTTGGAGGCGCTGGTTTTATTGGGACAAACTTAGCAATAGAACTTTCACAAGATGAGAATAATGATATCACTTTAGTTGACAGAGATATTAATTTTTTTGAAGATTTAAGAAAGTTAAATCTTCAAAAGTTTTCATATGTAGAATCAGATTTCAGTGAAAATACAAATTTTGATGAATTGTTAGAAGGACAAGAAGTTGTTTACCATCTTGTGAGCACAACTGTCCCAACTACTTCAAATCAACAGATTCCTCAAGAACTTTCTGCAAATATTATTGTGACTTCAAAATTATTAGAAGCATGTGTGAGACAAAATGTAAAAAAAGTAATTTTTATTTCATCTGGCGGTACAGTTTACGGGAAAGAAGTGTGCTGCCCCTTAAAGGAAGAAACACCGACTTATCCAATCTCTTCGTATGGTTTACAAAAAATAACTATAGAAAAGCTCCTTTATTTATATCATTATATGTATAATCTTGATTACAGAATTGTTAGATTATCCAATCCTTATGGCCCATACCAAAGGCCAAATGGTATTTTAGGTGCAGTTACAACTTTTACATATAAAGCATTAAATGATGAAGAAATCACTGTTTTTGGAGATGGTTCTGTAGTTAGAGATTTTATTTATATCGATGATGCAGTAGACGCAATTATAAAAATCGCTACCCAGAATGTTGAGCAAAAGACTTTTAATCTTGGGTGTGGTTATGGAACTAGTATAAAACAGTTACTTGATATCATTTCTTCTACGTTGAATATACATTTAAAAATAAAATACGTAGAAGGAAGAAGTGTAGATGTTCCAGTAAATTATTTAGATATACAAAGGTATGAAAAGTATTTTGGAACTTTAAGTCCGATTTCTCTTGAAGAAGGGATCAAGAAGACTGCTGAATTTATGCAGAAGAATTTTTTAAGTTAAGGGTTAAAATTAGAATATGACAAATATATTATTTTTACATGCTGGTGCAGAAATGTACGGCGCTGATAAGGTTATGTTAGATTTGATAAAAAGACTGGACAAAAGTAAGTATACTCCTTTTGTTATTTTACCAACTTCAGGAGTACTAGTCGATGCTTTAAAAGACGCTGGGGTTTCGGTTACAGTGATGCCGTATCCAATCATGAGGAGAAAATATTTTAATTCAAAAGGTGTGATTCAATATGGAATTAATTTCGTAAAATATACAAATAAAATAGTAAAATTTGCTAAAGAACATAATATTAAATTGATTCATACAAATACTGCTGCAACACTTGAGGGATGTTTTGTGAGTAGACGTTTGAAGATTCCTCAATTGTGGAGTATACATGAGATTATTATCAATCCAAAAATAATGTACCGATTTACAAGTAAATTAATTGCAAAATACTCTAAGATCACAATCACTGATTCAAATGCTGTAAAAAAACATTTAGATGCTTCTGGTTATTTTAGAAATGGTGATGTTAAGGTTATTTACAATGGTGTTGATAGTGAACGATTTACACCTGATATTTCTTGTGACTACTTATATGATGAATGGAAGATTCCTCGAAATTCTAAAGTCATTGGTATGATGGGACGTGTCAATAGTTGGAAAGGACAAGCTGATTTTCTGAAAGCAGCAAATATTATTATGGATCAAAATCCAAATGTATATACTGTTTTTGTTGGTTCAGCATTTGAGGGAGAAGAGTGGCGTGAGAAGGAATTGGCTAAGGCTATTTCTGAATCTCCACATAAAGATAGAATCATTAATAAAGGTTATAGAACTGATAGTGAAGCTATCTATAAATTGTATGATGTTTTTGTTTTACCAAGTACGAATCCGGATCCGCTTCCAACTGTTGTGCTAGAAGCAATGTCTACTGGTAAACCTATTGTTGGTTATAAACACGGTGGTGTTTGTGAGATGGTTAAGGAAGATTATAATGGTTTATTAGCAGAAGTATGTAATCCATCAGATTTAGCTGCTAAAATTGAAAAACTACTTAGTAATGATGCATTAAGGATGGAAATGAGTAATAATTCAAGAAAGAGACTTTTAGAAAAATTCTCCATTGATTCATATGTGCAAAATTATAGCAATGAATATGAAAAATTACTTAAGGGTATTTAATATGGATAGTAGAATTGGAATACAGGATAAAATAATTATTCTTAGTCAAGTTGGGAAAAAATTATTTAGAGGATTTTTTAAGCGTTTTTATTTAAAAAAAACGTCTGGTTTGTTTTTAGTTGGAAAATCTGTACAGATTACACACGGAAGACATATTTATTGTGGAAAAAACGTGAAATTCGAAGATTATTCAGAAATTCATGGCCTGAGTTCCCAAGGATTGCATTTTGGTGATCATGTGACTATTAGTCGAGGAGTCATGATTCGTCCTTCGTCATATTACGGTGGCGATCTTGGTGTTGGTTTACAAATTGGAGATAATTCTTCAATTGGGCCTTATGGCTACGTTGGATGTTCAGGAAAAGTGACGATAGGTAAGAATGTCATGTTTGGACCTAAATGTAGCCTTTTTGCAGAAAATCATGTTTTTTCGGATACAAATAGTAGTATAAAGAGTCAAGGTGTAAAACAAAAAGGAATTGTTGTTGAGGATGACTGTTGGATTGGTAGTAATGTTACCATACTTGATGGAGTTACAATTGGAAAGGGATCTGTTATAGGAGCCGGTACCTTAGTCAGTAAGAATATCCCTGCCGGTAGTATTGTAATTGATAAACGTAATAGGTTTGTTAGAAATAGGTAGTAGCAGAAAATTATTTTTCAGTTTATATTATATATGAGATATTAGTGAGGAATTATATGAAAAAAATGGCATTTGTTGATTTGACAAATTTTTATGATTGGCCCATGGGAGGTATGTTAGAGTATGAACTTTCTATTTTAAAACACCTAGTCAAGGAGTATGATGTTGATATTTGGGGGATGGCTGTTGATGGTAAGGTTAATTCTTCAATTGACATAGATGGAAAAAAATATCCAATCCATATTTTTGGAAATGTAAAAAATAAAAGAAAATTAATTCCGAACTATTGGAGAGGATTGTGTATATTTAATCAAAAAGAATTTTTTGATTCAAATTATGATGTTGTTTATGCACACACAGGGAGTTGTTTAATTGCTGCTAGAAGTTTAAAAAAAGCTGGAACAAAATTGGTATATCATCAACATGGATTAAATCATCGTTCAGATTATTCTTTGATGTCTTTAATTCAGAGACCAGCTCTAAAGTTAGCTCAAAAATATGCAGATTTGGTTTTTGTTGTTTCTGATACTGAGTCTGTTAATTTATATTCTCAAGAGATGAAAGACAAAACAGATGCCAAATATGTTTCTATAGGTAGTCCAGTAGATTTATCTTGTTTTGATAGAAAAGTTATTCAAAAAGAATTAGATTTTAAAAAGAATTTACCAACAAAAACATACATATATACAGGACGTTTATCTGCATTTAAAAATGTCAAAACGCTTATTGATGCAGTTTATATGTATAAGAACAAGGTAAATGAGAATGTGACACTTGTGGTTGCAGGTTCAGGAGACGAATGGGATGCGATAAATAAACAAATTATTGAGCTGAACCTGCAAAATAACGTGAAGATGTTAGGCTCTGTTTCACATAATGAAATTTATAGCTTACTTGAAAAAGCTGATGTGTTTTTGACTGCATCCGGTGGAGAAGGAGTTTCAGTCTCTGTTATTGAGGCTTATGCTGCGGGGTTACCAGTTGTTTGCTTTAATGTTCCTGGTTTAGAAAAGCAAGTACTTAACAATGTAACTGGAGTAATTGCTGAAGAAAGGAATGCTGAGTCTTTCTTTAAAGCTATGTTGGAAGTAGATAGAAAACGTTTTGAACTTTCGCTTAATTGTTTAGTGGAGGCTCAAAAGTATGAAGCAGGAAAAATATCTAAAAAAATAATTTCTGAAATTAATTCTTTATTTTGAAAGGAAAAAAATTGCGTGTATTAGTTCTGATGTCAACATATAATGGTGAGCAGTATTTAGAGCAACAGATAGTTAGTGTATTAAATCAAGAGAACTGTGAGGTTGAATTATTGATTAGAGATGATGGTTCAACTGATAAAACTATGGATATTATTCGAAAGTACTCATCTCTCTACAATGTTGATTACTATTGTGATTATAATTTGAAATCGGCAAAATCGTTTATGCATCTTTTGAATAATTGTGATAAAAAATATGATTATTATGCATTTTGTGATCAAGATGATGTATGGGATAAGGATAAATTAAGCATAGCAATACAAAAGCTAAAAAAAATTGATATTCCTGCTCTTTACTGTAGCAATTCTGAGTTGGTCGATTCAAGATTAAAGCCACTTGGAAGAACTTTGTATAGCAGTAATATTCCTATTAATTTTAAAAGAGTACTACTTGCAGGAGAAGTACAAGGTGCAACTATGGTGATGAATAGTGCTCTTATAAATTATTTCAATAATAAGCCTATTCCTAAATATTTACCTATGCATGATTATTACGTTGCTGCTGTCTGTGGTGCAATTGGAGGAGAGTACATTTTTGATTTTAATAGTCATATGAAATATAGACAACATGAATTGAATGTTTTAGGTGTATCCACTTCTTTTAAGGATAGAGTAAAAAGAAATTTGAATAGGATGTTAAAAAAGAATAACTTTAGTGATTTAGAAAGATTTAGCCAACAAATTTTAGCTGATTACATAAATGTTATTCCTAAGGAAAATGTTATTTTTTTAGAACAGGTGTCGACTTATAAAACAAGTTTTTATAAAAGATTTAAACTAGCTTGTTTATCTCAATTAAAATTTGGAAAACTAAGCCAAGAGATAACTTATCGACTATCTATTTTGCTTGGAAAATTATAGTGGAGGAAAAGATGAGTATCTTATTATTTATTACTGCAATACTATTTAGTATCTTGTCGGTAGTATCTGTCAAAATAGAAAAATCAATTTTTAATCCTCTAACTATTTTTTGTGCGGAGTGGTCCATCATTATCCTGCTATCTGCAACAGCACAAAAATTATACAGATGCTCTTTTGAGACATATTTTTATATCATTGTTGGAGTATTGTTTTTTGTATTCGGTTACTATTTTAAGTCTAAGTTTTTTAGAAGTATAATCAATTTTTCTGTAACAGGAAAACGAAATTATAGCTGTAATGAAGTAGAGTATATTCCTAGATATAGTCTATTAAATTTTCTATTATTTATTTGTATTATAATATATGCAAAAGATGTTTTATTTGTTACTTCTCGTGTAGGACTGTTCCAACTTGGCACTCTTCAAAGAATGTTACAATTGGGAACTTTAGTTATACAACGTTCTTCTATTGAGAATTTCTTATTTATATTTTTAGTCGAACCGCTGACTTTTTCAGCACCAGCGATCATTGCTGCAGATTTTTGGTTTGGAAAAAGAAATAAGACTTCAATTATTTTTACATTCATTATGCTATTATTGAGAATGTTATCTACTGCTAATAGATCGGCTTTCATAATTTTTTTTATTTTTATTATTATATCTGGTGAAATTGCTTTAAATAAAAATGGTAAACTTTTAGAACATATAATTTCAAAATCCCAAAATTATAAGCTGAGAATTATGGGAGCTTCTATTATTCTCATATTTGCATTTATTTTTATGACAATGGCCCGAGGATCTTCAGTATTTTTTAATATTACTCAAAATTTTTCTATACCGCCTCAGATGTTTGAAATTTGGAAAGAAAAAGTTGATGATTTAGAAATATTCGGATATGGATCCGCTTCATTAATGGGAGTATGCTTTCCACTCTTTTATATTTTAGGTAATATTTTAAAAATAATTTATCCTAATAACATATTGAGTGTTTATAATTTAATTAATTTAACAGATACTCAATGGGTATGGGTAGGAAAGAAAATTACTGCCAATGCGTATGTGTCAGTATTTTGGTTTTTATACACTGACTTTCGTTTGCCTGGTATAATTTTGGGAATGTTTATTTATGGCTATATAGCATCTAGTCTATATAATAAAACTTTAAAATATAAAGATGCTAAACATGTTAGTTTATATTGCATAATGTTCTATTCTATCTTATATTCGTTTGTACGAATGCAGTTTTCACAAGCTAGAATAATTTTAGGTTTAATTTTTATTTCTTTGTTTGCCTATCGAAGGGGTAATCTTAAAAAGGAGAAATTATAAATGAAAGTTCTTTTTATTGAAAATGCTGGTCTGTTATCAGCAGGTGCTTTTAGAAGTCTTGTTACATTAATCACTGAATTGAGAAAACTTGGAGTTGAGGGGCACGTCGCATTACCTGTTACAGCAGATGCTGTTTATTTATTAGAGAAAGAAAATATTCCTTATATTCAATTACAAAGTTGTGCATATACGAGAATGATTAGTGATAGTATATCGTCAAAAGAAAAATTTAAGATGGTTTTTAAGGATATTGCGGTTAAAATAACTGCACATAAGCTGGCAAAGTATGTTAAAGAAAATAGGATTGACATTGTCCATGATAATACCTCAGTAAGTTATATTGGTTACTATGTCGCTCAAATAGCAAATATAAAGCATGTTTGGCATTTTAGAGAATTCATGGAGGAGGATTTTAATTGTCATTATTGGAAAAAAGAACAATTGTTAAAACTCTTTAATAAATCTGATGCAAACATTGCAATTTCTAAGGCTATATATGATAAATATAAGGATGTTATTGATAATTTACAAATTATTTACAATGGGATAGATATTGAAAAATATTATTCTAAAAGAAAAATATTATTTGATAAAGAAACAGTTCGAGCTTTATGTGTGGGGAGAGTATGTGATGGAAAGGGACAGAAGGATTTAGTGAAAGCTGCTGGTGTTTTATATAAAAAATATGGTGAAAAAATTAAGATTTCGTTAGCTGGCACTTATACGGACATAGAATATCAAAAGATTATAAAAATTGCAAAAGAATATGGCATAGAAGAAAGCGTTATCTTTTTGGGACAATGTACAAATATGACGGATGTTTATGCTGATAATGATTTAATTTGTATGGTTTCAAAATGCGAAGCTTTTGGAAGGGTGACTGTTGAAGCTATGCTATCAGGATGTCTAGCATTAGGAGCGGATAGTGGAGGTACGAAAGAGATTATAACTCCTGAGACTGGAATTAAGTTTTTAGCTGGTGCCAATGATGATTTAGTCGAAAAATTGCATTATATTGTGAATAATAAAAATCAGGTTTCTTATTTAGCTTTAGCAGGTCAAGAAGATGTAAAAAAAAGATTTTCTTCAATACAGAACGCTATGCAAGTTCAGAAAGTTTATAAGACATTAACTGATTAATTTATCTGTGTAAGGATTTATTTATCATAAAGAAAACGATAAAGTAGAGAGGTTTTACTGATAAAAACTAAAATTTTTAATACAAAAAGGAAGAGATAGTTAATAATGAAAAAAAATAAGTCAATGGGACTTAATGCTATTTTAAACAGTTTACAGAGTCTTTTGAATTTAGTATTCCCTCTTGTAACATTTCCGTACATATCAAGAACATTATCAGTTGATGGTGTAGGTAAATATAATTTTGCAAACTCGATTATAAGTTACTTTATCTTATTAGCAGGACTGGGAATTAGTGTATTCGCAGTTAGGGAAGGGGCAAAATTAAGAGATAATCGGAAAGAATTCAGTTTATTTGCCAGTCGTATTTTTACAATTAATATTGTTTCTACTGCTATTTCTTACTTAGCACTTTTTTTGATTCTTATTTTAAGTACAAGTTTACAAAAATATAATACAGCTATTTTAATTTTTAGTATTCAAATCTTTTTTACTACTTTAGGTGTGGATTGGATTTATACCATTTTTGAAGAATACGGTTATATAACAGCTAGAAACATTATTTTTAAAATTATTTCAGCCTTGCTTCTATTTATTTTTGTAAGACACCGTGATGATTATCTTAACTACATCATCATTTCGGTTGTTGCGTCAACAGGATCATACTTACTTAATTTTTTTCACTCCAAGAAGTTTTGTGATATTAAGTTAGTATTTAATTTTAATTGGAAAAATTATTTAACACCTATTTTGACAATCTTTGCTTCTACAGTTGCAATTAAAATTTATTTAGCTTCTGATGTGACAATGATTGGTTTTTTAAAGAATGAGTACACTGTTGGTATTTATAGTACTGCTACAAAGATATACGGTATAGTAAGTGTTATGCTATCGGCTGTGACTGCAGTAACTATTCCAAGATTAGCTATGTTGATGGGGCAAGAGCGTATGGATGAATACCGTCAACTATTAAAACGATTGATTAATATGCTGTTGGTTATTATTCTTCCAGGTATTATTGGATTATTCATGGTTAGTAAAGATGTCATTCTTATTATTGCTGGTGAGAAATATTTACGCGCAACTGTAGCGTTACAAATAACATGTTTTGCGATGTTGGGGAGTGCAATGAGTACGATTTTTAACCAGTGTGCTTTGATGCCTGCAAAACGAGAGAAAAAAACATTGCTATCGTCAAGTACCAGTGCACTATTAAATATTGGCTTGAATTTTATTTTAATTCCTATCTTTGCTGAAAAAGGAGCAGCTTTTACAACGGTTTTAGCTGAGTTTACAATGATGACAATGAACTTCTATTTCAGTAGAGATATTACTGGTTTTGTTTTTAAAGATAAACAAACTTGGAAGAATATTTTTTCAGCGATAGCAGGCTGTGTAGGTATTTTTCTGGCATGTAGAGTAAGTTCAGTGTTACCTAATATGTTTATTAGATTAATGGTTTCAATAAGCTGTTCAGGTGTTGTATATGCAATTATTTTATTAGTACTGAAAAATGAAGTTGCTCTAAGAATGTTTGATCAACTAATATCAAAAAGAGTAAAAAATAATAGGGAGTAAAAGTAAAAAGAAAGCAGTATATTGATATCTTAAAAGTTATTGGCTTACTTGGAATTGTTTTAGCTCATGTTACCCCACCAGCAGTGGTGTTTCAGCTAAGAAATTTTGATGTTGTTTTGATGATTCTAGTTTCAGCTTATTTAGGTTTGAAATCTAGAAAATCAGAAGAGTTAATGCCGTATTTGATAAAACGATTTAAACGATTGGTTCTTCCTACCTGGATCTTTGTCTCATTTTTTCTTTTATTAAAATTGTGTTTAGGAAATTTTGATCTAGGATTTAAGGGAGTGTTGGCAACATTCGCTTTATCAAATTATGGTATTGGGTATGTTTGGATTATTAGAATTTATTTTGTTGTTGCAATTTTAATTCCATTATATATATAAAGCTTTGAAGTTATATTTGAATGAAGTCCATGTTTTATTAATTTCATTGTTACTATTTGTAGGATATGAGTTCTTATGTCATGCAGGAGTGTTTAACAATAAATTATTAGATTATCTGATAGCCTATTTTATTCCATGTTTCTTATTGTTAGTGTTGGCTAAAATAATTTTTGAAAGCGAAAAATGGAATAATATTACTATAATGGTAAGTTTTCTAATTTTTGTTGCATATGCAGTTTATTTGTATAGAGAGAATGGATACTTTATTCAGACTCAAGAATATAAATATCCATTTCAACTATATTATTTAAGTTATGGTATCCTCGTATCCGGTATTTTGATAAAATTGACAAAGAGAGTAACGCTTGCTGGATTTTTGTATGACAAAGTAATATTGTTTATATCAAGTCATTCACTTTGGATTTATTTATGGCACATTATTCCTGTAACCTTGTTGAATCATTTTGCTTTAGCATAGTATATTAAATATGTATTAGTTCTTATTATTGCTTCAGCTTTAACGGTTTGCCAGAGCAAAATTGTAGAAAAACTTCAAGGAAAAGTAAATCCTGAGCTTTTAAATATTTTTAGAGGGTAAAAAAAGAATATATTGAATTCTTAAGTGATTATTTTTAATAAAGAGGGAGACCTAACTATGAAAGGTATTATTCTTGCAGGAGGTTCAGGAACACGTCTGTATCCTTTGACTCGTGCGGCTTCAAAACAACTTATGCCAGTGTATGATAAACCAATGATTTATTATCCACTATCAACATTGATGTTAGCAGGTATCCGAGATATCTTGATTATCTCAACACCAACTGATATTCATCGTTTTGAAGAACTACTTGGCGACGGTTCAGAATTTGGTATTTCACTTTCTTACGCTGTTCAACCAAGTCCAGATGGATTGGCACAAGCCTTTATCATCGGTGAAGAATTTATCGGAGATGACAATGTTGCTCTTGTTTTGGGAGATAACATTTACCATGGAGCAGGTCTAAGTAAAATGCTTCAAAAAGCAGCAAGCAAAGAAAAAGGTGCTACTGTCTTTGGTTACCAAGTAAAAGACCCAGAACGTTTTGGTGTTGTTGAATTCGACGAAGATTTCAACGCTCTTTCAATCGAAGAAAAGCCAGAACATCCAAAATCACACTACGCTGTAACAGGTCTTTACTTCTACGATAACGACGTTGTGGAAATTGCTAAAAACATCAAACCAAGTGCACGTGGTGAACTTGAAATCACAGATGTTAATAAAGCCTATCTAGAACGTGGCGACCTTTCTGTGGAAGTTATGGGACGTGGCTTTGCATGGCTTGATACAGGAACACACGAAAGCCTTCTGGAAGCAGCTCAGTACATTGAAACAGTGCAACGTATGCAAAACCTTCAAGTGGCAAACTTGGAAGAAATTGCATACCGCATGGGTTACATCACAAAAGAAGATGTTTACAACCTTGCACAACCACTTAAGAAAAACGAATACGGAAAATACTTGCTCCGTTTGGTTGGAGAAGAATAATGACAGAACAGTTTTTTGGTAAAGAATTAGCAGCACGTAAAATCGAAGCTATCCCAGGAATGATTGAATTTGATATTCCTGTTCACGGTGACAGCCGCGGATGGTTTAAAGAAAATTTCCAAAAAGAAAAAATGCTTCCTCTTGGTTTCCCAGAATCATTCTTTGCAGAAGGAAAATTACAAAATAACGTTAGCTTTTCACATAAAAACGTTTTGCGTGGACTTCATGCAGAACCTTGGGACAAATACATCTCAGTTGCCGACGAAGGTAAAGTTCTAGGTTCATGGGTTGATTTACGTGAAGGTGACAGCTTTGGTCATGTTTACCAAACAGTTATCGATGCTTCAAAAGGTATCTTTGTCCCACGTGGTGTCGCTAACGGTTTCCAAGTATTGTCTGATAAAGTATCATACAGCTACTTGGTTAATGACTATTGGGCACTTGAACTTAAACCAAAATACGCTTTTGTAAACTATGCTGACCCAACTCTTGGTATCAAATGGGAAAACTTGGAAGAAGCAGAGGTTTCTGAAGCAGATAAAAATCACCCATTGCTTAAAGATGTAAAACCATTACGTAAAGAAGATTTGTAAGAAGATTTGTAATAAAAATAAAAAAATAATCAGAAAGGAGTGTTCAGTTTTAAGAAACTGAACATGGGACTAAATCTCTGAGAAAAAAGAAAAATCTTCCTAGACACTTGTCGTCTGCGTCAGATTTCCTATTTTTCTACGAGATTTTTCGCGAGCGAAACGTCCCTTTGTATCTTAATTATGTCTGAATACAAAAATATTATTGTAACCGGTGGTGCAGGTTTTATCGGTTCAAACTTCGTACACTATGTTTACAACAACCACCCAGATGTACACGTTACTGTTCTTGATAAATTAACATACGCAGGTAACCGTGCAAACTTGGAAGAAATCCTTGGTGACCGTGTTGAATTGGTTGTTGGTGATATCGCAGATGCAGAATTGGTTGACAAATTGGCAGCAAAAGCTGATGCTATCGTTCACTACGCTGCAGAAAGCCACAACGATAACTCACTAAAAGACCCAAGCCCATTCATCCAAACAAACTTTGTTGGTACTTACACACTTTTGGAAGCTGCTCGTAAATACGATATCCGTTTCCACCACGTATCAACTGACGAAGTTTACGGAGATCTTCCACTTCGCGAAGATCTTCCAGGACATGGTGAAGGCCCAGGTGAAAAATTCACTGCCGAAACTAAATACAACCCAAGTTCACCATACTCATCAACAAAAGCTGCATCAGATTTGATCGTAAAAGCTTGGGTACGTTCATTTGGCGTTAAAGCAACAATCTCTAACTGTTCAAATAACTACGGACCATACCAACACATCGAAAAATTCATTCCTCGTCAAATCACAAATATCTTGTCAGGAATTAAACCAAAACTTTACGGTGATGGTAAAAACGTTCGTGACTGGATTCACACAAACGACCACTCAACAGGTGTTTGGGCAATCTTGACAAAAGGACGTATCGGTGAAACTTACCTTATCGGTGCTGATGGTGAAAAGAACAACAAAGAAGTTCTTGAACTTATCCTTGAAAAAATGGGTCAACCAAAAGATGCTTACGATCACGTAACAGACCGTGCTGGTCACGACCTTCGTTACGCAATCGATTCAACTAAACTTCGTGAAGAACTTGGTTGGGAACCACAATACAATAATTTTGAAGAAGGACTTGAAGCAACAATCAAATGGTACACAGATAACCAAGATTGGTGGAAAGCTGAAAAAGAAGCAGTTGAAGCCAACTATGCTAAAACTCAAAAAGTTCTTGATTAAGATTTATATATAAAGGCTGTACAGGGATAGTATGTTCTCGGACAGCTTTTTTATTACCTGACTTTAGTCAGTCTCACTACCAAAGGAGTTAGATAAAAACCACCCGTTTTCACGGGTGGTTATGACTAATTGAACAATTAATATTAAATTTTTTTAGAATTTTTAGGTAATTTATTACTGTATAAACTTTCAAAAAAGTATTGTCTTATAAATTCAATAAATGAGCAAACGATAAAAACTAGTAAAATTACAGAAATAGAATATGGAATTAGAAACTTATCTTGTTCGTGTGATGAGTTTTTAAAGAATGAAATCCATAAAAAATTTCTTACATAGCTATTATCGTGAATTAGATATATTCCAAATGTTGTTGATGAAATGATGTTTATTAATTTGTTGTATTGCAGATCAATTTTTGAAAAGCCTAAAAATAATAATACGGATAAAACCAATATTGGTATTCTTTGTTTATCATAAAAGTAAGTAGAGTGCTCTGCAAAAATTTTGTATTTCATACCAATAATGTCAAAAATTATAACAGTTAAAAAGGTTAGGAGAGTTATTGAAAGTGAATATAGAAGATACTTTTTAGCATTATATCTAAAATTATAGTGTAATCTTAAGTATCCAGACAGTGAATAGAGATAAATAAACCACAATAAGTTATCAGAAAGAAATTTCTGTCCTGTTAATGTAGGAATAACACTCCAAAAAATTGTTAGTATTAGAATAAAAAGTTTATAATCTTTTTTTGATAATGAAAGTAATAATTTGTTTAAAAATGGGGAAAGAATATATAGAACAAAATATGTACTTGCAAACCACCATTCACCGAACGTTATTGGAAGAAGATGTTTTACCAATTCTTTGATTGAGAACTGGTAAAATCCTATTGTGGTAAAAATTCCATATAATACAATAGAATATATAAAAATTTGTAGCCAAAATTTTATAATTTTATCTATTTTAATATTTTGAGATTTGATTAAAAAGTATCCGGATATTAAAACAAATAAATTAATTCCGATGGTTCCGCCCATTTTAATAAACTGAATCCAAAGTCTATTAGGAGTGATTAAAGATGTTGGAAATGTGAACTTACCATGTAACGCAAAATGATGCGCAATAATTAGAATCATCGCAATAATGCGTAGTAGTTCAATATTTGATTTACGTTTGCTTTTAGTCACTTTATCTCACCTTCATTAATCTCTTCTAAAGATATCGCGTGTGTAAACTTTTTCTTTGACATCGTCCAGTTCGGTGTTGTAGCGATTAGCGACGATGCTTTGACTAAGTTTTTTGAATTGTTTAAGGTTGTTCACAACTTTTGAACCAAAGAAGGTTGTACCATTTTCTAGAGTTGGTTCGTAGATGATAACAGTAGCACCTTTGGCTTTGATACGTTTCATGACACCTTGGATAGAGCTTTGACGGAAGTTATCAGAGTTACTCTTCATAGTTAGTCGGTAAACACCGATAACAGTTTCTTTTTCTTGTTGTGGTGAGTAGTTATCGTTATTTGTATAAGCGTAATACCCTGCAAGTTTTAGAACTTGGTCAGCGATAAAGTCTTTACGTGTACGGTTTGATTCAACGATGGCAGTCATCATATTTTGAGGGATATCATTGTAGTTAGCCAAAAGTTGTTTTGTATCTTTTGGCAAGCAGTAACCGCCATAACCAAATGATGGGTTATTGTAATGTGTACCGATACGTGGATCCAGACCAACACCGTTAATAATTGCTTGTGTATCAAGTCCTTTTAACTCGGCATATGTATCAAGTTCGTTAAAGTAAGAAACACGAAGGGCGAGATAAGTATTTGCGAAAAGTTTAACGGCTTCGGCTTCAGTGAATCCCATAAAGAGAGTATCGATATTTTCTTTTTCAGCACCGTCTTGAAGAAGTTGGGCAAAAAGTTTAGCAGATTTTGTGAGTTCTTCGTCTTCTTTGTCGGTTGATACGATGATACGACTTGGATAAAGGTTGTCATACAACGCTTTTGATTCACGTAAAAATTCTGGACTGAAGATGATATTTTTTGTATTGAACTTTTGACGTACAGAGTCAGTAAATCCTACAGGAATTGTAGACTTGATGACCATAATGGCATCTTTATTAACAGAAAGAACTTGTTCGATAACTGATTCAACAGCACTAGTATCGAAATAGTTCTTTTCACTGTCATAGTTAGTAGGAGCAGCTATGATAACAAAGTCAGCATCTTTATAAGCAGTATCACCGTCAAGAGTAGCAACTAAGTCAAGCTCTTTTTCAGCAAGGTATTTTTCAATATAATCATCTTGAATAGGTGATTTTTTGTTATTGATAAGTTCAACTTTTTCAGGAATAATATCAACTGCAGTGACATGGTTGTGCTGAGCAAGTAGAGTCGCGATTGACAAACCTACATAGCCAGTACCTGCAACAGCAATATTATAAGCATGGTTAAGTTTTTGTGTTTTTTCTTTTTTAATAGTAAACAAATCTGTGATGTCAAATCTAATAATATTAGCAAGAGTTTCAATCTGGCTAATTGATGGAATGTGTTCACCTTGCTCGATCTTACTTAAGATAGAACGATTAATGCCACTCTCAGTAGCCAAAGCTTCCTGAGACACTTTATTATCTTTACGATAATCCAAAATTAACTTAGCTAAAATAGCTGATGAAAATAATTTCATTTAAAAAACCTCCTGACTAAAATTATACCGCTTTCTGAATTTTAAAACAACTAAAAACCCTAATTTTTTTTAAAGATATCAGTAAACTGTTTTTTTAAAAAACAACAAGTGCTTTGAAATTGATTTAATTAAAAAATTCTAAATTTAATTGAATCTTTGCTTCTGATTACTGCTTTTTCTGAAAAAATAGTGTAAAATAGTAGGGAATGATTTAAAAGGTTTGAAAGCCTTTAGATATGATAAAAGGAGTGCTAAAATGATTTTAGTTACAGGTGCCAATGGGCAACTAGGAACAGAATTACGTTATCTTTTGGATGAACGTGGTGAGGAGTATGTAGCGGTTGACGTTGCAGAAATGGATATCACTAATGCTGAGAAAGTTGATGAAGTGTTTGCGCAAGTTAAACCAACACTTGTTTACCACTGTGCGGCTTACACTGCGGTTGATGCGGCTGAAGATGAAGGTAAAGAACTTGACTACGCCATCAACGTGACAGGTACTGAAATCGTAGCTAAAGTTGCAGCAAAATATGGTGCAACTCTTGTTTACATTTCAACTGACTATGTTTTTGATGGTGAAAAACCAGTTGGTCAAGAATGGGAAGTTGATGATACTCCAGATCCTCAAACTGAATACGGTCGTACAAAACGTTTGGGTGAAGAAGCAGTTGAAAAATATACTAAAAACTTCTACATTATCCGTACTGCTTGGGTATTTGGTAACTACGGTAAAAACTTTGTCTTCACAATGCAAAACCTTGCCAAAACTCATGACACATTAACTGTTGTTAATGACCAACACGGTCGTCCAACATGGACTCGTACATTGGCAGAATTCATGACTTATTTGACAGAAAACCAAAAAGAATTTGGTTACTATCACTTGTCAAATGATGCTACTGAAGATACAACTTGGTTTGATTTTGCGGTTGAAATCTTGAAAGATACTGATGTCGTGGTTAAACCAGTTGATTCAAGCCAATTCCCAGCAAAAGCAAAACGTCCATTTAACTCAACAATGAGTCTTAAAAAAGCAAAAGCTACTGGTTTTGTCATTCCAACTTGGCAAGAAGCTTTGCAAGAATTCTACAAACAAGACGTTAAAAAATAATGATTAGAAACGAGGGTGTAAGCCTTCGTTTTTTATGCGTAAAAGCAGTAATAATTTTAGTATAACAAGAAAAAAATGGTATAATAGGGCCATAAAAAATAGATGGTATAATGATGGTTGCTATTATTGAAAGAAATCGAGATTTCAAGTTTTTGACTAATAAGGAATTGTTAGAGCAGGCAAAGATTAATTCGAAAAAACAGGGAACTACTTTGTCGAGGGCACTTGATTTATTTGTTAAGCAAGTGGCTATTACCAGAGAAATTAACCTGATGAGTGAAGAAGAGCTTGAAAAAGAAAGATTGTTTAGACAACTTCAGACAGAGGTAAATGAAAGCATAGCAGAATATAAAACTGGAAAATATTATACTGAGGAAGATTTAAATGAACGATACGGTTTATGAGATTGTTTTCCAAAGTAATATGATTACAAAACTAGATGAAATATATGACTATATAGCTAAAGAGCTTTCTGCTCCGATTACTGCAAAGAAAAAAATTAAAGAAATTCGAGATAATATATCTATATTGAAAATGTTTCCTAAATCTGGTTTTGATGCAGATGAGAAATTTGGAAAGGTAATAGATTCCAATAACAAAAGGAGGGAAATCACTTTAAAAAGAGATTATATTGTTTTATATTTTATTGATGGTAATCAAAGACGTGTAGCTGTTACAAATTTATTTTCAATAAAAAGCGATTATGTGAAACTTTTTAAGTAGACTAAGAAAAGAAACCTCCTTTTGAATTTTTGGTACTTCAGGAGGAGGTCTTTGCTATATTTTTCAAAGGTTAACTATTCGTGATTTAGGATTGTTGCGCCTTCAAAATCATCCATCATATGTAAGTTACTTTTTTCCTTGAAAGGGTTAGATAGTTCAGTTGTTAACAATTTAGAATTGTTTTGCTCTTATTAATCTTTATTGGTTTTACTGTAAAAGCCATTAAAAAACCTTCCTTCTCATTAGGTATAGAGTGTGAGAAGAATCTTTTCCTGTCAATTAATATATCGTTCGGTTTTTCTTTTTATTTTCAGGCTTCTTATCTTTTTTCATTGTCCTTTCATCTATTATGTGATATATTAGTAGTAACGTACTGTAATAGAAATGTAATATAAGTTATAAGGTGAGTGTGGTGGTAGCGATGAAAGATACAAATTCAAATGGGCATCGTTTATTAATTCAAAAATTACTTGTCAGCATTCATTACCTAACACTTTTCAGAGATGAAATTGTTTTGGTTGAGAAGACCCCATCTTTATTGGGGGCTTCTTTTTCGCCAAATATTGTGCAATCAGAGTTAGGTGAAATTTTGGCAGCAGTGGATGCGCTTTCTAAGCAAAAAAAGTTGATTAAGTCAACTTTCTGGTATGATGAAGCGTCATTCAGATTGATGAATCACTCTTTGGATATTGTCGGTACTTGGATTCGTGGGATTGATAATGTCTTGGAAATTTGTGAGTCTAAGTCTGTTTTCCATGCGATTTTGGGTGATAATCGTCAACGCGTTTTTGGTGTTTTGATTGATGTCTTTACCTCTCTTCGTGTAACAAATTTATCAATCAAAGAAGAATCTGAATACCCTCTTTTGGTTGATCCGCTACAAGTTGTGGAATACAAGAAAAGAGAAGTCAAAAAAGCAGAGCTAATGGCTAAGATTGATGCCTTGACGCCAAGAAAATCTGAAGAAGTTTATGATGACAGTAAAGACGAAAAAGTTGAGTCTATCCCAGAATTAGTAGAAAAAGAATTAGCTAAAGAAAAAGCAGCTAAGTCCGAAAAAGTTCTTGGACCAGATGAATTAAAAGAAGTTGTTAAAGGAAATGACGAAGTAGCCGATAACAAAGAAGACGCTGAGGAAGTCCTTGAATCTGTCGTTGCTGACGAAGCAGAAACTGTTGAAACTACTGATGCTGAAGAAGATACTCCTCAAACTGAAGTAAGCCCAGAAGAAGTAAGTGAGTCAGTTGATGAAGAACCAGCTGTTGAGGTAGAGGTGGAAACTTCTGACGAGGAGAATGAAGAGCAAGAATCAAAAGAGTCTGATTTTCCAGTAATCAGTCGTGATGAGGCTGTTAAGCAGTTCCGCCACTTCCTTTTCGACCATAAAGGCTTGGTATGTGTCTTGGATGCTGGAGATGATTTGAAGCGCGAGATTAACTTCTACAATGCGTTTGATCGTTTTTATGGTGCAGTAGATAATATCTCAGATTGCTTGGTTATCCTTGAAAATGTTTTAAATGAATTACGTCGCCGCAAGAAAGAAGTCTTTGATGAAGAAGGTAATTTGATTAGCGAACCGACTGAACCAATCAATCTATTGATTTATGGTCAAAATATCTTGCTAAAAGATAGTCGCTTTGAAACCTTGATGTCAGAAATCACCCCATTTACTGGACGCTCTGATTTACAAATCTATTCTTATGCAGCATATCCAGATTAAAAAAAACAGTCCAGTGGACTGTTTTTTCATGAGCCTGAAAACGGAAAAGCGAATAAGTCCAGTGGACTGTTTTTTCATGAGCCTGAAAACAGAAAAGCGAATAAGTCCAGTGGACTGTTTTTTCATGAGCCTGGAATTAAGAAAAATTGGCTTGCTTAAGGGACTAAATCAGATTTTCTTTTTTGAAATAGAACCATTTTCGGTATAATGTTAGGGTCGCGACAATATTTAAGCAAGTTACGAACTTAGTTTGGAGGTAAGCGTTGTGAATGTTATCTTCGAACTTGTTTTGATACCTTTTGTAGTTGGTATTGCTGCAGAAGTAGTTGCTGAGTGGTTGATTCAGTACATTCAAAACAAACGTGACAACCATTAACCTGAGTTTTCTCTGAAAACAAAAAAAGACAGTAGTTGTAGCTACTGTCTTTTTTGCGTTGTGCTAAGTTTATCTTCGAACTTTAGCGTTGACCATATCATAACATGTCATAAGGAAGGATATTAAAGGATAGTGTGTTTAGCATGTTTCTAAGCTACTTTAAACTCCTCTTGTCATGGTTTGATTTAATTATCTGCGGACAAGAGAAGTATCAGAAACTTACAAAAATAATTGACAAGCAAATGAAAACGCGTTATAATAGTGAAAATTTGAAAACCTTTAATTAAGTCCAGAGAGACTTTCAAGGTTACTGTAAAAAAGAGTGTTATCTCTGATAAAGGGTATGAGTGTACTTTGGTGTGCTCTGCTTATTTTGCTGTAACCTTGCCTTCTGGCGAGGTTTTTTTGTGTGAAAGGAACACTATGAATTCAAGTTGTAAAGACAAAACTTCTGTGTTAAAAGAAGATTTGCTGATTGTTAGTCAACGTGAGATTGCCCCACGCATTTTTGAGATGAAGCTTTCTGGTGAGATGGTCTTGGACATGGCACCTGGTCAATTTTTGCACTTGCGTGTGCCGGACCCTAGCAAACTTTTACGACGTCCGATTTCGATTTGTCAGATTGATAAGGTCAATAAAGTGGCAACAATTGTTTACCGAGTAGAACGTGCTGGGACGACTATTTTATCTCAGCTAAAAGCTGGTGATCGCGTTGATACCATGGGACCTCAGGGTAATAGCTTTGATTTGTCAGTCATCTCAGCTGGGCAAACAGCTCTTCTCATTGGTGGGGGTATTGGTGTTCCGCCTTTGGTTGAAACAGCTAAGCAGCTTGCTGCTAAAGGTGTTAAAGTCGTTTCTGTGCTTGGATTTGCGACTAAAGATGCTGTGATTCTAGAAGAGGCATTATCAGCTTACGGTAAGGTTTATGTGACAACAGATGATGGCTCATATGGTATTAAGGGTTATGTGTCAACGGTTGTCGATGATTTGGTTGAAAAGCAGTCATTTGATGCCATTTATTCATGTGGTGCGCCTGGCATGCTGAAATATGTGGACAAGAAATTTGAAAATCACCCACATGCTTATCTGTCAATGGAATCACGTATGGCTTGTGGCATGGGTGCTTGCTACGCTTGTGTGGTGCATTTGCGAAATGCCAAAGAAGCAGCCAACAAGCGTGTGTGTGAAGATGGTCCAGTCTTTGAAACTGGTCAAATCATTTTGTAAGGAGGCAAAATCATGTCAGAAAATAGTTTAGCGGTCAAACTTCCAGGACTTGATTTAAAAAATCCGATTATTCCAGCGTCAGGTTGCTTTGGTTTTGGACAAGAATACGCCAAATACTATGATTTGGATAAACTTGGCTCAATCATGATTAAGGCAACGACTAAGGATGCGCGTTTTGGAAATCCGACACCTCGTGTGGCAGAAACACCATCAGGCATGTTAAACGCTATTGGCTTGCAAAACCCTGGTGTCGACGTGGTCTTGTCAGAAAAACTTCCTTGGTTAGCTGAGCATTTCCCAGAATTGCCAATCATTGCTAATGTTGCAGGATTCTCAAATGACGAATACGCTTATGTGTCAAAAAAGATTTCAAAAGCTCCAAACGTCAAAGCAATTGAGCTTAACATCTCATGTCCGAATGTTGACCACGGCAATCACGGTCTTTTGATTGGTCAGGTGCCTGAGTTGGCTTACGCTGCCGTTAAAGCGAGTGTTGAGAATTCAGATGTGCCAGTTTACGTCAAACTAACACCAAGTGTTGCTGATATTACGACAGTTGCTAAGGCTGTTGAAGAAGCCGGTGCGACAGGGTTTACCATGATTAATACTTTGGTTGGCATGCGATTTGATTTGAAAACACGTAAACCAATCATTGCCAATGGTACAGGAGGTATGAGCGGTCCAGCGGTCTTTCCAGTAGCTCTTAAGCTTATTCGTCAAGTAGCGCAAAGTTCTGATTTGCCAATTATTGGTATGGGTGGTGTTGATTCGGCAGAAGCGGCTATTGAGATGATGATTGCTGGTGCGTCAGCTATTGGTGTTGGAACAGCGAACTTTGCAGATCCTTACGCTTGTCCAAATATCATCGAGCGTTTGCCAGAAGTCATGGACCAGTATGGCATCACAGATCTTGAAACTTTACGTCGCGAAGTTCGCCAAGATTTACGTGGCAAATAAGCTATGCTATTTGATTAAAAAGTCAGTAAATTTTTGACTTTGATTGTAAAAAAAGATATAATATTAACAACTGAATAACCTTTAATTGAGTCCAGAGAGGCGAGAAAGGTTCGTGAAAAAAGAAGATATAATCTTTGATAATGGGGTGTTTGCTACCCTGCTTTTCGTGTAACCTCGCCCTCTGGCGGGGTTTTCTTTATAGAAAAAGGAGAAAAAATGCACGAAAGTCGTCCGATTATTGCTCTTGATTTTCCATCATTTGATGATGTGAAATCATTTCTTGCTTTGTTCCCTGCAGATGAGAAGCTCTATGTCAAGATTGGTATGGAACTTTATTATGCTGAAGGACCAGAGATTGTTCGTTATGTGAAATCTCTTGGACACTCAGTTTTCCTAGATTTGAAATTGCATGACATTCCGAATACGGTTAAATCAGCAATGCGTGTGCTTTCAAATCTAGGTGTGGACATGACCAATGTTCACGCAGCTGGTGGTGTTGAGATGATGAAAGCGGCGCGTGAAGGGCTTGGACAAGGTCCAAAACTGATCGCAGTAACTCAATTAACCTCAACATCAGCTGAACAGATGAAAGCAGATCAAAATATTCAGACAAGCTTGGTTGATTCTGTGCTTCATTATGCGAAAAAAGCAGAAGAAGCTGGTCTTAATGGCGTTGTCTGCTCAGCTTGTGAAGTTGCTGTTATCAAAGAGGAAACGTCAGATGATTTTGTCTGCTTGACGCCAGGTATTCGCCCAGCAGGAGCTGTGGTTGGTGACCAAAAACGCGTCATGACGCCAAGTCAAGCATCAGCTATCGGATCAAGTTATATCGTTGTTGGACGACCAATTACTAAAGCTGAGGATCCAGTGGCAGCTTACAAAGCCATTTACAACGAATGGAACGCTTAGTATTTTAATACTAAGACGACAATTGATTTTTGAGTTTAGAAAAGAGGAATAAAATGACTTTAGCATCACAAATTGCATCAGATTTGCTTGATATTCAAGCAGTTTACTTGAAACCAAATGATCCATTTACTTGGGCATCTGGGATTAAATCACCAATCTACACAGATAATCGTGTAACTTTGTCTTACCCAGAAACACGTACTTTGATTGAAAATGGGTTTGTTGACAAAATCAAAGAAGAATTCCCAGAAGTTGAAGTAATTGCCGGAACTGCAACAGCTGGTATCCCACATGGTGCCATTATCGCTGATAAAATGAATCTTCCATTTGCTTACATTCGTAGTAAACCAAAAGATCATGGTGCTGGAAATCAAATCGAAGGTCGTGTAACAAAAGGACAAAAAATGGTTGTCGTTGAAGACCTTATCTCAACTGGTGGTTCAGTTCTTGAAGCTGTAGCAGCTGCCGAACGTGAAGGAGCTGATGTTATCGGTGTGGTAGCCATCTTCACTTATGAATTGCCAAAAGCAACTGAAAACTTTGAAAAAGCAGGTGTAAAACTTGTAACACTTTCTAACTACACAGAGCTTATCAAAGTGGCTAAAGTACAAGGTTACATCACTGCTGATGATTTGACATTGTTACGCAAGTTTAAAGAAAATCAAGAAACTTGGCGTGACTAAATGAGTTAGTATTTGGCTACTAAGGTGAAAAACTTTGGTGGCCTTCTTGGTTTAAACATGGAAAGGGGTTATAATGAAACTATCATCACCATTTAAAGATAATGTTTTACCAGATACCTATGCTAAAGGGGCTAGTGTTCAAGTGAGAGGAAACGCTGTAATTTCTTTTCCTTTTACGATTGAGGATGTTCCCAAAGGAACAAAGACATTTGCTTGGACCTTTGTCGACTATGATTCTATTCCAGTTTGTGGCTTTGCTTACATTCACTGGGTAGTGGCTAATGTTCCTAATGATATGACAGCTATCTCAGAGGATTTTTCTCGTCTAGATGCTAAGCACACTCATGGTAAAAATAGCTTGGTTAGCAAGTTTTTAAATGAGGATAACTCAGATATTTATGATGGTTATATGGGACCATATCCACCGGATAAAGACCATGTTTATACCCTTACGGTCTATGCTTTGGATTGTGAAGTGCCACTTGAAAATGGTTTTTACATGAATGATTTGCTACATGCTATGGATGGTCATATCTTGGCAAAAGAAAAGCTAGATTTAGTAGGGAAATACTAAAACTAACGAGGAGTGAACATGCAACATTCAACTTGGCATGAATTAATTAAAAAGGAATTACCAGAGTATTATTTTGGGCAAATCAATCAGTTTATGGACTTGGTCTATCAACAAGAATTGGTTTACCCACCACGTGAAAAAGTCTTTAACGCGATTCAGACAACAGCACTAGAAAATGTAAAAGTTGTCATCATTGGTCAGGATCCTTACCATGGTCCGAATCAAGCACAAGGCTTGTCATTTTCAGTGCCAGAAGACATTCCAGCTCCGCCATCTTTGCAAAATATTTTGAAAGAATTGGCAGATGATTTGGGGCAACGTGATCACCACGATTTAACACCATGGGCACAGCAAGGAGTGCTTCTTTTAAATGCTTGCTTGACAGTTCCAGCTGGTCGTGCAAATGGTCATGCGGGGCAAATCTGGGAACCTTTCACAGATGCGATTATCAAGGTGGTTAATCAAAAAGAAACACCTGTTGTCTTTATCCTGTGGGGTGGCTTTGCACGTAAGAAAAAAGTTCTCATTACCAATCCTATCCATCATGTCATTGAAAGTGCGCACCCAAGTCCACTCTCGGCTTATCGAGGATTTTTTGGCAGCCACCCTTTCTCAAAAGCTAACGCATATTTGACAGAGGATGGCCTTGAACCAATTGATTGGTTGAAATAATAGGAGTTTAACATGTTACTTATTAAAAATGGTCGTGTTGTTGATCCGAAATCTGGTTTTGATCAGGTAGCGGATGTACTTGTTGATGGTAAAAAAGTTGTTAAAATTGCGGATGCAATTGAAGAAGCTGATGCTGAAGTGATTGACGCTACTGGTCTTGTTGTGGCACCAGGTTTGGTGGATATTCATGTACACTTCCGTGAACCAGGTCAAACGCATAAAGAAGACATTCACACAGGTGCATTAGCAGCGGCAGCTGGTGGCTTCACATCAGTTGTGATGATGGCAAATACCAACCCTACCATTTCTGACGTTGAGACTTTGAAAGAAGTTTTAGTAAGTGCAGCTAAGGAGAACGTTCACGTTTACACTAATGCAACCGTAACGAAAAACTTTGACGGCAAGACTTTGACTGATTTTAAGGCTTTGCTTGAAAATGGTGCTCTTAGCTTTTCTGATGATGGTATTCCGCTTCAAAGCACAAAAGTGTTAAAAGAAGCCTTGGATTTGGCTAAAGCAAACAACACATTTGTGGCTGTGCACGAAGAAGACCCAGAATTAAACGGCATCCTTGGATTTAACGAAGGTATCGCACGTGATAAATTCCATTTCTGCGGAGCAACAGGTGTGGCAGAATACAGCATGATTGCGCGTGATGTTATGATTGCCTATGACCGCGGAGCTCATTTGCATATCCAACACTTGTCAAAAGCTGAATCAGTGAAAGTGGTTGAATTTGCTCAACAATTGGGGGCAAACGTCACTGCAGAAGCAGCACCGCAACATTTCTCAAAAACAGAGGATTTGCTTTTGATCAAAGGTTCTGCAGCTAAGATGAACCCACCACTTCGTACAGAAAAGGATCGCTTAGCGGTTATTGAAGGCTTGAAATCTGGCGTCATTTCTGTGATTGCGACTGACCACGCGCCACACCACGCCGATGAAAAGAATGTTGAAGACATCACAAAATCCCCATCAGGCATGACAGGGCTTGAAACGTCGTTATCACTTGGTTTGACAAACTTGGTAGCGACAGGCGACTTGACGCTTTCAGAATTGCTTGCTAAGATGACCATCAATCCGTCATCTATGTATGATTTCGATGCAGGTTATTTGGCTGAAAATGGCCCAGCTGACATCGTGATTTTCGCTGACAAAGAAGAACGTGTTGTCTCTGACCATTTTGCTTCTAAAGCTTCAAATTCACCATTTATCGGTGAAAAACTCCAAGGTGTTGTCAAATACACTATCTGTGATGGTAACATTGTTTATAAAGCATAAAAAAAGAATTAGCATTTTGCTAATTTCTTTTTTGTTCTTGATGACTTAAATTCATTCCCCAAGGAACGAGGTTTTCTTCATGATTTTTAATACGAGTAATATTGTCTTTGTGTCGTACAATGATGATGCCTGCAATAATGATAATCAATAATGTAAAGAGCAAATCATAGTGATTAAGCAAGAAACCAAATGCTGGAAAGACAAGCACACTAACCACAGCAGCGCTTGCAGCAACAACACTAGACAATGAAATCATGCTATAGAGGTAAAGGGTGATGACAAAGATAAGGGCAAGGAAAAGAAGAAATAGCGGTGCGTATCCAAGAAGAACACCAGCACTTGTCGCAACTGCCTTACCACCTTTAAACTGTGCAAATAGCGGGAAGGTATGACCAATAATGGCAAATAAACCAATAAGAACAGGTGACACACCATTAACGCTAAAGATAAGAGGAAGGAGTGCTGCCAGGGTTCCTTTTAGCATATCAATCACAAATGTTACAATTCCTGCTTTGACACCTAAAACTCGAAAAGTATTGGTTGTCCCAGTATTACCGCTACCATGTTCTCTGAGGTTGACATGATAGAAGAATTTTCCAATCCATAGACCAGTTGGGATTGACCCCAACAAGTATGCAATCACAATCATAACTAAAATTTTCATGTTTTCATTATAACATAATCAGTTCTTATGAAAAGGTAAAATTTGAAAAATAAATAACTTGAAGAATCAAGTTAAATTTGTGATAACGCTTTAAATTTGTTATACTATTTCATGAAAAAATTAGTGATTTTCCTTGTAAAATCCTTATTCGATTTGATTTTTTTTTTGCAAAAATTTGAAAAAACTTGTAAGATAAAAAAGATGAATTATTTGGAGGTCGCTTTTGGCTAAAAAAGAAATTAATATAAATAATTATAATGACGATGCCATTCAAGTGTTAGAGGGGCTAGATGCCGTACGTAAACGCCCCGGAATGTACATCGGTTCAACAGATGCGACAGGACTACATCATTTAGTTTGGGAGATTGTTGACAATGCCGTCGATGAAGCTCTTTCTGGCTTTGGTACTCAGATTGATGTTATTCTTAATCAAGATGGTAGTGTGACCGTAAAAGACCAAGGACGTGGGATGCCAACTGGTAAGCACGCTATGGGGATTCCAACTGTAGAAGTTATCTTCACTGTGCTTCATGCAGGTGGTAAATTCGGTCAAGGTGGTTATAAAACATCTGGTGGGCTTCACGGTGTGGGGTCTTCAGTTGTTAATGCCCTCTCAAGATGGCTTGAAGTCGAAATTACTCGTGATGGTGTGGTTTACAAACAACGTTTTGAAAATGGTGGTAAACCCGTGACAACCCTTAAAAAGATTGGAACAGCATCAAAATCTAAGTCAGGTACTATGGTAACATTCATGCCTGATGATACGATTTTCTCAACGACTGACTTTAAATTTAACACCATTGCTGAGCGCTTAAAAGAATCTGCCTTTTTGCTTAAGAATGTTACATTGACGTTGACGGATAATCGTCCAGAAGAAGCAGAACATCTGGAATTCCATTATGAAAATGGAGTTCAGGACTTTGTTGAATACCTTAACGAAGACAAAGAAACATTAACACCTGTGATTTGGGTGACTGGTGAAGACCAAGGTTTCCAAGTTGAAGTTGCACTTCAATACAATGACGGATTCTCAGATAATATCCTTTCTTTTGTTAACAATGTTCGTACTAAAGATGGTGGAACACACGAGACAGGATTGAAATCTGCCATTACTAAGGCGATGAATGACTACGCTCGCAAGTCAGGCCTTTTGAAAGAAAAAGATAAGAACCTTGAAGGGTCAGATTACCGTGAAGGGCTATCTGCAGTGCTTTCAATCTTGGTTCCAGAAGAACACTTGCAATTCGAAGGACAAACTAAAGATAAACTCGGTAGTCCTCTAGCACGTCCGATTGTAGACAGTATTGTCTCTGAAAAACTCACTTTCTTCCTTTTGGAAAATGGTGAAGTGGCGTCTAACCTTGTTCGTAAGGCGATTAAAGCGCGTGATGCCAGAGAAGCAGCTCGTAAAGCGCGTGACGAATCTCGTAATGGTAAGAAGAACAAGAAAGACAAAGGACTCCTTTCTGGTAAATTGACACCAGCACAGTCTAAGAATCCTAAGAAAAATGAGCTTTATCTGGTCGAAGGGGATTCTGCCGGCGGTTCAGCTAAACAAGGACGTGACCGTAAATTCCAAGCTATTTTGCCATTGCGTGGTAAAGTCTTAAATACAGCAAAAGCTAAGATGTCTGACATTGTGAAAAACGAAGAAATCAATACCATGATTTACACAATTGGTGCAGGCGTCGGTGCAGATTTTAAAGTTGAAAATTCAAACTACGATAAGATTATTATCATGACCGATGCGGATACCGATGGTGCTCACATTCAGACATTGTTACTAACTTTCTTTTACCGTTACATGCGTCCGCTTGTGGAAACAGGTCATGTCTATATCGCTTTGCCACCTTTGTATAAAATGTCTAAAGGTAAAGGCAAGAAAGAGCAAGTTGAGTACGCTTGGACAGATGGTGAGTTAGAAGAATTACGTCAAAAATTTGGTAAAGGAGCTCAACTCCAACGTTACAAAGGTCTTGGTGAGATGAACGCTGACCAATTGTGGGAAACAACCATGAACCCTGAAACACGTACGCTTATTCGTGTGACTATTGATGATTTGGCGCGTGCCGAACGCCGTGTCAATGTCCTTATGGGTGACAAAGTTGAACCACGCCGCAAATGGATTGAAGACAATGTTAAATTCACCTTGGAAGAAAATACAGTGTTTTAATTGCTTGTGATGAATCCATAAATTTTTTGACGTGAAAAGTAAAGGATAATAATTATGTCAAATGTTCAAAATATGTCTCTTGAAGACATTATGGGGGATCGTTTCGGACGATATTCCAAATATATTATTCAAGAGCGGGCTTTGCCAGATATTCGTGATGGTTTGAAGCCTGTTCAACGTCGTATCCTTTATTCGATGAACAAGGACGGCAATACTTTTGATAAGGGTTTTCGTAAATCGGCAAAATCTGTCGGTAACGTTATGGGTAATTTCCACCCACACGGTGATTCCTCTATTTATGACGCTATGGTGCGAATGAGTCAGGATTGGAAAAATCGTGAAACCTTGATTGAAATGCATGGTAACAATGGTTCTATGGACGGTGATCCACCGGCAGCCATGCGTTACACTGAAGCACGTTTGTCAGAGATTGCTGGCTACTTGCTTCACGATATTGAAAAAAATACTGTTCCGTTTGCTTGGAACTTTGATGATACCGAAAAAGAACCAACGGTTTTGCCAGCTGCCTTTCCTAACCTTTTAGTTAATGGTGCAACAGGTATTTCAGCTGGATATGCAACTGATATTCCGCCACACAACTTGGCTGAAGTCATTGATGCAGTTGTTTACCTTATCGACCATCCAAATGCAAAATTAGATAAATTGATGGAATTCTTGCCAGGACCTGATTTCCCTACTGGGGCGATTATCCAAGGTAAGGATGGTATTCGTAAGGCTTACGAAACTGGTAAAGGACGTGTTGTTGTTCGTTCACGAACGGACATTGAAAGTCTTCGTGGCGGCAAAAAACAAATCGTCGTCACTGAAATTCCTTATGAAGTCAATAAAGCCGTACTCGTTAAGAAAATTGACGATGTTCGTGTCAACAATAAAGTCCCTGGCATTGCAGAAGTTCGTGATGAGTCAGACCGTGATGGACTTCGTATTGCTATCGAACTTAAAAAAGATGCAGACGAGCAAACGATTCTCAACTATTTGTTGAAATACACTGACTTGCAAGTCAACTATAACTTCAACATGGTTGCTATTGACAACTATACACCACGCCAAGTGGGTATCATTCCGATGTTGACAAGTTACATTGCTCACCGTAAGGAAATCATCGTTGCCCGTTCAAAATTTGACAAGGAAAAAGCTGAAAAACGTCTTCACATCGTGGAAGGCTTGATTCGTGTTATTTCAATTCTGGATGAGGTTATTGCGCTTATTCGTGCGTCTGAAAATAAAGCTGACGCTAAAGAAAACCTCAAAGTCAGCTATGAATTTTCAGAAGAACAAGCTGAAGCTATTGTGACTTTGCAATTGTACCGTTTGACAAATACTGATATTGTGACGCTTGAAAATGAAGAAGCAGAGCTTCGTGAACGCATCACTATGCTTAAAGCAATTATCGGTGACGAACGTACTATGTACAATGTCATGAAACGTGAACTACGTGAAGTTAAGAAGAAATTCGCTAACCCACGTTTGACAGAATTGCAAGCCGAAGCACAAACGATTGAAATCGATGTGGCAAGCTTGATTGTCGAAGAAGATACTTATGTCAGTGTGACAAAAGGTGGTTACATCAAACGTACAAGTCCGCGTTCTTACAATGCTTCTACGGTTGAAGAAATTGGTAAACGTGATGATGATGAACTGGTCTTCGTCTCACAAGCTAAGACAACTCAACATTTGTTGATTTTTACAAATCTTGGCAATGTCATCTATCGTCCAGTCCATGAATTGACAGATATTCGCTGGAAAGATATTGGGGAACATTTATCACAAACCATCACTGATTTTGCGACAGACGAGTATGTCTTGTATGCTGAAATTGTCGATGACTTTGGACCGCAAACTTATTTTGCAGCCACAAAATATGGTCAAATCAAACGCTTTGAACGCAAAGAATTCACGCCATGGCGCACCTACAAATCAAAAGCTGTTAAGTATGCTAAGTTGAAAAAAGACGATGATATGGTCGTGACTATTGCGCCAATTGCACTTGATGATGTCATGATCATTACGCATAATGGCTATGCCTTGCATTTCAATATTGACGAAGTGCCAGTAGTTGGTGCCAAAGCGGCAGGGGTTAAATCAATTAACCTTAAGGATGAGGATTTTGTCGTGTCAGCCTTTATCGCCAATACAGAAAGCTTCTTTATCTTGACACAACGTGGTAGCCTTAAACGTATGACAACTGAGCTAATTCCAGCAACAAGTCGTGCTAATCGAGGCTTGCAAGTCCTTCGTGAACTCAAATCAAAACCACATCGCGTCTTTATGGCAGGACCAGTCCATGCCTCAAATGACGTGCAAAATATTGATTTATTCACTATTGAGACGTTAGATTCAGATAAAATCGAAACCTTAGAAGTTTATTCAAATAAAGGCAATCATTATCAAGCCATTCTTGAAGATTTGACCTTGTCAGAACGCACAAGTAATGGTTCCTTTATCTCAGATAAAATTTCAGATGAAGGTGTCTTTAGCGCAAGAATTAAATAGCGATAATAAATCGGAGATTTTCTCCGATTTATTTTTTGAACAAATTTTCAGAATTTTATGAAAAAGTACTTGAAAAAAGATTTAAAAAGCGTACAATAGGATAAAAACAAAGAAAGAGGAATAGTTATGACAGTAGATTTAGACTGGGATAATCTAGGCTTTGCCTATCGTAAATTACCATTTCGTTACATCTCTTACTACAAAGATGGTAAATGGGATGAAGGAAAATTAACAGAAGATTCAATGCTCCACATTTCTGAAGCATCACCAGCTTTGCACTATGGTCAACAAGCCTTTGAAGGGTTGAAAGCCTATCGTACAAAAGATGGTTCAGTACAATTGTTCCGCCCAAATATGAACGCTGAACGTTTGCAACGCACTGCAGATCGTCTTCTTATGCCACAAGTGCCTACAGAAAAATTTATTGATGCTGCAAAACAAGTCGTTCGTGCTAATGAAGAATTTGTACCACCATACGGCACTGGTGCAACACTTTATCTACGTCCTCTTTTGATTGGTGTTGGTGACATTATTGGTGTTCACCCTGCAGATGAATACATTTTCACTATTTTCGCAATGCCTGTTGGTAACTACTTCAAAGGTGGTTTGGTACCAACTAATTTCTTGATTCAAGACGAATATGACCGTGCTGCTCCACATGGTACAGGTGCTGCAAAAGTAGGTGGTAACTATGCCTCAAGTCTTCTTCCAGGTAAAATGGCTCACGACCGTAAGTTCTCTGATGTTATTTACCTAGATCCTGCGACACACACTAAGATTGAAGAAGTCGGCTCTGCAAACTTCTTTGGTATTACAGCTGATAATGAGTTTATCACACCACTTAGTCCATCAATCTTGCCATCTATCACAAAATACTCACTTCTTTATTTGGCAGAACACCGTTTTGGCATGAAAGCTATCCAAGGTGATGTTAGACTTGATGAATTGGATAAATTCGTTGAAGCAGGTGCCTGTGGTACAGCAGCTGTTATTTCACCAATCGGTGGTGTTCAACACGGTGATGACTTCCATATCTTCTACAGTGAAACAGAAGTAGGACCTGTTACTCGTAAATTGTACGACGAGCTTGTCGGTATCCAATTCGGTGACATTGAAGCTCCAGAAGGCTGGATTTACAAAGTTGACTAATAAATTAAAGCTTGCTCTTGCAAGCTTTTTTGTTTTTCGGTAAAATGAATAGCGTGAGGTGGAAAAATGAGCAAAAAAGATAAAAAAATCGAAATTCAACTTGCTGACGCCAAAGTTGCCATCAATAATGCTAATGTCGATGGTTATAATTTGACTGCTGGAAAAAAAGTTATCGGTGAAATTGCTGAGCTTGATAACAAATTTGCCGTTGTCAAAAATGGAGAAGTGGAAGCACTTTTCAAAACTTTAGAGCAAGCAATTGAAAGTATTATTGAAAATTACAACTTAAATCGCTAAAAAATAGCGAAAAGTACTTGTCAGAGAACAAAAACTATGCTAGAATAGTTTTTGTCGTAACGGAAGGGTAGCGAAGAGGCTAAACGCGGCGGACTGTAAATCCGCTCCTTCGGGTTCGGGGGTTCGAATCCCTCCCCTTCCATTCCTAAGATCTTATCTTAGAATTAATTGAACCTTGTTTTTGGGGTATAGCCAAGCGGTAAGGCAAGGGACTTTGACTCCCTCATGCGTTGGTTCGAATCCAGCTACCCCAGTCAAAGGTATCGAGTTTCGGCTTGACACCGTCAAAGATAAAAGTTGTTGTCGTTGCGGGTTACCTTGAGAAATATTATTGTTGTCAAAAGCTAGCTTAAGCTAGCTTTTGTTGGAGGATTTTTTAGAATGAATGAATTTGAAGATTTGCTAAACAGTGTTAGCGAAGTAAACCCTGGTGATGTTGTCACTGCGGAAGTTTTAACTGTTGATAATGATCAAGCAAACGTTGTTATCGAAGGAACAGGTGTTGAAGGTGTTCTTACACTTCGTGAATTAACTAACGATCGCGATGCTGATATTAACGATTTTGTTAAAACTGGCGACACAGTTGAAGTACTTGTTCTTCGTCAAGTAGTAGGTAAAGATACTGATACAGTTACTTTCCTTGTCTCTAAAAAACGCTTGGAAGCTCGCAAAGCTTGGGATAAACTTGTTGGTCGCGAAGGCGAAGTTGTTACTGTTAAAGGTACACGCGCTGTTAAAGGTGGTCTTTCAGTTGAATTTGAAGGACTTCGCGGATTCATCCCTGCTTCAATGATTGATACACGTTTCGTACGTAACACTGAAAAATTCGTTGGTCAAGAATTCGAAGCTAAAATCAAAGAAGTTGTTCCAGCTGAAAACCGCTTCATCCTTTCACGTCGTGAAGTTGTTGAAGAAAAAGCTGCTGCAGCTCGTAAAGAAGTCTTCTCTAAACTTGAAGAAGGCGCAATCGTTAAAGGTAAAGTTGCTCGCTTGACAAGCTTCGGTGCTTTCATCGATCTTGGTGGTGTTGACGGACTTGTTCACGTAACTGAATTGTCACACGAACGCAACGTTTCACCTAAATCAGTTGTTTCTGTTGGTGAAGAAGTTGAAGTTAAAGTTCTTTCAATCGACGAAGAAGCAGGTCGTGTATCACTTTCACTTAAAGCTACAACACCTGGACCATGGGATGGTGTAGAACAAAAACTTGCTGCTGGTGATGTTGTTGAAGGTAAAGTTAAACGTTTGACTGACTTTGGTGCTTTCGTTGAAGTATTGCCTGGTATCGATGGACTTGTTCATATCTCACAAATCTCACACAAACGTGTTGAAAATCCAAAAGATGTTCTTTCAGTAGGTCAAGAAGTTAACGTTAAAGTTCTTGATGTTAACGCTGCTGCAGAACGTGTATCACTTTCAATCAAAGCTCTTGAAGAACGTCCAGCACAAGCTGAAAACGAAGAAAAACGTCAATCACGTCCACGTCGTCCAAAACGTGAAGCTAAACGTGATTACGAACTTCCAGAAACTCAAACTGGATTCTCAATGGCTGACTTGTTTGGCGACATTGAATTGTAATTATAAATGAGAAAAGACTTGATTTCCAAGTCTTTTCTTTTTGTTTCAATATGGTATAATATAGTAGTTGCCACTCTTAGTGTAATGGATATCACGCAAGATTCCGGTTCTTGAAATGGGGGTTCGATTCCCTTAGGGTGGAGTGTTATACCGATTAGAAAAGCCAGTTCTTGGCTTTTTCTTTTTGTATATGCTCATAAAAGCCTTTCTGTGAAGTCTTCAGAGCTATTTAAGGGAGCTTGCCGCAAGTTAATATTGGATAGCGTTACGAGCAGTTTAAGGGTAAATAAAAAGCCTGTGATTTTTACCACAGACACTTATAAAAAAGCTTATTTTAAAATAATTTGAGCTACGATTGGACTGATAATAACGTAAACAATTCCGGTAACTCCGATAGCAAGTCCGCCCATCGCTCCTTCAACGAGACCGTATTTTAGAGCTGTTCCAGTACCGATTGCGTGCCCTGTTCCTCCAAGACTAAGCCCGATAGCAACAGGATCTTCGATTTTTAAGAGTTTTAAAAAAACGGGTCCAAGAACACTTGTCAAAATTCCAGTAATAACAACGACAACAAGTGTTACAGTTGTGATACCTCCCATTTTTTCAGTGATTCCAACAGCCATTGCAGTTGTTACTGATTTAGGGAATAATGAAATAGCTAGCAAATATTTAATACCAAATGTTTTCGCAACAAGAGCGGTAAAAGTCGTGTTGACGATACAAGCAGCAAGAATACCAGTTAGGATACTTCTGATGTGATGTTTCATCAAGTGGAATGAGCGATAAAGTGGAATACCGAGCGCTACTGTTGATGGAACAATCAATGTGTTAAGATAACTTCCGCCAATGTAATAATCATGGTAGGAAATCTTAGTAATCTTTAAAAAGGCAATAATAAAAAAGGTTGCTAATAGTAAAGGGGTAGTAATTGGGTGTGGAAAACGCCTAAAAATAAGCATGCCCATAAGGTATGCTAGGATTGATAGCATGATACCAAAGATTGGGTTTGTAAGAATATTAGTCATGATGACCTCCTTTATCAACATAGTCTCCCTCAAAGCGTGTTTTGATAAATTGAACAACAAAACCAATAGTAGCAACATTCAAAAAGATGGCTACAAGGATGATAATGGTGATAGGGAGCAAATAATCCTTGATATCATTGAATCGATCTATGATTCCGACAGCTGCAGGCAAGAATAGAATGGTCATATTATTGAGCAGGAAATTTCCCACAACATCTATGTGTCTCAAACGAATTACCTTGAATTCCAGGGCAAGAAAAAGTAGCACTAACCCAATAATGCTACCAGGAACAGGTAAATTGAGTAAATTAGAAATAGCCTCCCCAATAAATGAAAAGATGAGAATTATCATAAATTGAACGTATAACTTCATTAGTAAACTCCTTCGTTATAAGTCTACTACTATGTAAGAATTTTTCAATACTGTGAAAATGTTTACATGAAATTTTTTTGAAAAATTACAGTTGTAATGAGAAAAGAAAAAGCCGAGCTAAGCTCAGGCTTTAGTGACCTAATAGTAATTTTAGGATATTTCCTCCAAAAATCCAGATATAACTATAAGAAATAATTGAAATTGGCTTGGTTAGTAGGATAATGAAGGTGAAACGTTTTAATGAAATATGAGATAATCCAGTTATCATCACCACGATATCGGCTGGTGAAATGGGTGATAACATGCAAATGATGAAGAGGTTTTCATAATTTTGAGTATTAAGCTTCGCTTCGTATTTGTAAAAAGTCTTCTCATCGACAAAAAGTAGAATAAACTTGCGACCATATAGCCTAACAAGAATAAATAGAATGATACTACCAATCACAATACCCACATAGTTATAAAAGAAGGCTAGGATTGGATCAAAAATTAAAAACCCAGCAACTGTTGTGACACCACCTGGAATCACTGGGAAGACAACTTGAAAGATTTGCACTAAGATAAAAACTAAAGGCCCACAGACACTGTGCTGATTAACAAAATCTTTGAGTGCATTACTATCGTTTAGAATCCCTAAATGGTAGAACCAGATGACTAAAACAAACGTTCCCAGCAAGGCTAATACTCCCAGAAACTTGATCAGTCGCTGCCAAAAGGCATAGTGGTCGAATATCTTCATTTTCATAATTCTTATCATATCATAAGAATTTCTTTTTTGCTATTTTAAATATTATTTGCTATAATAACAAATGTAGCTTTTGACTACTTTATAATATCTGGGGTCGTTACGGATTCGACAGGCATTATGAGGTACATTCTGCGACTCATCGGCAGATGTAAAAATGCCAGTTAAATATAACTGCAAAAAATACAAATTCTTACGCTGTAGCTGCCTAAAAACCAGCTCGCGTGATCTCTACAGGATTGCTTGTGTTTTGCTAGAGGTTTCATTGATTAGCAAGCTACGTTTGATTATTGCCTAGCTAGTCAAAAAGAGATTTATAGGCTCGCTTAATCTAGGTTTGAGTTATGTATCGAGCTTAAGTTAAATCAAAGACATAACCTATGGTTGTAGACGAATGTATTGGCAGGTGTTTGGACGTGGGTTCGACTCCCACCGGCTCCATAAAAGCTTTTCATAGTTTAGCAAAGTTACGCAAAACGTTGATATATCAACGTTTTTTTATTTTTACGTTTTGCCTTTCACCCAGACACAATTCCAGATATAAAAATAGCCACCAGAATTTGGTGGCTATAATATTTATTGAATATTAATTTTGTTTTTAAGCAAGTAATGTGTTGCTAAGTAGAAGATGGTACCTTCGATAAAGCACTCAATACAAGAATAGATAAAGAAATGGATAGTAAGGTCACTATTTAGTTCGTGGCTTCCGAGAATTTCAGACACTAATAAAACAATGAATGAAACGACGAAGTAGGCAACGAATGCCATAAGAGCACGTCTATTAGCAAATAATTGCCCGATTGTAATAGCTAAGTAGATGAGCAAAATTCCTGAAATAGAAGAGATTGCTAACCAAAGAAAACCAATTCCCCATTCAGAAAGAGTGAGTACTTTATCGAATTGTGGTAGGAAGGCTAAGAAATGACCTAGGCCAAAAATCGGTATGACAAGTAAGGTCACTCCAATGGTAACCACGATTGCGTTAAAGGCTGTCCAAATCAGTGAAGCAATTAATTTAGATAAAATGATTTGGTGAGTAGATACTGGCAAGGTTAAAGTAAGGTAACCTTCGCGACCAAAGATATTTTTATAAAAACGTCGCACGATGATAGCTAGTGTAGCAATCCAAGCACTGGCAACCACAACACCAAACATGATTGATAAGATGATTGGAATAAGTTGTGTGTAATGATTAGCATTACTTGTTGTATAGTTTTCAGCATAGTCTGTAAGTGTCTTGATGCTAAAGCCAAGGAAGATGGAAATAGCGATAATTGATGCATTAAGTGTGAAGTACCATTTACCGACAGATTTTAGTTCGTATTTTAAAAGTTTTGAAAACATAATTCCTCCCTAAGCTTTGTAAGTCTCACGGAAGAGTGAATCAATGGATTGACCGTGCTCTTCACGAATATCATCCGTATTGCCTTGCAAAATAATTTTTCCGTCCTTAAGGAAAATGATTTCATCAAGGATTGGTTCGATTTCTGAAATTAAGTGCGTTGAGATAACAACAGAAGCCTCTTCACAGTAATTATTGATGATAGTGCGTAAAATGTAGTCACGCGCGGCTGGGTCAACACCCCCGATTGGTTCATCAAGAATATAAAGTTTCGCTTGTCGGCTCATGACCAAGATTAGCTGCACTTTTTCTTTATTCCCTTTTGATAGATTTTTGAGGATGTCATTTGGATTAAGCTCTAAATCTTCTAAAAGGTGTTCAGCTTTTTCACGAGAGAAGTCTTCGTAAAAATCTTCGAAGAAAGCAAGGGCATCCTTGATTTTCATATCTTCTCTGAGGTAAGAAGTATCTGGAAGATATGAAATGATTTTTTTAGTGTCAACTGAAGGACGGTAACCATCAATGACGATTTCTCCAGTTGTTGGGTGAAGAAGTCCATTGATTAGTTTAATTAGTGTCGTTTTTCCGCTTCCATTTGGGCCTAGTAAGCCAATAATCTTACCGGCAGGTAAACTAAGTGTCACATCGTCAACAGCTACATGTTTTTTGTATTTTTTGGTAACGTGATGTAGTTGGAGTAATTGACTCATCCTATTTTTTCTCCTTAATATACGATTCTAGTGTAGTCACAATATCGTCGATTTCAAATCCTATTTTTTGCATGTTATTAACAAATGATTGCAATTCTGCCTCAGCAACTTCGCGACGTTTTTGCATGATGAGGTCAGTGTCATCTGTAACAAAGCGGCCAGAAGTTCGTTGAGAGTAAACCATGCCTTCGCGTTCTAGTTCTGAAAAAGCGCGTTGCATTGTGTTGGGATTGACACCAGCTTCTTCAGCTAATTCGCGAACGGTTGGGAGTTGATCACCGCTTTTGATTTCTTGACTGATGATTTGCATCTTAATATGTTGTGCAATTTGGACATAAATAGGTGATTTTTCATCAAATTTCCAGGACATACGATAACCCCTTTCTATTAAAATTTAAAGAAGTCTTAATTGTCTTAATTAGAAGAAGTCTTGAAAGAAGTCTTGTACTAAATAAATGGTACAAAAATAAGTTTGAAATGTCAAGAAATCAATCATTGAGACATCTAATTTCGGGTTAAAGTCAAATGACCACCATTTTTAGTGTATAATAGATACAGAAATCAATCGGAGAAAGGAGTGCTTTTATGTTTGCCCAATTAGATACCAAGACTGTTTATTCTTTTATGGATAGCTTAATTGACTTAGAGGGCTATGTCAAAGAAGCAAAAGTATTAGGCTACCAAACCATTGGGATTATGGACAAAGATAATCTCTATGCCGCCTTTCATTTTATTACAAAAGCTAAAAGCGAAGGCTTACGCCCTGTTTTAGGTCTTGAGTTGACGCTTATTTTACAGGGAAATCTTTCCTTAAGTGTGTACCTAATTGCGCGTGATACGACAGGTTACAAAAACTTGATGAAAGTGTCTAGCTGTCAGATGACCTCTGGGATTCAGCTAGAGGATTTAAAGGATTACTTGTCAGGCTTAGTGGTTATTATCCCGTATTTTGATGGTTTAGAGAGCCTGTTGCTTCCTTTTGAGTATTATATCGGAGTAAATGTCCACTCAGAAGAAAAGGATTATGCCAAGCCTTTAATCCCACTCCATACAGTACGGTATTTTAATACTAACGAAGTCGAAACGCTTCACATGCTTCATGCTATTCGAGATAATATTAGCTTGAAGGATGCGCCGGCTGCACCGCAAGGACAGCAGTTGATGGCTTGTGATATCTTAACACAAGCTTTTGAGCAAAAATTTCCACAAGCTCTAGAAAACTTAGAAAAATTAGTCGCTGATATTCACTATGACTTTAATAGCGAACTAAAATTACCACGCTTTAATCGTCAAAAACCTGCGCAGGAGGAATTGATAGAATTAACTGAAGCAGGGCTTAAGGCTAAAAATCTTTGGTTGCCAGAGTACCAAGAACGATTAAGAAAAGAACTTTCAGTCATTCACAAGATGGAATTTGATGATTACTTCCTTATCGTTTGGGATTTGTTGCGTTTTGGTCGCAGTCGAGGCTATTACATGGGAATGGGACGCGGTTCTGCTGCGGGAAGTTTAGTTTCCTATGCTCTTGATATTACTGGTATTGACCCAGTGAAGAACAATCTGCTCTTTGAACGTTTTCTAAATGAAGAACGGTATAGCATGCCTGATATTGATATTGACCTACCAGATGTTTATCGTAGTGAGTTTCTTCATTATGTTCGTAATCGTTACGGTAGTCTTCATTCGGCTCAAATTGTGACTTTTTCAACTTTTGGTGCTAAACAAGCTATTCGTGATGTTTTTAAACGATTCGGTGCACCAGAGCATGAATTGACTAATATCACTAAAAAAATCAGTTTTAGAGATAATTTGACTACAGTTTATGAAAAGAACTTATCTTTCCGTCAAATTATTAATTCTAAAATCGAGTATCAAAAAGCCTTTGCGATTGCCAAACGTATCGAAGGAAATCCTCGGCAGACTTCAATTCACGCCGCTGGTGTCGTTATGAGCGATGACAATCTGACCGAGCATATTCCATTAAAAGCTGGCGAAGATATGATGATTACACAATATGATGCGGCTGCGGTTGAGGCTAATGGTCTTCTTAAAATGGACTTTCTTGGGCTTCGTAACCTTACTTTTGTGCAACGCATGCAAGAAAAGGTTGCTAAAGAATGTGGTATCACAATTGACATCAAATCGATTGATTTAGAAGATCAGCAAACCCTAGCTTTATTTGCTGCAGGAAAGACAAAAGGAATTTTTCAATTTGAACAAGCTGGCGCCATTAATCTGTTAAAACGTATTAAACCACAAAAATTTGAAGATATTGTGGCAACAACGAGTTTGAACCGTCCAGGGGCTAGTGATTACACCGAAAACTTTATTAGACGTCGTTTTGGACAAGAAGCGATTGACTTGATTGACCCTCTGGTGGCAAAAATATTGGAACCAACCTATGGCATCATGCTTTATCAAGAGCAAGTGATGCAGATTGCACAGGTCTATGCAGGATTCACTCTGGGGAAAGCGGATTTGTTGCGTCGTGCCATGTCTAAGAAAAAGGCAGAAGACATGCAAAAAATGGAAAGCGAGTTCTTAAAAGGTGCACAGGCTCTTGATCGACCGCTTAAAACGGCTAAAGATTTATTTTCTCGCATGGCTAAATTTGCTGGCTACGGTTTTAATAGAAGTCACGCCTTTGCTTACTCAGCATTAGCTTTTCAACTAGCTTACTTTAAGGCACACTATCCTGCAGTTTTTTATGATATCATGCTGAATTATTCAAGTGTTGATTATATTACGGATGCTATGGAATCAGAGTTTCGCATCAAGAAAATCGACATCAATACAGTGCCTTATAACGATAAGATAGCTGATGGTCAAATTTATCTTGGCTTGAAAAATCTACGCGCACTTCCACGTGATTTATGTTACTGGATTATTGATCATCGACCATTTTCAAGTATTGAGGACTTCTTGACCAAGTTGCCTGAAAATTACCAGAAGAAGGAACTTATCACACCATTGGTTGAAGTCGGTGCTTTTGATAATTTTGAAAAAAATCGCCGCAAGATTATTGAAAATCTGGAACCTCTTTTCATATTCGTTAATGAACTAGGTAGCCTTTTTGCCGAAAATTCTTATAATTGGATTGAAGTAGAAGACTTTCCAAATACTGAAAAATATCGTCAGGAACAGGGATTACTTGGAGTAGGAATCAGTCCACACCCACTTCTTGAAATTGCCAAGAACTCATCTGTTGCTTTTACGGCTTTAGCCGATTTGCATGAAAATACTGAAGCGACTATTCTTGTTGAATTAAGTAAGATTCGTGTGATTCGAACAAAAACCAAGGGTGAGCAGATGGCTTTTCTGAATGTGACAGACACACAGAAAAAATTTGACGTCACTCTCTTTCCAGAAGTCTTCACACGTTATAAAGACGAATTGCAAGAAGGGAGATTTTATTATTTAACTGGTAAGATTCAGAATCGCAACAATCGTTTGCAGATGGTGTTAAATCATGTTCAAGAAACAAGTAGTGAACGCTTGTGGTTATTACTTCCAAATCATTTACATGATAGAGAAGTTTCAAAAATCTTGGCACAATATCCAGGAAATATTCCCGTGATTTTGCATTATCAAGATAGTAAGCAAACCTTGCAAAGTCAGAGACATTTGGTTAAAAAGGACGAAGAGCTTTTACAAGCTTTAACTCCATATACAGTGAAAGCGATTTATCAATAAAAATTTAGTAAAAATAAAATAAAGTAAAGCTTTTTACAAAGTAATGTGCTATAATAAGACCGTTAGATTAATAAAAGGAGTATTAGCAAAATGAAACGTATTGCTGTTTTGACTAGTGGCGGCGACGCTCCTGGTATGAATGCTGCTGTTCGTGCGGTTGTTCGTAAAGCAATTAAAGAAGGAATGGAAGTCTTCGGAATCAACCGTGGTTATGCTGGTATGGTCGATGGCGACATTTTCCCATTGGATGCTCAAAGTGTTTCAAACATTTTGTCACATGGTGGTACTTTCCTTCAATCAGCTCGTTACCCTGAGTTTGCAACTCTTGAAGGACAACTTGCTGGTATCGAACAACTTAAAAAACACGATATCGAAGGTGTCGTTGTTATCGGTGGTGACGGTTCTTATCACGGTGCTATGCGCTTGACAGAACACGGATTCCCAGCAGTTGGTATCCCAGGTACAATCGATAACGATATCGCTGGTACAGATTACACTATTGGGTTTGATACAGCTGTAAACACAGCTATGGAAGCTCTTGACAAAATCCGTGATACATCTTACAGTCACAAACGTACATTTGTTGTTGAAGTAATGGGACGTAACGCTGGTGATATCGCTCTTTGGGCAGGTATTGCTGCAGGTGCTGACCAAATCATTATTCCTGAAGAAGAATATGACATCAACGAAGTTGTTGCAAAAGTTAAAGATGGTTACGAAAACAAAGGTAAAGAACGTCACCTTATCGTTCTTGCTGAAGGTGTAATGCATGCTGAAAAATTTGCAGAGTTGATGAAAGAAGCTGGTGATACTAGCGACCTTCGTGCAACTAACCTTGGTCACATCCTTCGTGGTGGTGCCCCATCACCTCGTGATCGTGTTCTTGCTTCTTGGATGGGTGCTCACGCTGTTGAATTGCTTCAACAAGGTCGTGGTGGACTTGCCATTGGTATCCACAACGAAGAATTAGTAGAAAGCCCAATTCTTGGTACTAAAGAAGAAGGTGCTCTATTCTCATTGGCAGAAGATGGTAGCATTATCGTCAACATGCCACACAAAGCACGTCTTGACTTTGCTCAATTAAATCGAGACATTGCTCATTTGTAATATAGTATATTATTAGATTAAAAATTATTGTTATTAATAGTCGTTCATTCGGCTTAAAAATAAAGGGAGTTTCATATTATCATGAATAAACGCGTAAAAATCGTTGCAACACTTGGTCCTGCGGTTGAAATCCGTGGCGGTAAAAAATTCGGTGAAGATGGATATTGGGGTGAAAGCCTTGATGTTGAAGCATCAGCACAAAAAATCGCTCAATTAATTAAAGAAGGTGCAAACGTCTTCCGTTTCAACTTCTCACACGGTGACCATGCAGAACAAGGTGAACGTATGGCAACTGTACGTCGTGCCGAAGAAATTGCTGGACAAAAAGTTGGTTTCCTTCTTGACACTAAAGGTCCTGAAATCCGTACTGAACTTTTTGAAGGCGAAGCTAAAGAATATTCATACAAAACTGGTGAACAAATCCGTGTTGCTACTAAACAAGGTATCAAATCAACTCGCGAAGTTATCGCTTTGAACGTTGCCGGTTCCCTTGACATCTACGATGACGTTGAAGTTGGTAAACAAGTTCTTGTTGACGATGGTAAACTTGGTCTTCGTGTTGTCGCTAAAGACGATGCAACTCGTGAATTTGTTGTTGAAGTTGAAAACGATGGTATTATCGCTAAACAAAAAGGTGTAAACATTCCTTACACTAAAATCCCATTCCCAGCTCTTGCTGAACGTGATAACGCTGATATTCGTTTTGGTCTTGAACAAGGTCTTAACTTCATCGCTATTTCATTCGTACGTACTGCAAAAGACGTTGAAGAAGTTCGTACAATCTGTGAAGAAACTGGTAACGGGCACGTTCGTTTGTTCGCTAAAATCGAAAACCAACAAGGTATCGAAAACATCGACGAAATCATCGAAGCTGCTGATGGTATCATGATCGCTCGTGGTGACATGGGTATCGAAGTTCCATTTGAAATGGTTCCAGTTTACCAAAAAATGATCATCACTAAAGTTAACGCAGCTGGTAAAGCAGTTATCACAGCAACAAACATGCTTGAATCTATGACTGAAAAACCACGTGCAACTCGTTCAGAAGTATCTGACGTGTTCAACGCTGTTATTGATGGTACTGACGCAACAATGCTTTCAGGTGAATCTGCAAACGGTAAATACCCAGTTGAAGCAGTTCGTGCAATGGCTACAATCGATAAAAACGCTCAAGCTCTTCTTAACGAATACGGACGTCTTGATTCATCATCATTCGCTCGTACTTCTAAAACAGAAGTTGTTGCTTCTGCAGTTAAAGATGCAACAAGCTCAATGGATATCAAACTTGTAGTTGCTCTTACTGAATCTGGTAACACTGCTCGTCTTATCTCTAAATACCGTCCAGATGCTGACATTTTGGCTGTAACATTCGACGAAAAAACTCAAAAATCATTGATGATTAACTGGGGTGTTATTCCAGTCGTAACTGAAAAACCTGCATCAACTGATGACATGTTTGAAGTTGCTGAAAAAGCTGCTCTTGAATCAGGATTGGTTCAATCAGGTGATAACATCGTTATCGTCGCTGGTGTTCCTGTCGGTTCAGGTGGTACAAACACAATGCGTATCCGCACTGTAAAATAACCTAAATAATAAAAAGCCTATCATATCAAGCTTTACAGCCTGTGTGATAGGGCTTTTTTTATGTCAAAATGGTGGCGAGGGGCACAGAAGGGGCAAATATTATCATTTTTTATTCTTTTATCTAGATAAAACAAGGCTAATTTACTTACTTTGTGTCAAAAGTCACACGCCTACTTTTTTTATGTTCAGAAACATGATATAATAGAACAAAGAATAGGAGAAATTATGGTTAAGCGCGATTTTATTCGAAACATTATTTTAGTCTTAATTGCTATTTTAGCGATATTCTTGTTGAGGATTTTTGTCTTTTCAACATTTAAAGTGCATGAGGATGCCGCTAATTCATACCTATCAAATGGTGATGTCGTAGTTGTTAATCGAAATCGAGAACCACGCTATAAAGATTTCATCGTTTACAAGAAAGATGGTATTTTTTACATTAGTCGTGTTGTCGCAACAGCTGGACAAAGTGTGACTGTAATGGATGATATTCTTTATGTTAACAACAAAGTAAAAAAAGAACCGTACATTAGCAAGATAAAATCCGAATATTTGTCAACTTCGGATACCCAACAGCCATTTACTTCTGATTTTTCTGTTAATACTGTTTCTAATGGTAAATACAACGAAGTGCCAAAAGGGTATTATCTAGTCTTAAATGATGATCGTCAGAATACTAATGACAGTCGTAGTTTTGGACTAATCAAGGAAAGTCAAATTCGTGGTGTTGTTACTTTCAAAGTTTTACCACTTAATCAATTTGGATTTATTACAGCAGAGTAGTTTAGCTACTCTGTTTTTTGTTGGTTTCATTTTTCTTTTATACTAAAAAAGAATTGGTATAGTATATTTTATACCAATCTTTCTGTTGACAAGGTAAAATTAAAGTTATATACTGTTGCTGTAGGGTTTTGGTAGGTCTTTATTAGACTATACCAATTCAAAAAATAAGAAAGAGATAATAGGTTTTTCCTATTAAAGGTAAAAAAATATGTGTGGTATTGTTGGTGTTGTTGGAAACAAAAACGCAACAGACATCTTAATGCAAGGTCTTGAAAAATTGGAGTACCGTGGTTACGATTCTGCAGGAATTTACGTTACTAATGGTGTTAATCAAGGTCGCTTGATTAAATCAGTTGGACGTATTGCTGATCTTCGTGCGAAAATCGGAATTGATATGGCTGGTTACACTGGTATTGGTCACACCCGTTGGGCAACTCACGGTCAACCAACTGAATTGAATGCTCACCCACATACATCTGAAACTGGACGTTTCGTCTTGGTTCACAATGGTGTTATTGAAAACTATCTACAAATTAAAGAAACATATCTTTCAAATCACCATCTTAAAGGTGAAACTGATACTGAAATCGCTGTTCATTTAGTTGGTGAATTTGTTGAACAAGGTTTGTCAGTTCTTGAAGCTTTTAAAAAAGCTTTGAAGATCATTGAAGGTTCATATGCGTTTGCTTTGGTTGATGTTGAAGATCCTGATACTATTTATGTGGCTAAAAATAAATCACCTCTTTTGATTGGCTTGGGTGACGGATACAACATGGTATGTTCAGATGCTATGGCTATGATTTGCGAAACTAGCGAATTTATGGAAATCCATGACAAGGAATTGGTTGTTTTGACAAAAGATTCTATTTCAGTTATGGATTATGATGGCAATGCTATCGAACGCGCTTCTTACACAGCTGAACTTGACTTATCTGATATTGGTAAAGGAACTTATCCTTACTATATGTTAAAAGAAATTGATGAACAACCAACAGTTATGCGCAAGTTAATCACTGCTTACACAGATGACAATAATCAAGTCACTGTTGATCCTGAAATTATCAAAGCTATTCAAGAAGCAGACCGTATTTACATTTTGGCTGCCGGAACATCTTACCATGCTGGTTTTGCTTCAAAATCATTCCTTGAACAAATGACTGACACACCAGTTGAACTTGGTATTGCATCTGAATGGGGCTATAACATGCCTTTATTGAGCAAAAAACCACTTTTCATCATGATTTCACAATCAGGTGAAACTGCTGATAGTCGTCAAGTTTTGGTTAAAGCAAATCAAATGGGCATTCCTAGCTTGACTATTACAAACGTTCCAGGTTCAACATTGTCACGTGAAGCAACATACACTATGCTTTTGCATGCAGGACCTGAAATTGCAGTTGCTTCAACAAAAGCTTACACAGCTCAAGTTGCTACATTGGCAATTCTTGCTAAAGCAGTTGGTGATGCTAATGGCAACAAAGTAGCAGCTGATTTTGATGTTGTTCACGAATTGGCTATTGTTGCACAATCTATCGAAGCAACACTTTCTGAAAAAGATACGATTGCTGAAAAAGCAGAAGTACTTCTTAAAGAAACTCGCAATGCCTTTTACATCGGTCGTGGTTCAGACTACTATGTTGCCATGGAAGCTAGCTTGAAATTAAAAGAAATTTCATACATTCAATGTGAAGGCTTTGCAGCTGGAGAATTGAAACACGGTACAATTTCATTGATTGAAGAAGGTGTGCCTGTTATTGCACTTATCTCAAGCAACCCTGTTCTTGCATCACATACACGTGGTAATATCCAAGAAGTTGAAGCACGTGGAGCAAGCGTTCTTACAATTGTTGATGAAAGCCAAGCTCGTGAAGGAGACGATATCATCGTAACAACTGTACACCCATTCTTGTCAGCTATTGCAATGGTCGTACCAGCACAATTGATTGCTTACTACGCAACACTTCAACGTGGTTTGGACGTTGATAAACCTCGTAACCTTGCGAAATCGGTTACTGTGGAATAATACTTGCCAAAATTTACTTTTTAAGGTAGAATGGATAATGTAACTTTTAACTTTATGATAGTAATAATGTTATAGCTATTTTTTGATAAGGAGAAATGATGTCTTTACCAAATTGTCCAAAATGTAACTCTGAGTATGTTTACGAAGATGGATTAATGTTAGTTTGCCCAGAGTGCGCTTATGAATGGAACCCAGCTGATTCAGTTGAAGAAGATGGCTTGGTTGTTCTTGATAGCAACGGAACTTGTCTTGCTGACGGTGACAGTGTTACTATCGTTAAAAACTTGAAAGTAAAAGGTGCACCAAAAGATCTTAAACAAGGAACTCGTGTTAAAAACATTCGTCTTGTTGAAGGTGACCACAATATTGATTGTAAAATTGATGGTTTCGGTGCTATGAAATTAAAATCAGAGTTTGTTAAAAAATTATAATGACATTAACGCTATGAGCTTTGCTCGTAGCTTTTTTTATATTTAAAGATAAAGTTTACATAAATATAGTTATGTCGTATCATATCATATCGTCTTATTTTTATAAGATCAAATGATAAAATATTCTTCTTTGCTCCCCAATTGTTTGAAAATTTGATATAATACTATAATAGTAACAAATTCTTTTTAGGAGATAACATGTCATATATTTCACAAGTTCTGCCTAGCTTGTTAGATGGCGCTGCGGTAACTTTGCAAGTTTTCTGTATTGTTATTGTGCTTTCCATTCCGATTGGCGCTATCCTTGCTTTTTTGATGCAGATTAAATTTAAACCTTTGCAATGGTTGTTGACATTATATGTATGGATTATGCGTGGAACACCATTGCTATTGCAACTTATTTTCTTCTACTATGTTTTACCAAGTGTAGGAGTGGTTATGGACCGTATGCCAGCAGCTATTTTGGCATTTACCTTGAATTATGCAGCTTATTTTGCTGAAATTTTCCGTGGTGGGATTGCTGCTATTCCTAAAGGTCAATACGAAGCTGCAAAAGTCTTAAAATTAAATCAGTTGCAAACTATTCATTATATTATTTTGCCACAGGTTTTCAAGATTGTTTTACCAAGTGTTTTCAATGAAATTATCAACCTTGTCAAAGATTCTTCACTCGTTTATGTTCTTGGGGTTGGTGATTTGTTGCTTGCAAGTAAGACAGCTGCTAACCGTGATGCGACACTTACACCGATGTTTGTGGCAGGGGCTATTTACTTGCTTATGATTGGTATTGTTACCTTGATTTCTAAACAAACTGAGAAAAAATTTGATTATTATAAATAAGAGGTGACCAGATGTTAGAATTAAAAAATATTTCCAAACAATTTGGTCAAAAGAAGATTTTTGATCATTTTAATTTAACAATTGAAGATGGTAAAATTTTGTCTCTTGTAGGGCCTTCAGGTGGTGGTAAAACCACTTTGCTACGTATGCTTGCTGGTCTTGAAAAAATTGATTCGGGTGAAATCATCTATAATGGTGAAGTTGTTCCAATCGATCACTTAGAGACACTTAACTTGCTTGGTTTTGTTTTCCAAGATTTTCAATTGTTCCCACATTTGTCTGTTTTAGATAATTTGATTTTGTCACCTGTTAAAACAATGGGAATGACAAAAGAAGCGGCAAAAGAAAAAGCACTTGGTCTTCTTAAACGTCTTGGTTTGGGAGAACATGCGGATGCTTATCCTTACTCATTATCAGGTGGGCAAAAGCAACGTGTCGCTCTTGCTCGTGCGATGATGATTGACCCTCAAATTATTGGTTATGATGAACCAACTTCAGCGCTTGACCCTGAATTGCGTCAAGAAGTTGAAAAATTGATTTTACAAAACCGTGAAGCTGGAATGACTCAGATTGTGGTTACCCATGATTTACAATTTGCAGAAACGATTTCAGATTACATTTTAAAAATTAATCCAAAATAACAGAAAGTCTCATTAGGTGTCTTTATGAAATTGAAAAAACTTCTTTTAAGTGCTATGGCGCTTGTTGCGACAGTTAGTTTAGCTGCTTGTGGGTCATCGTCATCAAAAAAAGTTGCTAAGACAGACCAATGGAAAACTTATCAAAAAGATGGTAAGATTACGATTGGTTTTGATAACACTTTTGTACCAATGGGGTACGAAGATGAAGATGGCAAAAATGTTGGTTTTGACATCGATCTTGCCAATGCCGTCTTTGAACAGTATGGTATTAAAGTGAAATGGCAATCAATCAACTGGGATATGAAAGAAACTGAATTGAATAACGGTACGATTGATTTGATTTGGAATGGTTATTCTATTAGTGATGAGCGTGCCGAAAAAGTTCTCTTTACAAATCCTTACATGGTTAATGAACAAGTGCTAGTCACTAAAAAATCTTCAGGAATTACAAGCTTTGCAGGGATGAAAGATAAAGTTCTTGGTGCACAATCTGGCTCATCTGGTTATGATGCTTTCAATGCAAAACCAAAAGTCCTGAAAGATATTGTATCTGGTGATGATGCGACACAGTATGAAACTTTCACACAAGCCCTTATTGACCTTAAAAACGATCGTATCGATGGTCTCTTGATCGATAAAGTTTACGCTAATTATTACCTTGAACAAGAAGGTGAATTAGATAACTACAATATCATTGCTAGTGAGTTTGACGGTGAAGATTTTGCTGTAGGGGCTAGAAAAGCTGATAAAACACTGGTTAAGAAAATCAATCAGGCTTTCCAAAAGCTTTATCAAGAAGGTAAGTTCCAAGAAATTTCAAACAAATGGTTTGGTGATGATGTAGCAACTGATGCTGTTAAAAAATAAATTAAAAGAGTTCTAAGTAGTGATACTTAGAACTCTTTTTAGTTTTCATCTTTTTTCTTGATTATCAATATAATCGTGCTATATTATAAAATAATTAACCAGTTAATTAAAATAACTGATTAATTCTAAGCATCTAAAAAGCCAGGAGTATTAATCCTTGTTTTGCGGTTAATCTTGAGAATTTGTTGCTTGTGGAGTGATCTGGTGGAAGACAAGGAACCAGTTTTCCTTGTGGCGCCAGATACTTGTATGAGTCATATTATCGAGCTTGTAAGTGATAAGCTTTGTTTTTTGACTGATAGATGTCATTTCAAAATCTTCGATCTTACTCATGTAGTGTCTTTTTCGAGCAGTCATTTCAGATTTGTTATAGGAATGACCGTCAACATCGATAAGGTAGAAGTCATCTGAGATAAGGTTTTCGTAATCTGGAATCTTAGCGAGAATGGTTTTTTCGGCTTTATAAAGCTTTTTATAGACATTATCCCAAATCTCATCTTCAGGGATTGCTCCTGGTTCAACGTGAACATCAGTATCGTAAACAGAGAATTCTTTACGAAGGATTTCTTCGATTTGTTCAGTGACCTCGTGGCTTTCGTAAACTGAGAGGCCAGGATTCATCTCAACAACGATATCAAGGTAAATATTGCTTCCATACGAGCGACCACGTTGTGATTTGACATTTGAAACTTTTGGTAATTTGAGGATAGCTTCTTTGTATTTTTGGAGTTCTTTTTGATCAAAGCCATCTGAAAGGCTAAAGGCACTCTCGATAAAGATATCGTAGGCTGTTTTCAAAATGAAGTAAGTAATAACGATGGCAGCCAATCTATCAATGATGACTAAGTTAAATGAAGCTGCGAGGATGGCTACAGAAGTACCGATAGAAGTGACAGCATCAGAAAGGTTATCTTTTGATGCAGCTAAGAGTGCGCTTGATTTGACACGTTGTGAAAGGCGTTTATTGTGAAGGTAAACACCGTACATTATCGCTGCAGAGATGACTCCGACAACGGCGCCTTCAGGATCAAGAGGTGTCATGCTACCTGAGATGATTTTTTCAATGGTTTGAAAGAGAACTTTAAAGCCAATGTAGAACATGATGAAAGAAGTAATCAAGCTTGATAAATCTTCCATTTTCCAGTGACCAAAGCGGTGATCTTCATCAGCTGGTTTGCTCGCCAAATGCAGTCCGATTAAAAGCACAACATTTCCGAGAATATCAGACAAGTTGTTAAAACCATCAGCGATTAATGACGATGAATTCAAAAAATAACCAGTGATTAGCTTTAATAAGGTGATGACCATGTAGGCAACAATACTAACAATTGGCCCTCGTTTTGCTAAGCGTAGGTTTTCTTCTGGTGTTGACATAAGAAATGCCTCCTTTGTTCAAATGAGGTTATAAATGTATCAGTAGATTATGTTAAATTTGAGCTACCTTTTATTATATCACTAAAATGCCTTGTTTGGCACAGAAATCCCGTTAATAAGCGATTTCTTTAAGGGTAAAAACAAGAGATTAGGATAATCCCTAATCTCTTGTTTTTTAATGTGTATCGAAATAGCGTTTTGTTTCTTTGATAATAATTGGTGAAAGGGCTAGTAAGGCAATCAAGTTTGGAATTGCCATCAAACCGTTAACAATATCAGCGATAACCCAGATAGTTTCAAGGCTAATGTAACCGCCAAGAGCGACCATAGCGATAAAAATGATACGGTAAACTGGAATAGCTTTGACACCAAATAGGAATTCAAAACAACGTTCTCCGTAATATCCCCAACCAAGAATTGTGGTAAAGGCAAAGAGAATTAAACTGAATGTCAAGGCATAGACACCAAAGTTTCCAAAGACAGTTGAGAATGCTGATTGTGTCAGAGTTGCACCGTTAAGATTGCTTGACCAACCACCAGTAACAATAATTGAAAGTCCTGTTAGGGTACAAATAATGATGGTATCGATGAACGTACCGGTCATAGAAACAAGACCTTGTTCAACAGGTTCATCAGTTTTCGCAGCAGCAGCAGCGATTGGTGCAGAACCAAGCCCAGATTCATTTGAGAAGATACCACGTGCAACACCAGCTTGGATAGCTGTGATAACAGTTGCTCCAGCAAAACCACCAGTTGCTGCTTTTCCAGTAAAGGCTGATTTAATAACCAAAGCAATACTTGGAAGAATTTGGTTACAGTGGAAAGCAAGAATTGCAATTGTTGCTAGAATGTAAATGATTGCCATAAATGGAACAATTTTTTCAGCAACTTTTGAAATTGATTGAATACCACCGAAGATGATAATGCTGACAAGGACAGCCAAGACAATACTGATGATTTTTGGTGACCAGCCAACAGTGTTGCTAAGTGAATCAGTGATTGAGTTAACTTGTGTGAAAGTCCCCGAACCAAACAAGGCAACCGTTACCCCAAAAATTGAGAAGGCAACGGCCAAAGGTTTCCAACGTTTTCCCATCCCATTAACAATGTAGTGCATTGGACCACCAGAAATTTCACCATTTGCATCTGTTGTACGGTATTTGATGGCTAAAACACCTTCAGCATATTTTGTAGCCATTCCAAAGAATGCGGCCATCCACATCCAAAGAAGTGCCCCTGGACCACCAAGTTTGATGGCAGTTGCGACACCGACAATATTACCAGTACCAACAGTTGCTGCAAGAGCAGTAGCTAGTGCAGCAAAACTTGAAATATCCCCTTTACCTTTTGCTTCAGATTTAAAGATTAGTTTTAAGGCCTTTGGGAGGCGAAAAACTTGCAATAATCCTAAGCGAGAAGACAAATAAATTCCTGTTCCAACAAGAAGAACAAGAAGAGGTGGTCCCCAGACTAGACTGTCTAAAGACGATAGAAAATTATACATAATTAAACTCCTAAATCAGTCATAGTACTGTAATCATTGGTTAAAGGGTAAATCATCAAGCGACTCTTTATCTTTTAGCCATTAAATCAGTACTACTTATTAAAATATATTTCCCATTTTCAGAAAAAATAGAATAATTTCAACTAATTAATTATATAGAGAGAAAGGGCTTTTGTCAAATTTTCTTCTATAGAATGAATGAAAAATGAGTAGTTTTCATAGTTGATTTCATTTTTTTGAAAAGATTTTTCCTCTAAGGTGAGGAAACAGTTTTATTATCTTGTGATAGTACTATTTTAAGATGATAGCAATAGAAAACACTTACATTTCAAGATATAATACAAGAGCAAACTAAAGTATGAGGTGAGAAAATATGACAAAACATTTTCCAAAAGATTTTTTATGGGGTGGTGCAACAGCTGCCAATCAATTTGAAGGGGCGTGAAATGTTGATGGATGCGGACCTGCTACCTCAGATACGTCACGTGCAGTAGCACTAGAAGAGAGAAAATCAATGGGAAGGAATTTAATAGCCCCAATGACTCGTGCTAAATTGGATGCCGCTTTAAATGACACAGAAGGTTTATATCCGAAACGTTGGGGATCAGATTTTTATCACTGTTACAAAGAAAATATTGCTCTTTATGCGGAAATGGGCTTTAAGACTTTCCGTATGTCAATTGCCTGGTCACGTATTTTTTCAAATGGTGATGATGCCACTCCAAATGAAGCAGGGCTAGTCTTTTATGACAAAGTTTTTGATGAGCTTAATAAATATGGCATCAAACCACTTGTGACATTGTCACATTGTGAATTTCCAATTCATTTAATCACAAAATATGGTGGCTGGAAAAATTGCAAAGTGATTGATTGCTTTGTGCGTTATGCTGAAACAGTCTTTAATCGCTACAAAGATAAAGTCAAATACTGGTTGACTTTTACGAAATCAATATCATTGGTATGACAGGCTATTTGTCTGGTGGACTCTTATTTGAAGATGGAAAATTGAATTTGCAAGAGATGTATCAAGCAGTGCACTACCAATTTGTGGCATCAAGCTTAGCCACAAAAGTTAGCCATGAAATCAATCCTGACTTTAAAATTAGTTGTATGTTAGCGCGTATGCAAGCTTATCCATCTACATATAATCCAGATGATGTCATGGAAGAGATTAAAAAAGACCATGAAAATCTTTTTTTCTCTGATGTCCAAGTGTGTGGTAAATACCCTTCATACGCGAAACGCTTCTTCAAAGAAAACAACATTGAGTTAGAAATTGCTGATGGCGATCTTGAAATTCTTGAAAAATACCCTGTTGATTTCATGTCATTCTCATATTACATGAGCTCTATTGCACATAAGCAAAAATCTGGTGAAGAGACAGCTGGGAACCTTATTCTAAGCGAACCTAATCCATATCTGGAAGCATCTGACTGGGGCAGGCAAATTGACCCTGTTGGACTTCGTATCACTTTAAATAAGCTTTATGACCGTTACCAAGTACCGATTATGGTTGTTGAAAATGGTCATGGCGCTCTTGATAAGGTGGAAGAAGATGGTTCTATCCATGACCAATACCATATTGATTATCTGGAATCTCATGTCAAACAAATGTATGAAGCCATTGAAGATGGTGTTGACTTGAAGGGATATACTTGGTGGGGTCGTACTGACCTTGTGTCAGCTTCAACGTCTGAGATGTCTAAACGCTACGGTTTTGTTTACGTTGATACCGATGGCCAAGGCAATGATAGCTTTGACCGCTCACGTAAGGATTCATTCTTCTACTACAAAGATTTGATTGCAACACGTGGTGCTAATATTTTAAACGATTAATGAGCTAAACTCGGTTGATAGTTTTGAACTGAGTTGCTTTGCTTCTATAAGATGGTGGAGGAGAAAATGATTAAAACTTTTTATCTAATGCGACATGGGCAAACTCGCTTTAATGTTCAAGGGAGAATTCAAGGAATGTGTGATTCTCCATTGACAGAGGAAAGGATTGAACAAGCTAAGGCAGCAAGACGGTATTTTGAGCAAGAAGGGATTACTTTCACGCGTGTCTATTCGTCAACGCAAGAGAGAGCTTGTGACACTGCTGAACTAGCGACTGGGCGAGTTGACTACATTCGCTTAAAAGGAATCAAGGAAATGGATTTTGGGGCTTATGAAGCGCATCAAGAGTATTTGAATCCGCCAGTTCATCATGAAGATGGTTCTGATTACCGTGATTTCTTTGTGCGTTATGGTGGTGAATCTACCGCTCAGGTTTATGAGCGCATGGAGCAGACTATTCGTGAAGTTTTAGAAGACAGCAAAGAAGATGAGACTTTGTTATTTGTTAGTCACGGTGGAGCTATTATGCGGTTTTATTTGCATGCTACAAAAAATCCGCCAATTCCTAAAAAACGTCCAGCTAACTGTGCGATTTTCAAAATAACTTATGATTGAAAAGAAATGTGTGTTCAATCGATTTATAATTCAAGCGCGCAAGAATATATCTTTGAGCGGGATTGAAATGATAAAAGTAGGCAAAACAGCAGACTTTTCGACATTTTAATAAAATTTGCTATAATGGGAATAACTTTATTAAGGAGAATTTATTTCCCATGAAATTTGAGAAAAAACAGGTCTATTATATAGTTCTTGCATTTGTGATATGTTACGCGATTAAGGCATATTGGGATACGGGAACATCACTTGTGGCGACGGTGATTAAAGCTAGTCAGCCATTTCTGATTGGAGCTGGTATTGCTTATATCGTAAATATTGTTATGAGTCTTTATGAGATGATTTTCACACGACTGATTAAAAATAAATATCTTTTGAAGGTAAAACGGGCTGTCTCAATGATTTTAGCTTATTTAACCTTTATCTTGTTGATTAGTTGGCTCTTTTCAATTGTTCTACCAGATTTGATTGCTAGTATCAATTCACTGTTGAAGATTGATACAAGTGGTATTGCAAACTTTATCAAAGAAGTTAATGACAATAAAGTTGTCAAAGATATTTTGGCATACTTTGGGACATCATCAGATGTGACGACGACATTATCAGACTACAGTCAACAGATTTTGAATCAAGTGTTATCAGTTTTGACAAGCATTTTAACGTCAGTAAGTACCATTGCCTCAACACTTCTGAATGTCTTTATTAGTTTGATCTTTTCAATTTACGTGCTAGCTAGTAAAGAACAACTAGCTCGTCAATTTAATCTGTTAATTGATTCTTATCTTGGAAAATATGCTAAGACGGTCCACTATGTTTTAGATATTTTACATCAGAGATTCCATGGTTTCTTTGTCGGACAAACCTTGGAAGCAATGATTCTTGGGAGTTTAACAGCTGGAGGTATGCTTTTGTTGCATTTGCCTTATGCAGCAACAATCGGGATTCTGGTGGCCTTCACAGCTTTAATCCCAGTGGTGGGAGCTTACATTGGTTTGACGATTGGATTTATTCTGATCACAACTCAGTCAGTCTCTCAAGCTATTTTCTTTGTAATTTACCTTGTCGTTCTTCAGCAATTTGAAGGAAATCTTATCTACCCGCGCGTGGTTGGTGGTTCAATCGGCTTACCTGGTATGTGGGTATTGATGGCTATTACCATTGGCGCAGCGCTTTGGGGCATTTTAGGAATGCTAGTAGCTGTACCTTTAGCAGCTAGTCTTTATCAGATTATCAAGGATAGTGTCGCTAAACGCCAAGAAAATCGTTTAGAATAGTGAAATAAAGAAAAAAATACCTCTAACTTACGAATAAATAAGTGGAGGTATTTTTATGTATGCAATAGAAATGAAAGCAGATGCTATGTTGCCACGCGAACGTTTGAGAGATTTAGGTGCCGAGCAATTAAGCAATCAAGAATTATTGTCCATTTTATTACGAACAGGTACCAAGACAAGACCAGTTTTAGAAGTAGCTAATGATATTTTAAAACACATCGATACACTTGCTGACTTTCAGCATTTATCCTTACAAGAATTGCAAAAAATTAAAGGAGTTGGCTATGTCAAATCTATTGAAATTAAAGCAATGATTGAACTGGCAAAGCGCATTAGCAAAGCAGAATATGTCCAAAAAGAACGCATCATGAGTAGTGAACGCTTGGCTAGAAAGATGATGTTAGAGTTGAGCGACCAAAAGCAGGAGCATTTGGTGGCAATTTATTTGGATACTCAAAATCGAATTATCGAACAACGGACGATTTTTATTGGTTCGGTTCGTCGGTCAATCGCAGAGCCTCGTGAGATTTTGTATTATGCTTGTAAAACTATGGCAACTTCATTGATTATTGTTCACAATCACCCGTCAGGTTTACCAGCCCCAAGTGAAAATGATTTTCTTTTTACCGAGAAAATGAAACGAGCTTGTGATGATATTGGCATCGTTTGTCTCGATCATATCATAGTAGGCAAATACCAATATTATAGTTTTAGGGAAGAAACAGATGTACTGTAAAACTAAAAAAGCCTGAAAGGAAGACTTTCAGGCAAGAAAAAGTATTCTAATACTAAATAAACTCAGCTAAGCAAAAAACAGTTGGATTTTAATTGATTATTGGTTTGATTGACTCATGAAATAAAGAAGTGTCTGTAATTCACTCGTTAAGTCAACGTATTGGACAATGACACCTTTTGGAACATTTAAATGAACGGGAGAGAAACTTAAAATACCACGGATACCAGCTTCAACCAAGATATCAGCAACTTCTTGAGCTTTTGTACTTGGAACCGTTAAGATAGCAGTTTCAATACCAGCTTCTTGTGCGTGCTCCTTAAGTGATGAGATACCATAAACTGGAATACCATCTGATGTTTGATATCCAACAATTTCATTATCGTCTGTATCAAAAGCCATAGCAATTTGCATTTTGTTACGATCATGGAAACGGTAGTGAAGTAATGCTCGACCGATATTACCACATCCGACCAATAAAACATTTGTTGTTGAATGGTCATTTAGAATATCAGCAAAGAAATTCATTAATTTTTTGACGTCATAGCCGATACCACGTCTTCCTAGCTCACCAAAATAGGAAAAATCTCGGCGAACAGTTGCAGAATCGATTCCTATAGCATCTGCAATTTGTTTTGAACTTGCTTTTTCGACATTATCTGTATTAAAACGTTTAAAAATGCGATAATACAGCGAAAGTCGCTTAGCCGTTGCTTTAGGAATAGATTTCTCAGTAGTCACAATACCATCTCCCTTTTACTTGTTACATCTATTGTAACAAAAACTTTGTGAAAACAAAAACAAATTTTACAAAATAGAGTAAAAAAACAACTCCAAAGCTAATAAGAAGTAGCTTTGGAGTTGTTTTTATTGATTAAGCTTTTTTTTAGTGAAAATATCACGTTCAACGAGGCTGTCCATCAAGAAATAGAATTTTTCTTGGAGGATTTTATTATCTTCAGATTTGAAGATATTAACGAAACGAAGCCCTGATCTGTCAGTGATACTTAATTTGAAACCTGTCAAATCTTTGTTGATAGTGATTTTTAGTGGGAATCCATCACCTGAATTAGGGACGTTTTCCAATAAACGCGTTAATTCGTAATTACCGATACGGTTTTGCGTAAAGGTTGTGTCACGAAGTGTATATTTTTTAATATTATCGCTAATAGCATAGCTGTAAAGACAGTCTTTTAAAGTGATTTCTTTTTCAAATGCCATCCTATTTTCCTACAATTTCTATTAATTTTTTAGCGAGTTCTTGAACTTCTTCGATAGTGTTAAGTTCTGAGAAGCTAACGCGGATTGATTCTGCCAAACGTGGTGAATCTTCACCATATAGACTTGCCAAGACGTGACTTGGATCAACAGTACCGGCGGTACATGCAGAACCAGTTGAAACAGCGATACCAGCTAAATCAAGATGAGTTAGGAGAATACCGTTATTTTGATTTGGAAAACCAATGTTGAGCACGTGAGGCATTTTGTTTTGGCTACCGTTGATGTAATAGTCTAAGCCAGAAATAGCATCAAGGAAGGATTGACGTAATTCTTTGACGTGTTTGTAATTAACATCTTTGTTAGTAACAGTGTCTGATAAGGCTTTTGCCATACCAGCAATACCAATCATATTTTCAGTGCTAGCTCTGCGTTTTTCTTCTTGTTCCCCACCATGGAGCAAATTGTCAAAGTGTTGTGGTGTTGAGTAAAGGATACCAACACCTTTTGGTCCATGGAATTTATGAGCAGAAGCTGAAAGAAAGTCAGCTTTAATCTCTTCAGGATAAACATCAATTTTTCCGATTGCTTGAACAGCATCAACGTGGAAAGCAGCTTGATGGTTTGAAAGAAGTTCGCCAATTTCTTTAACAGGAAGAAGGTCACCTGTTTCGTTGTTTGCAAACATTGTGCTGACTAAAATCGTATCATCACGAAGAGCGTCAGCTACTTGTTTAGCAGAAATATGACCATCTTCAGGTTTTAGGTAAGTGACTTCAAAACCAAAACGTTTTTCCAAATACTCCATTGTATGAAGAACAGAGTGGTGTTCGATAGAAGTGGTAATGATGTGTTTACCTTTTTCTTGGTTAGCAAGAGCATAGCCTTTGATGGCAGTGTTGTTGCTTTCAGTAGCACCAGATGTAAAGATAATGCGGCGTGGGTCAGTTTTTAAAGCTGAGGCAATGGTCTGGCGGTAAGAACGCAAACGCTGGTTAGCGTGACGTCCAATCCCATGAATACTTGATGGGTTACCAAAATCGTTAACCATGATTTCTGTCATTGCATCAATAACAGATGGTGTGAGAGGGGTAGTTGCAGCATTATCAAGATAGATCATATAGTAAATTAATCCTTTTTAGCGTTATATGAGAATAATGGGCTGAGCGGAGTTTTTTCGTGGATACGAATAATCGCGTCAGCAATCAATTTGCTTGCTGAAAGGTATTTGATATTCTTAGGCAAGCGTTCATGAGTAGCAACTGAGTCTGTTACTAAGATTTCTTTAATAGGAGCAGCATCAAGGCTTTCTGCAGCAGCTCCAGCAAATAGACCGTGGCTAGCAACGGCATAAATTTCAGTAGCACCATCGCGCTCAACGATTTTAGCTGCTTCAGCAAATGTTTTACCAGTGTTCAAAATGTCATCGATAAGGATTGCTTTTTTACCAGCAACATCACCGATAATGTAGCCTTCTTCACGTTGTGCATCATCTTCAGCGTAGTCGATGATAGCGATTGGTGAATCAAGAGTTTGAGCCAAGCTACGAGCACGTTTGATACCAGAGTTTTTAGGGCTGACAACAACAACGTCTTCACCTTTCAAACCAAGGTCGCAGTAGTATTTAGCAAACAATGGAACAGTAAAGAGGTTATCAACTGGTACATCAAAGAAACCTTGTACTTGAACAGCGTGAAGGTCAAGAGTCAAAAGACGGTCAACTCCAGCTTTAACAAGCATGTTTGCTACAAGTTTAGCTGTGATTGGTTCACGTGATGCAGCGATACGGTCTTGACGTGAGTATCCGAAGTAAGGGATAACGACATTGACAGTATTGGCGCTGGCACGTTTACAAGCGTCTACCATAATCAAGAGTTCCCAAAGGTTGTCATTAACAGGGTAGCTAGTTGATTGGATGATGTAGATATCATTACCACGAACTGTTTCTTCGATGTTAATCATGATTTCGCCGTCTGAAAACTTGCGTGTTGACACTTTTCCAAGAGGGACTCCAACTTCGTCCGCAATTTTTTGTGCAATCTCTACGTTAGAAGAAAGAGAAAAAAGCTTGAATTGTTTGTCGGCGTAATGTTCTGCCATGATATAAATAAACTCCTTTAAAATTAATACTTATATTTTACCAAAAAAACTGAAATAATTCAGCATTTTCTAAGGAAAAAGCGTCTTTAATTTCGCTTAAGGGTTGCGCTAAAGCGAGCAACTTTGCTTTTAGCATACTTGAAGTCAATGTCATGCTGAGCTAAGAAGTTGTCAAAATCTTTTTTGCCTTTTTCAGCATTTTCAACTTCTAATTCAAGTTCATAGTCTTTAATATCAGCATATTGATTGCTATCAAGAGCCATAAGACCGATATCAGTCATCGTTTCGCGTCGTGTTGTTGTCAGACTACCAAAATTTTTAAGGCTTGATAGTTTAACACCATTTTCTTCGATAAGTTTCAAAAAATCAACTTCTGGAAATTGACCTGATTTGATGATTTCTTTGGCATCAGCCACACTCAAATCATAGTTGTATTCCAAATTACCAACTTCTTTTGGAATTTTTAATGTGATTTCTGCGCGATTTGGCAATGTCCGAATGCGAAGAGACATGCGATGCGCTTTCATGTCAAAATTATCTGAATCAAAGTAGTAATTCGTTTGCGTTACTGGTGTAACGTGTGAAAGTTGACTGTTAAGACGATTGAATTCGTCTTTAGTGAGTAATGTTTTGTACTCAATTTCAAGGTGTGTCATAAAATAATTTTCCTTTTTTCCTCAATTAGAAATATGGTATAATAGGTTTGTTATATTAATTCTATACAAAAGTCAATTTTTTGACAAGGATTGGTTATGTCTGCGTGACAGGCCCATCCTATTAGGAAGGAAATGTGATGGACTGGGAGAAATTTTTAGATCCTTACATACAAACTGTTGGTGAATTGAAGATTAAATTGCGCGGAATCCGCAAGCAATTTCGTAAACAAAATCGACATTCACCGATTGAGTTTGTGACTGGTCGTGTAAAATCGGTCGAAAGTATCAAGGAAAAAATGGTGCTACGTGGGATTAAACCAGAGAACATTGGACAAGATTTGCAAGATATTGCTGGTCTTCGTATTATGGTTCAATTTGTTGATGACGTTGATGAAGTTTTGGCACTTTTGCGTAGTCGACATGATATGAAAATCGTGCAGGAACGTGATTACATCACGCATATGAAAGCCAGTGGTTATCGTTCATACCATGTTATTGTGGAATATCCTGTTGATACCATTGATGGTCAAAAAACAGTTCTAGCTGAAATTCAAATTAGGACTTTAGCAATGAACTTCTGGGCAACGATTGAACATTCATTGAACTATAAATATAAAGGCGAGTTTCCTGATGAAATTAAAAAACGTTTGGAAACAACAGCAAAAATTGCCCTTGAATTGGATGAGGAGATGCGAAAAATTCGCGAGGATATTAGGGAAGCACAGCTTTTATTTGATCTCGCAAGTCGGAAATTAAGTGATGGTGTAGGAAATAGTGATGACACAGACGAATATTACAGATAAAGTAACACGTGTTGCTATCGTAGCAAACGGGAAATATCAGAGTAGACGAGTTGCCTCAAAGCTTTTTGCGGCATTCAAGGAAGATAAAGGATTCTATTTGTCTAAAAAAGATCCAGATATTGTCATTTCCATTGGTGGTGATGGCATGCTGTTGTCTGCTTTTCACACGTATGAAAAGATTCTTGATAAAGTCCGCTTTGTGGGAATTCATACCGGTCATCTGGGGTTTTACACCGATTACCGAGATTTTGAAGTAGAAAAGTTAATTGAGAATTTGCGAGCTGATAGGGGGCGTAAGGCATCTTATCCAGTTTTGCGAGTTAAAATCACTTTAGAAGATGGTCGTGTGGTAAAAGCGCGTGCCCTTAACGAAGTAGCCATCAAACGTATTGAGAAAACAATGGTTGCTGATGTTGTCATTGATAAGGTGAAGTTAGAACGTTTCCGTGGTGACGGTATTTCGGTATCGACACCGACAGGAAGCACTGCTTACAATAAATCTTTAGGCGGAGCTATTTTGCACCCGACGATGGAAGCGATGCAGTTGACAGAGATTTCTAGTCTTAACAACCGTGTTTATCGCACCCTTGGGTCATCTGTGATTGTGCCGAAAAAAGATAAAATTGAAATCATTCCTAAACGCCAAGGCGTTTATACAGTGTCAATCGATAACAAAACCATGCATTATAAAAATGTGTCTAAAATTGAATATTGTATTGACGATAAAAAAATTAGCTTTGTGGCAACACCCTTCCATACAAGTTTCTGGGAGCGCGTGAGAGATGCCTTTATAGGAGAAGTAGATTCGTGAAATTTGAATTTATTGCGGACCGACGAACAAAAGTAAAAACCTTTTTAAAGGGACATGATGTCTCAAAATGCTTATTAGCCAAAGTGAAATTTAAAGGTGGAAATATTTGGGTAAATGGCGTTGAGCAAAATGCCATTTATTTATTGGATGTGGGAGATGTGGTGACGATTGAAATTCCTGATGAACAGGAACATGAAACCCTTATTCCAGTCGAACATGACCTTGATATTGCCTATGAAGATGATCATTTTTTGATTATCAATAAACCCCATGGTTATGCTAGTATTCCAAGTGTTTTGCACTCAAATACCATCGCTAATTTTGTCAAATATTACTACATGGAGCAAAATTATCCTAACAAGCAAGTTCACATCGTAACTCGACTTGATAAGGATACCAGTGGTTTGATGCTTTTTGCCAAACACGGTTATGCCCATGCTAGACTTGATAAACAACTACAAAGTAAGACCATTGAAAAACGTTATTATGCCTTGGTTTCTGGTCAAGGTGAACTAGAAGATGAGGGTGAAATCATTGCGCCGATTGCTCGAGATGAAGATAGTATTATCACACGTCGCGTGCATCTGTCTGGAAAATATGCTCACACAAGTTATCGCGTTGTGGAACGTTTTGGAGATGTGGCTTTGGTAGATATTCGACTTCACACAGGACGAACTCACCAAATTCGTGTGCATTTTGCTCACATTGGTTTCCCACTTTTGGGAGATGATTTGTATGGTGGTCGCATGGATCTTGGTATTACGCGACAAGCGCTGCATTGCCATTATTTACGTTTTGTAGACCCTTACACAAATAAAGAGATTATTCAAAGTGCAAACTTGACAGATGACTTTGATAGCGTTATCATGAAGCCACAACAAAAATAGATGGAAGGTTAATTTTTATGGGGATTCGATCTTTATTTGGTAGCTTAAGGGAAAAAATTGTTGGTAAAAACCTCAAAATTGTTTTTCCTGAAGGAAATGATGAACGTGTTCTTCGTGCAGCCGCTCGTTTAAAATTTGAAGGTTTGATTGAACCAATTATTTTAGGAGAAGCTACGGAAGTTCGAGAGTCATTGGCTAAATTCGGTTTTGCTGATCAAAACTATGTGATTATTAATCCGCAAACTTATGATAATTTTGATGAGATGAAGAAAGCCTTTCTTGAAATCCGAAAAAGTAAAGCAACTCCTAAAGATGCTGATCGTCTATTGAAAGACGTTAATTATTTTGGTGTTATGTTGGTCAAACTTGATTTGGCTGATGGTATGGTTTCTGGTGCGATTCATTCAACAGCAGATACTGTTCGTCCAGCTCTTCAAATCATCAAAACAAAACCAGGTATTTCCAGAACATCAGGTGTTTTCTTGATGAACCGTGAAAGCACTGATCAACGTTTTATGTTCGCAGATTGTGCTATCAATATTGATCCAAATGCTCAAGAATTATCTGAAATTGCTTTAAACACTGCTGATACGGCAAGAATTTTTGACATTGATCCAAAGATTGCCATGCTTAGCTTTTCAACAAAAGGAAGTGCCAAAGCGCCTCAAGCTGAAAAAGTTCGTGAAGCCACTCAGCTGGCTAAAGGACGTCAGCCTGAATTGGCTATCGATGGTGAATTGCAATTTGATGCCGCTTTTGTTCCAAGTACAGCAGAAGTAAAAGCACCAGATAGTGACGTCGCTGGACAAGCAAACGTCTTTATTTTCCCAGACCTTCAATCAGGAAACATTGGCTACAAGATTGCTCAACGTCTTGGTATGTTTGAAGCGATTGGTCCAATTCTTCAAGGATTGAATAAACCAGTTAATGATTTATCTCGTGGTTCAAGTGCAGAAGATATTTATAAATTAGCTATTATCACAGCAGCTCAGGCTGTTGATGACATGAACGAATAATAAGAAAGAATCAGTTGACTGATAACCAACTGACTTTCTTATATTCAGAAGAGTATAGAAAGAGAATGACATGACAAAAATTGCATTAGTAACAGGTGCTTCGGCAGGATTTGGAAAAGCTATTGTTAAGAAATTAGTAGCAGATGGTTACCAAGTTATTGTCAGTGCTCGTCGTTTGGAAAAATTGCAGAGCTTACAAGCAGAACTAGGTAGTGACAAGGTTTATCCTTTGCAAATGGATGTTTCTGAGCCAAAACTCATCGACCAAGCTTTAGCAAGTTTACCAGAAGATTGGCAACACATTGACCTTTTAGTCAATAATGCTGGTTTGGCACTTGGCTTAGACAAGACATATGAGGCGGATTTTACTGACTGGATGACCATGATTAATACCAATATCGTAGGTCTTGTTTATCTGACACGTCAAGTTTTGCCAAGCATGGTTAAGCGTGATTCAGGGATGATTATTAATCTTGGGTCAACAGCAGGAACTATTCCATACCCAGGTGCCAATGTTTACGGTGCATCCAAAGCCTTCGTCAAACAATTCTCGCTAAATTTGCGTGCTGATCTTGCTGGTACAAAGATTCGCGTGACGAATATCGAACCAGGGCTTTGCGAAGGAACAGAGTTCTCAAATGTCCGCTTCAAAGGTGACGATGAACGCGCTGAGAAACTTTACGAAGGAGCGCACGCCATTATGCCAGAAGATATCGCAAATACCGTTTCTTGGGTGGCTAGTCAGCCAGAACATGTGAATTTCAATCGTATTGAAATGATGCCAGTGTCTCAAACATACGGTGTACAGCCTGTTTATCGTGATTAAGAATAAACAAAAAGAGCCTTTTGGCTCTTTTTTAATCATCGAAAATAGGATTGCTACTAGAAGGTCCAGAAGTGACATCAGACCAGCCAACGATTGCTTGACCAGACTCATTTAGGTAACTTGCCAGAACAGGCTTTAAATCTTGAATAAAAGTGGTAACACCCAAAAGTTCACCAGAATCATCTTTAACTGCTTGATATGTTTGAAATAAGATGTGGTCAAATGATTCGGTAGGAATTTGAAAATGAAGGGCATTTTCGGGTGATTGTTCAAGGCTGGTCCAAACCCATTGTGGTAATTCATTTTCTTCGGGTTCAGAGAAAAAAGAGCCGTCTGAACGATTATTGCTGTAAATCAGTTTTAAATTTTTATCATAAAAACTAGCTCGGTAAGGAAGATGAGCCAGTAGGTCTTTTACATTTTTCATGGTTTTAGGATAGCGATTTTGTATCAGAAATGCAAGCAAGCTGTCTGAAAGCTTCCAGCTTGATTTGAAATTGTAAAAAAGCAGAGGAAAGTATCAGTTTTTCGTAAGATATAACTATCGTTTTACTTGATTTCTTAGTAAAATAGAGGCATTAAAAACGAAGAGGGCAGTGCTGTGAGTAAAATTATTTTTTTAGATGTTGATGGAACTTTGGTGGATTATCACAATCGTATTCCAGAATCTGCTGTATTGGCAATTCGACAAGCGCGTGCTAATGAGCATAAAGTCTTTGTCTGTACGGGACGTAGTCGTGCAGAAATGCAACCTGAATTATGGGAAATTGGGCTTGATGGCATGATTGGTGGTAATGGCTCATATGTCGAATACAATGAAGAAGTTATCATGCATCAGATGATTTCAAAAGAAGATTCGAGAGCGATTGTTGACTGGTTACATGAGCGAGGATTAGAATTTTATTTGGAATCTAATAATGGCTTGTTTGCTTCGGAAAATTTTAAAGAAGCTGCGTGTCCTGTCATGCGCAGGTATGTTATGCAAAAAGGAAAAACGGCTGCAGAAGTAGAACACATGGAAGCTGAAGATGCTCTTCATGGCTTGGTTTATGGTGGGGAATTGTACCGTGATGACCTAAATAAAGTCAGCTTTATTTTGAATTCCTACCAAGATCATCTGGATTCTGCTAAGGCTTTTCCAAACTTAAAAGCTGGCACTTGGGGTGGTCGAGGGGAAACAGCTTTATTTGGCGACCTCGGCGTTAAAGACATTACCAAAGCGCATGCCATTGACGTTATTTTAGAGCATTTACAGGCTAGTCGTGAGGATACCATTGCTTTTGGTGATGCCAAAGTGGACATTCCTATGCTTGAGTGTTGTAAGATTGGTGTTTCTATGGGAAATGGTGGCCCAGAAATTCTAGCAATGGCTGATATGGTGACTGACGATGTCGAAGAAGATGGCCTTTATAATGCCTTTGCCAAATTAGGTTTGATGGAATAAAAATGACTTGAGATAGATAATTGTTAGATTGTTTATATTTTGTTTCGATATCTGATATTTGTCATCATTTTTTCGTATGATAGTACAAGGATAGCATTTGATAGCATTAGTTTTTTAGAAATGATAGCGCTATAATTGTAGTCAATGAAAAGTTAAAAGGAGATTGACATGTTACACAAAACGCTAAAACCATTTCCAGATTATTTCTTGTGGGGAGCTTCAACCTCTGCTTACCAAGTAGAAGGTGCCTCTTTAGAAGATGGCAAAGGACCTTCTTGTCAAGATGTGAAAGAATTGCCAGCAGGAACTGCAGATTTGACGGTTTCAGTTGACCATTATCATCACTACAAAGAAGATATTGCCTTGATGGCAGAAATGGGCTTTAAATCTTATCGTTTTTCAATTTCTTGGTCACGTGTTTTGCCAAACGGGACTGGCGAAGTGAATCCAAAAGGAATTGAGTTTTATAACAACTTGATTGATGAATGTTTGAAATATAATATCGAACCAATTGTGACAATGTTCCACTTTGATATGCCAGCAGCTCTTGATGAACGTGGCTCATGGTCAACACACGAATCAGTAGATTGGTTTGCTGAATATGCGCGTGTCTTGTTTGAAAACTTTGGTGACCGTGTGAAATACTGGTTAACAATCAATGAACAAAATATGCTTACTTTGGTTGGTCCTGTTATCGGTACTCTTCACGTGCCAGAAGGAACAACAAACCTTACAAAAGAAATTTACCAACAAGACCACCATCAATTGGTAGCGCAAGCTAAAGCTATGCAACTTTGCCACGAAATACTTCCAGAAGCTAAAATTGGTCCAGCACCAAATATTTCATTGGTTTATGCGGCTTCATCAAAACCAGAAGATGTCCTAGCTGCTCAAAACTTCAATGCTATTCGTAACTGGCTTTACCTTGATGCTTATATCCTAGGTGAATACAATAATCTGGTCTGGGCATATCTTGAAGAACAAGATGCTACACCAGTGATTACTGATGAAGATCGTGCCATCATGAAAGCGGCAAAACCAGACTTTATCGGATTTAACTACTATAATACAGCAACGGTAGCTGCATCAGATGGTACAGAAAGCTTGAACCCATCAGCTGACCAACAAACAGCGCGTGGAGAAGCAGGTTTCTACCGTGGCGTTGACAATCCAAACCTTCCAAAAACTGAATTTGGTTGGGAAATTGACCCAGTCGGCTTCCGTGCAACTGTCCGTGAAATGTATAGCCGTTACCGTTTGCCACTTTTGGTTACTGAAAACGGTCTTGGGGCTTACGATACTTTGACAGAAGATGGTAAAGTTCACGACCAATATCGTATCGATTATCTTCGTGCTCACATTGAACAAATTCAATTAGCAATTACAGATGGTGTTGACATGCTTGGCTACAATCCATGGTCAGCAATCGACCTTATTTCAACACACGAAGGCATTCGTAAACGTTACGGTTTCATTTACGTTGATCGTACAGATGAAGAAGTTGGTAGTCTTGAACGTTACCGCAAAGATTCATTCTTCTGGTATAAAAAAGTTATCGCAAGCAACGGACAAGATTTGTCAGATTAAAATAAGAAAAAAGTACTCAGCAATATTGCTGGGTGCTTTTCGTTTATAGTTATAGTTGGGTAAAATGTTTTTTCTTGAGTTCAAAAACAACATCTGTTTCTTTAGCGACAGCCGTTTCATGTGTCACAATTATCACGGTTTTATTTTGCTGATGGGCGATGTCTTTGAAGATATTGACAATGTCTTGAGTAGTTTCTTCATCCAAGTTTCCCGTTGATTCATCAGCAATAATGATATCATGATTGGTAGCTAGAGCTCTGACGATGGCAACACGTTGTTGCTGACCACCGGAAAGTTGAAGAACTGGTTTATCAATCATTTCTTTAGGAATGCCAACCAGATCAAAAAGCTCTTCGATTTTAGCATTATCAACGGTAGTATTTGTGATTTCGAGGGCTGTTTGGACATTTTGACGTGCGGTCATATAAGTCATCAGATTATAAGCTTGAAAGATGGTTGAAACAGCATTTTTTCGGTAATTGGATAAGCCTAATTTATTAATATCTTTGTAATCTAAGTAAACCTTGCCTGCTTTGGGGCTATCTAAGCCAGCCAGCAAGGAAAGAAAGGTGGTCTTTCGACTTCCTGATTGACCAAGAATGACATAAATTTTCCCTTTTTCGAGGCTTAAATTAATATCTTTGAACAGGTAATCATCTGGATTATTAGTGTACCAATAGCCAATATTTTTAGTGTGTAAGGTTATATGAGTATCCTTTCTAATTTGATGATAAGATATCTTTTGGTTTCATGCGAATGATACCAATACTTGCTAAGATAGTTGAGATAAATAAGATGAGAAGGGTGATTCCACCGAGTTTTGCGACATCAGTTCCTGTTAGTTTGATATCGAGATTATCGATTTCTTTTGGTGAAGTTGTTGCCATTGACATCGTGTTGCCAAAACCACCGCCGGATAGTTTGTCATTTTGGGGTTTTAAGTCATTTTGCTTATTGTCATCATTAGAAAAGTTTGTCTCTTGACCAGGACCACCGCCATTAGGTCCTTGGTTTGTAGTTTGTTGTGTCTGAGTCGAAGATGACAACAGTTGGTTACCAAGGGCATTTCCGACAAAATTTCCTGCAAATGATGCAGTCACAAGAGAAACGATAGTGACCATGAATAACTCTGTGAAGAATTGTCTGATGATTTTAAGGCGATTTTCACCCAAGCTCATGAGAACTCCAATTTCGTAACGGCGCTCACGAATGCTGAAAATAACAATCAAGGCTAGGATAACTGCATCAGCAATAGCTACCAAAATAACGATATTTTATGCAATTGATGAAATGTTATTAAGTGGTGAGAGCATTTGTTCGTAGATTTCATCGCTTGATGTCACAAAGTAAGTGTCAGTGTCGATTTCTGATTTGACTTCTTTAACGAAATTGTCTATTTTTTCAGGATTTAAAAGGGCATAAACAGCTGAATCGAGTTTATCTGTTTCGCCTTTTATGGTGTTAGTTGTCGTCAGCGTTGTGTAAATGTTGTTTTGTGGGTTTGAAGCATTTGACATCATTTGTGCTGTTGTGGCAGTAGATGAATTGTCATAAATGCCGATGACGGTCAGTATATAGCTTGTTTCAGTGCTATCTACTGTAGTTGTCACTGTGAAGGTATCCCCACACTTAAACTGTTTTCGCTAGCCAAATCTGAAGAGATAAGTGCGCAGTTGTCGGCAGTTTCTGAAGTAATGCCATCTCCTTTAGAAATCGTACTTTTTCCTGAAGTGAAGTCACTGACATTGTCAGTTGTGTTAACACCAGTAATGGTAAAATCACCCGATGTCATCATGCCACCGTGGTTCTCAGGTTGGTTTCCATTTTGTGAAGCATTATCGCTTGAATCATCAGAAGATGAAGAAGTAGAGATAGCAGAAATACCGTCCCTCGCATTAGCCGTTCTAGTTGTTGTGAAAAGGTATGATGAGACACCACTTTTTTCTACAATAGATTTTGCTGTTGCAAGGTCAACAGAAGTAGTAGCTGTCGTGTTGCTACTTGATTTCGCTGTCAGGTTTGAAAGCTTTCATCATGGCTTCGCGGTTAACAGATAAAGTCACTATTGCACCTGCTTGTTTTTTAGCTGATGTGACGGTAGAATCTGCCGCATTTTTAATGGTTAACCCAGCTAGAACAAAAATCAAAATCGCGCTGGTTACCAAAACGAGTAATCCCGTGCATCCTTTTTTGGCTTTTGTCACAAGCCAGGCTCGCTTAATAAAATTCATGTCAATAACTCCTTCGCAAATGTATTATGAAAAAAGTTTAGGGGATGAGACTTAGGTCAAATTGAAACAAAACTTAAACAAAACTTAAAAATTATGAAAATGTTACCAGTAAATATAGTTCGCAAAAAACGAACGATGTAAAAATATAAAATAAAAATATTTGACATAAAACGAATGAAGTTGTAAAATGATAATGGAAGGGTAAGGTTTTACCTAGCGATGCTTTATTAAGTTAATACTTAGTAGAGTTATAGGAAGGTCATTTTTTAATGAAAGAGTCGATGTGTTTTTGGGCTACTCTGACAAAGAAAAAAGTGACCTTTTTAGATTGTCCTTTGACCTTGTCTGAGTATTCACTGACACAAAGACCACGGAGAAATTGATATGTATAACGAAATGCCTGTCTTTGATTATGAAGATATTCAACTCATTCCTAACAAATGTATCATTAAAAGCCGTTCAGAAGCTGATACGCATGTGAGACTTGGTGATTATACCTTTAAATTGCCAGTTGTCCCTGCTAATATGCAGACGATTATCGATGAAGATATTGCTGAAAAACTTGCTAAAAATGGTTACTTTTACATTATGCATCGTTTTGATGAGGCTTCTCGAAAACCTTTTGTCAAACGCATGCATGACCAAGACTTGATTGCTTCAATCTCAGTAGGTGTTAAAGATTATGAGTACGACTTTGTCTCAAGCTTAAAAGATGATGCGCCAGAATTTATTACCATTGATATTGCTCATGGACATTCTGATAGTGTCATTGAGATGATTAAGCACATTAAAAAAGAATTGCCAGATACTTTTGTTATCGCTGGTAATGTTGGAACGCCTGAGGCTGTTCGTGAGTTGGAAAATGCAGGTGCTGATGCCACAAAAGTTGGGATTGGTCCTGGTAAAGTTTGTATCACAAAAGTGAAAACTGGTTTTGGAACAGGCGGCTGGCAATTAGCAGCACTACGTTGGTGCGCAAAAGCAGCTCGCAAACCAATTATCGCTGATGGTGGTATTCGTACTCACGGTGACATTGCCAAGTCTATTCGTTTTGGTGCGACAATGGTTATGATTGGTTCTCTCTTTGCTGGACACTTAGAAAGCCCAGGAAAATTGGTAGAAGTAGACGGAAAACAATATAAAGAATATTACGGTTCCGCTTCTGAGTATCAAAAGGGAGAGCACAAAAATGTTGAAGGTAAGAAAATCTTACTCCCTGTTAAAGGACATTTAAAAGATACACTTATTGAAATGCAAGAAGATCTTCAAAGCTCTATTTCGTATGCTGGTGGTCGTGATTTGCATGCCTTGACACGTGTCGATTATGTTATCGTTAAAAATTCAATCTGGAATGGTGATTCAATTTAGAATAGGAAAGTTGTCATTATTTTCAGAATATTACTTCTTTAATAATAGGACCAATGTCATCTTGAAATCCAAGTTTAAAATGATACAATAGTTCTATCATTAATGTGATGGTTAAAATTCAATATTACTTATTTATGCTACGAATAGGCGTAGCGTTTCTACAAGACACCGTAATGTCTAACAATAAGTCAGTTCTCAGTTGTTGTCTGAGAAAACATTTTTGCATACCTGTAAAAATGTGACCGAGTTTTGCAAGAGATGTTTACAATTTGTAAACACCTCTTTTTATACAATCTGTCTTTGTTTAATGACGCTTGAAAAGTTTCATAGTAAGTTGTTTGTTTTAACAATCCGATTTTAAAAATTTTTCAAAAGGAGAATCCATGAAATTATTGGAAGACCGCATCTTAAAAGATGGTAATGTTTTGGGTGAGGATATCTTGAAAGTAGATAGTTTCCTTACTCATCAAGTTGACTATGAACTCATGCAAGAAATGGGTAAAGTTCTTGCGGAAGCTTATAAAGACGCTGGTGTCACTAAAGTTGTTACAATTGAAGCATCTGGTATTGCACCAGCTTTATATACGGCACAAGCTATGAATGTTCCAATGATTTTCGCTAAAAAAGCTAAAAATATCACAATGACAGAAGGTATTTTAACAGCAGAAGTTTATTCATTTACTAAGCGCGTGACAAGCACAGTATCAATCGCAAGTAAATTCTTGTCAGAAGATGACACTGTACTTATCGTTGATGATTTCTTGGCAAATGGACAAGCTGCTAAAGGGCTTCTTGAAATTATTGGTCAAGCAGGTGCTAAAGTTGCTGGTATCGGTATTGTCATTGAAAAATCTTTCCAAACAGGTCGTAAATTACTTGAAGAAACAGGTGTACCTGTAACATCTCTAGCTCGAATCAAAGAATTTAAAGATGGCCAAGTTGTCTTTACGGAGGCAGATGCATAAGATGGAAATGAATGAACAAAAACACTCACAAGCTGCTATCCTAGGTTTGCAACATTTACTTGCCATGTATGCAGGGTCAATCTTGGTTCCTATCATGATTGCCAGTGCCCTTAACTATTCAGCTGAACAATTAACTTACCTCATTTCAACTGATATTTTCATGTGTGGGGTTGCTACATTCTTGCAATTGCAGTTACGTGAGCACTTTGGTGTCGGACTTCCAGTTGTTCTTGGTTGTGCCTTCCAATCTGTTGCACCGTTATCAATCATCGGAGCTAAACAAGGTTCTGGTTACATGTTTGGTGCCTTGATTGTCTCTGGTATTTATGTGATTTTGATTTCTGGCATTTTCTCAAAAATTGCAGATTTCTTCCCACCGGTTGTTACTGGTTCAGTTATCACAACTATTGGTTTGACTTTGATTCCAGTTGCTATTGGTAACATGGGTGACAACTCTGACAAACCAACAGCTCAATCATTAATCTTGGCTCTCGTAACCATTGCGATTGTTCTTGTGGTTAATATTTTTGCTAAAGGTTTCATTAAATCAATTGCTATTTTAATTGGTTTGATTGGTGGAACGATTGTGGCTGCCTTTATGGGCTTAGTTGATACATCAGTAGTCGCTAACGCACCGCTTGTTCACATTCCACAACCATTCTACTTTGGCGCACCAAAATTTGAAATCACATCAATCATTATGATGTGTATCATTGCAACAGTTTCAATGGTTGAATCAACTGGTGTTTACCTTGCTTTGTCAGATTTGACTGGTGAAAAATTAGACAGCAAACGTCTTCGTAACGGATACCGCGCAGAAGGTGCAGCTGTACTTCTTGGTGGTATTTTCAATACTTTCCCATATACTGGATTCTCACAAAACGTTGGTTTGGTTCGTATTTCAGGAATCAAAACACGTCGTCCAATTTACTATACAGCTTTATTCCTTGTGATTCTTGGACTTCTTCCAAAATTCGGTGCAATGGCACAAATGATTCCAAGCCCAGTTCTTGGTGGTGCTATGATTGTACTTTTCGGTATGGTTGCTCTGCAAGGGATTCAAATGCTCAATCAAGTTGATTTCCAAAATAACGAATACAACTTTATCATTGCGGCGGTTTCAATCGCTTGTGGAGTTGGTTTTAACGGAACAAATCTTTTTGTTAGCCTTCCAAATACAGTTCAAATGTTCTTAACAAATGGTATTGTTATTGCTGCATTATTTGCTGTTGTTCTTAATTTGATTTTAAACGGAAAACTAAAAAAATAAGCGTTTAGACATAAATAAACACATCTAGGATTGTTCCTAGATGTGTTTTTCTTTTATCTTAGGGGTTGAAAGTGGGAGCGCAAGCCGTTTGTCAAAGCTAAGCGATTATCTTTAGTGATGAGAATGCCTTCTATGTGTGGAGTGGTTTGAATAGTTGCTAGAGCTTGCATGACAGGCAAGCCAAAGAGTCGTGTGGTCCAGATTTCACAATCAACAGACAGGTCAGAAACGATGGTAAGACTAGCCATTTCAGTTTCGATAGGATAGCCAGTTTCTTGATCAAAAATATGGTGGTATTCTTTATTTCCAACTTTTAGGCGACGTTCGTAAATACCTGAAGTGACAACAGATTGATTTTTAAGAGTTAAAATTCCAATATGATTTCCTCGTGATTTTTGAGGATTTTGAATGCCAATTCGCCAGATGCCGTTATCGTTTCTTGGATTATCACCGTAAACAAGGACATTTCCACCAAGGTTAATCATGGCAGAAGTGCCCTTTTCTGATTTTAAATAATCCATGATTTTATCAGCAATATAACCTTTAGCAAGAGCACCAAGGTCGATTTTCATGCCTTTTTGGCTTAGAAAGACACTTTGTTTAGTCGCATCTAAAATGATATTTTCTGGTTTAGATAAGGCTAGCGCTTTTTGGATTTTTTGAGGACTAGGTACGTTAGCATCATCAAAGCCAATGCGCCAGCTTTGTACCAAAGGACCAATAGCAATGTTGAGGTTGCTAGGAGTTGCTAAGCTATGTTTTTTTCCAATCGCAATTAGATTAAATAAATCCTGGTGAACAGTGACGGGAGCGATGCTAGAGTTATCATTGATGACCATGAGCTCTGAGTCAGCATCGTTAGCACTGAAGCGATTCTTGTATAGTTCAAGCAGATGACAAACTTCGGCGATGTGCTCTTTTGGGGTGTCAGAATCGATTAAGATATCAATAGTAGTTCCCATCATCTGGATACTATGACTAAGTTGCATGCTTTTCCTCCTGAACGTTTCTTAGTTTTAGCATAATGTTTTCTGGTTAAAAAAGCAATTTTTAAGCCAGTAAAAAAGCTTAAGACAATCGCCTCAAGCTTAGTTGCTATGAAAAATTAGTTTTTCTTTTTCATTTCGCCGTGTGGGTAGTAAGTACCTTCTGGCATGTCATTGATGAAAACGTGGATTGCTTCTTTTGGAGCTTTAGCAATACGTGAAACAACTTCAGTTACTTCGCGAGCAAGCTCAACTTTTTGTTCTTGAGTACGACCTTCAAACAAATCGATTTTTACGAATGGCATATGAGTCTCCTTTTTAATCATTTAACAGTAACATTGTAGCATATTTTGCAGGAAAATTCAGGAAATTTTTAGAAAACTTCCAATCAAGACTGAATTCTCTTTTGTGCTAACGCACTGCGTTTTAAACAAGCTTACTTGAAAAGTTTTAAAATGTCTGACAAGCCAAAAGTTGTTTTGTGATAGACTTTATTGTAAGCAGCTTTTTTAGGATTTTTAATCCAACCTGAGCCTTTCTTCCCATATCCTGAAATAATTGCTTTTTTAGCTTGTCTTTTCCATTTGGCAGTAGTACGAGCTTTCAAACTCTTCTTTAAACTTGGTTTTCTAAATCCAACTTTCATAGTTTAACCTCTTGGTATTAAAAAAATATCATTTTCTGCTATAAGATACTTTAATCTGCTTACTTCGTCAATAAGGTTTTGGGCTGTTTGATTGGAGATTTTTTCGGACAATACATTTCTGTAACATAATCGTGATTCTTTTAATAAAGCGTCATCAAATTTACATGACCTGCTGTGTTATAATTCTTAGTAAGCATTAACAACTTAATAGTACAAGGAGTGGCATTTGGGTGGCTATTTAGTGCTTTGATTTGTTATTCAATAGTGTTGGTTTCCGATATCACATTTTGTGATAAAAGCTAAAGCAAAATTTGCTTTAGCTTTTTTTGTTGCTCAAATACTTAGTCTGGTGGGATGAAGACGCGTTTGTCTGGCTAATTTGCTTATTCTACTTGTTTATCCATGAGCGATTTTATGATAGAATAGTAGAATATTAGTAGAAGGTAGGATTGTCACTTTTGGCTCAACTCTATTATAAATATGGAACCATGAATTCTGGTAAGACTATTGAAATTTTAAAAGTAGCCCATAACTATGAAGAACAAGGAAAACCTGTTATCATCATGACTTCAGCACTTGATACTCGTGATGGTTATGGTATTGTTTCTAGTCGTATCGGTATGCGCCGTGAAGCTATTGCAATTACTAATGAGATGGATGTTTTTGCTTACGTCAAAGCTCTTCCAGAAAAACCTTATTGTGTTCTTATTGATGAATGTCAGTTTTTAACGAAAAAGCATGTCTACGAATTAGCTCGTGTGGTTGATGAACTAGAAGTCCCTGTGATGGCTTTTGGGTTAAAAAATGATTTTCAGAATGAATTATTCGAAGGTTCAAAATACCTACTGCTTTTAGCAGATAAAATTGATGAAATTAAAACTATTTGCCAGTTTTGCTCGAAAAAAGCCACAATGGTTTTGCGAACTGAAAATGGAAAACCGGTTTACGAGGGGGACCAAATTCAAATTGGTGGAAATGAAACTTACATCCCCGTTTGTCGTAAACACTATTTTAATCCCATGATTTCAACTGAAAAATAAGAAATGAATTTGTAAGAGAGAGGATAATAAACACACATGAACATTTATGATCAGCTACAAGCGCTCGAAGACCGTTATGAAGAATTAGGAGAATTACTAAGTGACCCAGATATCGTTAGTGATACAACACGTTTCATGGATTTGTCAAAAGAAGAAGCAAGCACACGTGAAACAGTAGCTGTTTACCGTGAATACAAAAAAGTTCTTCAAAACATCGAAGATGCCGAAGAAATGCTCAAAGATGCTGGTGGTGATCCAGAACTTGAAGAAATGGCAAAAGAAGAACTTAAAGAATCAAAAGCAGCAAAAGAAGATTACGAAGAAAAACTTAAAATTCTTCTTTTACCAAAAGACCCTAACGATGATAAAAACATCATCTTGGAAATCCGCGGTGCCGCTGGAGGTGATGAAGCAGCCCTCTTTGCAGGCGACCTTCTTCAAATGTACCAAAAATACGCTGAAAGCCAAGGTTGGAAGTTTGAGGTTATGGAAGCTTCTTACAACGGTGTTGGTGGTATCAAAGAAGTTGTTGTCATGGTCTCAGGTCAATCAGTTTATTCTAAATTGAAATACGAATCAGGTGCTCACCGTGTACAACGTGTCCCTGTTACAGAAAGCCAAGGTCGTGTCCACACATCAACAGCGACAGTTCTTGTTATGCCTGAAGTTGAAGAAGTAGAATACGAAATCGATCCAAAAGATTTGCGTGTGGACATTTATCATGCATCAGGTGCTGGTGGACAAAACGTCAATAAAGTTGCGACAGCTGTTCGTATGGTTCACATTCCAACTGGTATCAAAGTTGAAATGCAAGAAGAACGTACACAACAAAAGAACCGTGATAAAGCCATGAAAGTCATTCGTGCGCGTGTTGCGGACCACTTTGCTCAAATCGCTCAAGACGAACAAGATGCTGAACGTAAATCAACAGTTGGTACTGGTGATCGTTCAGAACGTATCCGTACATATAACTTCCCACAAAACCGTGTGACAGACCACCGTATTGGTTTGACATTGCAAAAACTTGATAGCATTTTGTCAGGTAAATTGGATGAAGTGATTGATGCGCTTATTCTTTTTGATCAAACAAAGAAACTAGAAGAGTTAAATAAATAATGAACTACGTTGAAACAATCAGCCAACTAGAAAAACAATTACAAGAAATTGGGGAGGACCCAGAAAACCTCACTTACGTTTTTCGTGAGTTAAAGGGCTGGAGTCTTCTTGATTTCATCTTACATCAAAATAAAGAAGTGACTGAATCAGATCAGAAGATCCTTGAGTCAATCATGGCTCAGCTAGAAGATCATCGCTCACCACAGTACATCACTGGAAAAGCTTATTTTCGTGATTTAGAGCTTGCGGTTGATGAGCGTGTCTTGATTCCGAGACCTGAAACGGAAGAATTGGTTGATTTGGTTTTAAAGGAAAATAGCAAAGCTGATTTACGTGTTTTAGATATTGGAACAGGCAGCGGAGCTATTGCCATTTCACTCAAGTCTGCGCGACCTGACTGGCAAGTTACAGCCTCAGATATCTCGCAAGGTGCTCTGCAATTGGCAGAAGAAAACAGTAAGCTCAACCAAGTGTCGCTTGATTTTGTGGAATCAGATGTTTTCGGTCAGATTACAGGGACTTTTGATGTGATTATCTCAAACCCGCCTTACATTGCTTATGGTGATAAGGATGAAGTTGGGATGAATGTTCTTGCTTCTGAACCTCACTTGGCACTTTTTGCGGATGAGGATGGCTTTGCCATTTACCGTCAAATTATCGAAGGTGCTGGTGAGCATTTATCAGAAAATGGTAAACTTTATTTTGAAATTGGCTATAAGCAAGGAGATGGTTTGCGTGCTTTGCTTAGCAAACATTTCCCACAAAAACGTGTCCGTGTCTTAGAAGACATATTTGGTAAAGATAGAAAGGTCGTGATGGATAATGGCTAATTTGGAAGAAATACTTCAAACGGGTGGTGCGGTGATCTTGCCGACAGAAACAGTTTATGGACTTTTTGCACAAGCCATGAATGAAGAAGCAGTTGAACATGTTTATCGCTTAAAATGTCGTCCTAAAGACAAAGCCATGAATCTTAATGTGGCAGATTACGAGACGATTTTAGCTTTTTCAAAAAATCAGCCAACTTATCTAAAAAAACTCTACGATGCTTTTTTACCTGGACCGTTAACAATTATTTTACAGGCAAATGACCGCGTGCCAGCTTGGATCAATTCTGGCCTATCAACAATTGGTTTTAGAATTCCAAAACACCCGCAGACTTTGGCTCTTATTAAAGAGACTGGTCCTCTCATTGGACCATCAGCTAATATTTCTGGTCAAGAAAGTGGCAAAGTTTTTGCGCAAATCCAGAAGCAGTTTGACAATTCAGTCGAAGGGTTTGCCGATGATTCTTCCATCACTGGTGTTGACTCGACAATTTTGGATTTGTCTGGTGAATTTGCACGTATTTTACGTCAGGGAGCTATTACAAAAGAAGATTTGTTAGCGCAAATCCCTGAGTTGACGTTTGCAAAAGATTAGATTTGGAATTTATTTGATACTGTTTCGGCTTTTACAATCAAGAGAAGATTGTGATTTGATCTTATCAAAAGGGAGATAAGGATATGATTTTTGACAATGAAAACTACGAAGCATTTGACACTGAACTTTGGCAAGCTATCCATGCGGAAGAAGTTCGTCAACAAAATAACATTGAACTCATTGCCTCTGAAAATGTGGTTTCTAAAGCTGTTATGTCAGCTCAAGGAACAGTACTGACAAATAAATACGCCGAAGGTTATCCTGGAAAACGTTATTATGGCGGTACTGATTGTGTGGATGTGGTTGAAAATTTGGCTATCGAACGTGCCAAAGAATTGTTTGGTGCTAAGTTTGCCAATGTTCAACCGCACTCAGGAAGTCAAGCTAATGCCGCAGCTTATATGGCTTTAATCCAACCAGGCGATACTGTCCTTGGAATGGATTTAGCTGCCGGTGGTCACTTGACCCACGGGGCATCAGTCAGCTTTTCAGGAAAAACTTATCACTTTGTCTCTTATTCAGTTGACCCAATCACAGAACGCATCGATTATGATAAATTAGCAGATTTGGCTAAAGAAATCAAACCTAAATTAATCGTTGCTGGGGCGTCAGCTTATTCACGTATTATTGATTTTCCGAGATTTCGCGAGATTGCAGACAGCGTTGATGCCTACCTAATGGTTGATATGGCCCATATTGCAGGTCTTGTGGCATCTGGTCATCACCCAAGTCCGGTTCCATATGCTCATGTGACAACGACAACCACTCACAAAACCCTTCGTGGCCCTCGCGGCGGACTCATTTTGACAAATGATGAAGCTATCGCTAAGAAAATTAATTCTGCGATCTTCCCAGGTCTTCAAGGTGGTCCATTGATGCATGTGATTGCTGGAAAAGCTGTCGCTTTAAAAGAAGCCTTGGACCCAGCTTTTAAAGAATACGGTGAACAGGTGATTAAAAATGCGGCTGCTATGGCTGAAGTCTTTAATCAACATTCTGATTTTCGAGTTATTTCAGGCGGTACAGACAACCACGTCTTTTTGGTCGACGTGACTAAAGTGGTTGAAAATGGAAAATTGGCACAAAATATTCTTGAGTCTGTTAACATTACGCTCAATAAGAATTCTATTCCATTTGAAACCTTGTCACCGTTTAAGACATCTGGTATTCGCATAGGTTCCCCTGCCATTACTAGCCGTGGCATGGGCGAAAATGAATCACGCCTTATTACTGAATTGATTGTAAAAACTCTTGAAAATTATCAAAACGAAACTATTTTAGAGGAGGTTCGTCGTGAGGTTAAAGCATTGACAGATGCTTTCCCACTTTATTAACGAACAGATGAACTCTTTTTGAAGTGTTCAGACAGACTTAACCATGATTGATTTGTATATTAAGCGCATTGTTATTCATCAATTTACGCCAAATGATACGGAATTGATTTTGTCAGATCAGTTATTGACGATTACGCCGCGTATTGATGAGTATTTTCGTAAAAAATTAAGCAAAGTTTTCTCAGATGAAGCCAAACGTGGAACGTTCTCAGAAGACAATGTCTTTCTTAGTTATTTGAGTGATGATTTGATGAAATCATCTGTTCAAATCGCACAGCTCTGGAAAGAAGAATTTGTTATTTATGATAATCAAAAGACAAATGATTTGGTTTTCATACAATTTGACAAAGACGGTGTTGAGCATTTTGCTTTTCTTCGTGTGGCGTTAAGAGAAAATTTCACACACATTTCAAGTGACAGTGAAAGTCCGATTAAAATCACACAAAATAATTACCCATCTGCAGCTCAAACACCAGATGAAGCCTTGGTGATTAATCGTGTTAACCATCATTATTATTTGATTGAAAAACGCATTAAGCACAATGGTAGCTTTGCTAACTATTTCTCAGAGAATCTATTGCAAGTTCAGCCTGAACAGTCGGTCAAAAAATCGATCAAAATGGTGGAACAAGCAGCCCAAAAAATTGCTGAAAACTTCCAACAAGATGATTTTGCTTTCCAATCAAAAATGAAAGCAGCCATTCACAAAAATTTGGAAGAAGAGCAAGAATTATCACCTGAAAAGCTGGCGGACCAACTCTTTGACAATAATTTAACAGCTCGTTTGACCTTTGTTGATGAGTTGAAAGAAAGCATTCCAGAGCCAATTCAGGTCTCAGATATTGACCATTCGCGCCAAACGAAAAAATTAGAGAATCAAAAATTGTCACTGTCAAATGGTATCCAATTAATTGTTCCTAATAATGTTTATGAGGATGCTGAGTCGGTTGAATTTATTCAAAATCCAAATGGAACCTATTCCATCTTGATTAAAAATATAGAGGATATTCAAAATAAATAATGTTTAAGTTCTTAAAACGCCTAATTGTACTGGTATTTGTCATTTTCTGTGGCTACCAAGTTTACGTCACTCATGAAAATGTTCATAATGTATTGCAGTATAAAAGCATGGTCAAAGAGATTTTAGACGATAATGACACCACAGCCAACGTTGAGTTGGTCTTGGCAATGATTTACACAGAAACAAAGGGAAATGATGGCGACGTTATGCAATCTAGCGAAAGTTCAGACGGTGTTGCTAATTCCATCACTGATAGTAAAACGAGTATTCGCCAAGGGGTCACAGTCCTTTCAGAAAATCTTTCTTTAGCCCATGAGGCAGGAGTAGATGTTTGGACAGCTGTTCAAGCTTATAACTTTGGAACATCTTATATTGATTATATTGCAAAGCATGGTAGTAAAAATACAATTACTTTAGCTAAAACTTATTCACGCGACGTAGTAGCTCCAAGTCTTGGTAACACGACTGGTGAATCTTATTTTTACTATCATCCTCTGGCTTTGATTTCAGGTGGACAGCTATATCGAAATGGTGGTAATATTTACTACTCGCGTGAAGTTCATTTCAATTTGTATTTGATTGAATTGATGAGCTTATTTTAAAATAGTAAAGTTTAGAGTTTAGTATCTCTATTAAAAAAGAGAAATATGAAATATTTAAGTCGTTATTTCAAAGGGTACCTTAAAGAGACTGTCTTAGGTCCCCTTTTCAAATTGTTTGAAGCATCTTTTGAATTATTAGTTCCTATTATCATTGCGCGAATCGTTGATACGATTATTCCAAGCAATAACGAGGTGAATCTTGTTTTGATGATTGGACTTTTGTTCTTATTTGCTGTTGTCGGTGTCATTGTGGCGATTACCGCACAATACTTTTCTTCAAAAGCCGCGGTTGGTTATACGCGTCAGCTGACTAAGGATTTGTTTGAAAAAATCATGGGTTTGAGTAAGGAAGATCGTGATAAACTGACGACTTCAAGTTTGGTGACACGCTTAACCAGTGATACTTACCAAATTCAAACAGGAATTAACCAATTCTTGCGTCTTTTCCTACGTGCACCGATTATTGTCTTTGGTGCCATCATCATGGCTTTTAATATCAGCTCTAAGATGACTATCGACTTTTTAGTCATGGTTGCCATTTTATTTGTAATCGTCTTTACCATGTCACATCTTTTGAATCCAATTTATGCTAGCATTCGTCGTGCAACAGATAAGATTGTTAACATGACACGTCAGCAGTTGGAAGGGGTTCGTGTCATTCGAGCTTTTGGTCAAGTAGACAAGGAAGAAAGAGAATTTGCGGCTGCGAACCAAAACTACACTGACTTACAATTAAAAGCAGGGCGCTTATCAAGTTTAGTAACACCTTTGACTTACCTTGTGGTAAACAGTACTTTGATTCTTGTCATATGGCAAGGAAATATCCAAATTGGTAAAGGTCTTCTTTCTCAAGGGATGTTGATTGCCTTGGTTAACTATCTTTTGCAAATTTTGACTGAATTGCTTAAGATGACAATGCTTGTAACTTCACTTAACCAATCCTTTATCAGTGCTAAACGTATCACAGAAGTTTTTGAAAAAGAGTCTGAAGACTTGGCGACTGAACTTGAAGAAATGACATCTGATTTTGCGGTTAGTGTGAACGATATGAGCTTCACTTATCCAACAGCAGCAGAACCATCACTATCACACATTGATTTTCAACTAAATCCAGGTGACTTTTTAGGAGTTATTGGGGGAACTGGTTCAGGGAAATCAACCTTAGTTGAACTCCTTACACATCTCTACACACCTCAGGAAGGTCGCTTAGCTATTTTCCAAAATCAAAAATCGCCTAAAACCTTAGGTGAGTGGCGTTCATGGGTCAGTGTGGTGCCGCAAAAAGCTGAGCTTTTCCAAGGAACTATTCGTTCTAACTTAACTCTAGGAATGAGGGGTGACGTGAGTGACGAGACGCTTTGGAAAGCTTTGGATATTGCACAGGCTAGTGACTTTGTTTCTGAAAAAGAAGGACAGCTAGATGCGACAGTTGAAGCCTTTGGCCGTAATTTCTCTGGAGGACAACGTCAACGTTTGACGATTGCGCGTGCTATTGTTCAAAAAGCTCCGCTTCTTATTTTGGATGATTCAACATCAGCCCTTGATTACTTGACAGAATCAAAATTATTGACTGCTATTCATGAGCAATTGAGTGATACAACTTTGATTTTGATTTCACAACGTACTAATAGTTTGAAGGCTGCTGATAAGATTTTGCTTTTGGATAAGGGACATCAACTAGGATTTGCAAGTCACGATGAATTGCTTGCAAGTAATGAGCTTTACCGAGATATCCATTACTCACAACATCAAAAAGGAAAGGAGGACTAGAAGATGAAAGCAAGAAAACAATCTGATACAATCTGTCGTTTGTTTAAAGAGCTTCTTTCTCAAAAAGGACTTGTGATTGGAGCGACTCTTGGAACAATTGCCCAAGTTGCTCTAACGGTTTACCTTCCTGTCCTTATTGGTAATGCTGTTGATGTGGTGTTATCACCAAAATCATTGACCTTGATTATTCCGATTATCACGAAAATGGTGATTGTCATTGCTCTAAATACCTTGGTTCAATGGTTAAATCCTTTGATTTACAATCGTTTGATCTTTTGTTATATTTATGATTTACGTCAAAGAGTTATGGCAAAATTGAACCAAATGCCGATTTCTTATCTGGATAAGAAAAGCTCTGGTGATTTGGTTAGTCGTGTCACAACTGATGCTGAGCAGCTAAGTAATGGTCTTTTGATGGTCTTCAACCAATTTTTCATTGGGGTTTTGACAATTATCATTACTATTGTGACAATGGCTGACATTGATTTGTTGATGCTTGGTTTGGTGCTTATTTTGACACCTTTATCTCTTTTCCTAGCACGCTTTATTGCTAATAAGAGTTATCATTTGTATCAAAAACAAACCAAATCTCGTGGTCGCAAAACGCAGTACATAGAAGAGATGATTCGTCAAGAAAGTCTTTTGCATGTCTTTAATGCACAAGAAGCAGCGATTGATACTTTCACAGAAATCAATGATACTTATGCGGATTATTCGCAAGGTGCCATCTTCTATTCATCAACGGTTAACCCATCAACGCGCTTTATCAATAGTTTGATTTACGCTTTGCTTGCAGGTGTCGGGGCTCTTCGTATCATGTCAGGTGCCTTTACCGTTGGTCAATTGACAACTTTCTTGAATTACGTTACTCAATATACCAAACCATTTAATGATATTTCATCAGTCTTGTCTGAATTGCAAGGTGCCATTGCCTGTGTGGAACGTCTTTACGATATTTTAGATGAAGAATACGAGCCGCTTCCAGTAAAAGCGCAGCTTGATGCTGATAAGATTCAAGGACAAATTGAATTTAAAGATGTGTCATTTGGTTACACACCACAGAAAACTTTGATTAATCATTTGAATCTTTCGATTACAGCCGCTTCAAAAGTTGCCATCGTCGGGCCAACTGGTGCTGGTAAATCAACCTTGATTAATCTTTTGATGCGCTTCTACGAAGTTGATAAGGGTGCGATTTACCTTGATGGCGTGTCAATGGCTGATTACTCGGTTGAAGAGCTACGCCAACAAATCGGTATGGTTCTGCAAGAGACTTGGTTAAAAGTCGGAACAATCCACGATAACATTGCTTATGGGAATCCAGAGGCTACTCGTGAGGAAGTTATTGCAGCAGCAAAAGCAGCTAACGCAGATTTCTTCATTCGTCAGTTGCCAAATGGTTATGACACTTACTTGTCTGATGCGGGAGCGTCATTATCACAAGGACAACGTCAGCTTTTGACTATCGCTCGTATTTTTGTGAAATTACCAAAAATCTTGATTTTGGACGAAGCGACATCATCTATTGATACTCGTACAGAAATCCTTGTTCAAGAAGCCTTTGAAAAGTTGATGAAAGATCGTACAAGCTTTATCATCGCTCACCGTTTGTCAACGATTCAATCAGCCGACTGTATCTTAGTAATGGTTGATGGTGATATCGTAGAATACGGTACACATGATGAGTTAATGACAAAACAAGGTGTTTATTACCAAATGCAAACAGCACAAGCTGGATAGAGTGTTTGTTTTGTTGCATAAATATAAATATGTAAAAAGCGATTAGAAACATTTTCTAATCGCTTTTTTTAGATCATTATTTTGCTAGTGGTATCCAAGTACTGATTGATTTTTCACCAACTAGGAAATCACCATAGCCTTGCTCATCAATTTGGACATGCGCAGTTTGGTTGCCAAGAGCATCAGTGAACAATTTACCAGCCCATTTTTCTCCAACAAACATGCGCTTTGATGTAGCTTTGCTATTGTTGATGAGAACAGCAAGAGCAGTTGGGCGTTCGTCATCAACAAGGTAAGTCCAACCGATACAGTTAGCTTGGTCAAAATAATCTAGTTCTTGACCATAAACGGCGGTTTTTCTAAGTTTAAGCAATTTATCAATATTATCTTGAAAACTTTTCTGGGCAAATTGTCCCGAAATGCCGTAATAATCTCCGTAGAAAATGCAAGGAAGCCCGGTTTGACGAAGCAAAATGAGGGCGTAAGCTGCTGGTTTAAACCATTCTTCAATAGTTGATTCCAGTGCTTGACCACGTTGGGTATCATGATTATCAACAAAAGTAACAGCAGAGTCTGGATGATTTTTCACCAAGGTTTGCTCAAAAATCTGACGTAAATCATAAGTTTCCTTGGCTTTACTTGCTTCAAAGAGATTTTGGTGCAGACGAACATCGACCAAATCAAATCGATAATCAGTACTTGTGAGGTAATCTTTATTTGACTTTTCATCACCGTTCCAAAATTCACCAAAAACGTAAAAATCATTGCCGTACTTAGCTTTCATATCACGAATAAAGTTTCCCATGAAGAAAGAATCGATGTGCTTAATGGCGTCTAAACGAAATCCCTTAACCCCAGTTGTTTCAACAAACCAATCTGCCCAATCGTAAATGTTTTTAAGGACTTCTGGATGTTTGAAATCTAGGTCGGAATACATGAGATAGTCGTAGTTCCCATTTTCACCATCAACCAAATCTTGGTTTGCCCAGCCTTTATTGTCTCCTTGAATTTGGAAAATGCCAGTTTTGCCAGTTCTAACATCATAGTCTGTGCCAGTAAAGTGATACCAATGCCATTCAAAATCGTTATAGGCATGGTGGCGACCATCAAAGGTAAAATTTGTCCACCCTTCAATTTCAAAAGGCTGACTGATGACCTTTGTCCGATCTTCTGGTGCTACCTCGACAACCTTAAAAGTTTCAGTGTGGTCAGCTGCAGCTTTGTGATTTAAAATAACATCAGCCAATGGCTCAATACCATTACTTTTAAGAGCTGAAATAGCTTCAAGGTAGTCAGCTTTTGTTCCGTATTTTGTTCGAATGCTTCCTTTTTGGTTAAATTCACCTAGGTCAAAAAGGTCATAGACGCCATAGCCCACATCACCATCATGCGTCGCTTTAAAAGCAGGGGGCATCCAAATTTTGGTGATACCTTTTTGGGCAAGATGAGAAGCATCAGCTGCCAAACGTTTCCAGTGTTTGCCGTCATTTGGTAAATACCATTCAAAGTATTGCATCAAAGTTTCATTTGTCATGATTGAGTACCTCAAAGAGAAAGACTTTTTCTTTTATTTTAGCAGAAAGTTCAAATAACGCAAGCGTTTGCGCTATAAAAAATAACTAAAAAGTTCTAAGAAAAATTCCCAGAACTTAGATGATATGAATGACCCATTCACCACCATAAAAAAGCAGTAAAATGTGACCAATAATTGAGATGGGTTTGCAGCAGATGATGATTCTAGCGAAGGTTTTAAACGGCATGTTACTGAGAGCTGCTAACATAACCAGTAAGTCTGCAGGGGCAAAAGGTAGAAGCATGCAGATGATGAAAATCACGGTAAAAGATTTGTGTCCAGCAATCAAGGATTCGTACTTTTTCAGTGTGGCTTCTTTGATGAAAAGAAGGCAAAATCGCTTACCGTACCAACGTGTTAGCAAAAATAAAATCATTGTTCCAATAATGATTCCGATACAACTTGTCAAAACACCAGCAAAAGGATGAAAAGTCATAACAGCAAGCATCATGGTCAGACTTGCTGGAACGATTGGCACGACAACTTGCATCATCTGGAAGATAGTGAATATGATTGCTCCCCAGACTTTATCTTGACCGATGAGTGCTTGAATTTTTTCCTGATTGGTCAGATAACCGTGCTGATATAGCCAGAAAATACAGGCACACGAAACGATAAGGACACGAGCTGACAGGATATGAATGAAGCGTTGAATAATTTTATAATGTTGAAACAAAAACAAATCCCCCATCTGATTCTTTCTTTGCTGCTATCATTGTAAAACTTTTTGGAGATAAGTCAATACATTTAAAGAAATACCTAAAAAATGAAAATAGGTCCTAAGACGGATGCAGTATAAAAGTGAAAATCATATAATATAATCATCCTAAAAACTTTTCATATAACTCCGAAGCAAGTGGTTTTCCCGGCCACTTGCCTCTTTTATTGGCCGACTAATTTTAGAAATCTTGTTAATCCAAGGCGTAGCAAGCGTCTTTTTAATTTACCTCGAAGCGTTTGCAAAAAAGCGGTTAAATAATTTGTGATTTGCTGGATATTATCATATGATGAAAGGACTACGAAAAAGATAATTGGAGGGCAAAAGATGACTTTGTCTCTAGAACTATATATGGAAATGTATCTGAAGATGCAGCGTATTCGCGAATTTGATATGCGAATTAATAAACTCGTTCGACGTGGTTTTGTCCAAGGAATGACGCATTTTTCTGTAGGGGAAGAAGCGGCAAGTGTTGGGGCGATGGCTCATTTATCTTACGATGATATTATTTTTTCAAACCACCGTGGGCACGGACAAAGTATTGCCAAAGATATGGATTTGAACAAAATGATGGCTGAGCTTGCTGGAAAAGCAACGGGTGTGTCAAAAGGTCGTGGTGGATCGATGCATTTAGCTGATTTTGAAAAAGGTAATTACGGCACGAATGGGATTGTTGGTGGTGGTTATGCCCTTGCTGTTGGCGCAGCGATTACTCAAGATTATCAAAAAACTGGCAATATCGTTGTGGCTTTTTCTGGCGACGGGGCAACCAATGAAGGCTCTTTTCATGAATCGGTCAACTTAGCAGCTACTTGGAAACTCCCAGTGATTTTCTATATTATCAATAATCGCTATGGTATTTCGATGAATATCAAGCATGCGACAAATACACCTCACCTTTATACACGCGCAGAAGCTTATGGCATTCCTGGATTTTATTGTGAAGATGGCAATGATGTTTTAGCGGTTTACGAGACAATGGGCAAGGCAGTTGAGCATGTGCGTTCTGGAAACGGCCCAGCGATTGTTGAGGTAGAATCTTACCGTTGGTTCGGGCATTCAACAGCTGACGCTGGAAAATATCGCAGTAAAGAAGAGGTTAATGAGTGGAAGAAAAAAGACCCACTTGTCAAATTTCGTACTTATTTGACAGAACATGATCTAGTAAGTGCTGCCGAGTTTGATGCCATTGATGCTCAAGTGGTGAAAGAAGTCGATGAGGCTTATGAATTTGCTAAAAATAGTCCTACACCAGATTTGTCAGTCGCTTTTGAAGATGTCTGGGTAGACTAAGCAGCCTTTCATTAACAGAGGAGAAAAATAATGACTGAAACAAAACAAATGGCCTTGCGTGAGGCGATCAATCTTGCCATGACAGAAGAGATGCGAAAAGATGAGACCATATTTCTCATGGGAGAGGATGTCGGAATTTACGGCGGAGATTTTGGCACGTCTGTAGGAATGTTTGAAGAATTTGGTCCGAAACGTGTTAGAGATACTCCAATTTCAGAAGCGGCTATTGCTGGAAGTGCTATTGGAGCTGCTATTACAGGTCTTCGTCCGATTGTTGACGTAACTTTTATGGATTTTATCACGATTATGATGGATGCCATTGTCAATAATGGTGCTAAGAACAACTATATGTTTGGTGGTGGGTTAAAAACGCCAGTCACTTTTCGGGTAGCGTCAGGCTCTGGAATCGGATCGGCTGCTCAGCACTCGCAATCCTTGGAGGCTTGGCTGACACATATTCCAGGTATCAAAGTGGTAGCACCTGGAACTGCAAATGACGCCAAAGGACTTTTAAAATCAGCCATTCGAGATAATAATATTGTCATTTTCATGGAGCCGAAAGCTTTGTATGGCAAGAAAGAAGAGGTTTCGCTTGATAGTGGTGAGTACATTCCTCTTGGTAAGGGAGACATTAAGCGTGAAGGAACCGATTTGACGATTGTGACTTATGGTCGCATGTTAGAGCGTGTTCTTAAGGCTGCTGATGAAGTGGCTGCTGACGGCATTAGCGTTGAAGTGGTTGACCCTCGCACCCTCATTCCGCTTGATAAGGATTTGATTATCAATTCGGTTAAGAAAACGGGCAAGTTGATGTTAGTCAATGATGCTTATAAAACGGGTGGATTTATTGGAGAAATAGCTGTTCAGGTTACAGAAAGCGAAGCTTTTGATTATCTTGATTATCCAATTGTGCGTTTGGCGAGTGAAGATGTACCCGTGCCTTATGCCAGTGTTTTGGAACAAGCTATCCTACCTGATGTCGAAAAGATTAAAGCGGCTATTTATAAGATGGCTCGAAACGGGCACGTAGATTAAAAGGGGGTGTTTTCTGTGGCAAATGAGATTATCATGCCAAAACTTGGTGTAGACATGCAAGAAGGAGAAATTCTCGAGTGGAAATTCTCTGAAGGCGATGTAGTGAACGAAGGTGATATTCTTCTTGAAATCATGTCTGACAAGACTAATATGGAAATCGAAGCTGACGACTCTGGTGTACTTTTGAAAATCGTTCACCCAGCTGGTGATGTGGTGCCAGTGACTGAAGTGATTGGCTATATCGGAGCAGCAGGGGAAAACGTTGATGATTTGGTGAGAGAAGAACAGGCGGAACAGTTAGAATCAGTTCAGGAAGCGTCAGCTGATTTCTCTCAACCGTCTGATGCGCTAGCCATTTTCCAAAAAAGTAAGATACGTGCGACACCAGCGGCTAGAAAGCTAGCCGCAGAGCGTGGAATCGCGCTTGATAGCATCAGCGGGACTGGTGAAAATGGGCGTATTCATAAAGATGACGTGGTGAGGTTTGCTAAGCTGCGCGTGACGCCGCTTGCTCGTAGGATTGCGGAAGATATGGGCCTTGAGCTTTCTGGTATCGCTGGAACTGGTATTAGTGGCAAGATTACTAAGGATGATGTCTTTGCTAAAGCAGGTACCGATAAGAACAAGGGTAGTGAAGAGATTCAAAGTGTGCCAGATGGTATCGAAGTGATTAAAATGTCTGCTATGCGCAAGGCAATCTCAAAAGGCATGTCGAGGTCTTACTTTACAGCTCCAACTTTCACGCTTGATTATGACATAGATATGACGAATCTTTTCGCGCTTCGTAAGCAGTTGATTGAGCCAATCATGGCAAAAACGGGCTACAAGGTGACTGTAACTGATTTGATTGGACTTGCGGTTGCGAAGATCTTGATAAAAGAGGAGCATCGTTATTTAAATGCCTCTTTGATTAATGACGCAAAAGCTATTGAGTTGCATCATTTTGTTAATCTGGGTATTGCCGTGGGCTTGCCAGATGGTTTGGTGGTTCCAGTTGTTCATGGAGCTGATAAGATGACCTTGTCTGATTTTGTGGTTGCCTCAAAAGATGTGATTCAGAAAGCGCAAGCTGGCAAATTAAAGGCAGCTGATATGTCTGGGTCAACTTTCTCTATCACGAACCTAGGAATGTTTGGGGTTAAGTCCTTTAACCCGATTATCAACCAGCCAAACTCTGCTATTTTAGGAATTTCAGCGACCGTTGACACGCCAGTTGCTATTGATGGACAGGTAGTGATTCGTCCAATTATGGGACTTAGCTTGACCATTGATCATCGTTTGGTCGACGGGATGAATGGTGCTAAATTTATGTTGGATTTAAAAGCGTTGCTAGAAAATCCTTTGGAACTATTGATTTGAGATTAAAAAGATTAAGAAAGGAAATTTATGGCAGTAGAAATTATCATGCCAAAGCTCGGTGTGGACATGCAAGAAGGAGAAATTCTTAAGTGGAAAAAAGCTGAAGGCGATGTAGTGAACGAAGGTGATATTCTTCTTGAAATCATGTCTGACAAGACTAATATGGAAATCGAAGCTGACGACTCTGGTGTACTTTTGAAAATCGTTCACCCAGCTGGTGATGTGGTGCCAGTGACTGAAGTGATTGGCTATATCGGAGCAGAAGGGGAAGTGATTGCTGAAGATCTCAGTCTCAAGGAAGCCGCTAGTCAACTTGAGTCTGCAGGTCTTGAAGTACCAAATGCTGTTTCTACTAAAGCTGGAGTTTTTAGTGCAGCTGATTTAGCGGCAGATGAATATGATTTGATTGTCGTCGGTGGTGGACCTGCGGGTTATTATGCCGCCATTCGTGGAGCACAGTTAGGGGCTAAAGTTGCTATCGTTGAAAAATCAGAATTTGGCGGTACTTGCTTGAATGTCGGTTGCATTCCAACCAAGACTTATCTCAAGAATGCTGAAATTTTAGACGGCCTTAAAATCGCTGCAAATCGAGGCATTAATCTTGCCTCAACAGATTACAGTATTGACATGGATAAGACCGTTGATTTTAAAAATACGGTTGTAAAAACGCTAACTGGCGGTGTCCGTTCACTTCTAAAAGCCAATAAAGTAACCATTTTTAATGGACTTGCCAAAGTCAATCCCGATAAAACAGTCCATATTGGTTCTGAAATCATCAAAGGGTGCAAGATTATTCTTGCTACAGGTTCCAAAGTGTCACGTATTAATATCCCTGGCATTGATTCGCCACGTGTTTTGACATCTGATGAGATTCTTGATTTACGTGAGATACCGAAATCTCTTGTTGTTATGGGTGGTGGCGTTGTTGGTATCGAGCTTGGTTTGGTCTGGGCATCTTACGGCGTTGAGGTGACTGTTATCGAAATGGCTGACCGCATTATTCCAGCAATGGACAAAGAAATCTCACAAGAGTTGCAAAAAATTTTGACGAAAAAAGGCATGACCATTAAGACAAATGTTGGGGTGAGCGAAATCATTGATGAGACAAGTCACTTAAGCTTGAAATTAACAAATGGTGAGACTATCCAAGCTGATAAAGCTCTGCTATCTATCGGACGCGTGCCACAGATGAAAGGTCTTGAAAATCTTGGCTTAGAGATGGACGGCAATCGTATCAAAGTTAACGATTATCAAGAAACGTCAATTCCAGGTATCTATGCCCCAGGCGACGTCAACGGTCAGAAAATGCTGGCGCACGCTGCTTACCGCATGGGAGAAGTGGCTGCTGAGAATGCTCTTTCTGGTAATCATCGCAAAGCAAAACTCAAGTACACTCCCGCTGCAGTTTATACGCATCCAGAAGTTGCCATGGTTGGATTGACCGAAGAAGCTGCGCGCGAGCAATACGGCGATATTTTGATTGGTAAATCAAGTTTTTTTGGCAATGGACGTGCTATCGCTTCAAATGAGGCTCGAGGGTTTGTCAAAGTCATCGCAGATAGCAAGTACCATGAAATCTTGGGTGTTCATATCATTGGACCAGCAGCGGCGGAACTCATCAACGAAGCAGCAACCATCATGGAAAATGAATTGACCGTTGATGACGTGGCTCAAGCTATCCATGGGCACCCGACTTTCTCAGAAAACATGTACGAAGCCTTCTTAGACACCATCGGACAAGCCATCCATAACATGCCGAAAAAATAGTTTGACAGACGCTGTGATTCAACAAGTTAGCATAAATCAATGTTAACACTAATAAATTTTCTTTATATGTTAGGTTGCTGTATTTTGTAGTATTTGTCTTTATAACGGTTCTATTTTTATTCTCACCTAGGATAATTGTGGTGCATTTTATTAATGGGATACCCGATGGGTATGACAATAGAATACTTCTTTCTGTATTCTTTGTTATTTCTGTATTTATCGGTGAAGTTAGTATCTTTTTTCAAAATATTATCGAAAAAAAGAGAATACACAAGACTTCCCGTTACTTTTCCCAGGTGAAATTAGATTTCTTCAGGTTTATTTACTGATAAATTTGGCATTTATTTGTGCCATGATTCAACAAGTTCTCACCAGTTAATATAGATTAAAAGGAGTATGAGATAGGATTCTCATGCTCTTTATGTATGAATTTTTTCTAAATCAAAAAAGGACTGCAGTCACAATTAAGTGATTTACTGCAATCCTTTTTAGTTGAGCATGAAAATTGAAGTGTGAATTAAGTTTTGAGGATGCTTCTGTTTTGAATGTAATATTAAAAAGCTAGGCTTTTTCTTGTGCGATGTTAGTTGATGTTTGTGTTTTAGCAAAGTAAACACCTGTCAAAGTGATTAAAATAGCGATGATAGTTTGGAGATTAAAGCTCTCGTTGAAAATTACCCAAGCGTATAACGCGGCAACAACTGGCTGAGATAGGGTAATTAAGGATGATAGGCAAGCATTCGCTTTTCCCAAACAATAAGCTAATAAGCCTTGCTCTAAAATTTGAGAGACGAGAGCCAGTGCCAAAAGTGGCCAAAGTTCACCAAAATTTTGTGGCACATAAAAGCCTTCGGTAAAGAAAATCACGGTAGCTAGTACTAGTAAAGTGCCAAAAGCACTGATAAACATAATGATGGTTGATGTTACCGAATCGCGCAATTTGTAAACTGTAATCATGAACATGGCGTAAAAGATAGATGAGCCAAGACTTAGTGAATCTCCAAGTAAACGGTCTGGAGACATACTCACTTTATTTGCCATGAGAACCAGCACACCAATAAGCGTAATGAGACCGCCAAACAAAAATTTAGACATCATTTTTTCTTTGAATAGGAAATAACTGACTGGAATAACGGTGAATGGGTTAAGATTCACCAAAAGATTGGCATTGGCCACACTAGTGTATGAAAAAGAGCTATTCCATAAAGTTAAATCACGCGCTAAAAATGCTCCCGCTAGAATAATTGTTGCTATTTGTTTGCGGATTAAAGCCTGTAACTCAGACTTCTTGAGAAAAGGCGTTAACATGGGAATGGAAAATAAAACACAGTAAAATCCAGTGTTGATTGGTGGTAAGGGACTGAGTTTGACAAAGATGCCACCAGTTGCTAAAAAATAGATAGCTAGAAAAATTAAGAAAATATATTTGTTATTATTTGTACGATTTTGCTTCATTTTTTCGCCTCAGTCTAAAATGAAATCAGTCGTCATCTGGAGCGTATTCGTGGGGTAAAATGTCACCCAGACCAAATCATTATCACCAGTGGGCTTCAACAATCGCTGGATTATATTTGTCAGTTTTTGGGGAATACGAAAAGAAGTGTTCTGATGGAAGACCCGATTTATCCCAAGGTGCGTAAAATCTTTAGGAAAAATCACTATCCTATCATAACTGCTGATATTGATGACAAGGGCTTAGAATTGACGTAGGTAGATAGAAATGCTGAGATTGAAATGATTTACACCACACCCTCTCACCAATTTCCGCTTGGCATGATTATGCCGATTTCTAGACGCCGTGAACTCTTGAGTTTTGCTGAGGCGCATAATTCTTTTATTTTTGAGGATGACTATGACAGTGAGCTCCGTTATTATCAACGTCCCATTCTGGCCTTGAAATCAATTGACTATCTGGATCGTGTGATTTATCTGGGGACTTTTTCAAAAATCCTTTCACCCTTTTTTCGTATGGGCTATATGGTTTTGCCAGAACAAGTCCACTGAGAGTTTTCTAGAAAAATTCAAGTTTTACAACAGTATGGTCAATCTCTTAAATCAGATTGCTCTAGCCAATATCCTATCAAGTGGTGATTACGACCGCTTAGTTCGCAAGATGAATCATGTTTTCAAAAAGTGCTATGATGCCTTTAAAAAAGAATTTGAGCAGTTTAATACGCCTATCAAATTGTCTTCAAACGTCAGTGGACAGTATTTTTTGGTGACTTTTCTTGATAAAATCAACCAATGTGATGCCATCAAACGCGCAGAAAAAGAAGGGGTTCAGCTTTATGACACCATGCAATTTTGGCAAGAAAAAGCCGATTGCTTGCAGGAAAGTCTATTTCTTGGATTTAGTAAGATTGATTTGGAAGATATTCCAGATTGTATCAGACGGTTTAGAAAAGCTTGGGAGAATTAGCGAGCAAATTAAAAGACGGTGGATTGAGATTCTGATATACTAAACCTAATGAAAATGAAGGAGCTTTCAGATGAAGTACATCGTTAACAAGTCCCACAATCCCGCTTACAATATTGCCTTGGAAACTTATGCTTTTCGTGAATTGCGAGACGAAGACGAGCTTTTTATTCTTTGGATAAATGAGCCAACTATTGTGATTGGAAAACACCAGAATGCAATCGAAGAGATTAATAAGGCTTACACTGATAAATATGGGATTCATGTCGTTCGTCGTTTGTCAGGTGGTGGTGCTGTTTATCACGACCTTAACAATCTGAATTACACAATTATTTCCAACAAAGCAGAAGAAGGGGCGTTTGATTTCAAGACGTTTTCGCAACCAGTCATTGAAACTTTAGCTGATTTAGGAGTCACAGCGACTTTCACCGGACGAAATGACCTTGAGATTAATGGCAAGAAATTCTGTGGGAATGCACAAGCTTATTACAAAGGACGCATGATGCACCATGGGTGCCTGCTTTTTGACGTGGACATGACCGTTCTTGGTAATGCCCTGCAAGTTTCAAAAGATAAAATCGAGTCAAAAGGTGTTAAATCGGTGCGTGCGCGTGTGACCAATATTTTAGATGAATTACCAGATAAAATCACAGTTCAAGAGTTTTCAGACAGATTATTAGGCAAAATGAAAGCATCTTATCCAGATATGACCGAGTACGTCCTTTCTGATGAGGAATTAACTGAGATTAAGAAACTTGCTGATGAGCAATTTGGCACTTGGGACTGGACTTACGGCAAATCACCCGACTACACCATCAAACGCTCAGTCCGCTACCCAGCAGGTAAGCTGACAAGTTATGTGAAAGTCGAAAAATCTATGATTACAGGACTGAAAATTTACGGTGATTTTTTTGGCATCAAAGACATTTCAGATATTGAAGAAGAACTCATCGGCCTTCGCTACGAATACCAAGACATTTTAGCCAAACTTCAAACAATCGACACCACACCATACTTCACCAACATCACCCCACAAGAAATCGCTAAAGCAATCGCGGAGTGAGGAAAGAAATAACCCCAGCTAGAAAATACTAGCTGGGGTTTTGGATGATTTTAATTATCTTTTATTTCGATATAATCAATGTTATATTCAATTGTTGAGAACATTTTATCAGTCCCAAATTCAACTTGATGCGTTTCGCTAGGTGTCCAGTTGTTAAGAGATAAATATTCTTCATCAACAACTACGCCTTGATCATTTTTTAATTTTGCTACTATGCTTAAGTCTTCAATTGTAAATTCTGTGTTGTTAGTTACAGTAGCATTATATTATGCATACTCTTCGAAAGAATCTTCTTCGTTTTTAGCAAATGACAAAGAGTTAATTGGATTTAGAACTTGTTCTTTTGCATTATTATTGTTTTGAACTTCTTTACCAGAAGCTAAGAGTTCATCTAAATTCTTTTGATTAGCTTTTGAAGTTTTTATCTTTTTGATTTTGTTAATTTTATTTAAAACTTCAGTTCTGTTATCGTAAGCATTAGACCATTTTTCATAGAATGAATCTACTCCGAATGCTTGAGCAACTTTATTACATTCTTTTAATGAATTGATATAAGCAATAGCTTCTTCTTGTAATTTACTATCTTTGAATGAGAGATTGCTATATTTACCGATTTGATAGCAGTAGTGTAGAATTCTTTTGATTCATCGTCGTAGCTATCTATGTAAGCTCATCTTGACTCTAAACCTTTTGCAAGAGATGACATAAATTTATCATCATAATACGTTTTTTCATCAGTCTTTTTAGAACATCCAACTAAAACTACATAAATAATGGCAATGAAACCTAAAAACCATTTGTTCATGCTTTTAATTCTTCTATCAGCGTTTTACGTGGTTCAGTTTTTGCACGTGTATTCTTTATTAATCTAAATGATGTGTGTGGTAATCCATTGTTCTAGCTTGATGTTAAGCCAGAATGAATAAATACCTATTGTAATAATTGTTAGAATGAGCCATTTAATCCAGTTTCCAAAGAGTTGCGTGGCTGTGCCGTCAAAGTACAAACGATGACCGTCAATGACAGTGTGTTTGACTTTCCAATTAATCATGATACAAATCCCCCAAGGCGCACAAATGCCTAGGGTACAAATAGTAATCAGACTAGCGATGATACGGTGGCCAACATAACTTAGCAAACCACCATCAAAATAACTTTCTTGTTTCATAAAAACTCCTATATGTGAAATTTTAAACGTTTTAATGTGATTAAAACGATATTAGTTTAACATATTAAAAATAGCTATGCAATACAGATTAAAAAATAATGAAAATCATATTTAACTACAGAAAAAAATTACATTTTTGTTATAATGTTTAAAAAAGGATTGGTGGTAGATTTATGCCAGAGATGAGACGCTGTGACCGAGAAGTGACTGATTTAGCAGAAATTCAGGCAATCATTGAGAAAAATATGATTTTACATTTAGGACTTTTTGATGAAGAGTTTCCTTATGTGGTCCTCTTCATTATGGCTGTGAATACGATGAAGAAAAGAATCAATTTATCTTTTACATGCATGGAGCAAGGCAAGGACATAAACTTGATTTGATTGCTCAAAATCCAAAAGTATGTATTCAAATTGAAGGTGAAGTGATACTTGATTACAACCATGAAATTCCATGTAAATACGGTGCCTTCTTTACGTCATTTATCGGTCGTGGAAAAGCAGAGCTCTTGGATAAATATGATGAAAAGCACACGCTTTAGATCAATTAATGCAACATCAGACTGGAAAAAGATTTGAATTCACCGAGAAAATGACCATGTCAGTAGCTGTGATAAAAGTCGTGGTAACAGATTATTCAGCCAAAGCTAAGAAAATGATACCTAAAAAATAACACAAAGCAACTAAACACTTTAGTTTGGTTGTTTTTATCATTAAAATTCCAGAAAAATTAAAAAAGTTCTTGACTTTGAGCAGACTCCAAGGTGTAATATTATTAGTAGTTATCGGAATAGGAGGAAAGAATGGACAGTTTTTCGGATAGGGCTATGAAAAAGGATTACTTTTTCAGTAATCGTGATTTAGCTAAATTATTTATTCCATTAATTATCGAGCAGGGCTTGGAATTTTTGGTCGGGTTAATTGCTTCCATCATGGTTTCAAGGGTGGGTGAAGCAGCGGTTTCAGGTGTATCCTTGGTTGAATTCTTGATGGCACTCTTTATCAGTATTTTTGCGGCTTTTGCGACTGGTGGTGGGATTGTTGCTGGGCAATATCTCGGTGATCGCGATAGCAAAAATGCCAATAAAGCAGTCAATCAGTTGGTGAAATTCACTTCGTACTTTAGTTTAGCGATTACGCTTTTGATTTTTGCGATTAAACCCTTTATTTTAAGTCACTTGTTTGGGGCAATCACGCCTGAAGTTCACGCGCAAGCCGATCGTTATTTTAATATTGTCGCACTCTCAACACCGTTTATTGCTCTTTACAATTCGGGCGCAGCGATTTTCAGAACCTTAAATAAATCACGCTTGCCGATGAATATCATGCTGGTGATGAATGGCTTGAATATTGTCATGGGCGTCAGCTTGATTTATGGTTGCGGTTGGGGCGTTGAAGGAGTGGCTGTTCCAATTCTATTTTCTCGTGTAGGAGCCATGTTTTTAATTTTGTGGTTTGCCCATCATATTAAGTCAGATTTGACTTTAGGAAACTTCTTGAAAGAAAAAGTTGATTGGCAAATGATTAAAAAAGTTCTTGGTATTGGACTACCATTTGGTTTTGAAAATGGCATGTTTTTCCTTGGACGCTTGATTGTCTTATCTGTTGTTTCTTTGTTTGGAACAGCAGCCATCGCAGCTAACTCAGTTGGTGGAACGATTATCATGTTTCAAGGTTTGCCAGGTATTTCAATTGTCCTTGGTTTAGCTGTTATCATTTCAAAATGTGTTGGTGCTGGTGACTATGAGCAGGCTGAGTTTTACAAGCGAAAAGTTAGCCGAATCATTCATGCTGCAAATACTTTGTTTTCAGTTATTGTTGTTGCCTTAATGCCCTTTTTGATGATGATTTATGATTTGTCAGATCAAGCGACACATTATGTTTGGATTATTGTGCTTGCTCATGGAATTTTAGTAAGTATTTTCTGGAATTCAGGTTATGTCTTGCCGGTTGTCTTTCGTAGTGCGGGAGATGCTAATTTCCCAATGGTTATCGGTATTGCCTCAATGCTTTTAGTTCGCGTGGTATGCGCCTACTTTTTATCGGTCAATTTTGGTATGGGAATGCTCGGAACTTGGGTAGCTATGTTCTTAGACTGGATTGTTAAAGGTATCATTTATGAAATCCGCTACCGCAAAGGCACTTGGAAAAATTACAAATTAGTATGATAAAACTAAAAAAGGAACTGGATTATCCAATTCCTTTTGGTTTGTTTAATGCAACAATTCGTGATAAATAGCTGCTTCGTCATCTTGGTCAACGTTGAAAATGATTTTTTTGACATACTGACTTTGATCTAGAAATGCTTTAACAGTGTTTACAGCGATTCTAGCAGCATCTTCGTTGATAAAGCGTTTGTCGTGATTAGTTGCTAGGGATGATAGGGCAACAGATTCCAGTTTATTTTTTTCTGCTAGGGTTAAGCAAGAAAGGTAGCTTTGAGTAAGCAAATCAGCGTCAGACTCTGTTAAGTGCTCATTGATAGCAGGGCCAACGGTGTGAAGAATAAATTTGGCTGGAAGGTTGTAACCAGGAGTGATTTTTGCACTACCTTCTGGTTCATCGTGCCCTTGGTCTTTCATAAGATTATAGCATTCCAGACGTAGTTGAACACCGGCATAAGTATGAATAGTATTGTCAGTGCATTCGTGAAGCGGTTGGAAGCAACCTAGCATTTGGCGATTAGCCGTATTGACGATAGCATCGACTTGAAGTCGTGAAATATCACCCTTCCAGACATACAAGCGGTCGTCAGTCGCAAGTGGTTGTAAGTGATTTAAAAAAACGACCACCCGTTCAGCTTTTTTTAGTTGAAGGTAATCATTTTGCATGATTAAAAAACGCGTTGAGACAGCCATTGGCGGTCTGACATTAAGAAGAGCACGCAAGAGAGTTTCTTGTCCAGGTGAGTCATCTGGAACATTGATGGCTTTAAATTGCGTATTCTCCATAATAAGGTAATCTAATAGGAAGTTTACCATTTCTTTCTTAGTCATATGGACTCCTTACTAATTTTAAAATCGCTTTCTCAAATGTTAGTATATCACCTTTTTAAGGAATTCGCATCAAGAAAAAGAAGTTTGAAAGTTAAAATTAAAAAAGTAGAGATTGCTTTTTCAGTCAATCTCTACTTTTTAATAATCAAATCAATAGCTTTAGCAAGTTTCTCTTCTTGCTGCTTAGGGTCAGCTACTGGTTCTTCGATGACTTGATTGATTTTATTGCCGATGACAATACCAATAGTACGATTAATACTTGACCTTGGCAGATCTCCCAGAATTGGAATTTACTTATGCACCACCATTTGGAGCAGCAAAAGACCCAGTTAATATAGCAGGATATGCTGCGCTTAATATCATTGAAGGTGTTAGTGAAAATATTCAATGGTATGATTTGGCTAACGAATTAGCCAAAGGTAAACTCTTACTTGATGTGCGTACAAAAGCAGAAGTGCTTAATGGACATTTTGAAAATAGTATTAACATACCACTTGACGAATTACGTGAGCGTCTATCTGAATTAGATTCTAGCAAAGAATATATCATCAGTTGTCACAGTGGTCTTCGTTCTTACATTGGAGAACGCATTTTGAAACAAAACGGCTTTAAAGTGAAGAATCTTGATGGGGCTTACCACCTTTATAGTACTGTAAAACCAGAGGAGATTAAACGTGATTAAATACATTTTAGCTAGTCAACTACAAGAGGCTTTAAAGGAACAGCCATTAAACATTATCGATGTTAGTGAGAGAATGGAGTTTGCCCTGGGACATGTTCCAACAGTGGTTAACCCTCCTTTAAGTGAATTTGGATCAGGCTACCAAGCACTTGATAAAGATAAAACATATCATATCATTTGCCAAAGTGGTGCCCGTTCAGAACAAGCCTGCTTTTTTCTAGATGGCCAAGGCTATAAAGTGGTAAATGTTGATGGTGGCACATCAGCGTGGCCAGGAGTATTAGAATACTAATTTAAACATCTTTCTATTTTTTTGCAGGGCAAATTTGTCCTGCTTTTATGATATAATCATCTTATGATTGATAAAAATGATATTTTACAAAAGGCTGAAAAGCTTGTTTATGATAAATTACACGCAGAAGCTAGTGGCCATGACTGGTGGCATGTGGTTCGTGTGAGAAATACTGCGCGTGAATTGGCTGAAAAAGAAGGAGCAGATAGTTTTATCTGCCAGTTGACAACTTTGGTGCATGACATGGCTGATGAGAAGTTAAATGATGATCCTAAGCAAGCTTTAGCTGATTTAAAGGCTTGGCTTATTGACCAACGACTCTCTCAAACAGACGTTGACCACATCATTCAAATCATCAATACCATGTCTTTTAAGGGAGATGGTAGCAGTGTTCCAGTAACTTTAGAAGGAAAAATTGTGCAAGATGCTGACCGTTTGGATGCTATTGGTGCAATTGGTATTGCCAGATGCATGGCTTATTCAGGTAGCAAGGGGCGTCCGGTTCATGACCCCAACATGACTGCCCGTGAACATTTGACTGCTGAGGAGTATCGTAATGGTAAGGACACCGCAATCCTGCATTTTTACGAGAAACTGCTTAAACTCAAAGATTTGATGAACACAAGCCACGCTAGAAAAATGGCAGAGCACCGCCACGCGGTTTTGGAAGAATTTCTAAAAGAATTCTACGCAGAATGGGATGGCAAGTTGTAAGAAGGAGAGACTGATATGACGATTAGACGAGCAAAAGAAAGTGATATATCAAAACTGATTGATTTACTAGAGCAAGTTCTTTTGGTTCATCACAAGGTTAGACCTGATTTGTTCCAAGAAAAGGGCGTTAAATACACGGAAGCCCAATTAGCTGAGCTGATTGCTGATGATAATCGTCCGATTTTTGTCTATGAAGACGAAGAGGGAGAAGTTCTTGGACATATGTTTACCATTATCGAGCATTCGTCAGCGCCAAAAGTACCGCAAAAGACACTTTTTATTGATGACTTGTGTGTGGATGAAGCTGCGCGTGGGTAAAAAATCGGTGAGCAGTTATATCAGTTTGCTTTGCAGTATGCCAAAGAGATTGGTTGTTACAACTTAACGTTGAATGTCTGGAGTGCTAATAAATCTGCTGTGCGCTTCTATGAACGCCAAGGCATGACACCACAAGAAACACGCATGGAACAGATGATTGATTAAAAAATAGAAGTCACGAGCAATCGTGGCTTTTTAGTAACTAAATTTCCCAAAATCAAACGTAGAAAACGTTTTAGTTAATTATATAATTATGGGAATAGTTGTTAAATTTCTAATTTTAATAAGATACCTAAAATCTACTGCCAAATGTATAAATTTATGCTACAATTAAAGTGAATACTGTTAGCCAAAGGGCTGACGTTAATAGAAAGGGTAATAATGACTGACAAATCTACTTTGAACGATGTTCAAAAAATCATTGTTCTTGACTATGGTAGCCAGTACAACCAATTGATTGCTCGTCGTATCCGTGAATTTGGTGTCTTCTCTGAACTACGAAGCCACAAAATCACAGCTGATGAAGTTCGCGCAATTAACCCAATTGGTATCGTACTTTCAGGTGGTCCAAATTCAGTTTATGCTGACAATGCCTTTGGTATTGATGAAGAAATTTTTGAATTGGGTATTCCAATTCTTGGTATCTGCTATGGTATGCAATTGTTGACTGATAAACTTGGTGGTAAAGTTGTTCCAGCCGGACAAACTGGTCACAGCGAATACGGTCAATCAACACTTCATCTAAAAGCTAAATCAGAACTTTTTGCTGACACACCAGATGAACAAACCGTTTTAATGAGCCACGGTGATGCAGTTACCGAAATTCCAGCAGGTTTCCACCTTGTTGGCGATTCTGCTGATTGCCCTTACGCAGCCATTGAAAATACTGAGAAAAACATTTATGGTATTCAATTCCACCCAGAAGTTCGTCACTCAGTATATGGTAATGATATTTTACGTAACTTTGCTTTCGGAATCTGTGGTGCTAAAGGCGATTGGTCAATGGATAACTTCATTGACTTGCAAATCAATGAAATCCGTCAAAAAGTTGGTGACCGTAAAGTTCTTTTGGGACTTTCAGGTGGTGTTGACTCATCAGTAGTAGGTGTCCTTCTTCAACGTGCTATCGGTGACCAATTGACATGTATCTTCGTTGATCACGGTCTTCTTCGTAAAGGAGAAGGTGACCAAGTTATGAACATGCTTGGTGGTAAATTCGGATTGAACATCATTCGTGTTGATGCTTCAAAACGTTTCTTAGACCTTCTTGCTGGCGTTGATGACCCAGAGAAAAAACGTAAAATCATCGGTAATGAATTTGTCAGTGTATTTGACGACGAAGCAAGTAAACTTAAAGGTGTTGACTTCTTAGCACAAGGTACTCTTTACACAGACGTTATCGAATCTGGTACAGATACAGCTCAAACAATCAAATCACACCACAACGTTGGTGGTCTTCCAGAAGACATGCAATTTGAATTGATTGAACCACTTAACACACTTTTCAAAGACGAAGTTCGTGCGCTTGGTACAGCTCTTGATATGCCTGACGAAATCGTTTGGCGTCAACCATTCCCAGGACCAGGACTTGCTATCCGTGTGATGGGGGAAATCACAGCAGAACGTCTTGAAACAGTTCGAGAATCTGATGCTATCCTTCGTGAAGAAATTGCTAAAGCTGGTCTTGATCGTGATATCTGGCAATACTTCACAGTTAACACAGGTGTGCGCTCAGTTGGTGTTATGGGTGACGGACGTACTTATGATTACACAATCGCAATCCGTGCAATCACATCAATCGACGGTATGACAGCAGACTTTGCACGTATCCCATGGGATGTTCTTCAAAAAATCTCTGTTCGTATCGTAAATGAAGTTGATCACGTTAACCGCATCGTCTACGATATTACAAGTAAACCACCTGCAACAGTTGAGTGGGAATAAAAAATTAGCCAAATGGCTAATTTTTTTATGTTTGACACAACGATTGATAAGCGAAGCGTCATCAGAGTTGATGTCAACCCCTCTGCATGTGAAAGTTAACTTTGCGATTGAAGTGAGTCAAGGTTAACATGAATCGCTGAGTGGGAGTAGTACTAGATTTTTAGCGACGAAGTCGCAATAAAAATCTTTAGTAATTAACCCTGCGATAGCTGTCTCAGAGCAAGGAGCGAAAGCCACAATATGATTAGTTAGCCACGAACTGCTGGGAGTTTAAACGATATAACCACTTAGAGGAAAATCTTCTAGGTGGTTTTTTGTTGAATTTATCAAATCAAGTGGTATAACATCAAAGCTTATTAACGGTATTTGTTTGGAATAAAGGAGGTTTGAAATGGAACTTTGGGATGCTTAAGATGCGCATTTGAATGTTATTGCTGGTCGAGTTTTGGTTCGTGGGGAAAAGATTCCAAAAGGTGTTTATCATTTGGTGAGTGAAGTTATCGTGAGGCATCAAGACGGGACTTATTTGTTGACACAAAGAAATTCAAAAAAATCTTGGTGGGATGTGGGAAGCGACTGCTGGTGGTTCAGCTTTGCAAGGCGAAAATCCCTTAGAGTGTGTCAAACGTGAATTGCGTGAAGAGACAGGAATTTTGATAGATGATTTTATCGAAGTGGGGCGCGTGTTGCATCAGAAACATCAGACCTATTATGTCAATTATCTCTGTCACACAGATGTCGATAAGGATAGTATCGTTTGGTATTACTTTGACGAAAATGGTCGAGTCGTAACTGGTGACCAAGAAATCAACGTTCAAGAATTGCATTTTGATGAAAATGGTGTTCAAACTAAAGGCGGATTTGCTACAGACGCTGAAGGTCACAAACACTCTTACGATGCAAAAACTGGTGACTTGGAAGATGAAGATGGCGCTCCTGTAGAAGCTTAATCAGTCATCAAAAAGTATGTTAGTATTTCAATACTAAACGAATTTAAACAAGCAATAACTCCATAATAAAAAGCTATCAAATCTAGTGATGTGCGTGCTAGTATTCGGTAGCTTTTTTAAGTTTAAAACTTTAAGCTTAGCTAGTATTGGTGTACAATTTGGGTGAAGAAAGATGTTTTAGTATTTTAATACTAAATTAAATTCACATCTAAAAAGGAGGTTTCAGGATATGATGAGCGAACAGAAAAAGGCTAGTTTTAGAGATTATATTGCTTCAAATGCTATTCCTATTATGGTTGAAGCGGTCTTTGCCTTGTCATGTTTAATTGTCCCATCAAGCTATCTTATCTACACCAATGCTTTATTTTACTTTTTGCTCTTGGTTTGTTTTCTCATCTCCAAAGACCTTAACTTAAAAGAATGGTTTAGGAGTTTTAAAAGTGGAAGAAAGTAATGGATTCAGGTTTTACTGACGCTGTTAGGATTCATGCTTACCTTTTCTTTAACCATATTGTTAGAAGGATTTTTCCCAATTTTGATACTGGGAGTATCGGACTTAGAAGAGATAGCTGGCTGACTTTAACCGTATTTGCTATTTCGACTATTCTTTTGCCAGCTGTAATAAAAGAAACGTTTTACCGCAAGAACATGATTCTGTTTGATAGCAAGAAGGCAATTATCCTCACGACCTTTTTTAGTATGCTACTCTATGCTTTGGAGCATTCGCTTTCCTTTTGGGTAATTTTCTTGACCATGATTTGGGTGCTGCCGTTGAGCTTATCTTATATCAGAACTAGAAATATTTACGTTGTCATGACGGTGCATTTTATTGGCAATCTTATCGGCAATGGCAGCGATGTGATAGCTACCTTGATTCATTGGTTATCTTAACTGAAACCTTACAATAGGCATCCTTAGCTGAATTTGGCTGGGGTGCTTTTTTAGGTTTAAATGACCAAAAAGATTGTGCAGATAGACCACTAGTGATATGCAAACGTTTGCGATATAATGCACTTAGTAATAATGATGGAGAAAAATTATGGCAAAAAGAGAACATTTTTTGAGAGAAGCAATGACGATTGCAATCCCTGTAGCTTTGCAAGCCATGCTACAGTCATCTTTTTCAATGATAGACCAATTAATGGTTGGGCAGCTTGGAAAGACTGCCATTGCAGCGGTGGAAGTTGGCGGAAAGCCACAATTTGTCTTTGCCTTTGTTAGCGGAGCAATTGCGACAGTAACAGGTATCATGGTTTCTCAGTATATGGGAAAAAATGATCAGAAAAAGATTAATACCAGCATGTCAGTCAATCTCTTAGTTATGCTGTGCTTGGCTCTATTTACCATGGGCTTGTGTTTAATCTTGCCTGATGTGCTGGCAGGAATCTTCACTAAGGATACCGAAGTTGTGGGGACGGCTAAGCCCTATATTGAGCTCTTAGCTTGGGTCTATCCTTTATCTGGGGTCGCAACGCTTTTAGCGGTTCAACTGCGTTGTCGAAATTACGCTAAGTATCCGCTCTACATCAGTGCAGTCGCTGCGGTGGTCAATACCTGCTTAAACTATCTCTTGATTTTTGGGCATTTTGGCTTTCCTGCCATGGGAATCAAGGGGGCTGCACTAGCTAGTTTAATGTCTCAAGTAGTGAATCTGGCTTTGATGGTTTATTTTTACCATAGAACTTGTCAATTTAGCTTTGATTTGCGGATGAAGGCTTCAGAGATTAGTCAGTACCTCATCATGCTAACACCTATTGTGGTTAATGAGCTGCTTTGGACTTTGGGGCAAAATGTCAATACCTACATTTATGGGCACATGGGAACGAGTGAGCTTGCGGGGATGTCTCTAACTAGTCCTATTCAAGGGCTCTTTATTGGGGCTTTGTTTGGGTTGTCACAAGCTGCGGGGATTTTAATTGGACGTAGGCTCGGTGAGCGTGATTACGAGCGAGCTTATCAGGATTCGAAACGTTTGTGCTTTTATGGTTTTGTAGGGTCACTCATCTTATCAATCTTCTTGGTTCTGGGTGAAAATCTCTACATTGACCTATATAATGTTGGTGCTGATGTTAGACAAGTCGGGTCACAACTCTTGTTGATTTTTGCGATTTTAGCACCGGTTAAAGTTCAAAATATGATTTTGGGTGGTGGTGTTATTCGAAGTGGTGGGAGAACCAAGTACATCATGATTATCGATATTTTAGGAACGTGGTGCATCGGAGTACCTTTGGGGCTATTTACAGGATTGGTTCTTAAACTTCCGATTGTCTGGGTTTACTTCATTTTGTCACAAGAAGAACTCTTTAGATTGATCGTTTCGGTTTTTATGTTCCGTAGCAGAAAATGGATGAACACTATTAAATAAGCTTATTTTTGCTTTAATTGACAACTTGTCAAAAAAATGGTTATTTTACAACTTTAACTGAGAACTTTTGTTCAAAAAGGCTTCTCTGATACCGCTTTCTTTTAGCAGTGTTTAGGATGATAAAAGGAGTATTTGTATGAAGTTAGAAACTGCAAGTAGATAATTTCATGCATTATAGAGATGATTTAAAACGTGAGGAAAATCATCTTGAAATGAAAATTGAAGCTATTCGAGTTCAGAGACGTCAGGAAAAGTAAAGGGTATAAGGAGACTGCGAAAATGGGACTTAATATGACTTTGGAGCAAGCACAAGCCCAGTCTGCAAGTATTAGTAGTGTTTGTCAAGCTCAAGTTCAGGGATATCAAGCTTTGCAACGAGCTATCCAAATCTTTGCAGAAGATACTGAAAATTTGCAAGGAAAAGCTTATGATTCTGCCAGAAATTATTATCAGCTAGTTTTGTTGCCGCTGGCTTAAGGTGCACAACTGTACGCGGAAACTTTAAAAAAAGCTAGTGCCGATTTTCCAACTGGCTATGAAGAAAAAGTAGATACGAAGAGTTGGAGCGAGGAACAGCTTCAAGGGTATATTCGCAAAGAAGAAGAGATGATTGCCAAGTTTAATGATTATGCAAAATCACTGGCACGTTCTAGCATGCCTTCAGAGCTTAAGTATCAACTTGAAATCAATAACACAGAATTACTGCGTGGGTACCATATGACAAAACATGTTTATGAGACAATGTTGGCTCGTTTATGGGCTTATAGTACGGATCCTGTCCACTTATTTGATGAACTCAATGATATTGATGCCCAGTTAACGATAGGTATCTCACAGACAAAAACATGTTGGGGTGCTTCATCAGGTGCTTTTACTATTCCAAGCGATTTAGGTTGGGCGAATTATTTGTTAGCCTACTCAGCAACAAAAGATTTAAATCTTAGTCAATCTGACTGCACTTTTGTTAATACCATGATGGCTGAATACGGCTTTGATGTAACAACAGCCAAGCAATTATTGACTATTAAGAAAGGAATTGATAAGAAATTTTCCATCTTTCCTCAAAATACGAGGGACTATATCTTTTTAAGGGTAGTCGGCACAGCTAATTATGATGGTTTTCAGTGGGATGAAACAGCTGGTTATTTAACACCGTACTTCTACATCGAAGTTCCCAGTAGCCCCATCACAGATAAAAAAGCTAGAGTTGTTAAACCATTGCTTAGCATTTATCAAGATTTAGGACTTAGCGACCAAGAAGCTAAACAATTAAATTATAACCTTAGATTGCAGCATGCTCTGGCAAATGGCGGTAAAACTATAAAAGAAATGTATAATGAGGATTCTGTTAAAGGAACTAGTTCTTATAATAATGCAAAAGAAAATTATAAAAAACTTATGAAACGGTGACCAGTGCTTCTTATTATCGTGATGTTAACAAAGACAGCACTACTCGTGAAAAAGAATTCGTCAAAAATAAGGATTGGGATGAAGTGAAAAAAACAATTTATGACAGTTTAGTTCCAAAGGAAGCACAAAAGGCGTTTGGTGAAGACGGTACAAGAAAATATATTTCTGAAAGTTATAAAGACGTTTCAATTTTTTTGAATCGCATAGAGTCCGCGACAGGCAAATAAAGAAGAATTTATGATTAAAAAACTAATCGGTATTCGGGTATTGCTAGTTATAGCACTAGCATTTGGCTTCATCATTTTAGTCAACCCAAAAATATTTTGATGGAATGTATTTAGAAATGAAAAAAACTATTTAGGGAGAATAATTTCTATAAAATAAAGGATATTGATATTAAAAACTATAAAATCTTTGACAAAGACATGAATGAAACTAATAAGTTTGAGCCGATTATTAGTTATCCAAATTATTATCTTAATGATTATAATCCAAATTTACATCTGTCTTTTGATTTGTATCAAAAGAATAAAGGAATTCGTATGACTTTTGAAAAGCGCATCAATTCAAAGGTAACCGTTGTCTTTAATGTTTATTATTCAAAAAGAGAGAAAATATTAGATAAAACGCTTCGGCTTAATCTAGCTAACGCAGATAAATACATTGAAGGCCAATCTAAAGTCAAAACTTATCTCACAAAATATGGTATAACGGCATCTGATTTAGCTAAACATTACAATGAAATCGTAAACCAGAAAGTGTTAAAAGATTGGTGTTCTATCTATGATAGTAAGTTTTCATCTAAAGATTATGGTGATGTGACTGTCAAGACTGAGTGGGAGAATTGGTAATTTTTGAGTGGACACTTGTCCACTTTTTTAATATAATAAAGTCAGTTATATAACTGACTAAAAATCTGTGAGAGTTTAGAGATAAAAGAGGTAAGTGTAATGTATTATCCTGAAAAGTTAAAAAATCGTCGTTTGGAGCTTGGTTTGAAGCAGACCGAGTTGGCAAAGGAGCTTGGCATTTCTAAGCAGTCTTATTTCACATGGGAGAAGGGAACAACTCAGCCCACGAAGGCTAATTTGGCTAAGTTAGAAGAACTTTTGCAGGTGCCACATGGTTATTTTAGTGAGCTTGAAATTGCCACTTTGTACAAGCAATTAACTGACCAGAATCAAGAAAAAGCTTTGACTTATGTTCAAGATTTACTCGAGGAGCGAAGCAAAGTCGTCTCAATCGTTCAAGAGCCGCGCTTTGCTTATAAGGTTTACGAGCGTTTGTCAGCTGGTGTCGGAGCTAATATCTATGACGACATGGATTACGACACGGTTTATTTTGATAAAGACTTGGCGCATGATTTTGCGTCGTGGATTGATGGGGATTCTATGGAGCCTACTTATCACAATGGCTCTGTGGCTCTCATTCGTGAGACTGGTTTTGACTACGACGGTGCGGTTTATGCAGTCGTTTGGAACTCACAGACTTACATCAAAAAGGTCTATCGTGAGGAAAATGGGCTGCGCTTAGTGTCAATCAATAAAGATTACGATGATAAGTTTGCGCCATATGATGAAAATCCACGTATTGTTGGAAAAATTGTCGGCAACTTCATGCCAATCATAGGAGGATAAGATGCATTTAAAAGATATTTTAGATTTGGATTCATATGATTTAGCACCAGATAGCAAGGTCGAAATTTTTGATATGGATGATTTTGCAGATTCTGTCATGCATCAGCGTTTTACTAGGGTTTATTTACCAGAGGATAAAGAGAGCGAACTCTCACCTTATGCTTTCTTGGTTAATGATTCGATTTTAATCACTATGGAGACTTAGATGGGCTATTTTGATTATTCACGAGAGCCGCGTTCTGATATCGCCTTTGTGGATATGAAGTCCTTTTATGCTAGTGTGGAGTGCGTGGACCGTGGCTTGCATCCTTTGAAAACTTCGCTTTGCGTTATGAGCCGAGCTGAAAATGCCAGTGGCTTGATTTTAGCGTCTTCACCGACATTTAAGAAAGTTTTTGGAACGTCAAATGTCAGCCGAGCTTATGATTTGCCGTTTGATGTTCACACGCACAAGTTTTCTTATTACAATGCCAAACGTCAAGGTTTGCCTACGACGCCTGAATATGTCGCTTACATCGAAAATTGGGCAAAGGCGACTTGGATTGTGCCACCACGAATGGACCGCTACATTGAGAAAAATCTAGAAATTCAGCATATCTTTCAAAACTATGGCAGCATCGAAGACATCTTGCCTTACTCGATTGACGAAGGTTTTATTGATTTGACCTCATCGCTGAACTATTTTATCCCAGATAAGACCCTAGGTAAGAAAGAAAAGCTGGATAAGGTTTCTGCTATGATTCAGCGAGAAATTTGGCAAAAGACAGGCATCTACTCAACGGTTGGCATGTCAAATGCTAATCCATTGCTTGCAAAGCTTGCTCTTGATAACGAAGCCAAGCACAATCAGAACATGCGTGCCAATTGGTCTTACGAGGATGTTGAGACTAAGGTTTGGGCGATTCCTAAGATGACTGACTTCTGGGGGATTGGCAGCCGTATGGAAAAACGTCTTAATAAGCTTGGCATTTTTACCATCAAAAAACTCGCTAATTTCAATCCTGATATTCTCAAGAAAGAGCTTGGTATCGTGGGGGTTGACCTCTTCTTTCATGCTAACGGCATTGATGAAAGCAACGTTCACCAACCCTACAAGCCTAAATCTAAGAGCATTGGCAATTCTCAGGTTTTGCCACGCGATTATCGCAAGAAAGCCGATATCGAGTTAGTTTTTAGGGAAATGGCAGAGCAGGTTGCTATTCGCCTGAGAAGAGCTCACAAGAAGGCGACAAATGTGTCGATTTATGTCGGCTTTTCAAAGCAAGAGAAAAAGCACCGTATTCAGGCGCAAATGAAAATCGAGCCTAGCAATAACACCAAGCAACTGACTGAGCACGTTTTAACTCTGCTGCGCAAAAAATATGATTCGGGTGCAGTTAGACATATCGCGGTATCTTATTCAGGCTTAGTCGATGAATCGTACAGTACGTTTTCTTTATTTGATGACATTGAAAAAATAGAAAAAGAAGAAAGGCTCCAATCAGCTATTGATGCTATTCGTGATCAGTTTGGCTTTACGACTATTCAAAAAGCTAATGCTCTGCAGGAAGCCTCACGCAGTTTAGAGCGCAGCAAATTGGTCGGAGGGCATTCAGCAGGAGGATTGGATGGATTAAGTTAAGATGATTGACCGCAGTTATTTACCATTTCAAGCGGCGCGTGAGCACTACGACAGAGGCATGGAAAAATGGATGGGCTTTTTCTTATCAGAACACACCAGCTCACTAAAAGCTGACAAAACCAAAGAACCCCTACACACCAACCTTACTAAAGACCAAAAAGCTCTTCTCCTAAGCCAACTCTACACCAGCCACCTCACTGGTGTTTTTACAACCGCAAAAGACAAAGACCACAGCCAACAACTCAGAGGCAAAATCACCGAAATCACCCCACAAGAAATCACCATCAAAATGAAATCCCACTACCACCTCATCAAAACCAAGGACATCCTAGCAATCGGCGTCGAAGTCGAGGGAGTGTGAGGAGAGATAAGGAGACTACAATGACCACAAAGGAAGAAGTAAAAAGAATAGTTGATAAATATAACGAAAGCTTTTCAGAGTTATCTAACAATGGCACCGCAAAAGAATTTAAAACCGTTATGAAATATATCGCAGACCAAGCTAACAAACGCCAGCGACAGTTAGTGGGGTGGAAGAGGAAGAGGATGAAGAATGTGAAGACTAACCAAGAATAACTTACCTAGTTTTATAAAGAGCTAGGTAAGTTTTTTATTTGGATGGTTAAGATTTTTTTATTTTAAGTGATATATAAGTGATATAATAGAAAGCAACGAAACGTTTTCAGGAGGAAACTTTGGAAGAGAAGCTAATTAAATCAAAACATAGAGTTCAAAAACATGGTGAAGTCTTCACACCTTCTTGGATGGTGCAAAAAATGTTAGACACTCCAGGGGTGAAAGAAGCTTGTGAAAATGTTTCAACAACTTTTTTAGAGCCTGCAGCTGGTGACGGGAATTTTTTGCTTGCTATTCTTGAGAGAAAATTACAAGCAGTTGCCGACCAATATGATGAAAGGAATTGGAAAACCAAATCACTAATTGCCTTATCTTCGATTTACGGTATAGAATTTTTAGAGGATAATCTAGAAGTTGCTCGCTCAAGGATGTTTTTATATTATCTTGACTGGTATGAAAAGCATTTTGGAGAGAGACTTAGTAGCAAAAGTGACATCTACCAATCTGCTCACTATTTGATTCATAAAAATATTATTAGAGGTAATACTCTTACGAAAGAACACCCGGTGACAGGTGAACCACTAATGTTTAATGAATGGCAGGTTGTAAAGGGGCATCCGAGTACGGTGAAAAAAATTCCTTTTGTATTTGCAGAACTGTTTGGCGAAGAGGTTGAACACGATACTAGTGTCGTTGAAGGTCAGCTAAGTTTATTTGATTTTGATGATGAAGATGATGAACCTAAAGAAGAGATTAAAGAAATAAACATTCAAAAAGTTTATAAGTTAGGAGATTAGTTTTATGAATGTTGAGTCAAGTTTTGACTTTTTAACAATAGATTTAGATACAGCAGAGCTATTCAGCACTATAAACATGGCAGAAAACAACTATGTTCAAGGTGATTATGAGGGTACTTTGACCAAGGTTAGAAAAGTAGCTGAAAATGCAGCTCGCATAATTGCAGATAGACAATACTGTGAGATTCCAGAACGTGCAACCTTTAATGATGTCTTAAGAGAAATTAAAAGAAAAATTGAATATAAAAGGATTGTAGATTATTTCTATGATATTAAAGGAAAAGGAAATAATTCTTCACATCAACTCAATCCTGAAGATGCTACAAAAGAGAATGCTTTAAAAGCATTGAAAGAAGTTTTTGATATTCTAGCATGGATGACATTAACTTATATTGACCCTGATATTAAGCGAGAAGCTATTGGTCAATTCTTAGAACCACGCGCTCTAGAAATGTATAGTACTGCTACTCGTAAATTCATTTATATCCAAACTGTCAAAAATGAAAATGGTTTGTTTAATGCTTACGATGGTAGCCATAAAATTGGCGAAGGTTCTATTTCAGAAGATGACTTAGAGGCAGACTGGTCACCAAATAGTGATTTTTTACGAGAAGCGGCTCCAAAGCGTATTAAGCAGTATATGACAACTTCTGGTCTTCCTTATACACTTGGTTGGGTAGAGCTTGCTTACAAGAAATCAACCAAAACTTGGTTCCACGATAAAGATGTCCATAAAGTTTTAACTCGTTCTGGTATTAATCATTCTAAATACCTTGAAGGAAATGAGTGGTTTGAAACAGACTTAGAAACAGCTAAACAAGCTATTAAGGCAGTTAAAGAAGGACGTGAATATCTTCAAAATATTATCGAAGAAACACCACAAGCTGAAACAAGAATTGAACTTCGCCCTGAGCAAAAAGAAGCCGTTGCTAAAACTCAAAAAGTCTTTAAGAAAAAAGACAAAATGCTTTGGAATGCCAAAATGCGTTTTGGTAAAACAATGACTTCTTTACAATTAATCAAAGAAGAGAAATTTCAAAAAGTTCTTATCATGACTCACCGCCCTGTTGTGTCAGATTCTTGGTTTGAAGACTATCGTAAGTTAAAAATGGATGAAACAGGCTATGAGTATGGTTCGGTTAACAAAGGTGCCCATATTACTTCATTGAAAAAAGGCGATAAACCTTTTATCTATTTTGCTTCGATTCAATTATTGCGTTATAACAATGGTGAAACAAACTTAAAAGACTTTGCTGATGTTGATTGGGATTTAATCATTATTGATGAAGCACATGAAGGTACGCAAACAGAACTTAGCGACATTGTCCTTAAACAGCTTATTAAGGAAAATACTAAAGTTCTAGAGCTTTCTGGTACTCCGTTTAATCTTCTAGATCAATTTGATGAAGATCAAGTGTATACATGGGACTATACCATGGAACAACAGGCCAAGACAAAATGGAAGTATGAACATCCTGATGAACCTAATCCATATGATTCTTTGCCAAAAGTGCTCATGTATACTTTTGAAATGAAGAATAAAGCGAAGTTTATGGATGAAAGCAAATCCTTTAACTTTAGAGAGTTCTTCAGAACAGATGAAAATGAGCAGCTCGTCTATAAAAAAGAAGTCAATGCTTTTCTAGATAACATTACAAATAAAGATAGCAAAACAAACTATCCATTTTCAACTCCTGAATATCGTAATGAACTTCGTCATACCCTCTGGATTATGCCAGGTGTTAAGGAAGCTAATGCTTTTGAAGATTTATTGAATGAGCACCCTATCTTTGGTAAAGAATATAAAATTGTAAATGTCGTTCGCGGAAGTTATACAGATAACGGCGTGACAAATGAAGCTGATATCGAAAAAGTTAGAAATGCTATTACAGACGATCCAACAGCAACTAAAACTATTACACTAACTGTTCGTAAATTAACAACAGGTGTTAACGTCCCTCAATGGACAGCTGTTATGTTCTTGTCTAATACTAATAGTGCTATGAACTATCTGCAAGCAGCCTTCCGTGCACAAACACCTTACTCACATGAAAAACTAGGTAAAAAAGAACGCTGTTATATCTTTGACTTTGCTCCAGATCGTGCTTTGACTGTTATGACAGAAAGTGCCCAAATCAATACAGGAGTTGGTAAGAAAAATACTGAAGGACAAAAACAAGCCATGACAAGTCTTTTGAACTTTTTGCCAATTCTTGGTAGTTCAGAGACTGGAATGAAGACTTATAATGTAGACAATATGCTAACGCAGCTTAAGAGGGTTTATGCTGAAAAAGCGGTACGTTCAGGTTTTGAAGATGATAGCCTTTATAACGATAGATTACTTACATTAACAGCCGAAGATGCTAGCATGTTTAATAAACTAAACGCTATTGTTGGTAAGACACAAAAAACAAAGGCATCAAACAAGGTGACTGTCAATGAAAACGGCTTGACTGATGAAGAGTATAAAACTGGTGAACAAGGTCAGAAAAAGCCGGCTCGCAAGCGTACCGAAGAAGAAAAAGCTGCTATTGAAAAAATCAAAGAAGCTAAGAAAGACCGAAAAAAACTTATTTCTATTCTTCGTGGGGTATCAATCCGTATTCCAATGATGATTTACGGAATGAAAGTTGATTTTGATAAAGATATCACCATTAAAGACTTTATCAATAAAGTCGATGATGAATCTTGGAAAGAATTTATGCCAAAAGGCTTCACTAAAGGAATGTTTAGTGAAATCACTAAGTACTACGATGCTGAAGTCTTTATCGAGGCAGGGCGTATCATTCGTCAGCGCGCCAAATCCTTTGACTCACTAGACTTTATCGAACGTGCTGAAAGGGTTGCAGAGCTATTTGGGTCATTTAAAAATCCAGATAAAGAAACAGTTTTGACACCGTGGCGCGTGGTCAATATGCAGACAGCAAAAAGTGTTGGTGGTCTTAATTTCTACGATGATGACTTTACATCAACAACCAACGGAGCTACTTCTAACCTTCATTGGGTAGAAAAAGATATCACAAGTGAGATTTATCATCCAGAAACTAAAATCTTAGATATTAATTCAAAAACAGGACTCTATCCGCTCCATGCAGCTATTAGTCTTTATTATCAAAAAGTCGTGGCAAACGATGATAGTCATTTTGAAGCAGATAAAGTCTATCAAGATATCTTAGCTAATAATGTTTATGCTGTTGCAAAAACACCAATGGCAAAAACAATTACCGAACGCACATTGACAGGATATCGTGATTATAAAACTAACGTAAAATACATCGAAGACCTTACAGATACCCTTAAAAACGATATCGAAGAAGGTAAACAAAAAGTAGAGGAGGCATTCAACCAAGTGAAATTTGACGTCGTAATCGGAAACCCTCCGTATCAGAATGAAGGAATCGGAGTGGTGGCACGTGATGAACCGATTTACCATAAATTTATGGATTTATCGTATTCAGTTGCGGATAAAGCAGTATTGATTACTCCAGCACGTTTCTTATTTAATGCAGGTCAAACACCGAAAGCATGGAATAAACAAATGCTTGAAGATAAGCATTTAAAAGTTTTGTATTATGAACAGGATTCATCTAAGGTGTTCCCTAATACCGATATAAAAGGGGGAATTGCTGTAACGTATCGTGATGAAAAATCTGATTTTGGTGCTATTGAAACTTTCACTAGCTTTGAAGAACTAAACTCTATTTTACATAAAGTTACTTTATCTAATTTCGAATCATTAGCAAGGATTCATTTTGGACGTAGTAGTTATAAACTTACTAGTTTACTTTATGAGGAAAATCCTAGTTTAAAGGGAAGGGTGAAAACTAGTGAAGAAAAATCAGTCGGTTCAAATATTTTTGACAAATTACCAGAGATATTTTTGGATAGTCCTTTAAATGGAAATTATATCAGAATATATGGTCGCCAAAATAACGCTCGTGTTTATAAATGGATAAAAAGCAAGTATGTTGAACAACATCCAAACTTGAATAAGTATAAAATTTTGATACCTAAATCTAATGGAAGCGGCGCCATAGGCGAAGTGCTCTCTACACCCCTAATCGGGGAACCCCTAATCGGGTATACCCAAACGTTTATTTCTTTTGGTGCTTTTGACAATAAAGAAGAGGCAGAAAATCTTTTAAAATATATAAAAACCAAATTTGCAAGAACTATGCTTGGAACTATGAAAATTACTCAAGATAATGCAACAAAAGAAGTTTGGAAAAATGTACCAATGCAAAACTTTACGTCAACCTCTGATATTGACTGGACAAAATCAATAGCTGAGATTGACCAGCAACTATACAAAAAATATGGACTTTCAGAAGAAGAAATCCAATTTATCGAAAGTAAAGTGAAAGAGATGAAGTAGGAGGATATTGAATGGATCCAATGTTAGAATTAGCTAAAGGAGTAGCTTCAGAGGTTTATAAAGATGGGTTGAAGCCGAGTGTTCAAGAAGCTGGAAAGCTTTTAGTAAGACCTCTTAAAATTATTAACACTTGTTTTCAAGGTATTGATATTTGGTTAGAAAAAAGAGATTATAATTTAGAGAAAACGAAGGTTATTTTAGCGGAAAAAATAAAAAATATTCCTGAAGATAAATTAACTACTCCAGAGCCATATATCGCAGTTCCGGCTTTAGAAGCAATATCATATTCAATGGATAATGAGCAATTGAAGAATATGTATGCCAATCTATTAGCTAGAGCTATGTTAAAGTCAGAACAAAGTAAAGTTCATCCATCATTTGTAGAAATAATCAAACAATTAAGCCCAAATGATGCCCTTCTATTTAAAGAAATCATGGAACGTGAATATTCTCCTATAATTCATTTGTCTGTTGTTCAAGATATAGGTAATAACGACTATCATTACAATCTTAATTGGAAAAACAATTATAATGAGTCTAATGTTTCACTATCAAATCTTCAAAGACTAGGATTGATTGAAATCCCTAATAAAAAGGCTTATTCTCTTGGTGATGTATATAATATTGTTCGTGAGTCAAAGGGATATAAAAAAGTTTGTCAAGAATTAAAAGAAAAATATCCACAAAATGAACTTCATGAAGATAAAAGTTTTGTAAATACCAATGCATTATCACGGTCATTTTATGAAGTCTGTTTGGATGATGATATAAGGTACTATTAAAAATATACTAACGGAGGTTCTAATTTAATATGAATGAAATTACTCCAAATTATAATTTATACTCGTAAACGATGTAATCAACTATATAGAAAAGTACTAACTTGGTAGTTAGTACTTTTTCTTTTATAGTCATCATATGGTATATTATAAAAGAGGTACTTATTATGGGTTTAAATATTAACACTGAAAAACTCACCATTCTCTCGCCCCAATTTTTCCAGCGCTAGCTAATTTTCTCCAAACTCACAAAAAAATTCAAACAAGCATTATTCTCTCAAAATCTTCTTTACAGCCCCGCTATTTTCCAAAAGAAATCATACCGTGACTAAAAACTTCCTTGATTTTATGCTAAAATAGAGCTAAGTTATTTAGAACAGAACGGGAGTAGAGGTTATGATTCCAGCGTATATTAGAATTCATGATGCGTTAAAGAAAAAGATTGACGATGGTTTTTGGGAGATTAGTCAGCGTTTGCCGAGTGAGCGTGATTTGGCAGATGACTACGAGGTGAGTCGTATGACACTTCGTCAGGCGATTACGCTTTTGGTGGAAGAAGGGATTCTTGAGCGCCGTGTGGGTAGCGGGACTTATGTGGCGAGTCATCGTGTGCAAGAGAAGATGCGCGGGACAACGAGTTTCACAGAGATTGTGCGTTCGCAAGGCAAGACCCCGTCATCTCAGGTGGTTTCTTATCAGCGTAAGCCTGCCAATGAGACTGAGATTCAGCAGTTGCAACTGAAAACTAGTGATTATGTGGTTCGTATGGAGCGCGTGCGTTATGCGGATAATATGCCACTTGTTTTTGAGGTGGCGTCAATCCCAGAGAAGTTGATTCGTGAGTTTAAGCGTGAGGATATCGCGGAGCATTTCTTCCAGACTTTGACGGATAACGGTTATGAGATTGGTAAGAGTCAGCAAACCATTTATGCCAAAAATGCGAGTGAGCGCGTGGCTAACTACCTTAAGGTTCCGAAAAATCATGCCGTGCTGGCTTTGACACAGGTCTCATATTTCACAGACGGCCGACCATTTGAGTACGTACACAGTCAGTATGTCGGCGACCGCTTCGAATTTTATTTGGAGAATAATTAAAATAAGAGAGCAAGTTTTCTTGCTCTCTTTTGTCATCAAATATAAAAAGGTTGAGAACCCTCGGGGATTTTCCTTGAAAAAATCGAGGCGGCAGCACCTCTACCTAGTGCAAATGCACTCTTTGGATAAATCGTCACCGATTTAAACTCAGTCTCAACCTTGCTTTATTGTATCATTTTAAAGAAAGTTACACTAATTTTTGCTTCTAAACTGATATCACTTACGACTTTTATGACTTATTGGATGTGATTAACCAATTCTGACTATTAAAATTAGGCAAAATATGGTAAAATAAAGGCTATGGAAATTGAAAAAACCAATCGTATGAATGCTCTTTTTGAGTTTTATGCTGCGCTTTTGACAGATAAGCAGATGAATTATATCGAACTGTATTATGCGGATGACTATAGCTTGGCTGAGATTGCTGAGGAATTCGGTGTTAGCCGTCAGGCAGTTTATGATAATATCAAACGTACTGAAAAGATTTTAGAAGCTTATGAGATGAAGCTGCACATGTATTCGGATTATATTGTTCGCAGTCAGATTTTTGATGAGATTTTGGATAAATACCCATCAGATGATTTCTTGAAAGAAAAGATTGCCATTTTGAGCAGTATTGATAACCGAGATTAATTTACAGATAATTGATAATTTATAGATTTAGGTAGGAGAATTTATTATGGCTTTTGAAAGTTTGACAGAACGCCTGCAAGGGGTTTTTAAAAATATTCGCGGAAAGAAAAAGCTATCTGAAAAAGATGTTCAAGAAGTAACCAAGGAGATTCGCTTAGCTTTGCTTGAAGCTGACGTTGCTCTTCCGGTCGTTAAGACATTTATCAAACGTGTTCGTGAACGTGCTGTTGGTCATGAAATCATTGATACGCTCGACCCAACACAACAAATCGTTAAAATCGTTAACGAAGAATTAACAGAAATCCTTGGTTCTGAAACAGCTGAGCTTGAAAAATCACCTAAAATTCCTACAATCATTATGATGGTCGGTCTTCAAGGTGCTGGTAAAACGACATTTGCTGGTAAATTGGCTAACAAGCTGATTAAAGAAGAAAATGCACGTCCAATGATGATTGCGGCTGATATCTATCGTCCAGCAGCCATCGACCAATTGAAGACTCTTGGTAGCCAAATTAATGTTCCAGTCTTTGATATGGGAACTGACCACTCAGCCGTTGAAATCGTAACAAACGGTCTTGCACAAGCCAAAGAAAACCACAACGACTACGTTATCATCGATACAGCTGGTCGTCTGCAAATCGATGAAGCTTTGATGCAAGAACTTCGTGATGTTAAAGCTCTTGCTAAACCAAATGAAATTCTTTTGGTTGTTGATAGCATGATTGGTCAAGAAGCTGCTAATGTCGCTGACGAATTCAACAAACAATTGGATATCACTGGGGTTGTCTTGACTAAGATTGATGGTGATACACGTGGTGGTGCGGCACTTTCTATCCGCGAAATCACTGGTAAACCAATCAAATTCACTGGTACTGGTGAAAAAATCACTGATATCGAAACCTTCCACCCAGACCGTATGTCAAGCCGTATCCTTGGCATGGGTGATTTGCTCACATTGATCGAAAAAGCAAGTCAAGAATACGATGAAAAACGTTCAATGGAACTCGCTGAAAAAATGCGTGAAAACACCTTTGACTTTAACGATTTCATCGAACAACTTGACCAAGTGCAAAATATGGGACCAATGGAAGATCTTCTTAAGATGGTTCCTGGTATGGCTAATAACCCTGCACTTAAAAACTTTAAAGTCGATGAAAAAGCTGTCGCTCGTAAACGTGCTATCGTGTCATCAATGACACCTGAAGAACGTGAAAATCCTGATTTGCTAACACCTAGCCGTCGTCGTCGTATTGCAGCTGGTTCAGGTAACAGCTTTGTTGATGTCAACAAATTCATCAAAGATTTCAACCAAGCAAAACAAATGATGCAAGGTGTTATGTCTGGTGACATGGAAAAAATGATGAAAAAAATGGGAATCAATCCAAATAACCTTCCTAAAAACATGCCAAATGGTATGGATATGTCATCGCTTGAAGGCATGATGGGTGGAAATGGTATGCCAGACCTATCAGCGCTTGGTGGAGACATGGATCTTAGCCAAATGATGGGTGGCGGATTCAAAGGTAAAATTGGTGAATTTGCTATGAAACAATCAATGAAACGCATGGCAAACAAAATGAAAAAAGCTAAGAAAAAACGCGGGAAGAAGTAAGAACTTCATATGCTAATCGACTATGCTAAATTTTTCTTAGCCCCCAAATTTACAAACGGTAGGTGGCCAGCTTACCTCTTTACGGTCGATCAATTCTGTCATTACCTAGCCATTATCGGAATCTATCTAGCTATCTCACCTCAGCAAACCCAGCTGATCCTCAATCCCAATTGGCTTATTCTAGCTTTATTTTTCTTAATCATTACAAAGCCTATCAATATCATTTTCAAGCTCTATTTTGAACGCTACCAAGTAGAGCTTGAAGATACCAGCAGCATCTCAGGTGCTGGCGCCATGGTGGGAAATTTAGAAAGGCTCATCATCGGAATCTTTCTCATTCTCGGGCAGTATGCGGCTATAGCTCTCGTTTTTACCGCAAAATCCATTGCCCGTTACGATATGATTTCCAAAAATCAAGGCTTTGCAGAATATTACCTCATCGGATCCTTATTTAGCATGATCAGTGTCTTGGTAACCTACGCTTTATTAATCTTTTAATATTCAAAATGAGGTCGGTCTTTAAAGGTATTCCAACCTCGTTTTTCATATTTATACAAGCTCCCAATAATAGTGGCTATTCTTTCTGAATCGGTTTATCTAAAAATCGAGAAAACGGAATCCTAAGCATAACAAATGGATGGTAAACATCCTTTTCTTTACTTTAAACGGCATCTAAATAATATAGACAATTCTAATATTATCTGATAGACTATTAGAGTAATATTCCTATTTAGAAAGAATTTATCCAAATGCTGAAAGCATTATTTCCTTACAATTATGTTGAAGATGTCTTTGTGATCGATTATCAGAAATTATACGATAAAGGCTTTAGGGCAATCATCTTCGATATTGATCAAACACTCGTTCAACATGGTGAAGAAGCAACACCAGAGGTAGAAGACCTATTCAAAACACTCCAGACTATTGGCTTTAAGACCTTCATCTTATCAAATAATAGTCCAGAGCGGATTGAAGCATTTTTGACCAATATCAATGATACTGGATTTATCGGACTGGCAGACAAGCCCAGACCTGACCAGTACCTAAGCGCTATTAAACAACTTAGCTTGCCTAAGGAATGCATTATCTTTATCGGTGATCAAATTTTTACGGATGTCTTAGGAGCTAATCGTGTTGGTATAGCAAGCATCCTAGTGAAATTTTTGCGACACCCTCACGAAATCAATATCGGAAAAAAGCGCAAGCTAGAATCGCTTTTTCTTAAAGTATATGTTAAGAGCAAGCGTTACTATAATCGCTTAGGCACTATCACCAAGGTAAGGGAGCATTAAAAATATGGTATTTTGGAATAAAGATTTATTGTTTAGTGAAATAAGCCCAACGACGTATAAAATTTCGGTATATAAGGAAATCTTCAAACGCCACCTCAAGAATGCTAGGGAAAAGAAAGTTTTTGCCACAACAAAATCTGATCAATTACTCCCCAATGTTGTCTCAGTTCACCAATCCAATCTTATCAAAAAAGGACCTGGTATTGACCCAGAACTACAATATAATAAAGCCCATAATATCGATATTGCTTCACGAACCATGGATAAAATTATTATGGAACCTGGAGAGGAGTTCTCTTTTTGGCATCTTGTCGGCAAGATCAATGAGAAAAAAGGCTATATGGATGGTCGTGTCATCATTGGCGATAGTGTAGAAGCTGAAACAGGTGGGGGACTTTGTAACTTAGCAAATACGCTCAATTTACTGATTTTACATAGCCCTCTTGAAATTACAGAACTAAATACACACTCAGATGCCTTAGCTGCAGACTTTGATCATCGTGTCCCATTTGCTAATGGGACATCAGTTGCTTATAATTATGTTGATTACCGATTCAAAAACTCAACTGACCAAACAATTCAGATCTGTATGTCTGTCCAAGGTGAGACACTAGAAGCAGAATTACGTAGCGAGAAACCGTTTGATAACCGTTACGAACTGTTAGAAGAAGATCATCATGTTATTCGCAAAAACGATAAATATTATCGTCGCTCACAAATTTATCGTCAAACTATCGATAAAAAATCTGAAGAAGTAACTGCTAAAGAATTAATTTGGGATAATAAATCACAAATTATGTTTGATCCAAAACTTATCCCTGCAGAAATGATTCGATCATAATTCAAAAGAAGACCTAATACCTAAAATCCAAGGTATTAGGTCTTCTTTTTGTCTTTTAAAACTTGGGGAACTCAAGGCATTTTACGGCAGTAACAAAACATAATCAGTTGGCATCAGTTGTCCATATAGTCACAGACGATATCAATTTGCTCAGCAAAATCATCGCCAAATTTCTTCTCAAAGAAGGCACTCCCGATTGTAAAAGCCCAGGGTTTAATCTCTTTGATATGGTCCAATTTTTCAAAACTATCGACGCTACCAGCCAAACAAACTGGTGCATCAACTGATTCTACAACAGTCTTGTTTAGCAATTCTGCATCACCAGTATAGCGATAACCCAATAAATCAAATCCAAATATACCCTTAGCCAAATACTGATTTGCTTCATCAATGAAACTATCGATTGAACCTTCCAAAACAGATGGACGTCCTGTAATATTACCTAAAAATGGCATATACTTCATCTTATTTTCCTGGCAAAATTTGTTTATTTTGTCGCTGAAAATAGTACCCATCAAAATATCACAGCAACATTCATGCGCTAATTTTGCACCCTCTAAGCCTTCCTCCTCACTGTAGGCGACAACCTCTAAAAACGTAGTTTTACCACAAGCTTTCATGTAGCTAAATAGCTTTTTCATTTCCTCTAAGGGAAGTGGCTCCTCTTTAAACCCCCAATATTGAGCTTTTGAGTTTTTACATTGATCAAAAATCTCTGCAGCATTTAAGACCGTTAGGTCGTTATGTGTCAGCATAACAATTAATTCAGAATGTTCCACAATAAATACATACCCTTTCAAAATAAATCATAATCAATTATAATACTATGTAATATTTCTATCAATATAACTCTTGGAAATTTCCTGACAATTTTCAAATTAAAATAATGGGTAGAATTTATTTACAATCAGGAGAAACTTGGGTTAAGGATTAATAAATTTTCTACTAATCTCCAAAGTGGAATTACCCACTACAGAAATTATAGAGCCATTTTCGGTGGCTTTCTTTACGTCACAGAGTTTATTGAGGCAGTTGTGACATGGGCCTTTTTCTTTATTTTTAGGTTGTTTTTTAATATCGTGTGGGTAAACGCCAACATACTTTTAAAATAAGCTTTAAAATCGGCTATGTGAAGTGTAGCCAACGGCAATAGCCACCTCTTTGGTTTCAAGTTGAGTTGTCATTAAGAGCTGCTCTGCTAGTGCCATACGACGTTTTTGAATATATTCGGTTATTGTCATATAGTATTTGGTTTTAAAGGCAGTTTTGAGCTATGAGTGATTTAGTGGCATCTTTAAAGAAAATGAAATTTCTTGATAGTTTAATCATACCTTTGTCAGTCATGTTTCGATTTTTTTATACGCTAAAAGAAGATTATCAGCAGATCAAAGAAGCTATGTATTTACAAGGTTTAGTGACCAATCATTTTTTCATCATCCTTTACGCATGATAGAATACCGGTTTGTTCCGCTCTTGATGTGTTTATCCCGAACAGCAGATGACATGTCTATTTCAGCGATGACCAGAGGAATAGCTGTTGGTCAAGCAAGGTCTAGTATTTCAAGACCTCGTTTGAGTTTACTTGACTATTTTTGGATGCTGTTTATGTTGGTTATCCTAGTTTTGATGATTTGGAGTTAAATGATGCTAAAATTCAAACTTTTTCACTTACTTATGATAATTCCATTTTAGAAGATATCAATCTCAGTTTTAAACCAGGAGAAATTTCTGTTTTAACAGGGCAGTTCAGGTTGCGGGAAAAGTAGTCTTTTAAAGGTTATTAATGGAGTGATTCTTTATTTTCAAACAGCTAAGTTATCTGGTGATATGACTTATGATGGAAAAAGTTTGCTTGACCGTGATATTTTTACTTTATCAGGTGGTGAAAAAAAGCGTTTGCTTTTGTCCATGGCTAAAGTATCTGATAAACCAATCATTATCTTAGATGAACCTAAAAGTGGCTTGTGTCGAGGACAAATGATTAACATGATTGATATTTTACAGCAAATGGTACCAAACGAAAAAATAATAATTATAGTTACTCATGATTACGAGTTAATCAAGAATTGTAAAGGCAAAATCATCGAATTTGTCTAATAAAAAAGAACTCCGCATTTGAAAATATGGAGTTTGTATATTTGTATCCGTTTACAATGTCTAAAAAACAGAAAAGGGATAAAAATAGAAGATGTTTTAGACAGTAATATGACAGTTTTCCTAAAAAGTAATCAAAAAGTCTGTTTATTAGTAAATAATAATGAAAATTTATTGAAAATCACCTAAAAGTAGATAAAATAAGGATTTATGTAAAAAATGATGAATATCAAAATTCAGATTGAGATTTTCCTGTGTAATTTATTTATCACTTAAAAAAGATAAAAAAGAAAAATTTTTCGAAAAAAAAGATTTTTTAAATAAGGGAATTGAAGAACAAGTAGTCCTAAAAAATCTAATTAGTGAAAAAAAGCATAAAATCAAGTGTTTGAGACAAATATAAAAAATCAATATAAAGTACTTATTTCTAAAATTTCTCATTACATCTTTCCGAAAAACTGTAATTTTCTTGAAAAACAAATCGGTCTATGATAAACTACTATTATAAAGACATTTAGGGAGATTTATAGATGAAACGTGAAAAATTACTCGAAAAAATTGATGAACTTAAAACAATCATGCCTTGGTATGTCCTAGACTATTACCAATCAAAACTTTCTGTACCCTACAGTTTTACAACCTTGTACGAATACCTCAAAGAATATAGACGATTTTTCGAATGGATTCTTGAATCTGGTATTTCAAATGCTAAAAAAATTGCTGATGTTGAGTTAACGACTTTAGAGCATTTGTCTAAAAAAGATATGGAATCCTTCGTTCTTTATCTTCGTGAACGTCCTTCGTTAAATACCTATTCAACCAATCAAGGAGTTTCACAAACCACTATCAATCGTACCTTATCAGCACTTTCGAGCTTATTTAAGTACCTGACAGAAGAGGTCGAGGATGAAAATGGTGACCCCTACTTCTATCGAAATGTCATGAAAAAGATATCAACGAAGAAAAAGAAAGAAACCCTGGCAGCTCGCGCTGAAAATATTAAAGGAAAGCTCTTCTTAGGTGATGAAACAATGGCCTTTATCGAGTATATCGATAAAGAGTACCAAAATAAGCTCTCTCACCGTGCCCTCTCCTCCTTCCAGAAGAACAAGGAGCGAGATTTGGCAATTATCGCCCTTCTTCTTGCCTCTGGTGTTCGTCTTTCTGAGGCTGTTAATCTTGATTTGAAGGATTTACATCTGAATATGATGGTTATCGAAGTCACTCGTAAGGGGGGTAAACGCGATTCTGTGAATATTGCTGCTTTTGCCAAACCTTACCTTGAGGAGTATTTAAAAATTCGAGCGCCACGCTATAAAGCAGAAAAACAAGATCAGGCTTTATTTTTAACGGAATACCGTGGTGTTCCAAATCGTATCGATGCATCAAGTATCGAAAAATTAGTAGCCAAATACTCACAAGACTTTAAAGTTCGAGTGACACCCCACAAGCTCCGTCACACTCTAGCAACGCGATTGTATGGCGCTACTAAATCTCAAGTTTTGGTCAGCCACCAATTGGGACATGCTAGCACCCAGGTAACTGACTTATATACCCACATCGTTAACGATGAACAAAAGAATGCCCTTGATAAATTGTAAAAAGTAATCTGGACTGTACTGTAATGAGTCCAGATTTTTATATATAAGCTTTAATTTCAAAGATAGTAAAATCTTTATTTTACATAAATAATATTACGTTTCTAAGATTAAACTTCTAAAGGTTTAAAGTTTCCAATGATTTTTCCAATAATATGTGGATTTTCATCGTATGGAGCGAATTTATCAGCGTAATGATTATTAAGAGAAACCAAACGCAAACCCTCTTCTTCACGGTAAACTTTTTTGATATAGGTTTGCCCATCCCAATCAACCGCATAAATGGCACCATCGTAATCAAATCCTGTTTGTTTGATGACAACGACTTCTTCATTAAGATAAGTTGGTTCCATTGAATCACTAAATACCCAAGAGGCAAAGTTATAATCTAGTTGCTCATCGTAAAAGACGGTATCGTAATTGCCATCCCCAAAATAAGAATAACCAGTACCTGCAGATAATTTTTCGAAGACCTTATAGGCATAAAGTTTTGGTAAAGGTTTGATGATTTCTTGTTCTTTGAGTAGTTCTTCAGCGTAATTTTCTAGTTTAACTTGGTTGTCAGGATTAAGTTTTAAGAAGATATTAACGATATCATGTTCAGAAAGAAAATACGTTGGATCAACTTTAAAAATCTGACTTAGTTGCTTTAAATTTTTTTGGTTGGGTTTTGTTTTTCCGTTCTCCCAATTAAAATACGAAGCTCTTGATAACTGTAATAACTTCGCTAAATCAGCTTGCGAATAACCTTTTTCTTGTCGTATCTTTTTTAATTTTTCTCCAGAAAACATAAGTTCCTTTCTGTTAGTTTATAAACTAACAACACTATAAAAAATAATCAGAAAAAAGCAAGACAAAATCTTCTTGCTTAACGTTTTTTCGGAGTGATTAACACGTGCGTTCCTTGATCAATTTGGCTTTGAATATTGATATCGAGACTAAGGCTATCTAGAACTTGTTTTGTCATGTAAAGTCCCAATCCTGTAGCTTTTTGGTGTTCGTGCCCGTTAAAACCAGTAAAGCCTTCTTCAAAAATCCGTGGCAAATCTTCTTCTAGTATTCCACTACCATCATCTGATATTTCAATACTAGCTTGAGAAATGCGGATGATGATTTTGCCGTTATCTTTCGAATACTTAATGGCATTATCAATTATTTGTGTCAGTGCGAAGGTCACCCATTTTTTATCAGACTTGAGTTCCCAATCACCTGTCACCTCAACAGAGAGGTGTTTTAACAAACAAGGAATGCGGTATTTTTTGATAATTGAGATTGTAATCTCCTTGACGGACAGTCTTTCAAAACGAAAATCATCTTTATTTTGACTGAATTTTAAATAATTTAATAGGGTGTCTAAATAGTTTTGAAGACGATTTAGTTGTTGTTCGACTTCTTTTGATTCAAGTTGATTAGTCTGTGCCATCAATGATAAAGCTGATAGAGGAACTTTCATTTGGTGAGACCACATTTTGATGAGATTCTGAGTATCTTCCATCTGTGTCTGAATAGCTAGAACATCGCTGGCATGCGCTTCTTTTTGTTTACAAATAATAGCTTTAAAAGCTTTTTCTGATGGGAGATTGAAGTCATCTAATTCTTTTACATAAATAAATTGTTGTAAAATTATCTGTTTCTTTTTAAATTTGAAGTACTGCCAAATGCTAATGAAAATTAGTATTGTGATACTAATGCTAAAGCTTATTCTGAAGTAAGTTACGGGCAAGTGGAATAACATAAAGGTCAGTAAAAATGAAATGGTCAATATGGCATAGGTAAGGTACCAAATACCAAATTCTTTAAAAAATTGTCGTATCATTTTAGAAGATAGCCGACTCCTCTCACGGTATGAATGCGATCAAATCCTAATGGTTGTACTTTTTTGCGCAAACGAGTCATGTTGACACTTAAGGTGTTTTGGTCAATAAAACTTTCATTTTCCCACAATTTCTCTAGCAGCTCTTCCTTTGGCACCACTTGATTTTGGTGTTCAAATAAAATGCTAAGGATTTTGTTTTCAGTCGGAGAAAGATTAATTTGCTTACTCCCATTTGATAGAATTCCTTCACGGGATAACGAAAATTCATCGAGTTGATAACTGTCAGAAGTGAATTGATAAGCTCTGCGCAAAAAAGCTGATATCTTAGCATCTAAGATGGCTAATGAGAAGGGTTTAGAAATGAAATCATCTCCTCCCATATTCAATGCCATGACGGTATCCATTTCATCATCACTGGATGAAATAAATATGATTGGCAAGGTCATGGTTTTACGAATCTCAGTCGTCCAATAGAAACCATTAAAATAGGGCAAAGTGATATCCATTAGAATCAAATCCGGGGTGATTTCTTCGATTTCTTGCTTAATCGCACGAAAATTATTAACACTATAGACATCATAAACTTTGCTTAAATGCTGTTTTAATAAGGATACAATGGTATTGTCATCTTCTACGATATAAATTTTTCCTTGTTTCATAGTTTCATTTTAGCAAAAAATGGTCTTTACGACCATTTTCAGCTGAGTTTCTTATCAAAATAATTGTATGTAGTTTTGTCTTGTTAAAGAAAGTAGTTTTTTATTAACGTTCGATAATCTTGTAGTAAGTTCGACTAGTTAATTTGTAGATAAAGAAGTAAATGATAATGATACAAAATATTGTAATACCACTGATAATCAGTGTACCTGATCCTTCTACTCCAAAGAGTAAAAGCATTTGTTTTAACATAGTTAAGGCGACAATAAAGTGGACAATAGCAAAGCCGAGTGGCATAAAGAACATTAGCAATGTTTGTGAGTTAATAGCCTGTTTGACAGCTTCTTTACTCATGCCGACTTCTTGGAGAATCTTATAAGATTTTTTATCTTCAATTCCTTCGGTACGTTGCTTGTAGTAAATAATCAAGGCTGCACCAAGCAAGAAACTAAGCCCAAGCAAGAATCCAGTGAAGAGGAAACCACCTGTAACGGTATATAGGGTATCCATGTATCCTTTTCTCGTCTCAACATCTCCCTGAATAGAGTCATCTTTTGAAGCAGAATCAATTGATTTATTAATTGTTGAGACTTCGTTTGGTGAGAGGTTAACAAAGGCTGAATAAGAATGTTGAGCCATCAACTCATGTTCTTTGAAAAGATTTATAACTTCTTGCATGACTGAATCATTACTGAAGATAATAACTCCAGGATTATAACTATTTTTAATTTCAGGGAAGTTAATGTTCTTAAAGTTTTTTACGTTTTCAAATTTTCTATCAAATAAAGTCAATGTTTCAAGTTGGCTATCACCTTTTTGTTTGTAAAAGGCAACTTGATTATCTTCTAAGTCAGGCATATCATTATCAAAAGATTTGATAACATCTTGTGTTGTAAGATAGATAGAGCCAAATTTATTAATTTCTGGATGTTTGACTAAATCATCGGTCAATGTCAGTGATTTACCAGTTGGAATGGAAAACATTGATGATACAGTTTGATAAATGATGTATTCATCGTCAGGCTTGTTGAGTTTGTCTGTAACTTGCTCTTGGAATTTTTCCTTAAGCTCCCCTTCTGAGACTACTTTGGCATTTGGATCAGTATAGCCATAATCAGCAAATGTAATTTTTGTATTTTTTGGAAACATTTCATTTGCTTGTTTCTGACTACTAAAATACAAACTTGATGTTGTGGCAATGGTTACAAAAGACATTGTAGCTAGCAAAGTGATGTTAGCAAGCCCGATAGCATTTTCTTTCATTCTGAAAATCATCTGCGATGTTGTCACAAAGTGTTTTGGTTTGTAAAAATAGTTTTTATTTTTACGACGTCGTTTAAGATACCAAGTCATAAAGCTAACGTAAAAGAGGTAAGTACCAATAATTACCAAAACAACTGCGATAAAGAAACGATAGACAACAACTAGTACAGTAACTGTTTGAGAGGAAATAGATAGATAATAACCTGAGCCAAGACTGATAAGACTTAGTAGGGCAAAAAGAATATTACCACGAGGTTCTTTTTCACCTTTCTCTTGGCGTTTAAACAAAGCAAGAGGTGATGAACGATAAATGATAACAATATTAATGACTTCTAGCAAAGCAAAGATAGCGGCGAAGGCTACTGATGCCAAAATAAATGCTAGCGGCGATAATCCAATAATGAATTTATTATAGTGCAAAAGATTCACAAAGATAAGGTAAAAAACTTGTGAAAAGACTGCGGAAAGCACACTACCAAGTAAGATAACACCTATAAAAATAATTGCTAATTCGATAGATGATACCAGACCAACTTGACTTCGGTTCATTCCAAGGATATTGTAAAGACCAAACTCTTTACTTCTTTGCTTGAGCAAGAAATTATAACTATAGATTTCCATGATGACGGTAAAAATCATCAGAACAACGATTGCAAGTCCTAAAACAGTATTACTGTACTGCATCTCCATTGATACTGGACTATAAATAAGCAATAACGTTGAACAGTCAAGGACGAAAAGTACCACACTGGCAAGTAAAAATGGTCCAAAAATATCAAGTGACTTTTTCAAATTTGACCAAGCTAATTTAGCATAGAACATCTTACTCACCTCCTAGAAGGGCTGTCATCGCAAGTGAAATGTCTTTACTGAATTCTTGATTGGTTTTATTGCCACGGTAAATTTGGTGGAAAATACGACCGTCTTTGATGAACAACACACGTTTGGCATGACTTGCTGCATTTGCTGAGTGAGTTACCATAAGAAGTGTTTGACCATAGCTGTTAATGTCTTCGAAAAGATTTAAGATATCTTCAGAATTGCGATAATCTAGTGCTGCTGTTGGTTCATCAGCTAAAAGCAATTGCGGATTTGTTATCAAACTACGAGCAATCGCAACACGTTGTTTTTGACCACCAGAAAGTTCAAATGGACGTTTTTCTAGCAACTCTTCAATGTGTAATTTTGGCGCTAGCCTTGTAATACGTTTTTCCATTTCTTGATAAGGAAGGCGCCCAAGTACTAGTGGCAAGAAAATATTATCCTTGACTGATAGGGTGTCCAATAAGTTAAAATCTTGAAAGACAAAGCCGAGATTTTTCAAACGGAATTCAGCAAGTTTACTTTCTTTGATTTTAGTGATTTCTTCCCCGTTTAAAATAACTGATCCATTGGTTGGCTTTTCTAGTGTTGCTAAGATATTTAGCAAGGTTGTTTTACCTGATCCTGATTCTCCCATAATGGCGATGAACTCATTTTCATCAACCTTAAAGTCGACATCTTGCAAAGCTCGTGTCACTTCTTTTGAAAAGCGTGTGCGAAAAACTTTCTCGAGGTGATTGATTTCCAGTAACATAATTTCTCCTTTTTTTCATTATACCCTTTCAAGCTCAGAAATGCTTAGTTAATTTTTTGCTTTTGAAAACTTTTTAGCGCTTTTTTAGCAGTCTTCTACCGCTCCAGTACCAAAAAGCTAAGCTTGCTACTCCTACTATGATGATAAATAGAATGCTTATCAGACTATATAATTCAACCATTTTAAGCACCTCCTTTTACTTTGTTATACGAAAGGCATATGAGATGATATAAACAATAGATCCCAGAAATAGCAATACAATCCAAATGAAAAAATGAATCCATAGGCTAAGATAGTGTTTAATTTCTTCTTTCATATACTGCTACTCCTTTCTTATTGATATCTTTAGTTTATCGGAAATCAGCTCTTTCTTTCTTACAGTTTTGGGGATGAAACCTTACAAAAATGTAAGAAAAACACAGAAGCTACTGCTTCTGTGTTTTATATTATCTTACAAGTTTTGTGCAATCTGTTTTAGGTAAGCATGACTTTCGAGCTGTTCAACTGGATTAGTTAGGTCTTTTAAGTTAATTTCGTAGATGCTACTTGCTGTCTCATTAAAGAGTGGCAAAGCTTTCGCCCAATCAATTTTTCCGTGACCAAGTGTCAGGCTATCATGGGTTTCTCCCAGAGAATCCACTAAATGGTAATGAACGATATGATCCTTCAAAGTCTTTAGAGACTGTTGAAGGGCCTCGTTATCACCGTGAAGATAAATAAAAGCATGTGAAATATCGTAAGCTAGAGGATAACCTTTTTCAGCAAGCAAGTGATCAAAATCAGGATTTCCATATGAATAGAGTTTTGAAATACCATTTTCAAACATGATATAGTCTTTGCCAATATGACAAAAGTGATCCATGCGAGAGAAAAGATACTGACGAGCATCCTCGATTGAAGCAAAAGGTTCTAATAGTTCAGCTTCTTCTAACTCGTAAGAGCCGTGAACCAGCACTTTACAGTCGTATTTTTTTGCTAAATCAAGTAATTTTTGTGTTGAAAAATCGATAAAGTTAACCAATTCAGCATTATTTTTTGGATGAGCTACTAATTCCAAACGCTTTCCTTGGTACTTCATAGGGTGATGAAGAACAATAGTCTTTACACTACTTGATTTGACTTTTTGAATGGCTTCTTCAAGTTTTTCTAAACTATCAGCTGTATAATCAACTTCGCTTGTAAAAAATTCAAAAACATCTGGATGATATTTTAGACGACTAGCTACTTGCTCTGGAGCAGAGCTAGCTTTTAATCCTAATTGAATTGGAAACATGATGTCACCTCTTCTTTGATTAGTAGGTTTAAACGTTAAGGTATTCTTCTAAGTCTTTCAAAGCACGTTCAGCAACTTTTTCGTAACGTTCTTTTTTATCACGGATACGTGGTCCTTCGAGTTCTTTAACGATACCAAAGTTAACGTTCATTGGTTGGAAATGTTTGCTTTCAGCGTGAGTGACGTAGTGTGGTAAAGCTCCAATAGCTGTTGTTTGTGGGAAGATAACAGGTTCTTCGCCTTTGAAACGACGCACAGCATTGATACCAGCTACAAGACCTGATGCAGCAGATTCAACATAACCTTCAACACCAGTCATTTGACCAGCGAAGAAAAGATTTGGATTTTGACGTGTAGCAAATGTTTCTGTCAAAAGGTTTGGTGAATCCATGTATGAGTTACGGTGCATAACGCCGTAGCGGACAAATTCAGCATTTTCGAGGCCTGGAATCATACGGAACACACGTTTTTGTTCTCCCCATTTAAGGTGTGTTTGGAAACCAACGATGTTAAATAAGCTACCAGCTGCATTGTCTTGACGCAATTGAACAACGGCATAAGGTGTTTTAAACTCGCCATCACGTGGTCCTTTGTAATCTTCTGGGTATTCTAGTCCGACAGGTTTCATAGGACCATAGAGCAATGTTTTAATGCCTCGTTTTGCCATGACTTCGATTGGCATACAACCTTCGAAGTATTTTTCTTTTTCAAATGAATTTAGTGGTGCTTCTTCAGCATTGACAAGTGCTTCATGGAAAGCCATGAATTCTTCTTTTGTCATTGGACAGTTTAGATAAGCTGCTTCCCCTTTATCGTAACGTGATTTTAGGTAGATTTTGTCCATGTCGATAGAACTTTTATCAACAATCGGTGCTGCTGCATCGTAGAAATAGAAACCGTCACCACCGTTTAATTCGTGGATTTTTGCAGCTAAAGCATCTGAAGTAAGTGGTCCACTAGCGATAACTGTAATGGCATCGTCTGGGATTTCAGTGATTTCTTCGCGAATGACTTCGATAAGTGGGTGGTTTGTGACTTCGTCAGTTACCATTTGTGAGAAACCGTCGCGGTCAACCGCAAGAGCGCCACCAGCAGGGACGCGCGTGCTTTCAGCGGCTTTCATGATAACAGAATCCAAACGGCGCATTTCTTCTTTCAAAAGACCAACAGCGTTTGTTAAACTGTCGCCACGAAGCGAATTTGAGCAGACAAGTTCAGCGAATTTATCTGTTTTATGCTGAGGTGTTGGTTTAACCCCACGCATTTCATAAAGTTTAACTGGAATACCGCGCTTAGCAATCTGATAAGCAGCTTCAGAGCCAGCTAAACCAGCTCCAATAACGTTAATGTATGATGATTGAGACAATATACTAATACCTCCAAAAATGAGCTTAGAGAAGCTTAAAACTCATTTTCCAGATGTGGGAGTTTGCCCATATCTGAATCTTTCTATTTTTGATACCAGACTATCATAACATAAAATCAGTGAAATACAAATAAAATATTAAATCAATAGACATAACTAAAATTATGTAAATAATTTAACGAATTTCTTTTTTTATCGTTAGAAAAGGCAAATCCAAGCAGCTAGTAAAACACTAGATATGCTGAAAAGTGATCCAATTAAGTAGTATTCTGCAAAAGTAGGACTTTCAGATATTTTATTGTAGCGAGCAATCGATTTCGCTGTAAAGACCAGCCCGATTGAGGCAAATTGATTAAAGATGATGCAAATACTCATGATAACACGTTCTAAAAGTCCGATGGTTGCTCCTGCACCTGGAATGGTATCCAATTTTTGATTGTCTTGTGGCTGATATTTTTGAAAGAAAATCTTGAAAACAACATTTGTTGGCTTAGTGATGAGAACAAGAAATAAAATCAGATTTAAAACTTGTGCAGTTACAGCATTGACAGTCAGATAAGGACAAAAAATACTCCCTGTCAATAAAACGATAATCACTAAGTGAAGCATCTGATCTGCTAAAAATGTCCACATAGTACTGAGATGAAGGCAGTTAGCGACACTCGATTTTCCAAAATCAATGATAGCATGGCTAAGTAAGATAAGCAGACTCGTCAACCATAGACTTGGTAAAAAGCAAGTTAGTAAAATCAGAGGAAAAGCTACTCCTAGAAGATGAAGCAAAAGGTACTTTTTATCAGTATTTTTACGGTCAGCCACCTTTTGACTTTACAGTTGGAAATCAGATAAAAAATGACAGATTAACAACAAGGTCAAAACAGGATGCTGTGTCAAATATTGTGAAAGTCCAGTGATAGGCATTAAGCTAACTCCTCTCCATAGTGTTTAAGACAATTTAAAGCTGTTTTTCGTGCACGAAGATATACTTTAATATTGCTGCTTTTAAGACGTTTTGATAAGGCGCTGGTCGTTAATGCTAAGCGTTTAGCAAGCATTTGTTGATCGAACTGCTCATTGTAAATTCCAAGTGCTAATAACTCTTTTAAGATGATTTCTTGACTTGCTCGCCAGTCTGATTTAATAGCTTCGCTGCTTGCAATCAAGGTATTAAGGATATTGACTTGATTCTCATCATCAAAAGAAACCGCAATTTGTGTATTACCGTAGTCATTTTTTTGATGAATATAGTTAATGGCTTTTCTGGCATGCCAGTATGCTGGACCATCAGCGCCAATACTTTGTTCGGGATTGATGTCTGTTAGAATTTTTCCCATTCCAATCCCAAAACGCACCTGGTAAGGCTTCATGGCCAGATTGATACGGTCAATGATTTGAAATAAAGGAGCATCAAGACTCAGTAATCCTTGAAATTCATCGCCTAATGTAATGGATAATTTGGATGCCAAAACTGCTTGAAATTCATTGTTCAAATCAGCTAAGCAAGATTCCAGTGATTTTTGAACTTGGTAGCGATTATCGATTTTTTTGAACCAATAATGTCGCCAATTAATGCAAAAGAATTCATAGGCCACCTCTCTTATAGGTCTATTATAACAGACTTATTCAAAAAGTCTGTTATAACGGAAATTATTTAAAAAGTCTATTATAATGACAATAAAAATTGACCTAAAAAAACCTCGCAAAGAAAATTTGCAAGGTTTGAAGGATTTATTTAACTTTTGCTTCTTCGTAGTCGCATTCTTCATTGCTGCAGACGACTTGTTTACCACCGCCACGAATTTTCTTCTCAACGAGGAATTGACCACATTTTGGACAAGAACGTCCGACTGGTTTGTCCCATGAAGTGAATTCACACTCAGGATATCGGTCACAGCCATAGAAAAGACGATTACGTTTTGTCTTACGTTCAATCACTTGACCTTCGCCACAAATTGGACAAGTCACACCAATTTCTTTTGTGATGGCTTTGGTGTTGTGACATTCTGGGAAATTACTACATGCGTAGAATTTACCGTAGCGTCCTAATTTGATTACCATTGGGTGTCCACAAACGTCACAGTCAAAACCAGCAGGCTCATCTTTGATTTGAATTTTTTCAATTTCAGTTTCTGCTTTTGCTAGTTCTTTTTCAAATGGTTTGTAGAAAGCATCAATGACTTTTTGCCATTGTTCTTTTCCTTCTTCGACTTCATCAAGTTTACCTTCCATATCAGCGGTAAATTTGACATCAACGATATCAGGGAAGAATTCAACAATCAAGTTATTGACGATTTCACCCAATTCAGTTGGTTCGAAGCGTTTTGAAACCAAGCGAACGTAGTAACGTCTTTGGATAACATCAAGTGTTGGTGCATAAGTTGATGGACGTCCAACACCGTTTTCTTCAAGCGTTTTGATTAATGTGGCTTCAGAATAACGTGCTGGTGGTTGAGTGAAGTGTTGTTCAGGGTTTGTTGAAACTTTCTTAACAACATCACCTTCAACCATGTCAGGCAACATTTTATTCTTATCAGAATCATTATAGACAGCTAAGTAACCGTCAAATTTGACTTTACTACCGTTAGCTATGAAGCGAACGCCATTTTGCTCCAAGTTAACTTTCATGGTATCAAACACCGCAGCTGTCATTTGACTTGCGACAAATCGATTCCAAATCAATGTGTAGAGTTTCAATTGGTCTTTGTCTAAGTGTTTTGCGATAGATTCTGGTGTTAGGTTAACGTTTGATGGGCGAATAGCCTCGTGGGCATCTTGAGCACCTGAAGCATTTTTCACACGGCTACCGTGTTTAGAATAATTTTCGCCGAAACGTTCTGTAATGAAACCTGCAGCATCATTTTGCGCAACAGGACTGATACGTGTAGAGTCAGTACGCATATAAGTAATCAAACCTTGAGTACCGCTCTTGCCAAGGTTAATCCCTTCGTATAACTGTTGAGCAACCATCATAGTCTTACGTGTACGGAAGTTAATTTTGTTAGCAGCATCTTGTTGAAGAGATGATGTTGTATATGGAAGTGGTGCGTTACGATGACGCTCTTTCTTTTCAACTTTTGCTACGTTAAACTCATCACTTGTAAGTCGGGTAAGGACTGCTTGCACATCTTCGTTAGTGTTGAGTTTTAATTTTTTACCATCAATGCCATAAAAGGCTGCTTGGAATTTCTTAGTTCCTTTTTTGAAGAATCCATCAATCGTCCAGTATTCTTCAGGTTTAAAGTTTTTAATCTCATTTTCACGGTCGATAATGAGTTTCAATGCGACAGATTGAACACGACCCGCAGAAAGACCTTTTTTAACTTTTTTCCAAAGCAATGGTGAGATAGAATAACCAACAATACGGTCAAGAACTCGACGGGCTTGTTGCGCATCTACCAAATCCATGTCAATCTGACGTGGTTCAACGAAGGCATTTTTAACAGCATCTTTAGTGATTTCATTGAAAACAACACGGTTTTTATCATTTTCGTCAAGTCCCAAAATGTGTGCCAAATGCCATGAAATAGCTTCTCCCTCACGGTCCGGGTCACTTGCAAGATAAACTTTTTTAGATTTTTTAGCCTCTTTTTTCAAATCGTTAATTAGAGGACCTTTACCACGGATATTGATATACTGCGGTTTATAGTTATTTTCAAAATCAATAGACATGCTTGATTTTTTCAAATCACGGATATGACCAACTGAAGCGACAACTTTGTAGTTGCGTCCTAGATATTTTTCAATGGTTTTTGCTTTAGCTGGTGATTCCACAATAACCAAGTTTTTCTTGGCAGCTGTTTTTTTCTTTGTTGTTTTTTTACTTGTCTTTTTAACAGCTGTTTGGGCTTTTGTAGTAGTCGTTGCCATAAGCTCACTTCCTATCAGTAATAAACTTATAACATGATACCCCGCTTTTTCCAAACTGTCAATAAAAAAGTTATATTCAATAGAAAAAACTTGTTTACAATTGGTACTCTGAAAGGACATCTAATCCTGATGTGATGCACTTTGCGCCTTCTTTGATTAAATGATGACATCCGTCAGATTTTCCGTCTAAAATATTACCTGGAATGGCAAAAACGTCTCGTCCTTCTTCTAGGGCTCGTTCACAAGTAATTAAGCTGCCAGATCGCAATTTAGCTTCTGCTACTATGACGCCTTGGGATAATCCTGCGATAATGCGATTGCGTTTTGGAAAATGGTATTTTAGTGGCGCTTCTGATGCTGTGTATTCGCTCAAGATTAAGTGATTTTTTCCAAGATACTCCTGCAACTGCTTATTTTCTTTGGGATAATAGACGTCAAGACCACAACCAATAACTGCTATTGTCGCTCCGCCATTTTTTAGTGCTGAAATATGTGCACTGGTATCTATCCCCCTAGCTAAGCCACTAACAATGACGAATTGATTTCCAAGTTCTTTAATGATTTTTTGAACGGACTTGGTTCCTATCTGTGTGGCTGTGCGTGCTCCTACTACTGCTATTTTCGGACGTTTGAGCAAATCAATATTGCCTTGATAAAAAAGCAAAACAGGCGGATTATAAGAGTGTTTTAATTCCAGCGGATAGTCGTCATCTAGTATTGAAATACTAGGGTATTGATTAAAGACTTTTCGCAAAGTTTTACTATCCAAATCTTTGTATTTTTCCATAAATAAAATAGGATTCTTACATTTGGACACAACTGCCATATCTCGCAAGGAAAGAGATTTCTTTTCTTGCTTTTGATATTCTAAAACGGCTAGAATGTTGAGATTTGTTAGTCCTGCTTGTTTTAATTTAAATAGTTCAAAGTTATTCATTAGTCACCTCACTACTTTTCTATTCGAAAAAAGTCCTATAACCATAGGACTTTGTGAGAGTTTTTTTGAGTTAATCTAATGTTTTGATGATTTTAGCTGGATTTCCAGCGATAACCACATTATCTCCAAATGATTTAGTTACAACAGCGCCAGCACCAACGACGACATTATTACCTAAAGTGATACCTGGTAGAATGGTTACCCCACCACCAAGCCATACATTATCACCAATAGTGATTGGTGCTCCATATTCCAAACCAGAAATACGTTCTTTCGCATCTAGTGGGTGAAGAGGAGTTAAAAACTGACAATTCGGACCAATCATAGCGTTGTCTCCAATGTGAATCTCGCAGACATCTAACATGGTACAGTTATAATTAGCGAAAAAGTTCTCACCAACGTAGATATTTGACCCGTAATCGCAGACAAAACGCTGCTCCATTAGTAAGTTATCGCCTGTAGAACCAAATAATGATTTGATAATTTCTTTACGTTTCTGACGGTCTTCTTCATTATTAAAGAGAGTGATTTGTTTACGGGCGTGTAAACGCATGGCAAGTAGATCACTGTCACCCGCATCATATAGCTGACCAGCTAGCATTTTTTCTTTTTCGCTTGTCATTTAGTTCTCCTTCAACATGGATTTAATCGGTTCAAATGTTTTACGGTGAATTGGTGTAATACCGTGTTCTTTGAGACCTGCAAGATGATCTTTAGTACCATAACCAACATTTTTTTCAAAAGCATAGCCAGGATACTCTTTGGCGTAATCTGCCATCATGCGGTCACGAGTGACTTTAGCAACGATAGAAGCTGCCGCAATTGAGAGAGAATTAGCATCTCCTTTGATGAGTGATTGCTGTGGGATGTCAGTGTCTAAGTGCATGGCATCAATCAAAAGATAATCAGGCTTAGTCACTTGTCCCTTGATTTGGTCAATTGCTTGGAGCATACCAACTTTTGTCGCTTCATAAATGTTGATATCATCGATGATAGTATTATCAATTACACCAATACCAACTCCTAAAGCACGCGCAAGGACTTCTTCATAAATTTCCTCGTGATGCTTTTTAGGGATTTTTTTAGAATCATTAAGATGTTTGATTTTACAATTCTTAGAAAGGATGACGCAAGCAGTCACCACTGGTCCAGCAAGAGGGCCACGGCCAACTTCATCAATTCCTGCGATAGCTTGGTAGTCTGCTTGATAAAGCTCTTTTTCGTAGCGCAGCATATGTTCTAAGCGCAAGTCTTCGTCGATATTGGCTTGAATAGCCTTTTTACGCTGGATGATAGCTTTTTGCACGCCTGCTCGGCTATCTTCCTCGTAGGCTTGCCAGCGTGTATCGTCAAGACTGTCAATGTCAGCTAGCGCTTCTTTGATTTCTTTAACGGTCGCCATTTTCAACCTCTTCTACAATGTCTAATGTATAGCGTCCAAGTTTACCTTCACGAACATCTTTGACAAAAAGAGCGTAAAAACGGTCATAGTCATCACGGAAACCAAGTTTTTGTGTCATGGCTATGATAATTTCTGGTGCCTCTTCTTCCAAGTCAATGCCTTTATAACGTTCAATCAAACGTTCTGGATAATGTTCTTTGAAGAAATTAAGTCCAAAGATAGTTACTTCGTCCATTGGTAAGAGTTGGTCTTTGATGGCTCCGGTAAGAGCAAGTTTTAGACCAACCACTTCGTCTTCAAATTTTGGCCAAAGAATCCCTGGGGTGTCAAGAATTTCCAAATCTTTATTTGATTTAAGCCATTGTTGCCCTTTAGTAACCCCTGGTTTATTTCCGACAACGGCGATTTTCTTACCAGCTAAACGGTTCATAAGAGTTGATTTACCTGCATTTGGAATACCAATAATCATCGTACGAAGGGTTTCTTTTTGAATACCACGTTCACGCAATTTAGTCAATTTGTCAGCCATTAAAGATTTAGCTGCTTCTGTAACTAATTTTACAGTAGCTTGTTCTTTTGAGTTGACAGCAAGAGTTTTAATTCCTTGGCTTTCAAAATAACGACGCCATTCTTTTGTACGATTGCTATCAGCCAAATCAGCTTTATTTAAAATCATAAGTTTTGGTTTATCACCAACGATTTTAGTTAGCATCGGATTTTGACTTGATAGTGGCAAACGCGAATCGACTAAAATAGTCACGAAATCCACGTGTTTAATATTTTCTTGCACTTGTCTACGAGCTTTAGACATGTGACCTGGGAACCATTGAATAGTAACCATTAAGATATTTATCCTTTCATAGTAAGCTTTATTTGCTTGTGTTTGATACTGTATTTATTCTTGTTTTATTAAGATTTTTAAAATCTTAAACCACGTTCTATTATACCATAAAGTCAATTCTTGACTATCTCTTAGTAGAGCGATACAATAAAATCACATAGGAAAAAGCTTTCAATCAAGGAGATTCAAATGGACGATTACAAAGGATTAACAAGTAAAACGTATCTTTCAGAGCGTTTAGAGCAAACAATTAAAAGCTATGATAAGAAAGCTCGTTTTCATCGTGCTTGGTTTATCGTGTTTAAAGTTATTCAAATCATTACCTTAGCTTTAATCCCGATTTTAGCTACTTTACCAATTCCTTGCTTTAAATTGTTGGCAGTAGTTATTGCTTCTTTAGTTCTCGTTCTCGAAGCTCTCATTGCACTTTCAAGTCATAAAGATAAATGGCAACTTTATCAAGAAACTTCAAAAACGCTCGCTTCAGAAAAATTTGCCTTTGAGACTAAAGCTGGTATCTATCAGGAAAAATCAGATGATGAACGTTTTTCACTCTTGGTTGAACGCTGTGAAGTGATTGTTAAGTATCGCAATTAATTAAAAGAACCCTGTGTTTTCAGAAACATGGGGATTATTTTTTCTTTTGTAGTGAAATTAGTATTGGAATACTAGTAAGCGTTAGGTAATATAAAACATAAAACCATTTGTGACTTTGACCAAGCATAACGTAACTCATGATTAAATAAAAAACACAGTATCTTAGCCATAATTTCGCTATCGTTTTAGGGTGATTTCTTATAAACGAATTGACTCTTTTAATCAATAATCTGATATTCCTTTTCAAATGTTTTTTGAGCAACAATACGGCGATTGGTAATGTCGATATAATCGCCTAAGTATGCTAACTCATACATACCGTAGCCAGCAAATCCTCCGCCTAGACTTCCAATCGCTCCTGTTTTAAGGCTTTTAACTGTCGATGGCTTTAAACCAGCCATTAAAACACGAAGGTGATTATCTAACCAACAAAAATATCTTTTTGCAAAAGCTTCTTTTACCCAGTCAGGACTATTTCGATTATCTTTGCTGACTTGCCAAACATCTGCAACTTTTCCCTTATAAGTAGCTTTCATTTTTTCTCTTTTTTTATTTCCCTTTTTATGATTTGCTAAAAGATTACAATAACTATCAGTTTCACTAGGACGATGATACTTAGAGACTTTTGAATATTAGATTTAAGTTTTCTAGGCCACTTCATTAATCGCGTGATAGTTAGACAAATGCTTAAAAAACTTAAATAACTAACTATTGTTATCAATTGTTGCATCTAATTTACCCCAAAGTAATACTTCTATCCTCTATTTTACCAGATTAATCATTAAAAAAACGACCATGTCGTAAACAGTCGTTTTTTCGTCGTGAACGGTTATTTTTTAATGGAGAGAATGACTTCTGCTCCACCCATACTAGGATTTGAAATTCTTAAACCTCCATGATGTTTTTCAGCTATGCCTTTCGCAAAAGATAGTCCAATACCATAGTGTTTTTCGCTTCTGCTATTATGTTCAGTGAAGAAAAATTTTGCGGCATTTTTAAGAGCTTCATCTGAAAATGGTTGACCATCATTCCAAATGGAGAATATGAGATGACTATCATCTTCTGAAATGCTAAGGCGAATTTTTCCTTTTGGGGCATGTTGAGTAGCGTTTACTAGGATATTAATCAGTGCACGTTTAAGATTTAAGCTATTTGCTAAAAAAGAATTGGTAGCACAGGTATTTCTCATCTTGAAATCAATTGCATTTAGTTTTAGAATATCTTCAATTTTTACCGATAAATCAGCTAAAAAAGGCTTTAAGAATAGCTTTTCTTTATGGTCGTTATCGCTTAATCGACGACTATAGTTAAGCATTGCGTTGAAATAGTTTTCAAATACTAAAAGGCTATTATTGATTGATGTTAGAAAACTCGTTTGTTGTTCGTTAAGTGGTGTCATTTCAATCAGTTCGATATTTCCCTTAATGACCGTTAACGGAGTTTTGACATCGTGAGCTAAGGCAGCAATTTGAAAAGATAAATCTTTCTTTTCACTTCTTTCTCTTTCAATCAGTTTAGCTAATTCATCACTTTTTTGTGCTAAAACAGTTAAGGTGTCATCAAATTCCGCAATTCTAGAATACTCTAGGAAATCTGAGTGAGACTTAGTTCCCATATTTTGAGTTGATTTTTGGATAGCATAAAAATTTGAAGTGAATTCTTTGAGCAGTCTTGTGATTGCAAAAATAAGAACCAGCAAAAAGCCGATGATAAAGATGATGTAAGTCAGCGTATTGTACGAAATTGAGCGAAGCGCATGATTTGAAAACTCTGGTATGCTAGATTGTCGGACAACTAAAACGTAGTGCGAATTTTGGGCAAGGTAATAGGTAACCCCATTTTCGTTTAAGTTTTTTCTCTCTTTAAAAGCTTTTTGGTAATACATCAAATCCTCAGTGACATTTGTTCGCTTAATGACCTTCCCAGTCTGGTCATATAAAACGTAGTCATAAGGTACTTTCGTCATTTCTTTGACAATCATATCTTTAGAGATCTTATCTGAAAGACTAATATTTAGCTGATTGCTGAGACTAATTTGTTTAGTATAGGCAAGGACACTTGTTAAGGTTAAAATAAAACAGATAACAAGGACAATTCCGACAATCACTTCAATGACGGTTTGAAAAATGCGTTGTTTTAATGTTTTAATCTTTTTTGCTTTAATCATGCCACTGATATCCCACTCCTCGAACTGTTTTTATAGGATTAATGTCATAGAGAGAAAATTTTTGACGAATTTGATAAACATATTCTGAAATAGATCTAAAAAGAGTATCCGAATCATCGTTATATACGCCTTCGTAGATATTTTCACGTGTAAAAACTTTTTTAGGCTGGCTAGACAAGAGCTCTAGAATATGGTATTCACGACTGGTTAGAGGAACGCGTTCACCATTAATGTAAATGCTTTTTTCTTGCAAGTAAAATGTCATTGTAGAAAATTCACGTTTAAATTCTTGAAAGTCTTTTTTTGCCTGCTTAAGGCGTTCTTCCCTTTTTAAATGTGCTTCCACTTTTGCGACTAGTTGTTTAATACTAAATGGTTTGGTGATGTAGTCATCGCCACCGAGTTTGAGACCAGAAATGATATCTTCTTCGCTATCTTTAGCACTAACAAAGATAATTGGTGTTGCAATACGATGGCGAATTTCTTGGCAAAGAGCCATGCCATCCACATTTGGCATCATAACATCGAGTAAAATTAAGTCAAATCCCATAAAATCATTGATATCAATAGAAGAGTTTACTACTTGATAAGTTGTTACAGCATAATTTTGCATTTCAAAAATATTAGTCATTAGTTTTAAAATTTCAAAATCGTCGTCCACAACTAAAATTTTGTACACTTTTGTCACCTCAATTGTATTTGTTTCTATTTTACTATAAGAAACATGATTTCACTCATTTTTATTGCGTTTAAGTGTTAAAACGGCTATAACATCTAACATCAGTATCAAAGCTAACAAGATGAAAATGGTCTTAATCATTAGCTTTTTTTCAGGCATTAAGATAGCATTAACTGGCAAAATGATAGGAATCCAGAAATTGCCCATAAAAGCATGATTTGAAGCAAAAATGATAAAAAGACACTCCACGAATGAGATAATGAGATTAAGACCTTTTCCTGCCCATAAGCTAAGTAAATGATGAAAATGATTGAGAAAGACAAGTAAAAGCCAAGTCAAGCTTCCTGAATAAAAGGTATAAGAGATATCATTGATCACATATCCAATGCTCCCCCATAAAATAAGACAAGGCAGAATGACAATAAGATCACGCGCTAACAACTTAAGCAACCAAATTTTAGCTCTATTGTGACTACTGTTGATATTTTGGCAGTGATTAGCTTGTTCTTCTTGCTCCATTGTTAGCAGCGAGACAATAGCCAGCATTAAACAATAAGCTAGCATGGGTAAAAAGGTCATCGCCTCTAGGGTGTAGGAGGTTTGATGATTTGATAAATAAACTGGTATGGTTAACCATTCTAAAGCAAATAAGCCAATCATCAGGTATAAAATAGCCGAATTTTTTAATTTTAAGAACTCGCTTTTTAAAATCTTAACCACGTTTTTGCTCCTTTAGTGCTTTGATGAAGATAAGAAATAAAAGGACGGATAAACTGATTGCTACAATGCATAGTCCTACAGGATGAGGGTGATTTAGTACTTCTACTTCTCCAGAAGGTTTTAAGTGAAGAAGAGCTTGGGCGATTTTATAATGATATGTGTAGGGAAATAAATTCCAAAAAGACGTTTGTGCTAAAAATGGCGCAACGAGCAAACATAAAAAAGAATTTAGAACGAAGACCAAATAACAATTAATCCATTTTGAAAGGTAAAATAAGAGAGGGACATTCCATGCAGAAGCGATAAGCATCAATAATAGTACCCAAGCGTCACGAAAAAAGTGGACAGTCATCACACCGCAAAAAACAAATGAGACAAGATAAAGAAAAAGTAACAGAACACAATTTGCTAAAAATAGGTTCTTTAATGCCGTCATGACTTTTGCGACTTTAATTTTTCCAGTTAATTTACCTTGAAGTGTGTTTTGAAAATGTCCAGCTCCTTCTTCAGCTTTATAATCATAAACAAATAACAATCCTGCCAAAGTAAATAAAAACAATGCTTCCCACCAATAAATTGAAAAACTCTCTAGAATCGTTGGTCCGCAAAGCAAAAAAGCGATAAAGAGAGAGATAAATGGCAAGACTAAACATAATTTAAAGTAAGCACCATGTTTTTGTTTTAGGCATTCTGATTGAAGTATTTTTCTCATTTTTCATAACCTCCATGGACAATAGAAAAGAAGAGTTTTTCTAAATCTTGTTTGTCTTGATTGGGCTGATTGTAATGAATTTTTCCTTGATGCAGGATAACAATATCATCTGCAATCTTACTAACTTCATGTAATTGGTGACTTGAGATGAGAATCGTTATTCCTTTTTGCTTGAGAGAGTTGATTAAATCTAAAAGTTCTTTGATGCCATCTGGGTCTAAGCCGTTAGTTGGCTCATCTAAAATCAGAAATTCTGGATTGGTAATGATTGCCATACCAAGTCCTAAACGTTGCTTCATTCCTAAAGAAAATTTACCAGCTTTTTTGCGACCAGTATTTGCTAAACCAATTAAGTTCAAGGTTTCTCGTATGGTTTCATCTGGAATATCATAAAGCAGTGCTTTAGTTTTTAAATTATCAAAAGCTGATAAATTCATGTAAATAGCTGGTGACTCAATTAAAGCACCAAATTTTTTATCATCTTTTATCTCTATACTCGTTTTTCCATCAAATAAAATTTCACCAGCACTCTGACTTTCTAAACCATAGAGTATTTTCATTAATGTAGATTTCCCAGCTCCATTGACTCCCAAAAGTCCACAAATCGAACCTGATTCGATGGTAAATGAAATATCATTTAAAACTTCCTTATCCTTGAAGACTTTCTTGATATGTTTAATTTGAATTTGCATAAGCTAACCTCCTTTTTTATCAAGGATACATTAGTTTTTTCAGAATTAGTTCAGAAAACTAAAAAAGCTTGAGAAATTTCTCAAGCTTTTTCATTACATTAATTCATTGAAGTCCCAAACTTCTGTCCAACCTTCATAGAAATCAGGCTCGTGGCAAACCATTAGGACGCTACCCTTGTAGGCTTTAAGAGCACGTTTCAATTCTTCTTTAGCATCAACGTCTAAGTGGTTGGTTGGTTCGTCAAGGACAAGGACGTTATTTTCGCGGTTCATGAGCAGGCAAAAACGCACTTTGGCTTGTTCCCCACCAGAAAGTACTTGAATTTGACTTTCGATATGTTTTGATGTCAAACCGCAACGAGCAAGAGCAGCACGCACTTCTGCTTGGTTCAATGCAGGGAAGGCATCCCAGACAGCTTCAAGTGGTGTTTGACGATTACCAGCAGCGACTTCTTGTTCAAAATAACCAAGTTCAATGTAATCACCACGTTCAACGCTTCCTGAAATTGGCGGAATGATTCCTAGTAAGCTCTTAAGAAGTGTCGTTTTACCAATACCGTTGGCACCAATGATGGCAACTTTCTGATTACGTTCAAAAGTTAGATTAAGTGGTTCTGTCAATGGACGGTCGTAACCAATTTCCAAATCTTGTGTTTGGAAAATAAAACGACTTGGTGTACGTGATTCTTTGAATTCAAAGGATGGTTTTGGTTTTTCAGCCTGAAGCTCAATACGGTCCATCTTATCCAATTTTTTCTGACGTGACATAGCCATATTACGTGTAGCAACACGCGCTTTGTTACGATTAACAAAGTCTTGCAAGTCAGCAATTTCTTTTTGTTGACGTTCGTAAGCAGCTTCAAGCTGTGCTTTTTTTATAGCGTAAACGGCTTGGAAATTATCATAGTCACCAGTGTAACGAACCAAATCGTGATTTTCCACATGATAAACAATATTAATCACGTCATTTAAGAATGGAATATCGTGTGAAATCAAAATGAAGGCATTTTCGTAGTTTTGAAGGTAACGTTTCAACCATTCAATGTGCTCAGCATCAAGGTAGTTTGTTGGTTCGTCAAGAAGCAAAATATCAGGTTTTTCAAGCAAAAGTTTTGCTAACAGAACTTTGGTACGTTGACCACCAGAAAGTTCTGTGACGTCAGACTCCATGCCAAAATCCATAACACCAAGGGCGCGTGCAACTTCATCAATTTTAGTGTCCAAAGTGTAAAAATCGCGTGATTCTAGACGGTCTTGCAACTCTCCTACTTCTTCCATTAGAGCATCCATATCTGCGTCTTCATCAGCCATAGACATGTAAATGTCATTGATACGTGCTTCTGTTGTGAAAAGCTCATCAAAAGCTGTACGTAAGACATCACGTACTGTCATCCCTGCTTCAAGTACAGTATGTTGGTCCAAGTAACCTGCAGTGACATATTTTGACCACTCAACTTTTCCTTCATCAGGTTGCAAATGTCCAGTTACGATACTCATGAAAGTTGATTTTCCTTCACCGTTTGCCCCGACAAGACCGATATGTTCACCTTTCAACAGACGGAAAGACACATCCTCAAAAATCGTACGCTCACCAAAGCCATGACTTAAATGTTTAACTTCTAAAATACTCATCTCTTATATTCTTTCGTTTATTTTCTTTTTGAAAATAGCTGCGCAAACAGCCTATTTATAATAATCTTTTCAATTATAGCATGATTTTGATAGCTAAAGCAATGACTTTATTCGTTGAAAACGCAAACTAAAAAGCCTTTATAAAAGGCTTTTGTGATTTATTCAGAAATCGCTTTAGTATGACTTTTTTCTGGAATGAAGAATTGTTTTAAGATTGGGTATAAAATTGGTACAGAGATGATTGTGACGAGCGCTGAACCAAATGTTCCACCGATTTTAACCAAAGCTGTCAAAAAAGCTACTTGCAAATGAAGACCACCCACAAGACTATTAATCAAAGTATATTTCACAAGATTACTAATGATTTTTGTAATGGCAGCTACGACCCCAACAATGATCACATTGCGTGTTTTGGTATCAGAATGCAAAAGTTTTTCAAAAACAAAATGAAGAACTAAACAAACAATTAATGATTCTAAAATCGTAATCCAAACTTCCGCAGCATAGCCATTAAGCACATCGAACAAGCCTAGCCCGATAGATGCAACAAGTGCTGCAATTCTTGAACCAAATAGTAGAACCGCTATTACAACCAAGGCATTACCAAAATGAACAAACTGAGCACCCAGCGGAATACGTAAAAACTGAACACTGATAAAGATTAATGCTGAATAAAAACTAAGTTCAACCAGTTGACGTGTGGTAAGATTTTTCATGCTTTTTCCTCCATTAATTGTTTGAATTGTAAAGCTAAGTCAGCCAGATAAGGCTCGTACGATAGGCCGAATCGCAAATCTCGATTTAATGACAAAGTCCTTTGTAAGGTCTTATCGATAAAGTTTAGAGCAACTTTGGCAACATCATCTAGACTTAAGTCGTGAAAATAACCAGCCCCAAGAACTGCCGTTACTAAATCCCCTGTTCCAAAGAAATGATATGGATAGGCTTTCGAAAAATGATAAGTGATTTCTCCACTCTTGCTATCATAATGCGCTAATCCAACATTATCATCTTCAAAAGAAACTCCGGTTAAGATAATGTGTTTATTATGAAGATGGGATAAACGCTCACAGAGTTGCTCAATATCAGTTTTATCATAAGTTTCACCAAGATAAGGATAATCAGCCAAAAGGCAAGCTTCTGTTAAATTCGGCATAATCACATCAGACTTTGTACAAAACTCACGCATGGCTTTGACAAAATCTTGCTCGTATCCAGCATACAGACGACCATTATCAGCCATAATAGGATCAACAAAGCGTGGTAAATTATGCTCACTAGCAAATTTAGCTAAATCTTCTAATTGTATTTGATTCTTAAAATATCCTGTAATCAAACCATGACATGGAAAATCAAGCGTCTCCCATTGCTTGATAAAGCCTTGTGTTGCTTGAGTTAAATCTGTAATAGCAATCTTATCAAATCCCCCCGTATGAGATGATAGCAAGACTGTCGGCATAGGAATAACTTCGATTTGACAATTTGATAAAACGGGCAAAGCGCTTGATAATGCCACTTTTCCAACCCCAACAACATCGTTGGCAACAATCACAGAACGTGTAATTTGATTCATCATAAATGACTTTCTAATCTCGCATCAAAACCAGATTCAATAACTCGAAAAGGTTTTAAATTAAGAGTTTAGAAATATTGTAAGAAAATTCAATTTATTATACAATAGGAATCATAAGAAACTGTATGGGGACAGATTATGACTAGTAAATATCAAGAAATCATAACAACTATCATCGACCAGATTGAAAATGGTAAATTGCAAAAAGGTGAACGTATTCCATCCATTCGCCGTCTAAGCCAAAAATTTCACTGCAGTAAAGACACCGTTCAACGGGCTTTGCTAGAATTAAAGTTTAAAAACTACATTTATGCTGTTGAAAAAAGTGGTTATTTTGTCCTTGAAGGAAAAAGCCAAAAGGAAACACCGCTGAATCTCAGTTTATCTGACTATAACAACATGGCTTATGAAGACTTTACAACGTGCTTAACAGAAACCCTTGTGAATCGTGAGAACTACCTCTTTAACTACTACTATCAGCAAGAAGGACTACAAGAATTAATCGATTCCTTGCAAAATTATCTTGAAAAGAGCGCCATTTACGCCAAAAAAGAAGATATTTTGGTTACTTCAGGGACCCAACAAGCCCTTTACATCCTTTCGCAGGTGCCTTTTCCAAATCACAAGAAGACGATTCTTTTGGAACAGCCTACCTACCATCGAATGAATGATTTGGTTGCTTCTCTAAAGCTGCCTTATCAGACCATTGAACGTGATTTTGAAGGCATTGATTTAGCAAGATTAGAAGAATTGTTTAAGACTGGGGATATCAAGTTTTTCTATTCTATTTCACGCTTTTCAAATCCCCTTGGTTTATCGTATTCGACCAGTGAAAAGCAGAAAATTGTTAAATTGGCTGAATGTTATGATGTCTACATCATCGAGGATGATTACATGGGAGATTTTGCAAAATCTACGGATTTGCCTCTCCATTATTACGACACTTCTGGTCACGTTATTTACCTTAAATCCTTTTCAATGACTATTTTTCCTGCTTTGCGTTTGGGGACCATTATCTTGCCACCAGTTTTAACCAAAGCTTTTCTTGACCATAAAAAAATGATTGACTACGACACCAACCTTATCATGCAAAAAGCGCTATCGCTTTATCTGGATAGTGGTTTGTTTGAAAAAAATCTAAATTACCTCAAGCAAGTTTTCCAAAAACAGAGCCAGAAAATTGATACCGTTCTTGCTGACTTTCCAAGGATTCAGCATTTCAGCAGCTCTCTTCAAGGATTGGTAGTTGAACTTCCTGAGGACCAACACTTAGGTGACCTAAAATTCACTGATAAAATCAACTATCTGGAGGATAACTACCTTTCTTTGACAGAAAAACGATTCATTAAGCTTTCAAATAATCAGGATGTTTTCAGTATTTTAACAATGATAAGTGAGCGATAAAATAAAAAGCCAGAGAAACAGAATCTCTGGCTTTTTATATCATTAATAGGAAAATTAATAATCAGGACGCAAAACACCTTTGACGGTTTCTTTTGTTGCTTCCACATCTCCATCGATAACAACATCGATGATTCGTTTAGCATCTTCTGGTGGACAGCAAACCAAAGGCAAACGTAATGGTCCAGTTTCAAATCCAAGATAATTAAGCACGGCTTTAACCGGTGCTGGACTTGGATATGAGAATAAAGCATTAACTTTTGGAATGAATTGACGTTGGATAGCTGCAGCTTTCTTGATATCGCTGTTTTCGATAGCTGTTAGCATTTCGTGCATTTCATCACCGTTAACATGAGAAGCAACAGAAATTACCCCATCAGCACCTAAATTCATAGCGTGGAAAGCATCGCCATCTTCACCAGTATAAATCAAGAAATTATCTGGTTTGTGTTCGATAAGATAAGCCATGTTAGCAAGACTCGTACATTCTTTAACACCGATGATATTTGGGTGCTCTGCCAAACGTAACATTGTTTCTGGCGTCATTTCAACAACAACGCGTCCAGGTATGTTGTAAATAATGATTGGAAGGTCACTAGCATCAGCAATAGCTTTAAAGTGTTGATACATGCCTTCTTGTGATGGTTTGTTGTAGTATGGAACGATGGCAAGACCAGCAGCGAAACCACCAAATGCAGCAACTTCACACGCAAATTCGATAGAATCGCGGGTATCATTGGTACCAACACCAGCAATTAATGGCACACGACCTTTAACAATCTTTTGCACTGCAGCAAAAAGTTCCAATTCTTCATCGTGTGTTAATGTTGGACTTTCAGCAGTTGTTCCAGCAAGCAAAAGAGCGTCTGTGTGATGTGCAAGCAAATGTTCAATTAATTTTGGTAGCGCATCAAAGTTAATTGAACCGTCTTCGTTAAATGGAGTAATCATTGCGGTGATGATTTTAACATCTCTTAAATCTTCAATAGACATAATACTCTCCCTCTTTGTCTAAGAATTAATACCTGTTTAATTAAATATGCTCAAAGATCAGCTTCTAAAAGAAACTGGTTTGAGTTATTATTTGAGTTCGAATTTAAGATCTTTAGTTGGGTGGACAAGACCGCGTTCGTGAAGTGTTTCAGCAATTTGAACAGAGTTCCATGCAGCGCCTTTAAGGAGGTTATCAGAAACAACCCACATGTGAATACCTTTTTCAACATCTAGGTCTTTACGGATACGTCCAACAAATGTTTCTCGTTTGCCTACAGCGTTGGCAGCTTGTGGGTATACTTGGTTAGCAACATCATCTTCAAGAACTGCACCTGGGAAGGCAGCAATGGCAGCTTTCACTTCTTCGATCGGAGCAACTTTTTTTGTTTCGATGTAAACTGCTTCAGAGTGTGAGAAAAGAACTGGCACACGAACACATGTTGCTGAAACTGAAAGGTCTGGTTCTGCCATGATTTTCTTAGTTTCGTTTGTCATTTTCATTTCTTCGTAAGTATAGTCATTATCTGTGAAGACATCGATTTGTGCAAGAGCGTTAAATGCGATTGGGAAGTGTTTTTTATCACCACCACATGGCAAGATGTCAGCGTGAACGTCTTTTGGTTCAAGACCATCATTAACAACTTCTTTGATTTCACGAAGTGTTTCATTGATTGCTGATTGACCAGCACCAGATACGGCTTGATAAGTAGAGACGATGATACGACTCAAGCCCCATTTTTGACGAACGGGTTCCAAAGCAACCATCATTTGGATTGTTGAACAGTTTGGACAAGCAATGATACCATTGTGAGCATCTAAAGCGTGAGCATTGACTTCAGGTACAACAAGTGGCACATCTGGATTTTGACGGAAATAAGATGTGTTATCGACAACAACTGCTCCTGCTTTAACAGCGTAAGGAGCGAATTTCGCAGAAACAGAACCACCTGCAGAGAAAAGAGCAATATCAACGCCTTCAAATGAATCTTCAGTTGTTAATTCAACAGTAACATCTTGTCCCTTATACTTCAAAACTTTCCCAGCAGAACGTGAAGATGACAAAAGACGTACTTTGTCAATAGGGAGTGTTGATTGTTCTAATTGTTGAATCATGCGAGTTCCAACGGCACCTGTGGCACCAATGACAGCGACTGTATAGCCCATTTCAATACCTCTTCCTGGAAAATAGTGTACTATTCTCAATTTTCTAAAAATTTATAGTAGCTACATTATACAACTTTTTAACTCAAAAGAAAAGTCTGAATTTTATTTTGAGTTAAAAATATTTTGACAACAAAAAAATCCCCACCGAATTTGGTAGGGATATGAGGCATTCAAAACTGAATGTGGCAAAAAGGTTCACACAGATTGCCAAAGTCCGCTCCTGCGTTTCTGGTCGAACTAGAATGACCTCCTCTTGCGCAAATAAACTCTCAAATCGAGTTAATTCGGCTCATCGCATGTTCCTAGTATACCATAGAAGGTAAGATTTGCAAGTACTTTGTTTCTACATCAACGGTGCGATGGTTTTGACCAGTAATCCAATGATTTTTTCATGGGTTGGTCGACTATCAAGCGTCTCTTGAGTGACGCGTTTACTTTTTCGCATGGTTTGAATGCAATCATCGTAAATATCACGAATAGCATCAACTTTATACATATAAGTTGCACATTCAAAATGGTGATACAAACTACGATAGTCAAGGTTAATCGTTCCGACTACTGCTTTACTGTCATCGCTGATAAAGACTTTAGCATGGACAAATCCTGGTGTGTAGAGATAGATTTTAACACCTGAGCACATGAGTTTGCTAAAGTAAGTTTTTGCCAGCATATAAGGAATTTTTTTATCTGGAATTCCAGGCATGATAATTTGCACATCTACACCACGTTCCGCGGCAAAACAAAGCGCATGCTCCATTTCGCTATCAAGAATAAGATAAGGTGTCATGATGTAGACGTATTCTCTGGCGTGGTTAAGAATATCAATATAAACATTCTCACCAATTTTATCGGTATCAAGTGGCGAATCACCATATGGAATAACATAACCATTTGCTTTTCGTTTTTTATCATGCTTAGCAAGGTAGGGTTTGACAACCATTTGTCTTTCGGTGATTGACCACATTTGTAAGAACAGTACTAAGAAACTGTCAACTGCCTCACCCTCAAGCATCAGAGCGGAGTCTTTCCAATGACCAAAACGATTGATTTTATTGATGTACTCGTCAGCTAAGTTCACTCCGCCGGTAAAACCTACTTTACCATCAATTACAATGATTTTTCGGTGATCACGGTAATTGTAATAAGTTGAGATAAAAGGCGAAATCGGTGAAAATGCTTTGGCTTTAATACCAATTTTTTCCAAACGTTGTGTGTAGTCAAAAGATAAGGTTGAAAATTCAATCATGCCATCGTAGAGGACACGAACTTCCACCCCTTCTCTGACTTTTTGTTCTAAGATTCGAAGAATTTCACCCCACATCTTACCTTCAGCAATGATGAAAAATTCCATGAAAATATAATCTTCAGCCTTAAGCAATTGTTTCTTAAGTTCTTCGAAAAACTCTTCTCCCGTTGGGAAATAGGTCACTTCGGTATTTTGATAAGCTGGAAAGTCACCGTGACTACGGTCAAAATACTGAACCAGGTGATAAGTCGTCGATGTATTACTTTTCAAAACTCTCAATGTTTCCAAATTATCTTGCAAATATTGGCTGCTAGCATCAACCAAATGGTTCATTCGAAGTTTGAGACCGCGATACCCCCAATCAAGTTTGGTGTAAATGAGGAAAAGCGACCCTAACAAAGGTGCAATCATTACCAGAATTAGCCAAGTCACACGTGATAGAGCGTCCATTTCACTGTTTACAAGATATAATACAGTTGCAATGGCAAGAGCACGTTCAATTATAACGACCCAAATACGATAGTGATCTACCCAAACAAATGATGCAATGATGAACAAAAGTTGCAAAATTAACAGGATAGAAATGACAGTTGTCCGACTAAAAATTCCTCGAAGAAAACTACGTCGGCTTTTATCTAATAAGCGTAATGCTTTGATTTTATTAGTGTTTTTATTGTCGATAATCATAACCTCCACATCATTTTTTCTTCATTTACTTCTATTATACCATACTTTACTGGCTGCTTTTTTCTGGAAAATAGAAAAAGTCGGCAAAAGCCGACTTGTTATTGACAAGATTATTTTAGAACAATCCGATAGCTGTTCCATCTTCTGCAACGTCCATATTAAGTGCTGCTGGTTTTTTAGGAAGTCCTGGCATTGTCATCACATCACTTGTCAAAGCAACGATGAATCCAGCACCAGTTTTTGGAACAAATTCACGAATTGTAATATCAAAGCCTTCTGGTGCTCCAAGAAGTGTTGGATTATCAGAAAAGCTATATTGTGTTTTAGCCATACATACTGGCAATTTATCCCAACCAAATTGAGCAAATTGTTTCAATTGGTTTTTAGCTTTTTTACCGAAGATAATTTTGTTACCACCGTAGATTTCAGTAACGATTTTAGTGACTTTTTCTTCAAGTGAATCGTCATCAGAGTAAAGACGTTTGTAGTTGGCATTGCCATTTTCAACGGCATTAACAACGGCTTTAGCAAGGTCCACCCCACCGTCAGCACCATTTGCCCAAACACTTGCAAGTTCAACTGGTACATTGATTTCAGCACAAAGTTCTTTAAGGGCAGCAATTTCAGCTTCTGTGTCCGCTACAAATTCATTAATGGCAATAACTGCTGGAACACCAAATTTACGGACGTTTTCAACGTGACGTTTAAGGTTAGCAAATCCAGCACGAACAGCTTCGACATTTTCTTCACCAAGATCTGTCTTAGCTACGCCACCATGCATTTTAAGGGCACGAATTGTGGCAACGATAACCACGGCATCTGGTGTTGTTGGAAGGTTTGGTGTTTTAATATCGAGGAATTTTTCAGCGCCAAGGTCAGCACCAAAACCAGCTTCTGTAATTGTGTAATCTGCTAAGTGAAGAGCTGTTGTTGTTGCAAGGACAGAGTTACAACCGTGTGCGATATTGGCAAATGGACCACCGTGAACGAAAGCTGGTGTTCCATAGATAGTTTGAACAAGGTTTGGCTTAATAGCGTCTTTAAGGATAAGTGTCAAAGCACCTTCTACTTTAAGGTCACGCACGTAAACTGGTGTTCGGTCGTAACGGTAAGCAACAACGATATTTGCCAAACGTTCTTTCAAGTCTTTAATATCTGTTGCCAAGCACAAGATTGCCATGATTTCTGAAGCAACTGTGATATCAAAGCCATCTTCACGAGGAATACCATTAACTGGGCTACCAAGACCAACAGTGACATGACGAAGAGAGCGGTCATTAAGGTCAACGACACGTTTCCAAATGATACGGCGTTGGTCGATACCGAGTTCGTTTCCTTGGTGCATGTGGTTATCGATAATTGCTGAAAGGGCATTATTTGCTGTTGTGATAGCATGCATATCACCTGTGAAGTGAAGGTTGATATCTTCCATAGGAAGAACTTGAGCATAACCACCACCTGCGGCACCACCTTTAATCCCCATAACAGGACCAAGTGATGGTTCACGAAGAGCAAGCATTGTTTTTTTGCCGATTTTATTCAACGCATCAGCAAGACCGATAGACATTGTTGATTTACCTTCACCAGCTGGTGTAGGGTTGATGGCTGTGACGAGGACAAGTTTACCAGGTTTGTTTTCTTGAACAGATTTGATTTTATCAAAAGATAATTTTGCTTTGTATTTACCATAAAGTTCAATATCATCAAATGTGATACCAACTTTTTCAACAACTTCTGTAATTGGTTTAAGTTCAACGCTTTGTGCAATTTCGATATCTGATTTCACGGGGACTCTCCTCTGATATTTTTTTGATCGATAAAAACATTATAACACACTTTTTCAAAAACGCACGATATTTATTTAAATAATTATTAACGTTCGTTTTTTATCGTTGCAAAACAACTTTTTTTATTAATTGTTATAGTTATTTACTATAACAAAGAACATTTCCAGAATCATTGCAACAGAGGAATTCATCCAACTTTGTTTCTTTTGAAAACCATTCAAATCAATTCTTTCATCCTTCAAACTTCTCAAAGGAAAAGGTTGTTAATGTTCGTTTTTAGGTAAATATTTGAAAAAATAGGCACTTACTAAAACAAAAGCATGTCAAACAATTTACGAAAAAAATGTTTTTGTGTAAAATAAGGCTATGAAAATTTTAATTACATCCGGTGGAACAACCGAAAAAATAGATTCTGTTCGTGGCATTACAAATCATGCCACAGGATCATTAGGAAAATATATTGCAGAAGCGTTTTTAGAAAAAGGAAATCACGTCACTTTGGTTACCACTAAAGAAGCTGTTAAGCCAGCAGACCATCCGCTACTAACAGTACATACTATTACGAATGTTGATAGTTTGCTAAAAACACTTGAACCACTTGTCAAAACGCATGACGTCTTTATTCATAGCATGGCGGTATCTGACTACACACCTGTTTATATGACAGATCTTAATGAAGTTGAACAGTCCGAACACGTTTCGGATTTGCTAAATCGTCAAAATACGGAATCTAAGATTTCTTCTAAGGAAGAATACCAAATGCTTTTTATGAAGAAAACACCAAAAGTGATTTCTTTAGTGAAAAGCTGGAATCCTGATATCTGCTTAATTGGTTTTAAATTATTGGTTAATGTTAGCAAAGAAGAGCTTTTTGCTGTTGCGCGTGAGAGTTTACAAAAAAATAAAGCACGCTATATTCTCGCCAATGATTTAACAGAGATTAAGGAAGAGCAGCACCATGCTTATTTGCTAGATGAATCTCATGTCTATGAAGCAAACACAAAAAAAGCTATTGCAAACTTGATTTTTGAAAGGGTGACAAACCATGACTAAACGTATTTTATTAGCTGTTTCTGGGAGCATTTCTGCCTACAAAGCAGCTAATTTAACTAATCAATTAACCAAACTTGGCTATGATGTTCATGTTTTAATGACAAAGGCTGCTACTGATTTTATTACACCACTAACACTTCAGGTTTTGTCAAAAAATGCTGTTCATCTTGATGTCATGACTGAAGAGAATCCAAAAAGTGTTAATCATATTGAATTGGCTAAAAAAGCTGATTTATTTGTTCTTGCCCCTGCTTCTGCTAATACTTTAGCAAAATTAGCGAACGGCTTAGCTGATAATATGGTCACAGCTATTGCTCTTGCTTTGCCTGCTGAAACACCTAAATTAATTGCGCCAGCTATGAACACAAAAATGTATGAAAATCCCTTAACGCAGCGCAATTTAGCAACTTTGAAAGAAGTTGGTTATGAAGAAATTGAACCTCGTTCAAGCCTTTTAGCGTGTGGCGATATCGGTTGTGGGGCGCTTGCAGAACTTGACACAATTATCGAACGTATCGAAAAAAGTCTATAAATTTCACTCTTGTCAAGACACCTATAAATTTGTATAATGTATTGGGCTTTTGAAAGAGAAGCCCAAAAAGTCATCTCTTAGGAGGAGTTATGAAAAACAATAAAGCAGCAAGCAATATTGCCACAGTTGCAATTTTCTTTGCTATCATGCTTGTTATTAATTTTTTAACAAGTCTTGTCTTTAACCTTTGGCCTGTGCCAATCAAGCCAACACTTATTCACGTACCAGTAATCATTGCATCAATTGTTTACGGACCACGAATCGGTGCAACACTTGGCGCTTTAATGGGAGTTATCAGTGTGACAGTAAACACTTTAACTCTTCTACCAACAAGTTACCTCTTCTCTCCATTTGTTGAAAATGGTAACCTTTCTTCATTAATTATTGCTATGGTGCCACGTATTTTAATTGGCATTACACCTTATTTTGTTTACAAATGGTTTCATAATAAGTTTGGTATCGTCATTGCTGGTGCTATTGGTTCTATGACAAATACAATTTTTGTTTTAGGTGGTATTTTCTTCCTCTTTGCAAATGTTTATAGTGGGGATATTAAAGCACTTCTTGCTGTAGTCTTTGGTACAAATGCAATTGCAGAAATGATTATTTCAGCAATTTTAACACTTGCAATTGTTCCAAAATTACAGAAAATCAGAGCATAAATAATGAAAATCACGGGAAAACCGTGGTTTTTTTAGTCACATCAAGTTAAAAAATTGGTTAATTTTTACCTTACACAAACGTTTGCGTAACTCAACGTAAGTACCCCAAAAGATTGATTTAACAATATTTTCACTAAAATTAAATTTTTACTAGCTAAATGATTTACAAAGTGGTATAATGAAAGCGTTTATAAGAACATACAAAGGAGTTCCATTAATGACTTACACTGAAAACTATCAAAAATGGCTCGATTTTGCGGGGCTTCCCGACTATCTCCGTGAAGAATTGTTAGCCATGGACGAAAAGACAAAAGAAGATGCTTTCTACACAAACCTTGAGTTTGGTACAGCAGGTATGCGTGGGGTTATCGGCGCTGGTACTAACCGTATCAACGTTTACGTTGTTCGCCAAGCTACTGAAGGTCTTGCAAAACTTATCGAAACAAAAGGTGAAGATGTTAAAAAACGTGGTGTTGCTATCGCCTACGACTCACGTCACTTCTCACCTGAGTTTGCATTCGAGTCAGCTCAAGTTTTAGCAAAACATGGCATTAAAGCATATGTTTTCGAATCACTTCGCCCAACTCCAGAATTGTCATTTGCTGTACGTCACCTTGGTACTTTTGCAGGTATCATGGTTACTGCAAGTCACAACCCTGCTCCATTTAACGGATACAAAGTTTATGGTGAAGATGGTGGACAAATGCCACCTGCTGATGCTGATGCCTTGACTGACTTCATTCGTGCTATCGATGATCCGTTTGCTATCGAATTAGCTGATCTTGAAGAAAGCAAAGCTTCTGGTCTTATTGAAGTTATTGGTGAAAATGTCGATGCTGAATACCTTAAAGAAGTTAAAGACGTTAACATCAACCAAAAATTGATTGATGAATACGGAAAAGACATGAAGATCGTCTACACTCCACTTCACGGTACTGGTGAAATGCTTGCTCGTCGCGCTCTTGCACAAGCTGGTTTCGAATCTGTACAAGTTGTTGAAGCTCAAGCTGTTCCCGACCCTGACTTCTCAACTGTAAAATCTCCAAACCCAGAAAACCAAGAAGCATTTGCTCTTGCTGAAGAACTTGGACGCAAAGTTGATGCCGACGTTCTTGTTGCAACTGACCCAGATGCTGACCGTCTTGGTGTTGAAATTCGTCAAGCTGACGGTTCATATCGCAACCTTTCTGGTAACCAAATCGGTGCTATCATTGCCAAATACATTCTTGAAGCACATAAAACAGCTGGAACTCTTCCAGAAAACGCTGCTTTGGCAAAATCAATTGTGTCAACTGAATTAGTAACTAAAATTGCTGAAAGCTACGGCGCTAAAATGTTTAACGTCTTGACTGGTTTCAAATTCATCGCAGAAAAAATTCAAGAATTTGAAGAAAAACACAACCACACTTACATGTTCGGTTTCGAAGAAAGCTTCGGTTACCTTATCAAACCATTCGTACGTGATAAAGATGCCGTTCAAGCCGTTCTTATCGTAGCTGAAATTGCTGCTTACTACCGTTCACGTGGTTTAACACTTGCTGATGGTATCGAAGAAATCTACAAAGAATACGGATACTTCGCAGAAAAAACTATCTCAGTAACACTTAGCGGTGTTGATGGTGCTGCAGAAATTAAGAAAATCATGGATAAATTCCGTGACAACGCTCCAGTTCAATTCAACTCAACTGATGTTATTAAAACTGAAGACTTTTTAGCACAAACAGCTACTAGCGCTGCTGGCGTTGAAAAATTGACAACTCCACCAAGCAACGTATTGAAATACACACTTGCTGATGATTCTTGGATTGCTGTTCGCCCTTCAGGTACAGAACCAAAAATCAAATTCTACTTCGCAACAGTTGGCAACGACTTAACTGATGCTGAAGCTAAAATTGCTAACATCGAAAAAGAAATTAACGCTTTTGTTAAATAATCTTAAAAATAATCTTAATTAGATATTTTAAAACTCCTTCTATTTCAGAAGGAGTTTTTTTACGCATATTAGATTAGATTCTTTAATATAAAAAGGTAAATTATCGGTAGTTTTACATAAATATATTTATGTAAAATAAAACAACACCCAAGGGAGACAAGGTGCTGTTTTATTTTTTTAGGAAATGTTCATTTCATGAAATAACGCATTAAATATTACCAGTTAGCCAAGCAATGATAAAGAACAAAGCAAAACCAAAGAGGTAAATAAGACCAATGATTGATAGAACTTTCAACCAAGGCTTGATCTGATGTTCTTTGTTATTAACCAAAGAATAATTAAGGTAACCAAAGAATGGTGTTGTGATGAATGATGCAATCATGGCAAAACGAAGCATTGTTGCCACATTACCAGCAAATAGATAAACAATCACAAGACCAACGGCTGCTGTCACAGTCATCCAAGCATAAAGAGCTTTCTGAGATGATTCCTTCTTACCAAGTAATAAACGAAGGGATTCGTTGTTAGCACGAGAATAACCATCAATAACTGTGATAACTGTACCGAAGATACACAGGAAGGCGATTAGGGTAATCAAGAAGCGAGCCCATTCGCCAAGAACCTCAGCGTACATGTTAACGAATTGAGCGATGTAGGCCGCTGATGCACCTTGCACTTCTTCACCTGAACCAAACTGGATTAAAGCACCAAGAGCACAGAAGATAAGAGCTAAAATAGCGGTTCCTACATATCCTGTGTTGAAATCAAAGACAGCATCATCTTCTGACATGTTAACGGTTTTACGTTTTTCAACAGACCACATTGAGCTGATAGCTGAAATTTCGATTGGGCAAGGCATCCAACCCATTAATGAAACGATAAATGGTAAAGCTGCCATGCGCCATGGTGTTGGTGCTTCAAAGTTTGGAGCGTATTCACGGTGTTTGAATAATGCAACAACAACCGCTAAAACAGTTGCTATAGTCAAGGCTGTCATCACCCATTTTGCAAGAGAATCAAGGAAACGATAACCACCGATAAGCAACATTGCCCAAATAATAACAATAATGACAGTAGTCAATTGTGAAATGCTCAATCCAAAGCCATTTGGGAAGACGTTGTATAAAATTGCTGCGCAAAGAATACCAACTCCAGCGGTATTAACGATTGCTGAGAAAACATTCAAAATGAAGAAAACAGCTAACCAACCTTTACCTTTTTCAGCATAGCCTTCAATCAAGCTTTTATTATTTTCCATTGTGTATTGAGAACCAAAACGGAAAAATGGATATTTAAAAATATTAATCAAAATGATCAGCAAAGCCAATTGCCATCCGTAGATAGCTCCTGCTTGTGTAGAAGAAACGATGTGTGAGCCGCCAACGGCAGCTGATGCCATTAGAATACCAGGGCCAAGTGCTTTAAGTTTAGTACGCCAAGTCGACTGTTGTTCTGTGCTTTCAGTCATAAACCAGACCTCTTTCTAAATAAACTTTCAATTTTCAGATAATTCTGCATTATGCAAGGCTTATTTTAGAACTCAAACTAAAGAAAGTCAATCTTTTTTGTGTAAATTTTCTGAAAAAACTGAAAAATATCTTTTAAAATACAACGAAAGACCGCTAACTAGAGTATCGCTCTCTTTAAAAAATACGTTTTTATCTTTAATCTGTAAAATAATTAATATATCCTGCAACCACTCTTATCAAAATTAAAATTGCTAGTACTAACTCGATGACATACAAAAAATATAAGCCTTCAAAATAATTAACTGCTCCTTTTAATGCAATTGCCGTAACAATCAAAAGAAAAGTTAAAGCTGAAAACCCTGGATTGAAGAGGCTTTTTAAAATTCCTGGAACAAAATAAAGAACGGTAAGGTATAACATCTGCGACAGGATAATCAATCCTAAAAGTAATGGACGATAGATAGTTTCAAAAGCATTAAGATAAGCTACTGCCACTAAGGCTGGAGCACACAGTGTAGCTAGGTTAGATTTTACATCATCAGGAATTCCATGTTTCCATAATCTTAGAAAAATCGTCGGCAGAAGAACTATTAAAGCAAGTAAGAGATAAATAAAGATAGTTTTACCTAGTTGAGAGTTTCCCGTCCAGGGAACAGTTAAACTAGAGATTCCTATTCCTATATACAGAACTGCCCATGATGGAAAGACGTTACTTAGCTTAAAATTCCATAGAAATCTTTTTGAAAAGATAACAATGTAACTAATCAATGCAATAAAAGACAGTCACCAAATCGTTCGGAAGATTCCCTCGGTAAATCCATACCATTCTGGAAAGACATCCTGATAGACAATCATCAGCATTCCTTGTATTAAGAGTGTTGGAAAAATTGAGGCTGTTAGCAGATTTTTAAGTGCAAGTCTATAGTTCTTAAAAGATTTTACAAATGCCATCAGTAATGGTAAATATAAAACAAAAGCTATACCACCTAGTATATCACGTAAAAGAGTTGAATAATCTCCCAAGGTGTTTCCTAATGAAAAAAGCACAAGCCTAAGCTACCTAATGCTAAAGGAGGTTCTTTTAATTTTTTCATCTATTCTCCTTAGTATCAGGTTTCTTTATAAAAATGAAAAAATACCTCACAAAACATGGGGTATTTTTATTGTAACATAAATAAGTTAGGGGCAAAAGTTCTTTAAAAAATCCAGCTTACTATTAAAACAAGTTTTTAAAGAAGTTGACAATAGCTTGCCAGATGTTAGCCAAGAAGCCTTTTCCTGATTCTAAAGCGCTTGATGAATCAAAATTCAAGTTAATACCCTTGAATGATGAACCTGCATTTGAAACAATACTGTCCTTCAAAGAAGCCAAGGCTGATTTGAAGCTACTGCTATCAATGATGCTTGATTTTGAAAGGTTGAAAGCAAAGTTAACAATCATGTTGATTTGGTTATTTGATAACACGTCTTTCAATTTATAGTTATCAAGTGTTTCATCAACGATTTTACGAACATCATCTTTTGTCACGTTAGACCCGGCATCTGCTACTGCTGATTTGATATCAGCTAAAGCAACATTTAATTTATCGGCGTCATAACCATCTGTACCTTGATTTTCAGTATTGATAGTAGACAAAGTATTCAATTCTTCTTGAGCCAATTGCTTGCTTTCATCAGAAACTTTAGCACCATTTTCTTCAAGTGAATAATAAATTCCAGCCAAAGCTGATTCACCTGTCACTGGAATTGGTGAGGCAACAGTGATTGCGGCATGTTCGATACCAAGTGTTACTGCAGCGTTGCGGTACATATCTGACGTTACTTTTGTGATATTTTCAGGAGTGACAATATTAACCGTTAATGTCTCTGAAGAGCCCAATTTTTGAATTTTAACTGATGAGTATAATTGCAAACTTGGATCATCAGCGACATCCATAATTTGAGCATAAGCACTTGTTGTGATTGTTTTGACGTTTGTGTCTTTTGAACTATCATAACCAAGCAATGATAAGGTTTGATTGCGTTGATCATCCGATAAAGAATAACCCAGCACGTAATCTGGTTGCACATAGGTCTCATCAATGACATCTTGAACTGAGTTACTTGCTGCTTGAACATGGCCAACTGTAAGAGTTGAGAACAATGCTAGCGCACAAGCCATGAGTGTCTTTTTAAATTTCATCTTAACTAATTCCTTTCACTTAGGTATTTAATTATAGCACTTCTTCTTTAAAGCGTCTGCAAAAAAACTGTTATTTACTCACATTCTACTCGTGTAATTCTAGCGGTAGACCATCTGGGTCGAAGAAGAACGTCATTTTCTTACCGGTATAATCATCATGACGGATAGGTTGCACGTAAATTCCCATATCTTCGAGCTCAGCCTTATAGGCTTCAATATTTTCAACGTAAAAAGCTAAATGACGAAGACCACATGCTTCCATATGATATTCTGGTTGCCCAACACGTTTTGGTGGTGCAACATAAGCTGGATCTGATGTTTTATTACCGAAAATCTCAAGTTCGATAGTGCCACACTTCAAATCGAGCTTATAATCATGACGTTCTGGGCGATGATTTTCACGGATGATTTCAAAACCAAGTTTATTAACGTAAAAGTCACGCGATTTGTCATAATCAGATACGATAAGAGCCACATGGTGAACTGCGTTTAATTTCATAAAAATCTCCTTGTTAATGTATGTTTAGAAAAAGCCGAGAATAAATCTTACTCTCAGCTTTTTTCTCTAAGAGGCCATTTGATTGTAAGAATAATCAAATGCTTTGTGAATGTCATTTGATGCTTGATTATAGGCAATAGATGATTCTAAACTACCTCTAACAACAATTCGTTCAGTTGCTTGCTGATCAGTGCAAGTTACTAGAGTGACCAAAGCTTGATCAGGAACATCATTTAAAACATCTGAACGGTCAAGTGTCACTAAAAATTTTCCGGTGATAACATAAGTATAGATAGTCGATTTATCTGTAAGATAAATCTTCATCCCAACCTTAGCATTCTCTAAAGGTGAAAACAACATCTTAGATGAACCAGAAATGCCAAAAACATGATGACTAGCAAGAGCGTAGTTATTTTGTCCACCCATTACTTGATCTTCTTTCATGGTACCGGCACCATAGGACAACTCAGTATTTCCCAACCCTTTAAAAATTGGGAGATTAATACCAAGATCTGGTATGGCAATACCGCCAATCACAGGAAGGTCAACATTAGCCAACTGAGCTTTTAACACTGATTCGACTGTTACAGGTTCAACTACTGAGAAATCATAAGTCACTTTAGCATTTTGATTATCTTTAATCCTCTTTTTAGAGACTTTATTGATTTGATAATGATTTGACTGATGGTCAATTAAAAAATTACAAATGGATTTATTAAAAATGAAGGCAAGTCCTAAAAGTAATAGCACTAAACAAAGTGTAATCCTAAGGAAAGTCAAAAAATGATGTGTTTTCTTCTTTTTCGTTATTCTAATCTTCTACTTCTTCAGTTTCTTGTTCTTCTTCTGGTTGGACAAGAGCAAGGGTCATGATTTTCGCATCTTGGTCAAGACGCATGATTTTAACACCCAATGTTGCACGACCAGTTTGAGAAATATCAGCGACACTTGTACGAATCATAACACCTGTGTCTGTGATAACCATGATATCTTCATTGCCGTTAACTGTTACAAGTCCAGCCAATTGACCATTTTTCTTAGTGATATTAGCAGTCTTGATACCTTTACCACCACGACCTTTAGTTGGATATTCAGAAGCTAGTGTGCGTTTACCATAACCTTTTTCAGTAATGACAAGAACTTCTTGGTCATCTGTAATACGTGAAGCACCGATAACTTCATCGCCTTCACGAAGGTTAACACCACGAACACCAGTTGCTGAACGGCTCATGCTACGAACATCAGATTCGTTAAAACGAACGCTGTAACCAGTCTTAGTTCCGATGATAATATCATCATTACCGTTTGTTCGGATAACGTTGATTAGCTCATCACCTTCTTTTAAGTTAAGGGCTTTAAGACCATTTTGTCGGATATTGCTAAATTCAGACTCTTTGGTACGTTTCACAACACCTTGTCTTGTGACGAAGAACAAGTAATTTTCGTTATCATCGCTGCCTTTTTCACTGATAATAGTTTGAACATTTTCACCTTCATCAAGTTTTAGAAGGTTAACAATTGGCAATCCCTTAGCCGTACGACCGTACTCAGGAATTTCATAACCTTTCAAGCGGTAAACGCGTCCTTTATTGGTCATGAAGTATACATGGTCATGGGTATTCGTAGAAACTAATTCACGAACGAAGTCATCGTCATTAACACCAGTTCCTTGAACACCTCGTCCACCACGGCGTTGAGCATGGAATTCGTCTTGAGCAAGACGTTTGATGTATCCTTTATTTGAAAGAGTAATCAAGACGTCTTCTTCTTCAATCAAATCTTCGTCTTCAAGTGAAAGAACTTCACCAACCATCAATTCAGTACGACGTGGATCAGCGTATTTACGTTTAATCTCATCCATTTCTTCTTTGATGATTGTGATAACACGTTCTGGTTTTGCCAAAATATCAGCCAAATCAGCAATCAATGCGAGAAGGTCATCGTATTCGGCTTGAATTTTTTCGCGTTCCAATCCTGTCAAACGACGAAGACGCATATCAAGGATAGCTTGACTTTGACGTTCAGATAGGTTGAATCGGCTCATCAATTCTTCTTGCGCAATGACATCAGTTTCACTATTACGAATAATGCTAATAACTTCATCAAGATGGTCAAGAGCAATTAACAAACCTTCTAAGATGTGAGCACGTTTTTCAGCTTTGGCTTTATCGAACTCTGTACGACGAACAATAACTTCTTTTTGGTGTTCAATGTAATCAACAATGATTTGTTTCAAAGAAAGAATCTTCGGGACACCATTTTCAATAGCAAGCATGTTAAAGCTGAAATTTGTTTGCAAGCTAGTAAGTTTGAATAAGTTGTTTAGAATAACGTTTGCAGAAGCATCACGACGCACTTCAATGATAAATCGAATACCTTCACGGCTTGATTCATCACGAACAGCAGTAATTCCTTCGATACGTTTTTCTTGTGCTAAACGAACGATGTGTTCGTGAATTTTTGTCTTGTTAACTCCGTATGGGAATTCTGTGACAACAATACGTTCACGACCGCTCTTAGTTGTTTCGATTTCAGTACGTGATCGAAGAACGATAGACCCTTTACCAGTTTCATAGGCTTTATGAATTCCAGATTTACCCATAACAAGCGCTCCTGTTGGGAAATCAGGACCAGGCAATACTTCCATCAACTCACGTGTTGTAACATCAGGATTATCCATAACCAGTTTAACGGCATTGATAGATTCCCCTAAGTTGTGTGGTGGAATATTAGTTGCCATACCAACGGCAATGCCTGTCGCACCGTTAACGAGCAAGTTAGGAAAACGTGATGGCAAAACAAGTGGTTCGCGTTCACTACCATCGTAGTTATCTTGGAAATCAACAGTATTTTTGTTAATATCACGAAGCATTTCAAGAGCAATCTTACTCATACGTGCTTCAGTATAACGTTGTGCGGCTGCACCGTCACCATCCATAGAACCAAAATTTCCGTGTCCGTCGACAAGCATGTGGCGGTAGCTCCACCATTGCGCCATACGAACCATAGCTTCATAAATTGATGAATCACCGTGTGGGTGATATTTACCCATAACATCACCGGTGATACGTGCAGATTTCTTATGAGGTTTATCTGGCGTCACACCGAGCTCATTCATCCCGTATAAGATACGACGATGAACTGGTTTCAATCCATCACGTACGTCAGGAAGAGCACGAGCAACAATAACAGACATGGCGTAATCAATAAAACTTGTCTTCATTTCTGAAGTTAGATTAACGTCAATTAAATTCTTATCCTGCATTAAGGAAAAACACTCCTTTTCTAGTGTAAAACTCAACTATATTATACCATAAATGGAGCTTTAAAACCACACCATAACCAATCTCCTTTTACTACCTATTAACTAAATGTCAGATAAACTACCAAAGTTTTCCTAAGCTTTTTCAAAATAATAATATGGCAAAAAATCAGTAAAATCATTGTGAAAAATTCACTAACTTTTAAGGTTTTCGCCTAAATTTTTTGCTTTCTTCTTTTTTCGAATTTTTACAATAAGTTCGTGACATTTCTCACTTAACATGTTAAAATATTATTCGTATAGGCGTCAGCCTAAAAAATTTAAGGAGATGTTTAGATAAATGACTGCAACTAAACAACACAAAAAAGTTATCCTTGTTGGTGACGGTGCCGTAGGTTCTTCTTACGCATTCGCACTTGTAAACCAAGGAATCGCTCAAGAACTTGGTATCATCGAAATCCCACAATTGTTCAACAAAGCTGTTGGGGATGCTGAAGACCTTAGCCACGCTCTTGCTTTCACTTCACCTAAAAAAATCTACGCAGCTAAATACGAAGACTGTGCAGATGCTGACCTTGTAGTTATCACTGCAGGTGCTCCACAAAAACCAGGTGAAACTCGTCTTGACCTTGTTGGTAAAAATCTTGCTATCAACAAATCAATCGTAACTGAAATTGTTAAATCTGGATTCAAAGGAATCTTCTTGGTTGCTGCAAACCCAGTTGACATCTTGACTTACTCTACATGGAAATTCTCTGGATTCCCTAAAGAACGCGTTATCGGTTCAGGTACTTCACTTGACTCAGCTCGTTTCCGTCAAGCATTGGCTGAAAAACTTGATGTTGATGCTCGTTCAGTTCACGCATACATCATGGGTGAACACGGTGACTCAGAATTCGCTGTTTGGTCACACGCTAACGTTGCCGGTGTAAACCTTGAAAGCTACCTTAAAGACGTTCAAAACGTTGAAGAAGCTGAATTGGTTGAACTTTTCGAAGGTGTTCGTGACGCTGCTTACTCAATCATCAACAAAAAAGGTGCTACATTCTATGGTATCGCTGTTGCGCTTGCTCGTATCACTAAAGCAATCCTTAACGATGAAAATGCAGTACTTCCACTTTCTGTATTCCAAGAAGGTCAATACGCTAACGTAACTGACTGCTACATCGGTCAACCAGCTATCGTTGGTGCACACGGTATCGTTCGTCCAGTTAACATTCCATTGAATGATGCTGAACAACAAAAAATGGAAGCTTCTGCTAAAGAATTGAAAGCTATCATCGACGAAGCTTTCTCTAAAGAAGAATTCGCTTCTGCTTGCAAAAACTAATTTCAAGTTTTTAAAATAAAAAGCTATCCTTACGGATAGCTTTTTTGTGTCTTATTTCGCATTTAAGGCAGCCATTGTAATGTAATTGTACGGCTTATTGAAGTGAGGTAAGAAGAACAAATCTGTGAGAGCTAATTTATCAATCGTTACGCCTTCTTGAATAGCTAGCGAGAAAAGATGAATACCTAATGAAACATCTGTCATAGCCAGCATCTGAGCACCCAATACACGTCTACTTTCTTTGTCATAAACAATCTTTAAAGTGACTTCGAAGTTATTTTTCTCGATGAAATCTGGTTTTTGTTTATCGCTGTATTCTACTTCTTCTGCGTCAAAGCCTTTAGCTTTTGCTTTTTCAAACGTTAAACCAGTTGATAGCATATTTAAGCCATAAATGGAGATACCATTTGATCCTTCCACCCCAATTCCTTCAAGATTATGACCACATGCATTATGAGCGGCAACAATACCAGTTCTTACTGCATTTGAAGCAAGGGCGATATAGTCCGTTTCGCAAGAAGCATTGTTATAAATAGTTGCACAATCACCAATTGCATAAACGCCAGAGAGACTTGTTTCTTGTTTTTTATCCACGAGAAAAGCACCGTTTTTGAAAAGTTCAACTTTTCCAGCAGCAAGGCTTGTATTTGGTCTAAAGCCAACAGCAAGGATAACCATATCAACATTATAACTTGCTTTATCCGTGATGATCTTCTCAACTTTTGTTTTTCCGACAACTTCTCTAACGGTTTCTCCGAAAGCTAACTTGATGCCGTGAGCTTGAAGATTATTTGCCATAATAGCACTTAAATCTTCATCATAATAACCTGCAAGACACGTATCTGCAACATCAATCAGAGTTACTTCCTTTCCTTTACGCTGAAAAGCTTCTGCCAATTCAACCCCGATATAACCAGCACCCACTACGGCAACACGTGAAATATCTTTTTCTTTAAGTTTTTCAATAACATCTTGTGCATTTTGGTAGAGTTTTACAAATTGAATATTTTCCAGCTTAGCTTCAAACTCCTGACTTCCATCTTTTAATTCTACGCCCTTAATTGGTGGAATAATTGGAGTTGAACCTGTCGCAAAAATTAATTTATCGTAGCTTTCTAGGTGAGGCTTCCCATCAACCAGAGCTGTCACTAATTTCTTATCGTAATCAACTGACTCTACAGGAGAATTCATGTAAATTTTTGCACCCAACTGCTCAAGTTCTTCTTTGCTTGAATAAAAAAGCCCTTCTGGTCCTGAAATTTGCTGACCAATCCACAAAGCCATACCGCATCCTAAAAATGAAATATTTGAATTTTGATCAAATACCACCACTTCGTTTTCAGAACCATAGTTAGTTAACATCGTTTTTATGCAAGCTGTACCAGCATGATTTGCTCCAATTACAACAATTTTACTCATAGAAATAACCTCGATTATCTTATTAATTAAAGTAACTATACCATATATTTGAAGCGCTCACAATTATTTAGCTTAAAAAATAAGTTGGTATAATACCAACTTATTTATTTTATTTCGATTTAATGTAGTTAACACCATCTGCTTTTGGTGCAACAGCTTTACCGAAGAAGGCTGCTAAGACAACGATTGTCAATACATATGGTGCAACTTTAAGGTAAATTGATGGAATGCTTGAGAAGAATGGTAATTGTGCTCCAATAATCGCAAGAGATTGAGACAAACCAAAGAATAAACTTGAAAGCATCGCTCCAACTGGATTCCAACGACCGAAAATCATGGCTGCAAGGGCAATGAAACCAGGACCTGCAATTGTTGTAACTGCAAAGTTGTTAGAGATTGTTTGGGCATAAACTGCTCCACCGATTCCTCCAAGAAAACCAGAAATCATAACACCTGCATAACGCATGAAGTAAACATTGATTCCAAGTGTATCTGCTGCTTGTGGGTGCTCACCAACAGAACGAAGACGCAATCCAAAACGAGTTTTAAAGATGATAAACCATGAAATAAATGATACTAAAATTGCGACATAAGCAACTAAAGATGTATTGTTAAAGAAAATTTTACCAATAACTGGAATATCTTTCAAAATCGGGAATGAAAAGCGACCGAATGTTTGAGTAATTGTATCTGTTTGACCTTTACCAAACATATAGCGACATTGGAAAACAGCAAATGCTGGAGCAATCAAATTAAGTACAGTACCAGAAACAACGTGGTCAGCACGGAAATTAATTGTAGCTACAGCATGGATAAGAGAATAAACAATTCCAACAAGACCTGCTACAATTGAAGCAACCCAAGGAGTTGCATGTCCAAAAACATCGGCGTATTTCAAGTTGAAAACAACACCAGAGAAAGCCCCCATAACCATGATACCTTCTAGACCGACGTTAACGATACCACCGCGTTCTGAGAATGTACCACCGATACTTGTAAAAATCAAAGGTGCTGAGTAAATTAACATGGAAGAAACTAATAGGGCTAACATTGTTGAAAAACTCATCTTACTTTCCTCCCTCTTCATTTTTAGTTTTAATAAATTGACGAATCATATAATCTGCTCCAACAAAGAAGATAATGAAGGCAGACACAACATCGATAACTTCTGATGGAATACCAATCATGCCTGTTTTACCGATAGCTAGAACAGCATACAAGAATGCTGCAAACGGAATACCTAAGGCAGTGTTTACTGCAAGAAGTGAAACGGCCATACCGTCCCAACCAATACTTAGAGAACTTGTTTGTGAGTAAACATTTCCAAATGTACCAAGTCCTTCTACAGTACCACCAAGACCGGCGAGAGCACCAGAAATAATCATTGAAACGACGATTAAACGTTTAGCTGACATACCAGCGTATTCAGCAGCATGTGGGTTAATACCAACTGAGTTAATTTCATAACCTAAGGTTGTTTTACGCATCATAAACCAAACAACCACAACAGCAATCAAAGCGATGAAGATACCGATATTGATACGAGAGTTATCTGTTAAAGCTGATAACCATTCTGTTTGATAAGAAGCATTTTCAGAAACTTTGATAGTTGCTTCTGTTGTACGCATAATTTTATCAGAGAACACATCTTGAATAAGATACTGTGTACCATACAAGATAATGTAGTTCATCATGATTGTAACGATAACTTCACTTGTACCGAGGAAGGCACGAAGAATACCTGGAATCGCTCCAGCGATACCACCAGCAATAAGACCAACTAAAACAGTACAAATCACTGAGATTGGTTTTGGTAGGTCAGGGAATGAAAGGGCAAACCAAACTGACATTACCCAACCGATTAATGCTTGACCAGGAAGACCGACATTAAAGAATCCAGCTTTTGAAGCAACTGAGAAACCAAGCGCAATAAGGATTAATGGACCCATTGCACGGAAAATTTCACCAATATTTTTAACTGAACCAAATGCTGTATAAAGCAAATCATTATATGCCCATAGAGGATTGTAACCAAAAGCAAGCATAAGAATCGCTCCAAGCAACATTCCAAGGAAGACTGCAATCAATGGCACAGCCCATTTTTGAGTTTTCTTAGACATTAACATTAGAATCCTCCTTTTCCACTTTACCACCAGCCATCAAAATACCAAGTTCTTGTTTATTGGTTGTGGCAGCGTCTAAGATACCTTGAATTTTACCATCGTGAATAACGGCAATACGGTCAGAAACATCAAGGATTTCATCTAATTCAAAGCTAATTACTAAGACTGCTTTACCTTTATCACGCTCCGCTACCAAGCGTTTACGGATATATTCAATCGCACCGACGTCAAGACCACGTGTCGGTTGACTAACGATAAGTAAATCAGGGTTACGGTCAATTTCACGAGCGATAACAGCTTTTTGTTGGTTACCACCTGATAAGGCACCACCTGAAACGAGTTCACTAGCTGCACGAACGTCAAATTCTTTCATCAACTTACGAGCATGTTCATTTAATTTGTTGTAGTTCATAAATCCATGTTTGCTGAGCGGCTCTTTGTAATAAGTTTGAAGAGCAATATTTTCAGCAATTGTCATATCGAGAACCATACCATCACGGTGACGATCTTCTGGCACGTGACCAACACCCAATTCAGTAATCTTACGAGGACGTTGGTTAGTCATGTCAATGCCTTTAATGAAGAAGTGACCTGACTCTACTTTGCGCAAACCAGTCAAAGCTTCTACCAATTCAGTTTGACCGTTACCGTCGATGCCCGCGATACCAACGATTTCACCAGCACGAACATCCAATGACAATTCTTTAACAGCTGGAACACCACGGTTTTCGTTAACAACCAAATCTTTGATTGAAAGAACATCGTCTTTTGGATTAGCTGGAATTTTATCTGTTTTGAATGAAACAGCACGACCAACCATCAATTCAGCTAATTCGTTACTTGTTGAATCAGCAACTGGAACTGTCTGAATTGATTTACCGTGACGAATAACTGTAACTCGGTCAGCAACAGCACGAATTTCATCAAGTTTGTGAGTGATCAAGATGATTGATTTACCTTCTTTAACCAAATTACGCATAATATCAAGCAATTCAGTGATTTCAGAAGGTGTTAAAACAGCTGTCGGTTCATCAAAGATAATGATATCTGCTCCGCGGTAAAGTGTTTTTAAAATTTCAACACGTTGTTGCGCACCAACTGAAATATCAGAAATTTTGGCAGACGGATCTACGGCTAGGCCGTATTTCTCTGATAATTCTTTGATTTCTTTGCTTGCTTTTTTAAGGTCAAGAATTCCAGGACCTTTTGTTACTTCATTACCCAAGATAATGTTTTCAGCAACTGTAAAAGCTTCTACCAACATAAAGTGTTGATGAACCATTCCGATACCCATCTTAGCTGATTTAGATGGTGAGTCAAGCCTTGCTTCTTCACCTTTTACTAAGATTTGACCACTTGTTGGTTGTAGAAGACCAGCAAGCATATTCATCAAAGTCGATTTACCGGCTCCATTTTCTCCGAGGAGAGCGTGGATTTCACCTTTTTTGACTTCTAAATTAATATGGTCATTTGCGACAAAATCACCAAATTTCTTGGTAATCTCACGCATTTCTATGACGTTTTCATGTGTCATGTGTGATCCCTTTCAGTCTAATAATAATTTTTAGGTCAGTTAAGTCCATTAAAACATGCTTTAATGGACTTAACTGAGATAAAAATAAGATTTATCTCAGTCCCTGAAAAAAGGCGACCAATTTGGTCGCTTTTTTCAAAAGAGCGATTATTTGTTTACGCCATCATCTACTTTTACTTCGCCTTTGATAACTTTTTCTTTTGCAGTTTCTACAGCAGATTTGATGTTATCTGGAAGGTTTTTAGTAACAAGATCAACACCACCGTCTTTAAGACCGTATGTTTTAGTTGTGTTACCCTCAAATTTATCACCTTTGAGTTGACGGTTAGCAATATCATTAACAACTTGACCTACTTCTTTGATTGTTGAAGTCAAAACAAAGTTTGATTTCACTTTATCCGATGAAGTGTAGTTACCTTCTTCAGTTTGGTCACGGTCTACACCAATAACCCAAACTTTTTTGTCGCTATCAGCCGGTAATTTTTCGTTGATTTCTTTGGCTTGTGAGAAGACACCAGTACCAGAACCACCTGCAGCTTGGTAAATAACGTCAGCACCACCAGCATACATTGTTGCAGCAATTGTTTTACCTTTAGCTGAATCTGAGTATGAACCGACATATTGAACGTCAACTTTGATTGAGCTATCTACTGAAGCAACACCTTCTTTGAATCCAGTTTCAAAACGAGTAATTGTATCAGATTCAACACCACCTACAAAACCAACGTGTTTTGTTTTAGATTGCATTGCAGCTGCGATACCTGCAAGGTAAGCACCTTCATTATCTGCAAACAATACACTTTCAACATTTTTGTGGTCTGCAACAACATCATCGATAATAACATAGTTTGTATCTTCATTTTGAGGTGCAGCTTCATCAACAGCGTCGTGAAGGTTGTAACCAATCGCAAAAACAAGGTTGTAACCATTTGAAACAGCTGAGTCTAGGTTTGTTGCATAGTCTGACTCACTATCAGATTGGAAGTAAGTGTAGTCAGTATCTTTTTTCAATTTGTTTTCTTTACCCCAAGCTTGCATACCTTCCCAAGCAGATTGATTGAATGATTTATCATCAACACCACCTGTATCAGTAATGATTGCAGCTTTTACGCTAGAATCTGAGCTTGAGCTAGATGAATTTGAACGACTACATGCGCCAAGCGCTAATGTTGCTACTGCAGCAAGTCCAAGACCAACAATTTTCTTGTTCATGAAAAATGAACCCTCCTAAAAAAACTTATAAGCAACGTTTGTTGCTAAAATCTATCAAGCCAATTGGCTTAATGAACACTCTGAAAATAGACTTAGGCTAAGTCTACGAAACTGTGGCATCGTTACCACCTGACCGTCATCGCGACCGTCCATATAGAAAATAAATTATCTTTTTAAAGTAAACACTGATTAATAGCTACCTTCTGCAGCTGTTTCACCGTTCACGATTGCAACACCAGATGATGCTCCAATACGTGTTGCACCAGCTTTAACAAACGCTTCAGCATCAGCGTATGAACGAGCTCCACCGGCAGCTTTTACCCCAACGTTAGGTCCAACTGTTTTACGCATAAGAGCAACATCATGAACATTTGCTCCTGCAGTTGAAAAACCAGTAGATGTTTTAACGTAATCAGCTCCTGCCGCTACAGACAGTTGACATGCTTTTTCTTTTTCTTCATCAGTTAAAAGACATGTTTCAATGATAACTTTTACTAATTTATCACCGCTTGTTTCAACAACAGCACGAATATCATTTTCAACAAAATCATACTCTTTTGCTTTCAAGCGACCGATATTAATTACCATATCAATCTCATCAGCACCATTTTCGATAGCATCTTTTGTTTCAAATGCTTTCACACGACTTGTGTTAGCTCCTAGAGGAAATCCGATAACAGTACAAACTTTTACATCAGAATCTTTTAAGGCTTCTGCAGCATGAGAAACCCAAGTTGGGTTAACACAGACACTAGCAAAGTTGTATTCTTTAGCTTCAGCAATAAGATTATCAATTTGATCTTGAGTGCTTTCAGGTTTCAATAAAGTGTGATCAATGTATTTGTTAATTGACATTAATATAATTTCCTTTCCTTCCTGAAAATGTTATTTTCATTTCATTAATAATTACACTCTATCTATTCTACCATTTTTTTGATAGAATGTAAGTCTTTTTTGCTATTTTTTTAATAAAGAGTAAAAATGGCAAAAACCGAAAATTCATTAAAACGCTTATTTTGTTTAACTTCTATATAAAAAACCTTATTATAGCAACCTTTTCGCACTTAATATGACATATGTGTCATGTGTCATATTCGTTATTTCTGAACCTTTTCCTATTATTTTACTATAAACAACAAGATTTTGCGACCGTAAAATTAGTGAGTTTCGGTTTTGCAACCGCTTTACATTAGTTTGTTTTATGATTTTTATATGAATAATTATACTTTGAAAAGTGACTAAGATGTCATAATTATTCTATGACATTTGTCACAAAGCTTGTCATTAAAGGAATTCAACAAAAAAATCCTTATCGAACTAGAAATAATAACTAATCCAATAAAGATTTTTTATTCACTTATTTTATTTTTTCACTACGTAAAATATAATAGCCTTTATCGCGCTTTAAAATCTCAACATTTCCAAAAACTTCTTCCATTTTGGCTTTTGCACTTGGTGCACCTTGTTTTTTCTGAATAACAATTGTCAAATTGCCACCAACTTTTAAATAGTTAATACTTTCAGAAATAATTGTATGGACAACTTGTTTTCCTGCACGAATTGGCGGATTACTGATGATATAATCAAATGTTCCATTGACTTTCTCGTAGATATTTGATTGGAAAATATCAGCTTCGACACCATTTTTTTGTGCATTTTGTTTCGCTAAATCAATTGCACGATTATTGATATCAACCATAGTTGGTTTAACATCTTGAACTTTTGCTAGTGAAATTCCTAAAGGACCATATCCACAACCAAGATCTAACAGTGTCTTTCCTTTTTCGAAATCTAGGGTATTTAAAAGGACTTGACTCCCATAATCTACCATTTTTTTAGAAAAAACGCCTGAATCAGTTAAAAAAGTAAACGATTGCCTAAGTAAGGTAACTTTTAATTCATGAATGTCATGAGCACTATCAGGGTTTTCTGCATAATACATTTTAGTCATTCTTCTATCACTTTCTCTTATAATGCACTTCTATTTTATCATACTCTTCTATCATATCAAGCATTGTAACTGTTTTCAACTAAAGCTTAAAATGCTATAATAAGGTACATAACCTCTTTAAGGAGTTTCGTATGACTAACGAATTTATTAATTTTGATCTTATTTCTCGCGAGACTTGGCAGGAATTGCATCGAAAAACTCAGCCGCTTCTCACAGCTGAGGAACTTGAATCGATTAAAAGTTTAAATGATAACATCAGTATCCAAGATGTTATTGAAGTTTATCTTCCTTTAATCAGTTTGATTCAAATTTACAAAAACGCTCAAGAAAACCTTTCGTTTTCAAAAAGTATCTTTTTAAAAAAAGATGCAAGTAAACGACCTTTTATTATCGGAATCTCTGGTTCAGTAGCTGTTGGGAAATCAACGACCAGCCGTCTTCTACAACTTCTACTATCTCGAACATTTAAAGATAGTAAAGTTGAAATGGTAACGACCGATGGATTTATTTATCCCAATAAGGTCTTAATTGAGCAAAATATCTTAGACCGTAAAGGATTTCCTGAAAGTTATAACATGGAACTTCTTTTAAACTTTCTTGACGCTGTCAAAAATGGAATGACGGCTCGTATTCCTGTTTACTCACATGAAGTTTACGACATAATTCCTGATCAAGAACAAGTTATTGAAGCACCTGATTTCTTAATCGTCGAAGGAATCAATGTTTTTCAGAATCAAAAAAATAAACGTATCTATATGACTGGCTACTTTGATTTTTCTATCTATATTGATGCTGAAAATGATTTAATTGAAAAATGGTACCTAGAACGTTTTGACAGCTTACTAGAACTTGCTAAGACAGACAAGACAAACTACTATAATAGATTTGTTAAAATGCCACACAAAGACGCGTTAGAGTTTGCCAAAATGGTCTGGAAAACTGTCAATCTCGTAAATCTAGAAAAATATATCGAGCCCACTCGAAATAGGGCAGAATTAATTTTACACAAGACTGATAATCACAAAATTGATCACATTTACTTGAAAATATAAGTAAATTTTCCTGAAACAGTGATTAAGACTTGCCAAAACGCAATAAATTCTATATAATAATGTAGTTAGATTAATTTGGAGGTGAAAACATTGGCAAATATTAAATCAGCTATCAAACGCGCTGAACTTAACGTTAAACAAAACGAAAAAAATTCAGCACAAAAATCAGCTATGCGTTCTGCTATCAAAGCATTTGAAGCTAACCCATCTGAAGAGCTTTTCCGTGCCGCTTCTGCAAGCATCGATAAAGCTGAATCAAAAGGTTTGATTCACAAAAACAAAGCTAGCCGCGATAAAGCACGTCTTGCTGCTAAATTGGCTAAATAATATCCAATGAAAACTCCAAATGGAGTTTTTCTTTTTCTAATGAACACTCTTACAAACTAAAAAGGCTCTTTTGTACTGACCCCAAAAAGTTGGACAATAAATTATTGAAAAGATTTAGTTCTGTATTGCACAGGACTGAGTCCTTTTAATTTTGTCTTGATACGTTTATTGTTGTAATAAAAAATATAATCCGTAATGGCTTGTTCTAGCTTATCAAGCGACTTAAAAGTCTTTTCATAACCGTAAAACATCTCAGACTTTAAGAGGCCAAAGAAGGACTCCATCATGCCATTATCTGGACTATTTCCCTTGCGTGACATAGATGGACGAATCCCTTTGGATGCCAAGAAATCATGATAAGACTGGTGTTGATATTGCCACCCTTGGTCGCTGTGAAGAATAGTTCCTTGGTAAGAGGTAGCCGGAAATGCTCTTTTAAGCATGGTTTGAACCTGTTTTAAATCAGGTGAGCGTGGCAAGGTGAATTCAATAATCTCACTATTGTATCCATCAAGAACAGGGGATAAATAGAGTTTCTCTCTAATATTTGGTAAAGCGAATTCAGTGACATCTGTATAACACTTCTCATAAGGCTTAGCCCCTTCAAACTGACGTTGAATTAGATTATCAGCTTTCTTCCCAATCTCTCCCTTGTAAGACGAGTATTTACGCTTACAACGAGTACGAGCAGCGAGTCCCATGAGTTTCATTAACCGTTGAACCTTCTTATGATTGATAACAAATCCTCGGTTTCTTAGTTCTAAATGAATACGACGGTATCCATAATTGCCTTTATGGTCATCGTAAATGGTTTGAATCATCTCTTTGACCTTCTTATCTTTCTTAGCTCTATTAAACCGTTTCAACTGATAATAAGTAGAACGAGCTAGCTTAGCGGTTTTTAGTAAGAGGTCTAATCGAAATCCTCCTGAGACCAGTTCTCTAACTGTTTCCACCTTTTGCGCTGTAAGGCTTCGTCCCTCAAGCGCAATTCCCTCAACTTTTTTAGATAAGCTACCTTGGTACGCAGACGCTCATTCTCTTCCAGAATATGCTCTAGCTCAGTCATTTCTTTACAAGTTTTCTTTGGTTTACGTCCCATCTTACTCGGTCTCCCTCGTTGTTTCTCAACAATAGTATACCCGTTTTTCTTGTATTGTGCTATCCAATTGGTGAGTAGGGATTGTTGGGGAAGAGCATAATCCAGTGATACGGTGAGCTGAGATTGACCTTCAATAAGAACTTTATTAATAATTTCCTGCTTTAATTTAGAGGGATAATACTTATTTTTCCCTTTTTTAACAACCTCAATACCATGTTTATTCATAAGCCGTACCATGTACTTAAGATTGGATAGACATACACCGTACTTTCGACTAATATAAGGCCAAGAAAAACCAGCTTGTCTTAACTGATATATTTCTAGTTTATCTTCATAACTTAATTTCATACAAAAACACCCCAATCGTTAGATTTTTTTCTGTCTAACTTTTGGGGTGCAGGTCAGTTAAGCCTTTTTTATTTACCAAAATTATATCGGTTAAAACGAACTTCAAATATGGTTCCTTTTGGATGATTATCCTTAACTTGAATATCACCTTTTAAGGCATCAACAATTTGTTTAGCTAAAGATAGCCCAAGCCCAAAGCCACCTTTTTGACGTGTCCTTGCCTTATCAACGCGATAAAAGCGATCAAAAATTTTCGCTTTATCGGCGTCACTAATACCCGGTCCATTATCAGCAACGGTTAGAATAGTCTGGCGTTCTGTTGTTTTAACCGTAAATTCAATAAAACCGTCATCATCAGTGTACTTAATCGCATTATCAAACAAGATTGTCATCAATTGTTTAAGCAAGGTGCGATCAGTTTTTATCGGACGATCCGCAAAATTATGAGAAACAAAAGTTTTACCGTTTTCTTCGGCAATCATGTTGTAATTCTCAAAAATTTCATTAAATATTGAAGGTTGGATTTCTTCTAATTCAACCTTCAATCCATCATCTCGCCTAGCAAGATTCAAAAGATTGGTTGTTAAAATACGCATATTACGAACTTCGTCAAGACTCGCTGCAATACTTTCACTGTTATCAAGAATTGTTGCATTCGGTCGTCTAAAAAGACTTTCAAGTCGGTTTTGAAGCACCGCTAAAGGCGTTCTTAATTCGTGACTAGCATTTTCAACAAAACGCTTTTGTTTTTCATAACTTTCTAAAATTGGTTTACGCATCCAATTTGCCAAGTAAATACTTGCTAAAATTGAAATCATCCAGAAAATAATCATGACTGAAACTGTTATGGTTACATAACGTTCGTTTGCCTCATCAAGCTGACTAACACTGATTAAGAAAGTCGCGTATTCAATCGTTGGATAGTCACTACTATACACTCTAACCGTTAAAACATGGTATTTTTCGGTTTGACCAAAGATAGTTGTCATTTTCTCATCTTTAATCTCACCAATAGTGTCTTCATCAACACTAGATGCTAATGTCCCGAACTGGACAAACGCATCAATTGCATTTACGATTTTCCCATTTGTATCGTACAGTAGCACACTGACATTACTTAAACTTGCCACATTTGAGCTGGGTTTACTTTTTCCAGAATTACTAAAACTATTATTAGATTGTATGGAATCACTACGCTCCATTGTTCGTGTGACGTAATCACTTGCATTGTCAGCTGCATTTTTTAAAGTAGTATCTACAGAAGAATATAGACCATAACGCATAATCTGCAAGATAATCGTGGTCATAATGATGAAAATTCCTGTAAATACAATGAAGAAATGGAAAAAATTAGAAAACGTTCCTGTTGATAATTTTTTGTGTATGTTATTCAGCATCTTTTAGAATATATCCTACACTACGAAGTGTTTGTAGATTTTTAGCAAAACTTGTTCCTTTTAATTTTTTGCGAATCTTAGAAACATAAACTTCAACAACTGAAATTGTAGTATCGCTATCAAATCCCCAAATACGGTCAAAAATTTGTGATTTTGGCAAAATAACATTTTGGTTTTGCAAGAAATAAACCAGTAAATCAAATTCTTTACCTAGTAACTCAACCTTTTCACCGTTAACAGTTGTTGTGTTAGTTGATGTATCGGCTGTTAATTCGTGGTAAGAAAGAGTATTATCGTTGAATTTTCCAGAGCGTTTCAAAAGCGCTTGAATGCGCATCTTTAATTCTTCGAGATAAAATGGTTTTGTCAAATAGTCATCTGCACCAAGTTCAAAGCCATGTCCTTTATCATCAAGGCTTTCTTTTGCAGTCATAATTAAGACAGGTGTCGTAATACCTTGTTCACGTAATTCTTTCAGAACTTGGAAACCACCTTTTTCTGGCAACATCAGATCAAGCAAAATAAGGTCATAAACACCACTTTCTGCCTCATAAAGTCCTTCTTCACCATCAAAGACTTGCATAACATCCGCAAAATCGTCTAAAAAATCAAAGATTGAATTCGATAAACTCAAATCATCTTCTACTAATAAAATCTTAATCATATATCTGCTCCCTTATTTACCTTATTATATCATGACTTGACCCTTAGGTCTAAGTATTTAATGCAATTAATTTAGTTTACCAAAAGGATATCGAAACCAACTTAAGATTTCCTAAAAACATAAAAAAGCGTCTGAGTTTTCACTCAAACACCCTTTATAAGCACTGCTTATTTCACTGCTGCAAGAGCTTCTTCGACAGCAACTTTACTTGTGCTAATCAAATCAAGACGTGCAGAGATTTCTTTGATACCCATTGTGATGTTACGGCTGATAGCCATGTCATTTAATTGTGGTTCAAAGAAAGCTTTGTATTCTTCAAGACGTTCAGTTGTCTTGAATGAGTTGGCTGGGTAAATAACGAATTTGTCAAAACTCATGTCACCACCAAGGGCGGCTTTGATCCAATCCCAGTTTTCACGAGCCCAAGTCCAAAATGCCCCTTGAGAAAATGGTTTGTCAAGGAATGGACGGTACCAGCTCATCGCCAAGTCCTGAGGTTTAACAACGTCTTTATTTTTCAATTCTGCCAAGACACGTTCAACCGTTGCATTTTCTTTTGTATTTGACAATGCTGAAGCTAATTGACGTTTGAAGTTACCATCATTAGTTTTCACATAAGTATCAAGATATAGAGATACTAATTCTTCAGTTTCAGCGTGTTTGATTTGGTTGGCAAGAACTGACATACGAATTGAGGCTGGAATCGCTTCGATGTTGTCTTTGTGTTGGTGGAAAATAGCCTCCGCTTTTGTGACAGCATCTTCATTATCAGCATACAACATTAATGAAATAGTGTTTTGACGAACCATTTCATCTTCGTCTGATTCACCAGCTTTTGGTTCAAATCCTAAGCGTTCGTAGTTTTTTTGCATCAAACGGCTAATCAAAGCTTTAAATTGTGCTTGTGCTTGACTTCCTTCCTCTAAGAAGATATCCAAACCTTCAACAACTTGAGAAATAGCTTCTGCTACCAAGTATGATGTTTCATCAGAAAGTTTCGTCAAAAGTGGAACTAACTCAGCGTAAGAAATTTCACCACTTTCAGCAAGCAAACGACGTTCTTGGATAACTTGAAGTTTTGAAACAGTATCGAGTTCAGTCAATTGTTCAAGAACTGTATTTAACAACTCACCTTTGTAGTTTGTAATGTAGTGAGCAGTATTTTCTGTATTTAGGCGGAAAGCCCCTTCGTTTTCAGCAGCAAGTTTGCTGTAATTTGGAATTTCAAGGCGAGCTTGCGTTAAAGTATCTGGAAGACCTTTCCAATTGCTGTTAAGTGGAATTGGCCAAATACGGTTTTCATCAACATTTTCACCGATGAAGAATTGTTTTTGGCTAAGAACGAGTGTATCATCAACCACTTCAGCAGTAACCACTGGATATCCTGGTTGTTCTAACCATGCATCCATGAATGCTGCAACATCTTTTCCTGATGCTTCTGATAAAGCATCCCAAAGGTCACGACCGATTGTATTGCTATATTGATGTTTTTCAAAGTAAATTTTAAGACCTGCACGGAAATCGTCATCTCCTAACCAGCGACGAAGCATGTGCATCAAGCGGCTACCTTTGGCGTAAACGATAGCTGGATCAAACAAAGTATTGATTTCATCAGGGTGCTTAACTTCAACGTGAACTGATTGAACACCATCAGTAGCATCACGTTTAAGTGCTAATGGAAGGCCACCTGTTTGGAAATCTTCAAAGATATTCCATGATGGTTCAATAGCATCAACAGAAACATATTCCATCATGTTGGCAAATGATTCATTCAACCATAAATCATCCCACCATTTCATTGTAACAAGGTTACCAAACCATTGGTGAGCTAATTCGTGAGCAACAACAAGCGCAACGCTTTGGCGGCTCTTAACAGTTGAGTTCTCATCAACAAGAAGATAAACTTCACGATAAGTTACCAATCCCCAGTTTTCCATAGCTCCAGCCGAGAAATCAGGAAGCGCAACGTGATATGACAATGGAATTGGGTATTTAACACCGAAGTATTCTTCGTAAAAGTCAATAACACGAACAGCAATATCAAGTGAGAAATCTAATGCTTTAAGAGCATGCGCTTTTGTAGAGAAGACTCCTACTTCTGTTCCGTTCTTAGTTTTAGCTGTTTTTCCTTGCAAATCACCAAGAGCAAACGCAAGCAAGTATGATGACATACGAGGTGTTGTATCAAATGTCCATAGACCAGTTTCTTTACGACGTTCAGCATCAACTTCAGGCATATTTGAAAGAACAATTTCACCTTCTGTTTGGTCAAATTTGATACTCAAGTCAAATGTTGCTTTTGCTTCTGGCTCATCGATACATGGGAATGCTTCACGCGCAAAGTGACTTTCAAATTGAGTTGAGATTACTTCTTTTTTAACACCATCAACAGTGTAATATGATGGGTAAATTCCAGTCATGTTATCAGTAATATTACCTGAAAACTCAACAACAAGTGTCATTATTCCTGTTTCTGGTAACTCAACATGAACAGCTTCATTGTCGTTGTCAATCGTAAACTCAAGGTTTTGATTATCTAACAAAACAGAAGCAACCGTTAAATCTTTTTGGTGGAATGAAATAACATTATCTAAAGCTTCACCACTAATGGCAACGTTACCTGAAAAAGTTTTAGCTTGACGGTTGATATCAAGGAAAATATTATAATTTTCAGGAACAAACTTTTCAATAAAATGTTCTACAGTTTTCATATAACTCCTTTAAAACGTAGAATGAGGACCAACATATTGTTTGCCCCATATCACTTAATCTTTTAAAATTTAAGTTTGGTACCAAGTATTGTTATCATTTTTTGCAAATGTCAGAATTGACACACAATACTTTCAAACCTCATCATTATATCACAAAATATGATATATGTCAGTTTTAAAAATCTTGTAAACAAAAGAAGGTTACCACTAGCAGGCAGCCTTTCTTTTGTTTATAATTCAATTATTTTTCCTGTTTTAAGGTAAATAACCCATTCACAAAGGTTACGAGCATAGTCACCAATACGTTCTAAGTAAGTGATAACTTGAAGATATTCTTTACCAGCAAATACTGTATCTGGTTGTTGGCGGATTGATTCAACAGCCATATTTTGAATTTCTTTAAAGTAATTATCGATCACTTCATCAGAAGCAGCGACTTCATAAGCACGTTCTTCATCACCAATCACATAAACGTCAAGTGCTTCTTCGACCATGTTACGAACAGCTTTACCCATTTTTTTGATTTCTACTTCTACTTCTGGCAAACGTTCTTCACCTTTAACGCGAATAGTTGCTTTTGCGATAGATGCTGCATGGTCACCCATACGTTCAACATCACTTGAAGCTTTCAAAACAGTGATAACTGTACGCAAATCTTGTGATACAGGTTGTTGAAGAGCGATAATCTCGAGAGATTTCTTTTCAAGCTTAGTTTCAAAGTTATTGACAATTTCATCACCCTCGATAACTTCTTTTGCCAATTCACGGTCATGGCTGATGAATGCTTGAACTGTTTTGTTAATTTGTGACAACACTTCAGTACCCATAGCATAGAATTGGTTATGCAATTTTTCTAATTCATCATCAAATTTTGATCTTAACATAGTATCATCTCCTTTTGAGTGTTCCCAAAACTAACCAAATTTACCAGTGATATAATCTTCGGTTTCTTTGCATTTAGGATTCATGAACATTTCATGAGTTTTTCCGTATTCAATAAGTTTACCATCTAGGAAGAAACCTGTACGGTCTGAAATACGTGAAGCTTGTTGCATTGAACGTGTTACAAGAAGCATAGTGTATTTATCTTTCAAACCATAAAGAGTATCTTCAACCTTACCAGCTGAGATTGGATCAAGCGCTGATGTCGGTTCGTCAAGTAAAATGATTTTTGGACTTGTCGCTAAAACACGCGCGACACAAACACGTTGCTGCTGACCACCAGACAAGCCAAGGGCTGAATCGTGCAAACGGTCTTTTACTTCATCCCAGATTGAAGCTCCAATCAAAGAACTTTCAACCGCTTCATCTAAAACTTGCTTATCTTTAATTCCTTTTAGACGTAGGCCATAAACAATATTTTCATAGATTGACATTGGAAATGGATTTGGTTGTTGGAAAACCATTCCAATTTCTTTACGAAGTTCAACGGTATCTGTTCGTGGACTATAAATGTTATGTCCATTATAAACGATTGAGCCTGTTAATGTCACCTCTGGATTCAAATCTCCCATTCGGTTAATTGAACGAAGAAGAGTTGATTTACCTGAACCAGATGGACCAATAAGTGCTGTGATTTCATTAGGATAGAAATCCATAGAGACATTATTGAGCGCTTTTTTCTTATTATAGTAAACAGATAAGTCTCTTACTTTTAAAATAGGTTCTGTCATGTCTTGCCTTTCTAACCAAAGTGTCCTGACACATAATCGCTAGTTGATTGCAATTTGGCATTTTGGAAAATATTATTAGTTTTATCGTATTCGATCAAATCCCCCAAATAGAAGAAGGCTGTATAATCACTAGCACGTGCAGCTTGTTGCATGTTATGAGTAACAATAATGATTGTGTAATTTTTTTTCAACTCAAACATCGTATCTTCTAATTGCATTGTTGCAACTGGGTCGAGGGCTGATGCAGGTTCGTCCATCAAAAGAATATTTGGTTTTACAGCAATGGCACGAGCAATACACAAACGTTGTTGTTGACCACCTGAAAGTGTAAAGGCTGATTTGTGCAAATCATCTTTTACTTGATCCCAGAGAGCAGCTTGTTTTAGAGAAGTTTCAACAATTTCATCTAAAAATTGTTTATCTTTGACACCTGCACGCTCATAAGCAAATGTAATATTTTTATAAATTGATTTAGCAAATGGATTTGGCCGTTGGAAAACCATTCCGATGTGCTTACGCATTTCGTAAACATTAATGTTTTTGGCATTAACATCAATACCTTCGTACAAAATTTGTCCAGTGACTTTTGCAATGTCAATAGTATCGTTCATACGATTTAGACTACGAAGAAAAGTTGATTTACCACATCCTGAAGGTCCGATAAGAGCAGTGATTTTATTTTTTTCAAACTGCATATCAATTCCCTTGATAGCTTCTTTTTGACCATAGTAAACATGAAGGTCTTTTGTAGCTAGGGCTAATTTTTCTTCAGGAAAAGTAATAATATGTCTTTCATTCCAGTTATACTTTGTCATCTCTTCTCCTTTATTTTGCTGACGTTAATTTGGCGTGAAGCTTTTTACCGATATAACGTGCTGAGAGGTTGAAAATTAAGATGAAAATCAAAAGAACTGCAGCACTTCCTTGCGACACTTGAGTCGCATCAGGAATCGTTCCTTCACTATTAACCTTCCAAATGTGAACAGCCAAAGTTTCGGCTTGACGGAAAATTGAAATCGGACTTGTAACGCTTAGCGGATTCCAGTTTGACCAATCAAGAGCTGGTGCTGATTGACCAGCCGTGTAAATAAGCGCTGCTGCTTCACCAAAGATACGACCTGAGGCAAGAACAATACCAGTCACAATACTTGGAAGAGCTTCTGGAATTACCACATGAACTACTGTTTCCCAACGTGACAAACCGAGTGCAAGTCCTGCTTCACGTTGTGTGTGGTGAACATTACGAAGACCGTCTTCAACATTACGTGTCATTTGAGGAAGGTTGAAGACAGTAAGTGCAAGGGCACCTGAGATAATTGAAAATCCATATTGAAATTGAACAACGAAAATCAGATAACCAAACAAACCGACAACAACAGATGGTAAAGATGAAAGGATTTCAATACATGTTCTGATGAAGTTTGTAAAGCGTCCTTTTTTCGCGTATTCAGATAAGTAAATTCCTGCTCCCATTGATAAAGGAATAGAAATAACCAATGTGATTACCAAAAGAAAGAGGGAATTATACAATTGAATCCCAATACCACCACCTGCTTCATACGATGATGATTTACCAGTCAAGAATGACCAGTTAACATGAGGTAATCCATTTACCAAGATATATAGTAGTAATGATGCCAAAATCGCAACAATAATTCCAGCAATTGTATAGAGAATTCCTGTTGCTAACTTATCAAATTTCTTAGCGTGCATAGTTTCTCTTTCTTTCTCTTGTAATAAATTTAACAAGCATATTGAATCCTAAACTCATAATGAGTAGAACCAACGCTAGTGACCAAAGAACATTATTTTGAACGGTTCCCATAACGGTATTACCGATTCCCATTGTAAGAACGGATGTTAGGGTTGCTGCTGGAGTTGTTAGAGATATTGGTACAACAGCTGAGTTACCAACGACCATTTGGATAGCCAAGGCTTCACCAAAGGCACGTGCCATACCGAAAATAACTGCGGTAAAGATACCAGGTCTAGCAGCATTTAAAATAACTCGCCAGATTGTTTGCCAACGAGTAGCTCCCATCGCTAAACTAGCTTCTTTATAATGTCTTGGCACTGCTTTTAAACTATCAATTGTCATGAAAGTTACCGTTGGTAAAATCATAACAAACAAAACGCAGACACCAGATAAGATACCGAACCCAGTTCCACCAAAGATAGAACGTGTAAAGGGTACGATAACTTGCAAACCAATGAATCCATAAACAACAGATGGAATACCTGTTAATAATTCAATAGCTGGTTGAAGAATTTTGGCTCCATATTTTGGAGAAATTTCTGTCATAAAGACTGCTGCACCAATAGCAATCGGAGTTGCTACTAAGGCAGATAAAATAGTTACAATAAATGATCCTAAAATCATCGGAAGAGCTCCAAATGATCCTGAACTTGGATCCCACTTACTTCCAAAGAGGAATGTGATTGGATTAACACCATCGACAAAGAAAGTTGATAATCCTTTTTGGGCAACGAAGATTAAAATCATTGCCACGATGAAAACAATCAGTACTAAACAAAAGAATGTGATGCCTTTTCCGAACTTCTCAAGGCGAGAATTTTTTGAAGGCGTCGTTAACTGTTTCTCAAGATCTTGATTTCTCATAGTATCTCCTTATTTTGCTGTAACAGTACCATCAGCTGATTTGGTAACTTTCATTTCATTAACTGAAATGTAGCCCATATGTTCAACGATCCCTTCTTGAACTTCATCACTCATGACGTAATCCAAAAATTCTTTAGTCAAACCTGTTGGTTTACCTTTCGTGTACATATGTTCATATGACCAAAGCGGCCAATTGTTTTTAGTTACATTTTCGGTTGTTGGTTTGTATCCATTTAGACGAATAGTCTTAACAGAACTATCAACGTAAGCAAAAGCAAGATAAGAAATAGCTCCTGGAGTTTGCGAAACAATTGACTTAACCATACCGTTTGAGTCTTGTTCTTGACTTTGAATAGCTGGATCACCTTTCATGATGATGCCATCAAATGTCGCACGTGACCCCGAACTTGCTGCACGGTTAATAATTGAAATAGTTAAGTCTGGCCCACCAACTTCTTTCCAGTTAGTAATTTTACCTGTAAAGATTTGGTGCAATTGCTCAGTTGTTAGATTGTTAACAGATACCTTTTTGTTAACAATAACTGCAAGACCTGCTACTGCTACTTGGTGATCAACCAACTTATCAGCATTGATACCTTCTTTTTCTTCTGCGAAAACATCGCTATTACCAATTTGAACAGCCCCTGACTGAACTTGTGAAAGACCTGTACCAGATCCACCACCTTGGACATTGACTGTCTTACCAATATTCGTCGATCCGAACTCATCAGCGGCAGCTTCAACAAGTGGTTGTAGAGCTGTCGATCCTACACTGGTAATCGACTGACCCTTGTCAATCCAGCTTGAGCAACCAGATAATATAAAGGCTACTGAGGTAGCTAGCAATAAAAAGCTAAGAATTTTCATTTTTTTCATTTGCGATTCCTACTTCTTTTTTGAAAATAAAAAGTAATTGACATGAAGTGTTACAAACACCCCACATGCAAATAGTAACATATCACTGAAAACTTGAAAAGTGGTTTTCAGGCCATCACATTCAAAAATTGTACCTATAACAGTTTAAGGATTAAAACGAAGTCCTTTTGGGAAGTAATTTTTCAGAATATTTCCAGTAACTTTTGCAAAACCTATTCCGTTACCGTTTACAGAAACTAAATACCAACCATTTTGTAATGGTTTTTCTAAGTTTATGACATTTCCTGTAACATAAACCTTGAACTGTTCTATATCAATTTCTACAAACTGTTCTACGTCATTTGGCGAAAGAGCTAATCCAAATGCAAAAGATGGTTCAAAACGATTTTTCTTAAATGTTCCAAGATGAAGTCCATTTCGAGCAATTTTTAGTTTACCTAAATCAGGCAGTCCTTCTGGCAACAAATAAAGGTTATCACCAAAAGTTTGTAAAAGACCTTTAAGTTCAACTTTTAGATGTTTTTTGGCGAAATCTTGCCATAAATTAAGCTGATCTTTTGTTAGATTAGATTTTACAGGTTTGACTTTGCGGTGAGCTGGTTCTCTCGTATCATGTAGCTTAGCAACAAATTGTCCTTCACCTTTAAAACGGTGTGGATACATACGAGCAACTTCTGGCATGTCAATCCCTTCAGCCATTCCATTGATTTTTTCAATAGGAAGAAGTTCAAGATAATCGTACTCTGACAATAGCCAATTAACAACGCCTTCATTTTCCTCTGGAGACCAAGTACATGTTGAGTAAACCAGTGTTCCTCCAAACGCTAGCATTTTCATTGCTTCTTCTAAAATCTCTTTTTGAAGACTGGCGCATTCTGCAGGATAACCTTCGTGCCAATACTGAGTAGCTTGGGGATCTTTACGAAACATGCCCTCTCCAGAACAAGGTCCATCAAAAACAATCAAATCAAAGTATTCTTTGAAAACTTTGGCTAATCTGTCTGAACTTTCATTAGTTACCACAACATTTTTAGCTCCGAAACGTTCCACATTCTCAACCAAAATCTTACTGCGTTTGTTAGAAATTTCATTGCTTACTAAAACACCAGTATTATTCATATAACTAAGAAGATGAGTGGATTTTCCACCAGGAGCTGCTGCTAAATCAAGCACTCGCATATGCTCACTTGTTGCTGCAACTTGAGCAACCATTTGAGCAGCAGGTTCTTGTGAATAGACAAGGCCCGAAACATGTTCAGGTGACTTACCAGATATTTTTCCATAATGACCCCATGGGGTATTTGGAATAGGATCCTCAAAAACATGCTGAGTATTTTTCAGAGGATTTACACGAAATCCAGAGACAGCTTCTTGATCAAATGTAGCAAAGAAATCATCTGCTTCTTGTCCAAGAAGATTACGGTATTTTTCAATAAATTTATCAGGTAATTTCATACTTATATGATAACAATTTCACATGTTAATTACAACTTTAAGATAATGATATGACTGATTTTGTAGGTAGTTAAAAAGAAAAAAGCAGTTCGTTTTTGAACCGCTTATCTTACTGTAAAAATCCTGAAAAAAAGATTTGATTTCAAAGATTTTCGTGATTTTCATAACTAATATCACAATCTAAAACAACTTTTTATCTCACTGTGACGAACTCCTCAGACCCTGTTGGATGAATAGTTCAAAAGCTTTGGGAAAGCTTTTGAAGGCGAATGAGAACCCTTTCGCAATTTTAATGAAAGGCATTCAGATAACTAAAAAGAAGAGAATCTCTATAGCTGAAAAAATCTACTCTTTGCTTATCTCATCGTAACGAACTCCTCAGACCCCGTTGGATGAATGGCTACCGTATTATCAAAATCTTCCTTAGTTGCTCCCATTTTAATTGCTACTGAAAAGCCTTGTATCATTTCATCGATACCGTATCCGATTCCATGTAAACCAATGATTTTTTCTTTCTCACCCAAAGTAACCAATTTCATTTTGCTCGGCTGGCGATGTTTTCCTAGTGCTGTATACATCGGTGTAAAGTTTGAACGATACACTTTTACCTTATCTGCACCAAATTCTTCAATGGCTTTTTCTTCTGAATAGCCGATTGAACCAATGGCAGGATGGCTAAAAATAACTGTTGCAACATCCGTATAATCCATTTTGGTATTTGGCTTATGGTTAAAGAGACGTTCTGATAGCTGACGACCTGCCTTAACCGCAACAGGTGTCAATTCGAGTTTCCCGTTAACATCGCCTAAAGCATAAATGCCTTCAACGCTTGTATTTTCAAACTCATCAGTTCTTATAAATCCCTTGTCGTCAAGTTCAACACCTGTTTTTTCAAGACCGAATCCAGAAATATTAGCTCGTCTGCCAATTGCCCAAATAACCGCATCAATAGTATAATTTTCCCCATTTTTCAATACCAAGGTTAGAGAATCATCATCGTTCTTAATAACTTCTTTTGGAATGGCGTAAGTATGCAAGGTAGGACCACTTGCTGCCATGACGTCAACAAGGGTTTCAACAATTTCTTTATCAAATTTTCGCAAAGGACGATTTTCTCGAACAAAAAGTTGTGTATCAGAGCCCAAGGCGTGTAAAACACCAGCTAATTCAACCGCAATATAACCAGCTCCGACAACAGCAGTTCGTTTTGGAAGCTCGTCTAAAGCAAAAAAATCATCAGAAACCATACCAAACTGCGCTCCAGGAATATCTGGATACAGTGCATGACCACCTGTCGCCACTAAAATATGTGGAGCGGTATAATATTTTCCAGCAGCTTCAACTGTATGAGCATCTACAAAACTAGCGTATTCATAAATACGCTCCACACCATTACTATCAAATCCTCTTTCATAAGAGGTATGAATACGGTCAATGTAAGCTTCGCGATTATTTTTCAAAGTTTTAAAATCAAAACTTGTCTGCTCAAGATGAAAGCCATACTCAGCAGCGTAATTCACTAACGTTTCCGCAACCTGTGCACCATACCACATCACTTTTTTAGGAACACATCCTAAATTAACGCAGGTACCACCAACTTCTTTACCTTCAAAAAGAAGTACTTTTGCTCCATGCATAGCCGCTCGATTGGCAGAAGCAATTCCACCTGACCCACCACCGATAACAATATAATCGTATTCTTTAACGTCCATGTAATCTCCTTGCCTAGTTTTTAATAAAGTCTAAAATTGCCTCTTCAGACAAAGATGAATCACAAACCACTCTTACATGACCGGCATTTGCGACCAACAAACCAGGGACTGTCGCGACTTTGTAAGTGTTACGAAGCTCCTCTAGTTCAGGAGTCGTATGATCACTATTAATATAGTAAACAACTAATTGGTTTTCTTTAGCAACGTGAGAAAGCTTTGGCTCAAAACGTCGGCAGAATGGACATGTCGGACGACCGATGAAAAGAATAAACTCGTCAGCTGTTTGTAATTGCTCTTTGGCAGCTTCTACCGAAATATTTGTGAAATGTTCTGCAAATTTCGTCATAACGATACCTCCAAATATCTTAACCTAATCATATCCTAAGACTAAAAGAATCACAAATGATTAGCTTAAAAAAGAACCCCAAAAGAAGCTCATTTTATTTGCGAATGAATTCACTGTCTACATCACTGTTATCTGAAAGATAACGCTCAACTGTCATATGCAAATCATATTTGTCACGTAAGGCTGCTAATGTTGTCATCATAGGGGATGCGTGGTGAGCATCAATCGCTTCTTGATTTTCCCAACTATCAATCAATAGTAATGTTTCAGGATCATTTGCGGGGAAGAAATAATTATATCTGAGATTGCCTTTTTCAGCACGAATGGCATCGGCTGTGCCAGATTTTTCCATCTCTTCCATGAATTTTCGAGCATTCCCATTAACGCCTTTGTAATACAAGTTTACTGTAATTGCCATATCATCACCTTTTTCCTTTTTATGATTATTTTAATAAAAACTGTAAGTGTTTTCAATCATTCAACACAAAAAAGCAAGCTCTTTGAGCTAACTTTTGAAATGTCATTAGCCTAAGGCCACATCCATAACCATCATGATGACAAACCCAACCATCAAACCAAGAGTTGCTACATCTGTATTACCATTAGTCTGTGATTCTGGAATCAATTCTTCCACTACAACAAACATCATAGCACCAGCTGCATAAGCAAGGGCATAAGGTATGATTTGTAGCATAATAATCACAAGCGCTGCTCCTAAAACAGCCCCAATTGGTTCAACAATGGCTGACATTGCACCAAGAAAGAAAGCACGAAAACGAGAACTTCCATCAGCTCGAATCGGAATTGACAAAGCAGCCCCTTCAGGAATATTTTGTAAACCAATCCCAATAGCGAGTCCCAAAGCACCAATAAGCGCAGCACTAGTCATATTACCAGAAGCAAGAGCCCCAAAAGTTACTCCGACTGCCAAACCTTCTGGAAAATTATGAATCGTTATGGCTAGAAAGAGTAAAGCCGTTTTTGAGAGTTTTTTCTTTGGTTGAATCCCTTCAGCTTCAGAAACATCTTTTCCCAAATGCAAGTGAGGAACCAGTGCGTCAATTAAACGAAGACTAAATGCTCCCAAAAGAAATCCAACTGCTGCCGGTACCCAGGCTAGATTACCATAATCTGCTTTAGCATAAGCAAGGGCTGGGTCAAGCAAGGACCAAAAAGAAGCTGCAATCATGACACCTGCGGCAAATCCCATCATAATATCTAGCAATTTTCGGCTAACTTTAGTAAAGAAAAAAACAACGGCAGATCCAAGAATGGTACATCCCCAAGTAAAAAGGCCTGCTAAAAAGGCTAAAAAGACAACATTTTGTGTCATTATCCAATTCATCATAAACAAATCTCCTTTTATCAATATTATCTAATAAAAACGTTTTCTGTAAATTCATTCTTATTTTACCATAGGTGTAAAAGAAAAACCTAGTAAAAATACTAGGTTTGAGATAAATAAGTTTGTATCGTTGATAATTTTGCTTTCGGAACAAACATGACTTTTTGACGATGTGTAAAATCAGGTTCTTCACCATCAATAGTTAACAAAACATAGCCAATCTTATCACCCATCACCTTAGCAGCGGCATAGTCCCAAGGTTGAATATATGAAAAGTAGGCCATCAATTGTCCTGCCATAACAGCTGCCATACTGATACCAGCACCGCCATAAACACGAACTCCCAAAGTTTGCTCAATCATATCACGAAGCCCATGATAATTATTAGCAAACATGTTTGCATTGCATCCTACCAAGAAACGGTTCAATGGACGATCTTGAAACGGTGGTAATTTTTGATCATTCATATAAACATCAAATTGACCACCACCACTATACAAGGTATCATTCATCACATCATAAATCAAACCAAATTGACCGACTCCATTTTCATAATAAGCAATCATAACAGCAAAATGCGTACCTTGCGCCACAAAATTGACAGTACCATCAATCGGGTCAAGTACCCAGACATTACCATCGGCAATATCGTGATGTACACTATTTTCTTCCGCCAAGATATGGTCACTTGGATAAGCTTGCTTAATTTTGGTGATTAGTAATTCCTGAGTTGCTTTATCTAGATTCGTTACCAAATCATCAAAACGTGTCTTTTCTTCGATTTCAAGACCCTTGATCATATTAGACTTAATAAAGTCACCTGCGTCACGAATAATGTTTTTAGCAAATTGAAACTTATTTTCCAAGGGAAATGTATCCTTTCTCCTTTGCTTTAGCAGCTTTTACAGCTTGATAAGTTGAATAGCTACTACTTTGTTGAAATTCGCGGTCAATTTGTTTTTCCTGTGCTTTACTTTTTACAATTGTCTTAAAGGTTGCATAGCTATCTAATAAATCGCTAACAGCAACTTTCTTTTCATATGCGGCCTCAACCTGATTCAAAAAATGAAGCACTGATGCTATCTCTTCAGTGCTCCAAGACAAATCAAGTGGATAGCTGTAATTTTTCATGCAAAGATGCCCAAACTCTTAAGAAAACAAATCGTTTTCCATAGCTCAACAGACATCGCCCTGTTGAAGAGTTATTCCTTTCTATCCTTCAATTTCTGCCTTTATCGTTGCATCACGCAATTCTTGTTTACGATAATCACGTGGTAAAAATGCACGAATTTCATCTTCATTAAACCCAATTTGCATGCGTTTGTTATCCAAAATGATTGGACGACGAAGCAAACCTGGATTCTTCGCAATTAAATCAATCAACTCTGAAACAGATAACTCGTCAAGATCAATATCTAACTTTTGGAAAACTTTTGAACGAGTTGAGATAATGTCTTCTGTTCCATTCTCTGTGAAGGCCAAAATAGCCATTAATTCATCGCGACTAAGAGGACTGGTAATGATATTGTGTTCTTGAAATTTAACATCGTGTTCATTAAGCCAAGCTCGTGCTTTTCGGCAGCTTGTACAACTTGGTGACAAAAATAAAGTAATCATAAAACCACCTCTCTAATCTTCTTAACTTAATTATACAAAATTTAAAAAAAGTTTTCTATTTTTTCCCCAATTTTGGGCAATTTTTTTATCAGATTTTAGCTGTTCAACCAATTCATCGGCTCCAGCGAACTTAATCATGCCTCGAATTTTATCTAACCAGATAATTTCGACCGTTTCGCCATAGATATCGTTTTCAAAATCAAAAATATTTGCTTCCAGTCGCAAATCTTGACCACCAAATGTCACATTTTTTCCGATACTTGTCATTGAGCGGTAACGTTTTTCTGAAACAATAATGTCCGTCACGTAAACTCCCTCACCTGGAAGATAAACGCGATCTAAAACGGCAAGATTTGCTGTCGGAAATCCAATCGTGCGACCTCTAGCATCACCATGAACAACAATTCCTTGGGTTGAAAACTCGTAACCTAGTAGACGATTTACCTCAGAAACATTCCCTGATAGAATCTCTTGACGAATGCGTGAAGAGCTAATCTTCTCTCCGTTATCTTGAACTTCAGGAACTACAATAACATCACCATCAAAAATTTCTGATAAATGAGCTGCATCTCTTCTATCATGTCCAAACTTATAATCAAAACCAACGACAATAGTTCTTGCTCGCAAAGCTTTGATATAAGTACTCAAAAATTCTTCTGACGACACTTTTGAAAATGCTGATGTAAAATCAACTAAGTAAAGATCATCAACTCCGTACTCAGCAAATTTTTCATAACGTTTTTCTGGTGCCGTTAAATTCAATAATAATTCTGGTGTAAAGCGAGCAAGTGCTAGATGCGGTGATTCATTAAAAGTCAAAACAGTTAAGTCTAGCTGATCGCGTTTGGTAATCGCTCTAGCTTGATCAAACAGAGCTCTGTGCCCTTTATGCAGGCCATCAAAGTAGCCTAATACTAAAACACTGTCTCGAGTACGATTGATATCTCGAGCATCTTTTATATGTTGAATATTCATTTTTTCCATTCCATTATATAAAGACTTTATTTGGTTTGTATAGGTCATCACGTGGAATTAGAATAGCAACAACTTTATCTTGATAGAAAGCAGCTAATTGTTCTTCAGTTCTATCTAAAGCAATTTTACGCCCAAATGAAATCTCTGTAACTTGATTTTCTGTCAAATCTACACGTGGCAAATCCATAACGCCATACTCGATTGGCAAAAGAAATGAAAAATCATCTTGCGCAACTTTTTCAGTGATTTCAGACAAAGTTAGTGCATCTTCTAATTGAAGACCTGCTGATGCTTGGCGCTCCAAGTAAGACATATGACTAGCAAAACCAAGCGATTTTCCTAAATCAACTGATAAGGTTCTGATGTATGTTCCTTTACTACAAGCAACTTCAAAGTCAAAATAACAACAATCATCTTTGACAATTAATGGGCTTGTGCGTTTAAAATCATAGATTGTCACATGACGCTTAGGACGTTCAACGTCTTGTCCAGTGCGAGCATATTCGTATAAACGTTTCCCGTCAACCTTAACCGCTGAGTACATTGGTGGAATCTGAGTAATTTCACCTACAAAACTCGCCATAGCTTGGTCAATGGCATCTTCTGTTAGCTCTGTTGAAACTGGAGTCTTCTCAACAACTTCACCACTGGCATCTTCAGTTGTTGTTGAAAATCCTAAGCAAATCTGACCACGATATACTTTTCCAGCTTCTGTCATATATTCAATCACACGTGTTGCTTTTCCGATAGCAATTGGCAAGACACCAACAACGTCAGGATCAAGCGTTCCACCGTGACCAATTTTCTTTTCATGTAAAATTTTACGAAGCTTAAAGACTGCATCATGGCTAGTCATTCCAGCTTCTTTTTTTAAGTTAATAATTCCGTTAATCATAATTTCTATTATAACCGTTTTCAGTAAAAAAAGACAAGCTAAAACTTTGCATTGTTTTAACTTGTTTGCGTTTTTTAAATGTCGCGTTTGACATCACTATCAATGTCTAAAAATTCTTGAATGTCTTGCACGTATTCTAGAACACCTTGAAAGTCACCGTTTTCATCACGAACGGCTGCATAGGTGATATGAATGAATTTCTCCATTTTTTCAGATTTAAACCACATAACAACTTTATCGCGTTCGCCAGAGCGAAGTAATTTGAAGACTTTTTTGACTTTATCTAACACTTTTGGTGGGTGGCAAAGTTCAACATTACGTCCAATTTGACTCGGTGTACGCTTAAACACCATTTTTTCTGGAACAGTGTTGTTATTAAAGTATTGGAAAATATCGTCTTTATTAACAAAGCTTATTTCCAAAGGTAGATGATTTAAAATCAGGTTGGCTTGTTCTACTGACAAATACCCGTTACCAAATGGTTGAGTGGTTGTACGATCAACAGCTAGCTTTTCTTTTTTAGGTGTAAAGCTAATGGTGAACTGACCTTCTGGCATATCGATAACTTTCGTCAATAGATTATCATTCAATTCAGCATTAGTTTGACAAGAGTCATCAGAATTAACTGTTGCAGAAGCAGATCCTGGTTTCTCGCTTTCAAATGACTCACGTTTTGGTTGCCATTTAGCGGTTGGCTTAATGATAGCATAGCCGTAAGCATCACTTTCATCAGCAATAGCTAACCAATCATCTTGGGTAAGAGCTTCAAGAAGAATCATCAAGAGAATGGCTTCTTCCTTGAAAATCATTTCTTCAAATTCATGAGCAAAAGTTTCAAAGGCTTGTGACACTTCAGCAATTGATACCTCTGGCAACTTATCAACTGCTGCTTGCGCTTTTTGAAAGAGCTCACGAATATCATCATCAACACCCCACATGACACGTGGCGGAGCATCATGACCATGTTGTTCCATCAACGGGAAAAAGAGTTCTTCTTTACGCTTGTAATGGTTATCAAATTGCCCTAGCAGCCCCATTTGAAATTTTAAACCACGTAATAAATCATCACGAAAATCTGCATTTTCAGGTTTCTCGTAGTTTTCGATAATACGGCGAATGCGAAACATGGCTGAGCGTAAAGCGAGATTTTCTTGCTTAAACACATAAACAGGATGCCCTTCTTGTTCAGCATCTGGAGCATCAACATCTGACACAGCTCCCTTAAAAAGGTTAGCGTGGACATTACACAATACCATCACATCCTCAAAAGTAATACCTGTCTCATCTCCCATTAACTCATGCTCCATCATTGAAATTTCAAGCGCAGAAACACCTTTAAAGTTTTGATTGAAATCTTCCTGAACAGAGTCAGCATCCGCACCGTGATGCAAACGCAACAAAATATCTTTTAGTACTTCAATACGATTTTCAGTCATTGTTGCCTCCAATCACTTCATAACCGTTAAATTCAAGCACTTTTTGAATTTTATCAAGTGAGACATTAGCCAGTTTTGCTCCTGCTTTCAGAGAAGTCACTTTGCCAACGGTATTTAGCATAGTTACTTGTGCTAAAGGTTTAAAACCTAAATCAACCAAAATAGCTTTAATCTCAGGATGTTCTTTTACAACCTCAGCTACTGGTTTTGTTAAATCTATAATATTGTTCATTATAATAACCTCTTTTATTAGGGATAGGTTCATTATAGCACAAGAATTTTAAACTGACTTCATCTGTCATAAAAGCTGACATCATTTTTAATCTTTTAAGGCTTCAAATTTTGCTCGCATTGTTGGATTTTTTCGGGTTAATTTTTTGACTGAAACGTCGTCAAGTTTATTATTAGCAAGTCGAAGTTGGTTTTCGCTTGTCGTTAAGAAACGTTTCACTTCTTCCATACGACGGATTGATTTGTCAATTTCATCAATGGCTTTTTTGAAGTTATTACTTGCTGAATTATAGTTTTTCGCAAAGGCATTTTTAAAGGTTTCAAGGTCATCTTCAAAATGTGTAATATCGATATTCTGTTCACGAACCAAGGCTAATTCTTGTTTGTACTTAAGAGAATTAAGCGCAGCATTTCGCAAAATACCAATCAATTGGATGAATAATTGCGGACGAACCACGTACATCTTTTCATATTCATGGCTAACATCGACAATTCCTGTGTTGAAGTAATCATTGTCAGCTTCTAACATGGTAACTAGGACCGCATACTCACAATTTTTTTCACGTCGATCTTTATCTAATTCTTTGTAAAAATCTTTGTTTTTGTGTTTAGTTTTTGTCTCATCGGCTTCGTTTTTCATCTCAAACATGATAGATAGTATTTCAATACCATTTTCATCAGTTTCACGATAAATGAAGTCCCCTTTTGACCCACGGCTTGATACTTCGTTATCTTTACCGAAGGTTGCATTGGGAAAAGCATAAGCACGAACTTTATTAAATTCTGTTTCAGCATAGACTTCTAAGCTTTCGCCGATTGCCTTGGTTGATTGCTGAGCTTTGAAGTTTTTGTAGAATTCAACTTGTTCATTGGCAGCTTTCAATTGAGCTTCGTAATCTCTTTTAACAGATGCAAGAGATAATTCAGCTTCTTTTTCTTGGAGGGCTAATTTTGACTTAACATCATCACGTTCTTTTTCAACGCTAGCAACTGCTTCTACCAGACTTGTTTTATTTTCAAGTGATAAATATTCGAGTTGATTTTTAAGCTCAGCTACTTCTTTATCTTTTTCTGTTAAAGCTTTTGTTAGTTCCAAATCTTTATTTGATTGGAAATTTTCCAAGCTAGATTTTAACTTGAGAATTTCTTGGTCTTTCTTAGCCAGTTGGCGTTGATTGTCAAGCTCTAAACTTTGTTTTAGCTGCTCTAATTGCGTAGTTAAATCTGCAATTTCTTTATCTTTAGCACTAGCTTGAACTTGCAAATCATTTTTTGATTTTTCTTCTAAAAGTGCCTTTTCTTTTTCTAAACGCTCATGAATTTCTTTGTCGAATTCGCTACTTCTGACTTGAGCTAGCAATTGACTGTATTCTGTTTCATTAATGGTAAAGACTGTTCCACAATGGGGACACTTAATGTTATTCATAATTTCCTCGCTTGATTTTATAATTACTCCTATTATAACAAAAAGAAGTCTCGAGGACTTCTTATATATATCTAGAATAGGTTCTTTGCAACATCATCACGAATATGTTGCCATTCTTGTTGAGCACGTAATATTTTACGCTTGTAATCTTTCAAACCTTGTTCATATCGTTGAATGAGAAAAGCTTGTTTGAGTGGTTGAAGTTTTGGTATTTGAATACTAACAATTTTTTTCGTATTCAAATTCATTACATTTTTTCCGGTATTAGTTGTCTCAAGAAGTTCTTGACCTAACTCAGATTCTAAAAATAATTTGATATAAGTTCCTGAAATATCAGCGATCGGTCTTAAAACAGTAATGTTGGCACAGGCAATGATTACCCTATCTTGATCATAAAAAACAGCGACTTTCTTAACTGTTCCCTTTGAGGCAATTAAAACATCTCCATCTTCTAAAAGGTAACGTGAGACACTCTCTTGTTCAGCATCAATCTTTTTCAAATGGTCGTAATCAATGCCAGTCTCAGTCATATCACTTAAGTTAACAACCGATACATTTCCTGTATCTCCTAATTTTGAAACGGCCTTTCCTTTAAAATGTTCTGTCACGTCACTTAAAGAAACTTTGGTAATCGGATTTGCTTCATATTTCTCAATCAATTCACTCATAGCTATCTCTCCTTACATGTTAGTATTATAATACTAATCTGAACATTAAACAAGTTAAAAGGGCAGTATGACTACTGCTCCCCTACTATTTATTCGAAATCTATCAAGAAATCAATCGACTGATTTCAACGCTTCTAGCATATCAACTGTCTTAAGAATATGATTAACAAGCCAACCTAACAAGAATAGTATGCCAATAACAACGATAATTGGAATGATGTAAATTGATAAGCTAACTTCAGTCCCAAACTTAATTGAATCTGAACCAATCATATTCATAATCAGTTGATGTAAGTATTTTCCACTAATCAATCCTACTACAATACCAATTAATGATAAGCTAATGGTTTCACGATAAATGTACATGGTCACTTCATTATCATAAAATCCAAGAACCTTAATCGTTGATAATTCTCGAATACGTTCAGCCACATTAATATTAGTCAAATTATAGAGAATAACGACAGCAAGTAAAATAGATATGATGATTAGAAACGTCATTGCACCATTAAGAGATACAACGACTGAGTTAACATTCTTAATCAGTGAAGTATTTTGACCGACAGCTGATACACTATCCATGGCTAATAATCTTGTAGACAGATCTTCAATGTTCTTACTAGAGTGATTTTTAAGCGTAACAAGGTAAGCATTATCTTTAACCCCTTCATCAAAGAGTTTTTCATAAGCTTTTCGTGACATAAAGAGATAGTGACCAACATTCATTTCAGCAATTGCAGAAACTTTAAGAGAATGCTTATTCCCATTTTGATCTTTAAAATCAAATGAATCACCAGCTTTTACATGATATAAGTCAGCTAATTTTTCTGATAGGACAACACCATCATCTGTTAAGGTCAAGTCTTGTGCTGTTTTAGCATCTTTCAAATGAATAAAGTCACCAAAACTTTTACCTTGACTAACCAAAATTGAAATGTCTTGTTTATCAGTCAATCCAGAGATACTTTCTGTAACATGTGATAAATATATGCTTTGGTATTTGGATACTTTTTTAGAATCTAAAACAGACATCAAGTCTTTTTGACTACTATCGCCATTGGTTACCACAATCATGTCATATGGCATTAAACGTGAAAATTGATTATCAATAATTTTTCCTAAAGAAGATTGAATGCCTAGTCCAGCAAATAAAAGGGCAACCGATCCAGCAACGCCAAATATGGTCATCAGCATACGTTGTTTGTATCGAAAAATATTTCGAGCAGTGACTTTATGTGCAAATGATAAACGACGCCAGATAAAATCAATACGCTCTAAGAAAATTTTTGAACCTTTAACTGGTGGTTTTGGCAACAAAAGCTGAGAAGGTTTCTCACTAAGCTCTTTTCTAGCAATAATAAAGGCTGGTAAAACCGCACTAACAAGAGCAAATACAATTGCAATCAACGTATACGACCAATAGAAATAATAAGTCGTACTTCCTAAAGTCGTATCACCTGTAACAATCTCAGCAATGATTCGTGACAAAATGTAATGCCCCGCAAAAATTCCCAAGATGGTCCCTGTCATGCTAGCAACAAAACCATAGATAACAAATTTCATAATAACGTCACTATTGCTATAACCAAGAGCTTTTAACACTCCTGAATTAGTGCGTTCTTCATCAACAAATCGCGTCATTGTTGTGAAAGTCACCAAAGCTGCGACCACATACAACACAATGGGAAAGACATTGCCGATGCTACCAATACTTGAGGTACTAGAAGCATAAGTCTGATAACCTCCTCCACCAGGGAAACTTGAGCGAGTATACGTTGCATAAGTCGGCTCTTTCATAGCATCAAGATTAACTTTAGCGTCATCAAGTTGCTTTTCACTCTCAGTAATTTGAGCTTGGGCTTGATTAATGGAGTCTTGTGCTGCTAATTGTTGCTCATTTGGTAATTGAGTGAGCGTAGCTTTTTGGGCTTCCAGTTGAGATTTAGCTGCATCGACCTTTGCTTGATTAGCATCAATTGAGGTTTGCGTTTCTGATTTTAATTGTACTAGACGTTGACTAGGATTATCAGAAAGCAAATCCTCTAGGGCTTTTTCTTTTTTAGCTATTTTTTTCTTATAAGTCTCTGAAAACGGATTTAGATTTTTTAAATCGTTATAACGAATTCTAGCAATCGTGTAAAAATCACTGTCAAAGGCTGATTCTGGAACGACGGCATAGTATTTCAATACTCCGTTTCCAGCACTTGATGTCCCAATGCTAGATTTTGAAAGAATCTCTGAGGAATTGACAAAGCCAACAACTTTGAATGTCGTTTTTTTCAAAATACCTTGTTCGTCAGATTGTGTAAAGCTAATCTCATCACCAAGGTGGTATTTCTTTTGCATGGTTGATGCTAAGGCAATTTCATCAGAAGTCTTGGGATAGGCACCTGAGACTATCTCATATTTTGAAATGCGTTTGCTATTTGAAAACACACGAATAGCATCATCGGTATTTTTAATTGTTACGTCTGTTAAATAACCATAGTCAATTGTACTATTTTTAATCCTAGTCAATTCTTTTTGGTCATCATCACTAAAACCATAGCTTGCAATGACTGACAGGTCCGTGGTATTGTGCTTTTTCAGATAAATACTTGTTGTTCTTTGCATATCAGGACCAGTTACTTTCAAGGCGATAAAAGCAAAAGCTCCAAGCATCATCAAAAGCATAATGGATAAAAAACGACCTTTTGAACTTACGATTGATTTTCTGATATCTTTCCAATAAGTCTTTTTTGACATAGCCACCACCTCAATATTCTAGTGTTTCAATATCTTGAGGATGCTCATTAACTTCGATACTGCTTACCGTAGCATCGTGCATGTGAATCACACGATCAGCAATTGGGGCAAGAGCTGAATTATGCGTAACTATAATAACAGTCGACCCCTTATGACGTGACATATCTTGCAAAATTTTTAAGACTTGTTTTCCGGTTTGATAATCAAGGGCACCAGTCGGCTCATCGCAAAGCAATAATTTGGGATTTTTGGCTACCGCACGCGCAATTGACACCCGTTGTTGTTCTCCACCTGACAATTGAGCTGGAAAGTTATTAAGACGTTTTCCAAGTCCCACATCAATCAAAGTCTGCTCAGCGTCTCTAGCATCTACAACGATTTCCGAAGCCAATTCAACATTTTCTTTGGCAGTTAAATTCGGAACTAAATTGTAAAATTGGAAAACAAAACCAACATCATTTCGACGATAGGTTGTCAACTCCTTTTGACTGTAATTAGCAATATCAACCCCGTCAATCAAAACTTGCCCTTCATCGTTCGTGTCCATACCACCGAGAATATTTAAGACAGTTGATTTTCCAGCTCCTGATGCCCCTAAAATAATGACCAATTCTCCTTTTTCAATGGCAAAATTAATATCATTATTAGCAATAATCTCTGTATCACCAGTTTGATAACGTTTATAAGAATGCTTCATTTCAATATATGCCATGCGAGTCACCTCTTTAAAGTCTTATTTGAACAACATGTTGATTTAATTCGAGGTTTATTATATAATTTGCACGAAGATTAAACAAGGACAAAAATAGACATTCTGTTCATTTAAGAAATTAATAAAAGGATTTTACTCATTATGAAAAAACGTCATACTGAAACTGAAAATTACCTCAAGCAAGCCCTTGCGAAATTGCTGTTGGAGAAGAATTTTGAAGAGGTTACAGTGTCTGATTTGACACGAACCGCGGGAATAAACCGCGGAACATTTTACCTGCACTATGTTGATAAATACGATATGGCAGACCAGTTCAAAAATGATACTCTGGATGATTTATTTCATATTTTAAGTGATGAAAGCATTTATACCGACACACGTGCAGTTCTTTTTAGAACATTAACCTATGTTAAAGAAAATTTTGAATTTATCTATGCCATTTCAAAATCAGCTTATGTTGATTTTCCAAAAACAATCAAGGACTTTGTCTATGAATTTCTTCTGACTGTTCCTGAATTCAAGGAGACAATCACTGCCTACTACGATATTCCCTACCAGTACGCCTTGGAAGTATATTTGTCAAGCATTGAAAGCATCATTTCGCTCTGGGTAGCCAATGGTGGCAAAGAAAGCACCGAAGAAATCACAGACATTATCCTAAAAGTCGCCGCACTAGAAAAAATGATTTGAAAACATGAAAACTCACTTAGTTATTTAAGTGAGTTTTTGACATTTATAGTGCTTTTACGGCTTCAATGGCGGCTTGATAGTTTGGTTCGGAATTGACGTTTTCAAGGTATTCAGCGTAAACAAGCTTATTATCCTCATCTAAAACCAGTACAGCACGCGCTAACAGATGCCATTCTGCCATCAAAAGACCATAAGTCTTCCCAAATTCATTGTCATAGTAATCAGACAACATAACCGCTTGCTCAAGACCTTCAACACCACACCAGCGTGCTTGAGCAAATGGCAAGTCTGCTGAAATCGTAATTACCACGGTATCAGACATAGCTGAAAGTTCTTTATTAAACGTACGTGTCTGTGTTGAACAAATCCCTGTATCAATTGATGGCACAACGCTAATTACTTTTTTCTTTCCAGCAAAATCAGACAAGCTTTTAATACTTAAATCAGATGCTCGCAATGAAAAATCTGGTGCTGTTTCACCAATTTTTAGTTGTTTACCAATTAAAGTTACGGGATTTCCAAGAAAAGTTGTCATCGTTTATTCCTTCCATTTATGAGAGTTTTTGTGTTATTTGCAATAAAAGAAAGCTTTTTACTCTCCTTTCATTTTACCGAAAAATCTCTTTTTAAACCAAGAATATGCTTGAAAGTTAAAGATACTTGCTTGCCTCTCTAACTGAAAGTGGTGATAAGTGTTCTTTGTTTGTCATGATAAACGGTCTAACCCAAGCAGCGTTAGTTTTTGAAAAATCACGTAATGCTCAAACTATGGCTATATTAATAAAAAATTCCTTTGAACCAACATTCCTCAGAAGAATCTCTTGGAGTAAATCAACCTTAGTCTGTTCTTTTCTACCAAACTGATGAAGAATAGCTAGTCTACGCAGCCAGATATTATCATCAGGTGCCCATGCTTTCATCACCTTATCAACTCTCTCATCTGTTAATCCAATGCGACCAATAACAACGGCTAGAATTCCAATACTATCCCACCACTGTTTGCTTTTTGCAAAATATTCAAGCTTTTCAATATCATCATAAGTCAGAAATCTTTGCTTGGAAGCTTGACACCACACGATTATTTTTCTCAAAAATTAATTAGACTATTGCTAAAAATTAGTGCAGTAATTTTCTTTCTTGTCGGTCTTTCAAATCTTATCCACTTCCCCTAAATTATCGGTATTTTACTACTAGCATTTGCTAGTTATTTAGTTGGAAAAGTCAATCCTAAAATTAATTCTCAATTATTAAGTAATCTTCCAGCTAATACCTTGGCACAAACAAATAATTTTCTAACCTTTTTATTTACCTTGTCACTTCCTGTCGGAACAATATTATTTAGTAGTTTGTCTTCGTGGAATATCACATCCACTTGGATTACATTTCTAGCTTCAACTGTTGCTGTCTTTAAATTGTCAACTCCTACTGAAACTGTTGCTGATTGAGAATTTTAAAAAAAGAAATCCAAGTTTTCCTTGGATTTCTTTTGGTATTACTTCTCTTATTATTTCTTCTCAATTGGTGCAACGCTGGCTAGTAGTTTTTTAAGTCCAACTTCGGGGAAATTGATTTTTAGTTCTTGAGTTTTTCCTGAGCCCGTAACTGCAAGAACAGTTCCTTCACCCCATTTTCTGTGGTGAGCAATATCTCCGATTTGCCAGTCGACAGCTTCTTTTGAAGCGCCAGAGGCTTGACCAAAAGGTACTCCTTTGACGGCTTTTGAATATAGCTGCACTCCACGTGATGTCGGTTGAACTTTCGCTTTGCGAGCTTGAAGAGCTTGTTGGAGACTCATCCCCTTACCAAAACTCATTGATTGGTCGCTGCTATTGCTATAGCAAACACCAAATGAAGAATTAGCAGGTCGAGCCAATCCTTGGTATTGCAATAACTCATCATCAATTTCACGGATGAAGCGAGATGGACGGTTATAACTTGTTTTACCAAACAAGGTACGTGCATTGGCATTTGTCACAAAGAGCAATTGCTCAGCACGCGTAATACCAACATATGCCAAACGGCGTTCTTCTTCTAATTCATCTTGATCTTCAGCAGCTCGAGAAAGTGGGAAGACTCCTTCTTCCATACCAATCAAGAAGACAATTGGAAATTCCAAACCTTTGGCAGCGTGCAAGGTCATCAAAGTCACTTCTGCTGTTTCAACATCACCATCATCAGTATCTGCAATCAAAGCCAAATCATTCAAGAAACGACTTAGTTTGTCAATACCAGATTCATCTTCTGGGGCATCGTCTTGATTTTCATCAAAGTTTTTCGTAACAGTCAAGAATTCTTCGATATTTTCGATACGTGCTTGGCTTTCAAGTGTATTTTGCACACGAAGGGCATCAAGATAACCTGTCTTATCAAGAACAGTTTCTACCAATTCAGTAACACTGTATTTGTCCAAATCAGCACGAAGATTCATAAGAAGATTAGCCAAATCCCAAACGGCTTGTGCTGCTTTTCCTTTGACACCTGAAAGCATAATGTTAGCTGATGCATCAAGCAAACTCATGTTTTGAAGATTAGCAAAGTCACGGATTTTCTCAAGCGTACCAGGACCGACACCGCGTTTCGGTTCGTTGACAATTCGTTCATAACTAATGTTATCGGCAGTATTTGCAATAACATTCAAGTATGAAATCACGTCACGAATTTCCTTACGGCTGTAGAATTTTGTTCCACCAACCATAGTATAAGGAATATTTGATTTCAGCAAAGCTTCTTCAATAGTACGTGATTGGGCATTTGTACGGTAAAGTACTGCAAAATCTTTGAAGTTTTTCCCTTGTTCACGGACAATATTGTCAATCGTTGAAGCAACAAAAACAGCTTCTTCACGTTCGTCACGCCCACGATAGTAAACGATTTGTTCCCCATCAGTATTTTGTGTCCAAAGTTTTTTCGGACGACGATTACGGTTGTTATTGATAACGTCATTAGCTGCTTGCAAAATTTTCTTAGTGGAACGATAGTTTTCTTCCAACATAACAACCTTGGCTTCGGGATAATCTTTCTCAAAATCAAGGATATTTTGCATATCAGCCCCACGCCAACCATAGATAGATTGGTCAGCATCACCGACGACACAGATATTTTTAAAACGAGATGCTAAAAGTTTCACCAACTGATACTGAGCATGGTTAGTATCTTGATACTCATCTACGTGAATATATTGGTAGCGTTGTTGGTAATAAGCCAAAACATCTGGATTTTGGTCAAACAAACGAAGCGTCAACATGATAAGGTCATCAAAGTCCATAGCTTCGCTTTGACGAAGTTCAGCTTGATAAGCTTCATAACATTTGGCAACAATTTGTGTGTACATGTCACCAGCTTGGTTCTCATATGCAACCTCATCAAGCAAATCATTCTTGGCATTTGAAATGGTTCCAAGGATGGCACGTTCATTCCATTTTTTAGGATCAATGTTGAGGTTCTTTAAAATACGTTTCATGAGCGTGCGTTGCTCACCTGGGTCCACAATTGTAAAGTTACGGTTGTAGCCAATATGGTCAGCGTCACGACGCAAAATGCGCACACACATGCTGTGGAAGGTAGCAATCAACGTATCAGCCGTTGCTGGATTCAAGGCCATGGCACGTTCACGCATTTCACGCGCAGCTTTATTGGTGAAGGTAATCGCTAAAATATTCCACGGATTTACAAATTTTTCATCAATCAAATAGGCAATGCGGTGTGTTAACACGCGAGTCTTCCCAGAGCCCGCACCTGCCATAATCAAAAGCGGACCTTCTGTCGTTTTAACAGCTTCAGCCTGCCTATCATTCATACCATTTAATAAAGGATTCATTGTATAAAAGACCACGGAGGTTCTGCCATCAGCTCCCATCAGCCAAGAAAACCATCCGAGATTTATTCCTCTCTATATTAATTATTTTATTAAAATCAATGCTTTTCTATTGTACCATTTTTTAAAGAAATAATGTTGACTGGTTTCACTTTGTTTGACAAATCTTCAAGAAATACGAATGAATGCTGTCACTCTCATCATCTTCAGGATGAAAAGAAAGTCCGATTTGATTGCGATAACGAGCAGCGATGATTTTGCCCTGATGTTTTGACAAAATCTCAACTTCATCTTCTACCTCACTGATGCATGGTGCTCTGATAAAAGTCGCTGGTACTTGACCTAAATCCGCAAAATCAAACGCCGTCGTAAAGCTTCCTAATTGTCTACCGTAGGCATTGCGCTTAACGGTGACTGGCAAAGTTGCTAAATAACGTTTTTCCTGATTTTTCACATTTTCAGCTAGTAAAATCAAGCCAGCGCAAGTCGCAAGAACTGGCAAGTCTTGCTGAATCTTTTCTCGCAAGGGTTCTAAAATCCCCAAGTCAGATAATGGTTTTCCTTGTACCGTTGATTCACCACCTGGAAGCACCAAACCGTCTAGCAGATTTTCCAAATCTTTTAGCTGCCGAATCTCAATTGTCTGTGCACCTAATGAGACTAACTTTGCTTTGTGCTCTGCAAAATCCCCTTGTAGAGCAATTGAATTTCTTCTTCGTTAATGCCGATCTTGGCTTCGCCGAGATTTTCTGATAACTTGGCAAGTAATTTCTTATCTTGATAATTTGTCACAGCTTGAACGATAGCACGCGTACGTTTTTCAGGGTCACCTGAAGCCAACAAAAACACCTTCTGCACCAAGTTGCATCACCAACGCAGCATCTGCTGGCGTAGCCACACCACCCGCCGCTAACAAAACAACTGGTAATTTTCCAGCCTCATGAACTTCTTTGACTAAATCATAAGGAACTTGCAATTCTTTTGCTGCCTGATAGAGTTCATCCGAACGAAGAACTTTAAGACGAACGATTTCTTTTTTCAATGAACGTAAGTGTCGAACCGCTTGGATGACATCACCAGTACCTGGTTCCCCTTTTGAGCGAATCATGCTAGCCCCTTCTGCAATGCGACGAAGAACTTCACCAAGGTTTTTAGCCCCACAGACAAAGGGCACATCAAATTGAGTCTTGTCAATATGATGAAGGTCATCAGCAGGTGATAGCACTTCACTCTCATCAATGTAATCAATCTCAATAGCCTCAAGAATCTGAGCTTCAACAAAATGTCCAATACGAACCTTGGTCATAACTGGAATGAAAACCGCAGCTCAGATATCAGCGGGAATTCTTTCTAGTGCCATAACGGCACAGGCGCCTGCTGCTTCAGCGATTCTTACTTGTTCAGGAGTGGTTACATCCATAATCACTCCACCTTTGAGCATTTGAGTTAATTGCTTGTTAAGTTGATAACGTTGGTCTGCCATAAAAACACCTCATTTACATTTTTATTGCTTTTCATTATAATAAAAACTGACATGGTATCAAGCGTCACTTAAAAACTTTTTTATAGGGTCAGATTGGAGATACTATGCTTACATATTCATTGGATAAAAAGGGTGCTATTCCCCTTTACGAACAACTTTATCGTGCAATCAAAAAAGATATTACCATTGGGATTTTAAAAGCTGGAGAAAAATTACTATCAAAACGTTACCTTGCCAAACGCCTTGGCATATCTATCGTTACGGTTGAAACCAGCTATCAACAATTAAAAGCTGAAGGCTATATTTACAGTCAAGCTAAAAAAGGATTCTTCGTTTCAGAAATCAATCCACATCATCCGCCCGTTGAAAAAAATATAAGGTTACTTTCAAATCCAGAAAGCAGGCCAGATGAAGCCAAAACTTATTTACGACTTAGTAATAACCAGACCAATTCCGAAACCTTTCCATTTGCTACGTGATCAAAATTGTTCATCAAGTTCTTAATAACTGCCAAGATGAGCTTGTTCACCCCTCATCAAGTAAAGGTGTTCTACTACTAAGGCAAGCTATCGCTAAACACCTAAATGACTATCGCGGAATGGCTGTCGACCCACGCCAAATTATCATCGGTGCAGGAACCGAGTATTTGTATACTATTCTCATTCAATTGCTTGGGATTGATAAAACTGTCGCATTTGAGGAGCCAAGTTATTCAAAAATCGGTAAAATTTATCAGCAATTTCACATCAAAAAAATCTTCATTGATATGGAAAATGATGGACTTAGTATGTCACAACTAAGCAAAACCGATGCCGATATTGTCCATCTTTCTCCTTCGCACCAATTTTCTACAGGAGCTATTTTATCTATCGGCAAACGTTATGAGCTATTAAGCTGGGCAAACCAAGGCAATCGTTATATCATTGAGGTTGATTATGATAGTGAATTTCGTTTTCAGGGCTTACCAATTCCTAGCTTACAAGAGATTGATAACCTCGGAAAAGTCATTTATATCAATACTTTTAGCAAAAGCTTGACTTCAACTCTACGTATTAGTTATATGATTTTGCTACCGCAATTATTGGAATGCTTTGAAAAGCAACTTAGCTTTTACAATAACACTGTCTCAAATTTACAACAATATACCCTTTCTTACTTTATCAACAACGGTTATTTTGAAAAGCATTTAAATCGTATGCGACTTTTTTATCAGAAAAAACGTGATAGTCTGATTCAAAGATTATTAGACAGTCCTCTCAAAAATCACATCAGCATTCATGAAGAAGAGTTTGGTTTGCATTTTATTATGACCATAAAAAGTGACCTAGCAGAAGATGACATTTGCAGGCAAGCTCTGGCAAATGGATTGCAAATGACAGCTATTTCTCACTATTATCAAGGGGAAAACAAGCACTTTGACAAGTCTTTCATCGTTAATTATGCTAATATTTCTAATCAAGATATCGAAAGTATCATTAATATTTTATCGCAAATTATTCTTTGATTTTTTTGTAATTTATATTTTTTCCAAACGATTCAAAAAATACTATTGACAGAGTTCGGTTCTTGCTTTAATATAGTATTCAAATCAAATAGCAAACCGAATGATGTCATTCAGGAGAAGAAAGCTTGCCTTTCGCCGAAGGAGTTACGCTCTCAGGTGTCATAGACAGGACTGGGTGATGGACGGACTTCTGGAGAGACCTAGTCATTTTTAATGACACTAGTGACCTTTCATTAGTATGTTTTTAAGGACTGAGTATTGTAATACTAACATGAAAGAACTAGACAGGCGCCGAAGGGGCAAGGCTAGACACACAGCTAGCTCAAACTCTCAGGCAAAAGGACAGAAGATAAGAATCGATTAACAGGTAAGGTGTATTATCTTTGTCAGTCTTCTTATCACTTTTCAGGAGTTATCACTACGATAACTCCTTTTTCTATTCTAACTGTCATCATAGGACGCTATGTTTTATAGGAGACTTATTCGTATATGCTAAACTTTTTTACAATGCTAGATGATATGGTCTGGGGTGCCCCACTGCTTATTCTGTTGGTGGGGACAGGGATTTATTTAACTGTTCGGCTTGGCTTACTCCAGGTTTTAAAATTACCTAAAGCCTTTAAATTAATTTTCGCAGACGACAAAGGTCAAGGGGATATTTCTAGTTTTGCCGCTCTTGCTACTGCTCTTGCAGCAACAGTAGGTACTGGTAACATCGTTGGTGTAGCAACAGCTATCAAAGCTGGTGGTCCTGGAGCCCTATTTTGGATGTGGATTGCTGCTTTCTTTGGAATGGCAACAAAATACTCTGAAGGACTTCTTGCCATCAAATACCGCACACGCGATGATAACGGCGAAGTTTCTGGTGGACCAATGTACTATATCTTAAATGGTATGGGTAAACGCTGGAAACCACTTGCCATTTTCTTTGCTGTCGCTGGTATCCTTGTTGCTTACTTTGGTATTGGTACTTTCTCACAAGTTAACTCAATTGCTTCATCACTTGAAAATTCATTTGGCTTAGCGCCACAGATTGTAAGTATTGTTGTTGCTGTAATTGTTGCCATCATTATCTTCGGTGGAATCAAATCAATTTCAAAAGTTGCCGAGAAAGTTGTTCCTTTCATGGCGATTATCTACATCCTTGCAACTTTAGCTGTCATATTTACAAACTTCGATCAAATTCTTCCAGCATTTGGTCAAATCTTCACTGGTGCTTTTACTGGTACGGCTGCTGTCGGTGGTTTTGCTGGTGCCGTTGTTAAAGAAGCCATCCAAAAAGGTATCGCGCGTGGGGTCTTCTCAAATGAATCTGGTCTAGGTTCAGCTCCGATTGCTGCTGCCGCTGCTAAAACAGAAGAACCTGTTGAACAAGGTCTTGTCTCAATGACTGGTACTTTTATTGATACGATTATCATTTGTACTTTGACTGGTCTTTCAATCATCGTTACTGAGAAATGGACTGTAGCTGGTCTAGAAGGTGCCCCTCTGACTCAAGCAGCATTCTCATCTCTCTTTGGAACTCCTGGTGCTCTTGCTTTAACTTTCTGTCTTGTTTTATTTGCCTTTACGACAATTCTTGGTTGGTCTTACTACGGTGAACGCTGCTTTGAATTCCTTTTCGGAACAAAACACATCAAACTTTATCGCGTTATTTTTGTCATCATGGTTGCTCTTGGTGGATTCTTAAAACTTGAGCTTATCTGGATTATTGCTGATATCGTTAATGGTCTTATGGCTCTACCAAACCTTATCGCTCTACTTGCTCTGTCACCGGTTATTATCCGTGAAACAAAAAATTATTTTTCTCGCATGAAATAAAGCAAACACTCCTGAACGATTTCAGGAGTGTTTTTTAATGTGATTCTAGGTATTGTTCAGTCACTTGAAAAACACCTGATTTAGCATTCGATGGTGCTATAAAGTTTGCAGCAGCTTTTACTGCCTCGCTAGCATTTTCCATCACATAAGAATATTTCGCTAAGCGTAACATAGCGATATCGTTATCGCCGTCTCCAAATGTCATGACTTGTTCAGCTGAAATGCTGTATTTATCCTTGTTGGCAGTGATTACTTGTCTTTTCGTGCCATAATCACTGCCGCTTGCTTTAGGGTGTCTAATTGCATTTCGACTTCTTTATTGCGTTTTCTGAGTTGAATCAGTTCCCGTTGTTCATCTGTCATATTATCAACAGACTTGAAGGAACCCGTTAGTTTGGCTTGTCTGACCCACTTATCGAAGGTTGAGGGCGTTAACTCATATTCTTTGATAAGCTCACTTCATTTCATTCCAGCATTGTGGGGGTCAACAATTTGTTGTTTAAAGTCATCGGTGAAGTAGCGACGTATTTTTCTAGACATATCTGTTCTCCTGTTTTCTTTAGTGTAGAACACTTTATAAATTCTGTCTAGTTTAGTGTAACCGATTCAATTACTAGAACAGCCCGTCCATCATGCGGATGAAACCAGCTAACTTACTATTGCACCTTCTTATCTGGTAAGGATGAGAAAGAAGGAATCACTCTTTATCATCACGATAAGCGTCGTAGTGGGCTAGTTGCCCAAGAATTTCTAAGTGATTACGCTGGTTATGTTCATTGCGATATACATGGGGCTTATCGTCAATTGGAGAATGCCAAGTTAGTTGGTTGTTGGGCTCATGTGAGACGGAAATTTTTTGAGGCAACACCAAAGCAAGCAGATAAGAGTTCTCTGGCGTTCAAAGGGCTGTGCTATTGTGATAAGATGTTTGCCTTAGAGGAGTCATGGGCTGATTTATCTTTACAAGATCGCCTGATGAAACGCCAAGATGAGTTAGAACCTTTGATGGCAGAGTTCTTTGACTGGTGTCGCAGGCAGGCTGTTCTTCCAGGCTCTAAGTTGGGACGTGCCATTGAATATAGCCTTAAGTACGAAGAAACGTTTAGAGCTGTACTTAAAGATGGTAGTCTGGACTTATCCAATAATATGGCGGAACGTGCGATCAAGTCTTTGGTTATGAGACGTAAAAATTGGCTCTTTTCACAAAGCTTTGAGGGCGCTAAATCAAGTGCTATCATTATGTCTCTATTGGCAACAGCTAAACGACATCACTTGGATAGCAAAAATATATAGGTTACCTACTAGAGAATCTTCCGAATGAGGAGATATTCGCCAAAAAGAAAGTTCTAGAGGCTTATTTGCCATGGGCAGAGAAGGTACAACAAAATTGTAGATAACAAAATCTTCCAGAGTCAGTGAACTTGGGAAGATTTTAATATACCTTGTTATTGGGCGCTTACTAAATATCTCCTTTAGACACACTCAGAAAATTATTAATCTAAAAAATCCCATTATTCCCGACAAATGACAGAAATATAGCAAAAAAAACCAACCAATAGGGCTTTTTTGCTATATTATACCGGCGGCCGGGGTCGAACCGGCACGTCCTTGCGGACACTGGATTTTGAGTGCGATACCGATATTTTTTTAAGCCAGAGATGCTAATTTAGTAGGCTTACTATCACTTAATTTCTTTAAAAATATGAAAGTTTTCTTCTCTTTAGATACTTTTTAGAAACTCTATAAATATAATAAAAAATTTTGGGTATAGAAATTTGAGGTTAGTTAAAGAAAGCATCTAAAGTCTTATAAATTTTATCATATCATAGGGTTTATCATTTTTTGTTTGTTATAGAAAATCAGACTAAATTAGATTTTATTGACAAAAATTTACCAAATTTTGGTATTTTAAATGTGAGTACAAAATAGAATTTATTAAAAAAGTAATAGATTCTGCTGTGTATTTACTGTTTATTATAAAATGGCAATATTTCTTTTTGGGCTAGCTCAAAAAGAATAACTAACGAGTTCTAGTCTATCAATGAACTTGTTGTCTTATAACCCTTACTAAACTTAATGACATTAGGTTTGGTCTATCCTACCTATTTATCAAAAGTTAGGGGGGTTAAACTGTATTCTCTAATCGAATCTTGCCACCTTTGGGTAGTATTGTATAATGTAGATCAACGATTTTGTTGTTTAAAGTTCCCCTTGAAACAACGAGATTTTCTAGACATCAGATTCTTCTTACTTAATATAGAATACTCTATAAATTCTGTCTAGTTTAATGTAATATTCATTTTACTCGTTACTAGGAAATTGTATCAAAAAAAGTAAGCATTTCTCCTGTCTCTCAAAGCGGTAAAGAATCCCTTCGTGCTCCAATAAGCTTTTAACTACAAAGAGGCCTAGACCAGAGCCCTGTGCCCTTTTATTGCTTGTATTCAAGAAGGATTGGATAAATTTTTCTTGTTCCTCTGGATTACAGCTGTTTTCAATGGAAATCCAGCCCTCCTTCTCAGCGATCCTCACGTAACCACCTTGAGTAGAATGCTTGATGGCATTGCTGAGAAGATTAGACAGGATAAGTTTGAGAGCAGAGGGGTTGAGGTAAGCCTGCTGGTTCGTCAATTGATTTTGCACCAAAAGCTTCCGCTCTTTGGCAAGTAGGCTGTAGTTCTGTATTAGCTCTTTTGTTATATCCAGCAAAGAAATCTCTTCTTTTTCGTCCCGTAGCTCCTGAACGGAAGAAAGGGTTAATATTTGCAAGACATTATGGCTGAGTTCATCAACTATTTCTGAAGCCACAGCTAGGTAGCGGTCTCGGTCTTTATAGCGTCCTATATTCTCTTGCATATTTTCAATGAGGATTTTCAGGCTGGTGAGGGGTGTTTTTAGTTCATGTGAGGCCCCACGCAAAAACTCCACCTTCATGTGTTCAAGCTGGAGAACAGCCGTATTTTTCTCGTGCAAATCTGCAATAACCATCAAGAGATGCTGGTAGAGACTATTGATTTGTTCCTTTAAATCACCAATCTCATCTTTAGAATCCACACACAGACGAACCTCGGCATCTAAGTCCATCATGCGGCGAGTCACCCGCTTGATTTCTAAAATTGGTGCGACAATGGTGCGAGCATAGATGTAGGCGATGAGCAGTGAAATCAGAAAAGAAGCCAGCAAAGTATACGGAAGAAACTGAAGACTAATCTGCTCTGCCTCCTTTTGCAAATCCATAGAAGCTAGAAACTGGAGAGTCATGCTTTGACCGTCCTGAGTCGTTACCTCTCGCTCCTCGATGACCACAGATGTCGTCTGACGGTCAGGGTCCAAGGGAATATCGTCTGCGATCTCTATCCTGTCCTCGGTCACCTCCCCCTTGACTGAAATCAAGATGTCACTGGTCTCAGAGTAAACAGCCAGCACCCGCTCAATCGTCCTCTTATCCTGTCCATCAAGTGACTGGGCAATCTTAGTTGCCTTTTTGACAATGACTTCCCGCCTGTTACCTTGATAGGTGATGGGAAAGAGAAAATATATGGCCGAGTGGAGGCAAATGACCAGAATACTAAAAATAGAGAAAGTGTAGATAAAAATCTTTTTAAATAAACTGAGTCGCTTCATTTTCTTTCCAATTTATAGCCAACATTTCTAACGGTATGGATACAATCTAGGTGCAACTTTTTGCGCAAACCCTTGATGTAGACATCAATCACTCGTTCAAAAGGAACCTCATCTGTTGCCTTCCACACTGCATCAATAATCTGTGTTCGTGTCAAGACACATCCTTCATTTTTGACCAAATAATCTAGAATTTCTAATTCTTTGGCATTAATAGCCACTTCTTCTCCTGCTAGACTTGCACTGTAACTCTCAAAGTCCACTCGCGTATCCTTGTAAATAAAGACTCGTCCCTTATCATAATAGCGCTTAAAAATCGCATCCACTCTCACTTTCAAAAGAGATAGAGAAAAGGGTTTCTCCAGATAACCATCCGCTAAGGAAGCAAAAGCACTCATCTTGTATTCTTCGTCCTGAAAAGCTGTCAACATCAGAACAGGAACCTGACTGATTTTACGAATCTCAACTAAGACTTCTAAGCCACTGAGCTTAGGCATTTGAATATCCAGTAATACCAGAGCAATTTCATAACTAGAAAATTGCTCCAAGGCCTCCTGACCATCTGCTGCCTGAATAGTTTCATAGCCACAGTCTGTCAAATAATCACTAATCCCCTCACGGATCATATCTTCATCTTCTACAATTAAAATCTTCATAGAAAAATATTTCTCATTCCTTTAAATTTCTTTTCAATCATCTCCATTCTAAAGACAAGTGCAGTTATGGAGAGTAGATACATAAAAATGCTACCTATATTATACCCCTTATACCCCGTTTAGGGGAGAATAGGTAGCAAGTTTTTTTATTCAATATCGAGCAAGAGTTCTTTTGGTTGTTTTCTGAGGAGATTGATTGAAGCAAGTGTCATCACTAACACAACTAAAACTAAGACAAGAATAAAGATGATGATAAAGTCTGATGTCTGAATAGAAATGTCTAAGCTTGATAGAGTTTTACTAAATCCATCTACTTCTGCACCACCACCAAGGTTAGAAACTTGAGCTGCCTTGCTGGCTTGTTTGGTAACTCCAGAAGTCACATTGGCAAGAACCGTGTTTCCAATAGCACGAGCTGTATAGTTGGATAGGAAATAAGCAGAAACAAGAGCTGGGATTGCAATCAAGATAGATTCGGTAATAAATTGACCCAAGATACTTGCTTGCTTGAGACCAATAGAGAGGAGAATTCCCACTTCTTTGCGTCTAGCATTAATCCAGAGACTAAGAAGAAGGGCTAATAGGAGAACAGAGAAACTCAAGCTACCCCAGAAGAGGAGGTTGGCCATCTTGTACATACCTGAGATAGACTGCTCAAGAGCTGGGTAGTTAGAGGAGCTCTTAACGAGGGTATAGTTCTTCCAGTTGATACCACTGATACCATTCAACTCCTTCATGACATCATCCAAGTTCTTGTCCGCTGTTACAAAGAAAGTTGCATCCTCATAAATAGCAGTTTCTTCTGTGTAGCCGTATAGTTTAGCAGCAGTATGGATATCTGTAATAGCTGTATTTTCGTAGAGCTCTTGTGAGTAGGTAACCGCGGACTGATTGTGACCATCAAAGAGACCTTTGATTGTTACTTCAACCGTTTCTTTAGCACCTTTTTCATTATCAGCATCATAAATATTGGAGTCAAGTTTGACCTTATCCCCTACTTTCCAACCATGTTTCGCTGCTAAATCCTTATGCATAAGGATTTTGTCCTTGTCATCATTGGTTAAGTGCTCTCCTTCAACCAATTTATAAGAACCTGAGACGAACTTATCTTCTTTTGATGAATCGTTGACACCTGTCAGCATCAAACTACTTCCAAAACGTTTAGCACGATCAGCAGTTAGATTTTTCTTAGTCTCTGGCGTTTCAATGAGGTCATATCCAGTCAAATCCCCGATAGCATTGATTCGCTTCACATAAGATTCAATAGCCTTGTTTTCAGTGATTTTTTTGATGTCTTCACCCTTAATATTTCCTGCACCACGTGGCGTTCCTTGATTAACGCGACGGTTAATTTGCATGGAAAAACTATTGGTGATATTTTTAAAAGTCTCCTGAGAAGCCTTAGCCGTAGCTCCCTTGATCGACAAACCGACTAGACTCAAGCTCGCCATGAGGAGAATGATAAGGAAGATAACAATAGATTTGAAAAACTTCCTTGTGACATAGGCAAATGCGTTGTGTAACATAGGTTCCCTTTCTAGATTTGATTCGATTTTATAGTTCTATCAAAACAAGTTCATATTATTTGCTAGTATTGCGAGCTTCAGAAAGCTTTTTATCCTTCAATTCAAGTGTAATATCTGACGCTTGTGCCACTTCTTTACTGTGGGTTACGACGATAACACATTTACCTGTTTTTTGGGCAAGTGATTTGAGAAGATCGATAATATCTCCAGCAGTCTTAGGATCCAGATTTCCTGTTGGCTCATCAGCTAGAATAACTGGAGCTTCTGAAACAAGACTGCGAGCGATGGCTACACGTTGTTGTTGTCCACCTGATAACTGGAGAACATTCCGATTGATCTGGCTTTCATCCAAACCAAGCTCAAGAAGTATATCCTTGCTTGTCTTTTTGTTGACCAAGCGGATATTTTCCAGCGGAGAAAGATAATCTATCAAGTTATAATTTTGAAAGACTAGGGAAATATGATGCATACGATGGTAAGAATATCCCTTGTTACGAATATCCTCTCCTTGGAAAAGGATAGTTCCTTCGACAGGGCTATCTAAGCCAGCAAGAAGGGACAATAGAGTGGATTTCCCTGCTCCAGACTCCCCAATGATGCTATAAAATTTTCCGGGTTCAAAATTATACTTGATCTGATATAAAACTGCTTCAGCAGTATTCTTATAACGGTAGGTAACATCTTGTAATTCTAATAAAGTCATGATTTCTCCTTCTTAACTAATAGACGATAAAATTTCCTTCGGTGTTTTTCTAAATAAAAAGATAAAACAGAGAGTGACAGATAAGCAACTAATTAGTAGCAAAAATACATAGGATTCTGTAAATGATAGGATACTACTGGATAGGCCACTTGCTTTGGCTAGGGTGTCTTGAAGAGCTGCCTGATCTCCACTTGCGAGTAGAGTTCGAAGCAGGTAGGACGCAATGGCATTTCCTGCAATAAAGGATGGAAGCAGAGCTCCAACTGATACCAAAACCACCTCTAAACAGAACTGTAGGAAAATCGAACTTTTCCCTTTTCCAAGTGCCAATAGGATTCCGACCTCATAAACCCGCTCTCTCAACCAGAGAGATAAGACCAAAATCAAAGCCCCTGCTCCTGCTATCATAATCCCGTAGAGGAAGATGGTCAGGAAGGTTTGGAAGGTCGCAACTGAATCTTTAATTTGCTCAAACGCCTTGTTTTCCTTCTCTACTTGGTAGCCTTGATTTTCCAGAGACAAGTTTTCCACTTGTTCCAAGAGGCCACCCATTTCCTTGGGATTTTTTAGGTAGAAACGAGCTGTGCTAACTTGAGGTTCGCTATTTTCCAAGAGACTTTGACTGCTTTCATAGTCGATAAAGACATTATTTTCACTAAAGTCAGAGGACATGCCCGTAAATTTCTCTTGCTTTTTACCAGAAAAAATTCCAACAATCTCAAACTCAACAGTTTGTCCTTTTCCTGATTCAGACTGACCTGCATCTAAGCGAATCTTGTCATTGAGAGAGAGACCATTTTTCTTGGCTAATTCTTCGTGAATCAAGATTTTTTTTGAATCCCCTTTTTGAAGGTGGCGTCCTTCTTTTAGGTTAAAGGCCGAACTTGTAAAGGTTACATCCCTGGAAGAATCCTCTAACGCAGTTAAGCCGACCAAGTTCTTGTCCACAGCTGACAAATCATTACGTTCTACGCTCTGCTCACCACTCACTGCTTCCTTGTCTTTTAGTTTTGCGATTGTTTCTAATTCTGGTGAAACTTTTTCAAGTCCCTTAATCTTTCTCACAGCCTCTAGGTCTGACAACTTGAAAGTTTGACCATTCTCTATCTTCTTAATGGAAAAAGATGTATTGAGCGATTTGTAAAGATTGTTTTCTACTGTTTTGTTGGACTTCATCAGAGTCAAACAGGCTGAAATTCCGGCCAAAAGGACGAATAAAATCAGAAATAAAATAAAATTTCTCAGTCGTTTTCTGCTGACATAAGCCCAAGCTCTTTGGGTTGGATTCATCTAATACCTCCATCATTAATGACTTCATCTAGTTTTCTACTCACCTAGACGTTGAATTATCTTAATCGAGCCTAAGTTCTACATCTACTAAACTAACTATAAGTCTATTATAAAAGGCAATTGTGAAATGTTTATGAAATCTACAAAAAAATTCTAAGTGAAAATAATATTGCTTATTATAGACGTTCGTCAACAAAAATATATCCATTAACTCGTGGTACTAGTCGATTTCAAAGTATTTCAATTATAGGAAATTCAGGGTAAGCCAAGATAAAGAGTTATATATAGTTCTTATAAAAATAAGAACACAGACTGAAGACAAAGCCCTTGGGAACAACAGTTTCTAAGGGCTTTTGTGTGGATTAGCGATATAATAAAGATAATAATAGCTATGAGGTGAGCCTATGTTCCATAAAGAAAATCCCGATTATAATCGTAAGCAAGTTGGTTTTTACACCTTAGATGACTTGATTCCAGCAGACCATTTATTACGCCAGATTGACCGTGTGATTGATTTCTCTTTTATTTATGACTTGGTAGAAGACACTTATTCTCACGAAACAGGTCGTCCTAGTCTCGACCCTATGATGGTCATCAAAATCCTATTAATCCAATGCCTCTTTGGGATTCATTCAATGCGCCAAACCATTAAGGAGATTGAAGTCAATGTAGCTTATCGCTGGTTTTTAGGCTTAACATTACCACTTATGGCAAAAACTACAGTTGTCGGTTTCAAGATAAACAAGTGGTTGAAGTCATTTTTAGTCATGTCTTAGGCTGCTGTATCAATGCTGACTTAATTGACCCAAGTGAGATTTTTATCGATGGCACTTATATTAAAGCAGCTGCTAATAATCACAAATACATCAATCAAGAAGTTAAACAACAAGCTAAATTCATGGCGAATCAACTCGAACTTGAAATCAATCGTGACCGTTAGAAACACGCAAAAAAGTGGCTAGGGCTCGCCAAAGAAAAAGAGCCCGAAACTAAAAAAGTCTCAACGACAGACCCAGAAAGTGGCTGGTTTCATAAGGGAGAACATAAACAAGTCTTTGCTTATAATGCCCAAGTTGCCTGTGATAAGCATGGTTGGGCGCTAGCCTATAGCGTGACAGCTAGAAATGTCCATGATAGTCAAGCTTTTCCAGCTCTTTTTGCTCAACTCAAAGCCTTTCAACCAACCTACTTAATCGCAGATGCAGGTTATAAAACACTAACGATTGCTCATTATTTACTCTCTCAAAAGGTTATTCCTGTTTTTCCTTATACGCGTCCTCATGGTAAGAAAGCCAAGCTACGTCCTAAGGATTTTATTTATGATGATTATTATGACTGTTACCTTTGCCCTGAAAATCAGGTATTAACTTACCGAACTACCAACCATCAAGGTTATCGTGAGTACCAAAGTCAACCAGAAGAATGTCAGAATTGTCCTTGACTAAGCCAGTGTACGACGAGTCAACCCCATCAAAAAGTGGTTATCCGTCATGTTTGGAAAGCTGACTTAGAGATTTGTGAAGATATCTGACATCATCGGGGAATGATTGACCGTTACCGAAAACACAAGGAAACCATTGAACGCTTATTTGAGACAGCTAAAGAATATCATAATTTACGTTATACCAGAGAAAGAGGCAAGTCCAAAATGGAGGCAAAAGTTGGACTCACTTTAGCATGCTTATATCTTAAAAAAATCGCCAAATGGCTGGCAGGATAGCCTTTTTATTTTGCCTAAAATTACTGAAATGAGGTTTATTCAACATCAAAAACTTCAAAAGACAGAAAAAGACAAACCTCAGAAATAGAGTTTGTCTTCAATTTGAGCACCTTTTGAGTGCCAGTTTCTTGCCTGCTGAACTCGTAAAATTTACTCCCCCATTTACTCCCCCATGAAGAAATTGTATAAGGATTTATGAAAATAGAAAAAATTGAAAACGTGATAATATCAACGTTTATAAGCATTTATGAAAATGTATGCTTATGTCGTAGCACTTTACCATAAAGTCTCGTCATTCTCACTTATCACCCTCTGAGCTAGGTGAAACTAGTGCCTATTTGAAGATCGTGAAAAAGCCTGCTGAGATTGCCGTCTATCTAAACACTGTCAACTGCGGCATTGGGCTGTGCTTCGTCAGCATAAGCGCCACTAGTTCCGACTAAAAACAAAACACCTGATAACAAAAGTGTCCCTATGGCACCATATGCCTTAGATGTTTTTATAGTTCCGTGACCTTTAACTCTCATAATAATCTCCAATAAACTTTTTAATCTTTAAGTTTATTCTATCACTTTTTATGAAAAAGCGTTTTCTTATTTTCCGTTTATTACAAAAAATCCCCGCTAAAATAGCGAGGAATTTATTTATCTGTTTTAATCTTCACTTGCTTCATCAATAAGTTTTTGCCCATTTGTTGCAAGAACCTCTTTATACCAGTAGAAACTGTCTTTTGGTGTGCGATTTAGAGTTCCATTGCCTTCGTCATCCATATCTACATAAATGAATCCGTAGCGTTTACGCATTTCACCTGTACCTGCTGAGACGATATCGATACAACCCCGCGTAGTGTATCCAATAAGGTCGATGCCGTTGTCAATAGCATTTACCATGGCATTAATTTGTGCACAGTGATAATCAATACGATAATCATCGTGAATTGAGCCATTTTTGACAACCATCAATGGAATTTCATAGCGGTCATAGATTTTTTCAAGATAATATTGAAGTCCCATTGGGTCATGCGCTCAACCCCAATCAGAATAAGTCAAGTATGAATTCTTAGCATCAGCTGAGAAGTTACCTGAAACTTGCTCTCCACCAGTGTGAGTTGTCACATTGTTTGACATGTAATATGAGAAAGTATACATATCAACTGTCCCACGTTTCAAATCTTCAAGGTCTTCTTCTATAATATACAATTCAACATTGCGCTCTTTCCAGAGACGTTTGGCATAAGTCCCATATTTTCCTTTTGCTTGGACATCACAACAGTAGTAAATGCCTGATTGCCATTTGTGTTCATTAGCAAGGATATCCGCTGGGTCACATATGGCAGGATAAAATGTAATACCACAAATTATATTTTCAATCATGAAATCAGGATTGATGGCATGCCCAATTTGAACAGCTTTAGCTGACGCTACAAATTGATGGTGAAGAATTTGATAACCTTCTTGATAATCTGCATCACTAGCTTTTGAGCCAAACATATCAAGGAAAATGGTTTTGTTATTAATTTCATTGAAAGTCAACCAGTCTTTAACCAAGTCTTTATATTCGTTAAAAATAACCTCACAATAACGCATATAAAAATCAATGAGTTTACGATTTTTCCAGCCACCATAATTTTCTTCTAGTGCTAATGACGTATCAAAATACCAAATAGAAACTAAAGGTTCAATGTTATATTTACGGCATTCTTCAAAGACAGAACGGTAGAAATCAAGTCCTGCTTGGTTAGGCTCTTTATCATCACCATTTTGGAAAATACGTGCCCAAGAAATTGACAAACGAAAAACAGAGTAGCACATTTCAGCAAACATCTTGATATCTTCTTTGTAACGGTGATAAAAATCAACAGCCACATGGTTTGGATAATGCTCTGTAACAAGCACGGCATATTTAGCACCTTCAGGAATCTTACCATTATGCCCCATAGCTGGCGCTTTACCAGGTTTACCATCTTTGTCGATATAAGTCATGTAACGTGGCGCGTTTACAGACCCACCAGTTGTCACATCAGTTGCAACAAGTCCTCGACCATCTTCATTATAAGACCTTCGGCTTGGTTAGCAGCAATGGCTCCGCCCCAAAGAAAGTTTTTTGGAAATGCTTTTGTCATATACCTTTTCCCTCTTTCAATTAAGTACAGTAATAGTATACCGTTATTTGAAAGCGAAATTTTGCATTATTATCTTGGAAAATGATACCATCCCACTACAAATACACTGACAAAATTTCAGACACCACACGATAACCAGTGACATTAAGGTGAAGGCCATCAATTGTACAAGTTAGTGGCAAATGACCACTTTCGTCACACAAGGAATCGTGAATATTGAGGTAGGTTACACCTTCTTTTGACAAATTAGATAGCAAATTATTTAATTGATTGATGCTATCATTATTACGATGATTTGGTGTGCGAACAAATCTTGGTGACTCATTCATTGGAAAGACAGAAAGTAAGATAATCTCAGTTTCAGGCAATTTTTGTTGAATAGTAGCCATGATTGTCTCAATTGTTTCACACACTTCTTCTGGATGTCTGATCTTTAAATCATTAACCCCAATGAGCAAAACTACCTTACTTGGACGCAAATCTAAAACCTGCGTATGCAGATGTTCTAAGAGCTGCAAACTGTTAATCCCATGAACACCACGGTTATAAAGCGGAAAATTAGATATCAGCATTTCGTGAATTGGAAAATATTCAGTGATAGAATCTCCAGCAAAGACAATATTTGGCTGTTTTACCAGTTTGTTCAAAGCGTCGTATTTTTCCCACAACTGTACTTGTTGGTCAGCTAAAACTTTGTTGCGAAATTCTGTCACATCAGCTTTGTGATATAGTTCTTGAAAACCAGTCATAGTTTCTCCTTTTGTGACTATTCTATCACGAATCACCCTCGTTCAAAAAATGATTAGCTAAGACTTGTAAGACACCATTTTCTTGATTTGACGGAGCTTGATAGCTGGCTACATTTTTAATTTCCTGTGGAGCATTTGCCATAGCAAAAGAGTATTTCGCCAGTTTTAACATCTCAATATCATTGCCACCATCACCAAAAACCATCAGATTTTCAGGACCATAGCCCCAGTGATTGAGCAAGAAATCAAGGCCAGTTCCTTTATGCACATGCGATGGAATGACATCAATACAACCAAAACCACTAGAGGTTGCCGTTAGTTGATAATCCGCAAATAAAGTGTTAATTTCATCTCTCACTTGGAAGGTCAATTCATCACGAACCAGTAAAGTGACTTTAAAATAATCATCATCAGGAATTGGATGTAGATTATCAACGTATTTTAAAACAGGCAAATAATAGCTAAGCAAATCCTTAATTTTTTTCGGTGTCGACTTTGGCAAGTATGACGATGCCTTTCCTGCCAAGTTAATCACCGTATCAGGATAATGTTTCTCGATATAATTAACCAAAGCTGAGATAGCTTCTACTGTTTCAAATTCTTCCTGCAAAGTTCGACCATTTTCAATGATGTGACCGCCATTTTCAGCCACAAAAGACATTAGATGTTTATGTTTGGGAAATTGTTGGATAATCTGACGATACTGATTACCACTTGCCACCACGAATTTGATGCCTTCTGCCATAAAATGATCAAACAAACGCTCAAATAAAACCTTATCATAAGTCTTTTTATCTGTTAAAAAGGTTCCGTCCATATCGGTTGCAATTACTTTTACTATCATAACACCCTCCTTGTCCCCTATTATACGCTAGTTTTCTGAAAAAAGCTTTGAGTATATTCAGAAAAAATGATACTATGACACGAAAAAATCTAACCTCCCTTTCATTTCAAGACAAAAAAGAACGGGTAACACCCGCTCTTAATTTTTATTAAGCTTCTACGCTTTCTTCTTTGAGAAGTTTCAAATCGTACATTTTAAGGAATGGGAACCAAACAAAGAATGCTGCTAGGGCACAGACAAGAGCTGTGATAACGGTACCGATGTTACCACCAGTTCCGATGTAAGCACCAAGACCGATTGGAGTTGGCCAGGGAGTTTGGAGGATTGATACTGCGGCAAAGCCAATTTTGATTGACCAGTATGCGATTGAAGCAGATACGATTGGTGCGATAATGAATGGAAGGGCAAGAATTGGGTTGTAAACAACAGGAAGACCAAAGATCAACGGTTCGTTGATGTTGAAGATTGCAGGAACCATAGCTGCACGACCAAGCATTTTAAGTTGTGATGATTTAGCTGCTACTGCAAGCCATACACAAGCAAGAAGCATTGCACCAGAACCACCCACGATAACGTATGAGTTTGTGAATTCACCTGCAAAGGCAATGTGAGCTCCGTCAACGTTTTCTGCCATGTTTGACAAAAGGATTGGGGTAACAAGACTCATGACGATGTTAGCACCGTGGATACCTACAATCCACAAAACGTGAACAAGAAGGTAAATAACCACAATACCAAGCCAAGAGTTTGCGATGTGACGAACGAAACCAAATGGAATAGCAACAACGTTGTAGATATCAGTACCAAGAGCGATGAATACACCATCGATAACAAGAACAACAAGAGCTACGAAAGCACATGGAATCAAAGCTGAGAATGAGCGAGAAACACCTGATGGTACAGCATCTGGCATTTTAACAACCCAGTTACGTTTGATACATACACGGTAAAGTTGAACAGCAAGGATAGACATTAAGATTGCTGTAAACATACCAGATGTTGACAAACGAGCCAAGCTGTTACCACCAACAGTCCAACCATTGATTGTAGCACCTTTGACGTTCAAGTAGTCAAATGCACCATTTTTAACAAGCAATTCTGGAATTGTCAAGAAGAAGGCAAATACTGAAAGTAGAGCACCGTATACTGGATCAACGTTCAAATCTTCTTCATCAGCAAAGATTTTTGTATACTCATAACCAATAACAATGGCAAAGTATAGAGACAAGATACCCATTGTACAGTTGTAAGCTTGCAAGTAAAGAGGTGCAATTTTATCAACTGAGTTTGCCCAAATTGATGTTAAGGCAGGAATTGGAAAGGCTTGTGGGATAATGCTCAAGACAAGGAACATAGATCCGACGATAGTAAACGGAATACTTGCCATACCAGCGGCAACAATTGCACGAACAGGACGCCAAGCAGATATTTTAGCCATCGGCCCCATCAAGTACTTTTCTAAAAATTCAAACATTTTCTTCTCCTCCTAAAAACTGTTGAATGTTTGTTGTTAACTAATTGATTGATGCCAAATATTTTTGAATGCGATAGTATTGTTTATCTGAATTACGATTGATACGAGCGATTTTTACTAACATCCATGATGAAATCATAATCCCAAGTAAAAGCATCACGATGAGAAAAACTTGAGTTGTACCATTTTCAGATAAGAATGGATAAAAACTATGATATTGCTTAAATACAGTGGCAATAATTAAAATGGTATTTAAAGCAATGATTATTTGGAAATAAAATTGCGTCTTAATCGCAGGTTTTTGTTCCCTTGAATACATTCGCGATTGTTCCCACATACAAATGGCACCAAAGGCAGCCATAAGAACTGGAATGATAACTAGACTGAAGTTACTAGCAGATAAGAACATCAAAATCCAGTAGAGATTGATGAAAAAGAAGAAGGCAACGACGTAACGAATGAGAAAGTATCGTGTGTAATACATGTTTTTAATCCTGTTTTCACGTCTTGTAGCATCTAATTCTCTTTTTTCCTTTTCTGTTAAAGCAGCCATAGCTATCTCCTTTCTTGACTAACTAACCAATTTTTTTGTATAATTCTAACATTTCAAGTCCAACTTCACGAAGAGTCATTGTAGTCATCAAGTGGTCTTGAGCATGAACCATGATGATTTCAACATTAACTTCTTTACCACCTGCATACTCTTGGAGCAAGTGTGTTTGTGATTGGTGGGCTTTTAATAATTCGTCATTTGATTCTTTTAACTTTTCTTCTGCTAAGGCATAGTTTCCTTCGCGCATCGCATCGAATGCTTCGTGGACGATTGAACGTGCGTTACCAGAATTTAAGATAATCTCAAATGCTGCTACTTGCAATTCTTCTGAATTCATATAACTCCTACTTTCTTTTTAAATCGTTAAAAATATTTTTTTAAATTCATCAAATGATTGGCAAGCTAACATTTGTTCTTGAAGTTTTGGATTATCAACCAAATCAACAATGGCAGATGTCAACTCTGGTAGTCCATCATTATCATGAATTGACATTGACATTAAAAAGATAATTTTGATTGATAGATATTGTTCATCCCATTTCACACCATTTTTGACAATTGCTACCGCAAAATGATGTTTGCTACCGACGGCTTTCAAAGGATGAGGTACGGCAATGTTTTTCCCGAATACAATGGAACTCATAGATTCCCGCTGTTTCATCATATTAAGAAGTCGTTCCTCAAATTGCTCATTTTCATTTTGTGAAATGCTCTGAGCTAGTTTTTGCAATACCTCTTCTTTTGAAGCGTCCGATAGTAGAAAGAAATAGTCTTCTGAGAAGTAATCATCAAACACATCGCTTACACTGAGTTCTGATTGACGATTTTCTACATTTGCTAAAGACCTATTCAAATTAGAGATTCCCTGTTTAATATCCTTTAACTCTTCATCATTTAAGAAAACTGAAACCGTAAAGACTGGAATATTGAAAATCAAGTTTGATAAGGCAATAGAAGAAACGATAAAATCAATTCCTTTTAACTTTTCATCGTTGATTTCATAATAACCAATCACATCCGTAATCGAAACCAAGTTCCCGAGCTCGTTTTCAATTCGGCTCTTAAGCATTTGAGCACTGCCGTATCCCGTAGCACAGATGACAAGAACATTGTATTTACGTTGTTCTTTGTATCTTTCTTTGGCAGCCATAAAATGCAGAGCAATGTAGGCGATTTCATTTGGTGATAAAGTGTAAGCACTGAAAGTTGGCATATTAGCTACAACACGTTCAGCTAGTTGATACATGTCGCGATAATTGGCTTTAATTTCCGCTGTCAAAGGATTTTCCATAACAACCCTATTTTGCAAGCGAATGAACATAGTTGATAGATGAGCAAGTAAGCCCTCAATCAATTGGAAGTCATTCTTAACAGTTGGATTAATTTGGTCAATACTGTCAATCAATTCCTGACGTATCTGCTCTTGCAAAACTTCTGAATTGTGACAAGCACTCCCGTGACCTTTTGAAACCAAGTGGAGAGTAATATAATCAACTTCATCTGCTGGAAAATCAATGTGCGTAGATACTGAAACACGTTTTAAAATATTTTCAGCAATTTGACGTTCTGCCAAACCTCTCAGTACCAGTTCATCTTCTGACACCTTGCTAATGCGAAAACCTTCGGTAATGCGACGAATCGCTAAAGCAATGTGGATGACTAGATTTTGAATCACAAAGTCTGATAATTTAAGACCACCTTCCCGACATTCATCCAGAACAATGATGGTTAACTCTTCAAAAGAAATCTTTTGATTAAGCAGCTCATTGTCAACATATGAATGCATGGTGTTAATAAAACCAGAATCAATAAAGTAATCCATGATGAAACGACGTTTATCACGTTCTTGTCCTAAGACGTAAACCCCTTTATTGGCTTTGCTTTCAATTTTCAAATGATAAGGTTTAAATTTTTGTCTTATCTTTTTAAAATCACTAGATAATGTTGATCGACTAACAAACAACTCATCAGCTAAATCATCAAAATAAATTTCATTTTGTTCAAACAAAAGTTTATTTAGCAGATAATTGTAACGATCACTGATATCAGTAATGTTTTGGTAGTTATTGTGATGGTCATTGATATGATTTTCCTCTAAGAAATCAGCATAAGCATCATCATCTACGATGTCTAACTTGTAGCCGTAACCTTGTTTGGAAACCAAATCAATGCCTGAGTAAAAATCTAATTTTTCAATAAGTGTTTTATAGTAAGTTCTAATTGTTCTATCCGAACATCCTAATTGCGCTGCTAGTTCTTTACTAGTAACGAATTTATCCTTATCTTTAATAAGATATTGAATAATCTGCTTTTCTTTTTTATTTAACACAGAAGAGGACACCTCCAAGTACCATTAGAACTATTATATCACAACGGGTATTAGATGTTTTCTTTTACCAAAGCTGCCATTTTTTCAATACCCATTGGGATTGGAATGTAAGCTTGTGGTGGAATTTGAACGATTGGTTTGTTTGTTTTAGCAGCTGCATCTGCCAATTGTTTAAAGTTCATTTTAGTTTGTGGGCTGACAAGGTACAAATCGTATTTATCAGCTTCGATACGTTTTTGTCCTTCTGGAACCCCAACAGCATCCATTTCAATATCTTCACCTTTTTCTTGAAGATATGTCATTGTTTTTTTAGCAATCATTGATGATGACATACCGCCTGCACAGATAATTAAAGCTTGTTTAGCCATAACGTTTAATCTCCTTTGTTTTTTTGTTTACACTGATATTATATGAAAACGCCATCATTATGTAAACGCATTCTTTTTCCTATGTGATGAGGAAAAAAATAAGACCACTACGGAAAATTTCCGTTTAGATACAACTTTTTTCCGTAATCAAATTACAATCACTACGGAAATTTGCTGTAAATTTTCAGTTTTTTTAGAAAAAAAGAGCCAGACTAGGAAAAACTAGTCTGACTATCTTAAAAGAATTCAGGAATAAATAATTTTGTATAATTCACAGAAACTTGATTTTCTTGCAAGCCTAACTCATCAATAATTAGCTTTTTCAATTTTTCATCGTTCATTATAGAATAAACGCGATAGCTTTTTGAATCTTTGTGAAGCACTTGAATCGTATCAGCAATCTTTTGATTAGCTAAAATATCAGGAAGCTCATTAGGATTTGAAGAGGTGATGATATATGGACCACTCATTCGTTGACCTTGACTATCATAAACTTTTCGATATTTGCTAGGCAAAAAGTAAACAAGAACAATCAGAACTAAAAATACGATAATAATAACCCATTTAATGCTCTTATTCGTCATCTCCTAAACTACATCATACCAAGGGCACCTGATAGTTGGGTTGGGCGGATATAAACTTCTTCGTCTGACAAGTGATAATCTGTCATCAAAACCTTTTTCAATTCCACATCGTTGAGATGTGATTGAACGCTACAAGTATCATCTGATGAGCCGACAACTCTAACTTTTCCTTTAAGGTTGGCAATGCTTGCTAAATCAGGTAGTTTTGCACCATCTTTCATGACGACCACATAATCACAACCAAATGTTTTTGCTACCCAAAGTTGATTTCTAACGCTGTATACACCAGCTACAATAAGTACAATAAGCAAAACAATCAATAAAACTTTCAACGTCATTAATCTCCTTTAACCTGTTTTTTTGAAGTATTTTTTTAAACTTCAAAAAAACAATTATTTTTAAGAAAAAATGTCATAAATATTAACATAAAATTGGTAGTTGTATTTTTTCTAAATAGTTTTAGCCATCCCTTAAAAATAAATCTTCCCAACTGGCATACGATTTACTGAGTAATCTCGACAGACACTTGAGTCGAATCCAGTTGATAATCCTTCATCAAAGTTGTTTTCAGTTCGGTATCATTAATCTGTGATTGTACCTTGCAAGTGTCGTCTGTTGCTGAAATAATCTTAATCTTTCCTCCAAGATTATCATTTTTTATCAAATCTGGTAACTTCAGTCCATGATGCATGGTAATGGTGTAATGGTAACCAAAGCGTTTGGTCACGCCCATTTTGATTTGAACAACACGAACAATCGCGAAGATTAACAAAATTCCAAAAACAATTGCTAAAATCGTCACCGTAATAACCCTCACCTCCTTGTTCCTAGCGGAACACTCAAATTATACGATTACTATAATCCTTTTTGAAAGCCCTGTCAATTATTTTCTGTAAGGTTTCTTTTCAGGAATTAAATAGGAAGAATCTACTGAAAAACTTTTACAAAAAGTCTCCAAAACATTGATACAACAACATTTCAAAGACTTTTAAAAATTATTTATAAATTATTTTACAAATAAGGATAATTCCTGCTAAGGCAACTGAGATGGTATTGGCAACAATTAAAGCTGGATCTGAAACAGAAATTCCATGTGCCAACCACAATGCCATCCCAGTGACTGACATGGTATACATGCCAAGTGAAATGGATTCAACGTCTTTGGTTTTTAAAACCTTGATCATTTGTGGCAAAAAACCAAATGTTGTCAAACAAGCCGCAATATACCCAATCATAAAGACCTACTCTCTTCTTATAATCATGTAAAAACCTTCGTAGGGTAAGAGATTACACCCCCACAAAGGTTTCAAAATAATAACTTAATGGATAACTTTAGACTTCTTCACCGTTAGAAGCAATGACTTTCTTATACCAATCAAATGACAATTTTGGTGTACGTTTGTAAGTACCGTTACCTTCGTCATCTTTATCAACATAGATGAAACCATAACGTTTGCGCATTTCACCTGTACTTGCTGAGACAAGATCGATACAACCCCATGGAGTGTATCCCATCAAATCAACACCGTCTTCGTCGACAGCTTTAATCATTTCTTTGATGTGAGCACCAAGGTAATCAATACGATAATCATCATGAACCATGCCATCTTCTTCTACTTGGTCAATAGCACCAAAACCATTTTCCACGATGAAAAGTGGCAAGTGGTACATATCAGTAAACCAATTCAGGCTATAACGAAGACCTTCTGGGTCAATTTGCCAACCCCATTCAGACGCTTTGACGTATTTATTTTTAATCAAATCTTCTGTTTCAAGGTAGTCAAAGTATGGGTTGTTTTCGCGGTGAGAATCGATTGCAAATGACATGTAGTATGAGAATCCGATGTAATCAACAGTTCCCTCTTTCAAATCTGCCAAGTCTTCTTCAGTCACATCAACATTGATTCCTTTACGTTCCCAGTATTTAAGAATATGATTTGGGTAGAAACCATGAACGTGTACATCAGTGAAGTAATAACGTTTTTCCATGGCTTTTTGTGCCATTAGAATATCTTTTGGATTACATGTTGCAGGGTAAATTGGACACATGGCAATCATACAATCAATTTGAAAATCAGGGTTGATTTCACGACCAATTTTAACCGCACGCGCAGATGCTACCAATTCATAATGAGCAGCTTGATACATAATTGCTTCGCGGTCATCGCCTTCTTTGTAGACAATACCAGAGTTTGTAAATGGTGCAAAATCTTCTTGATAGTTTGCTTGGTTATTGATTTCATTGAAAGTCATCCAATATTTAACTTTATCTTTGTAGCGACGGAAGCATGTTTCTGCAAAACGAACAAAGAAATCAACCAATTTACGGTTAGTGAAACCACCATATTCTTTAACCAAGTGATATGGCAATTCAAAGTGAGACAAAGTAACAACAGGTTCGATACCGTGTTTTAAGCATTCGTCAAATAAATCATCGTAGAATTGCAAACCTGCTTCATTTGGTTCTAATTCATCACCATTTGGGAAGATACGTGTCCATGCAATTGATGTACGGAAGCATTTGAAGCCCATTTCAGCAAACAAAGCAATATCTTCTTTATAGTGGTGATAGAAATCAATCGCTTCGTGGTTTGGATAATATTTACCTTCAACCACACCGTCAGTGATTTCACGAGGAACACCATGACGACCAGCTGTCATCACGTCAGCAACACTGAGTCCTTTTCCTCCTTCTTTCCATCCACCTTCAAGTTGGTGAGCAGCAACTGCACCACCCCACAAAAAATTATCTGGTAACTTAGCCATTACATATCCTCCTTGTTTAATACACTGTCATTATAGCAAGCGGTTACAAAAATGAAAATAGAAAAAATTTCCTAAGTCATTAGGAAATTCCTTCTATCTAGTTAGTTTTTCATTTTTTGAGAATGAGGACTAAGTCCCACAAAAAGAGCAACAAAGCTAAGACAAAAAGGCCATTTGATAGGATTTCTAAGTTTTGATTAAAACTCAAAATCACAGCACTTATCAATACGGCAAAAAAGAGCAAACTCAAAACAAAGCGGTTAACCACACGATTAAAAAACTTAATACGGTTGGTGTAATCGTATAAATCATGGTTAACTAAAATACGTCCATTTAAGACTTGTTCCAGGAGTTGATTGAGACGACGCGGGATATTCTTACCATTTTTTAGTTGATAAAATAGCTCGATAAGCAAGGTTTCTTTGTTCAAAGCTTGCTTAAGCATGTCAGGTCCCATATTTTCTAGGAAATAATTCTTAGCAAGGGTCATGAGGTCAACTTCTGGAGCTAATTCGCGGAAAATGCCTTCAATTTGCAGAGCAGCTTTTTCTAAAATGGTAATCTGTGGTGACGCTTTGAGTCCGTTTTTGACAAAGACATTTAACAAATCTTCAATCAAATCTGTGATAGACAAGACACCAATATCTAGGCTAGAATATTTGGCCAGCATGCGTTCCACATCTTGGGCAAGCGCTGACTTGTTCATGGACGTGTCAAAGCTTGTGATAGACAAAATACCTTTCATCATACCTTCGATGTCTTGTGCTGTAAAGCTATAAAGAATATCATTTAAGGCCACGCGCATGCCATTATCAAGTTTTCCCATAATCCCAAAATCAATAAAATAAATCTTATCGTCTGAGATAAAAAGATTACCTGGGTGAGGGTCTCCATGGAAAAATCCATCTTTAAAGACTTGCTTAATAAAGCTAAGCATGAGTTTTCGACCGATATCTTCAAGGTCATAACCCGCCTTGATTAACTCATCATAGTGATTGATTGGAATCCCTGAGACGTAATCTTCAACAATCAATCGTGGCGTCGTAAACTCACCATACACCTCTGGACTGGCAATACATTTACTTGATTGGTTCAATTCAGCAAAGGTAATCATTGCTTGTGCTTCATTGCGAAAATCAATTTCACGTGTCAAGCTTTCTTTGATTTGCTGCAAAACCTCTGGTAAGTCTACCATTGGAAGGAATGCTTTTGGGATACGTCTTGAAAGGCGAATCAAAAGTGTCAAGTCTTCCTCGATAATTTCTGGCAGATTTGGGCGTTGAATTTTGATAATAACATCTTTCCCATTTAGCAAACGAGCTCGATGCGTCTGAGCAACTGAGCCACTAGCAAGTGGCTCAGGTCTGATTTCAGAAAAATACGCAGAAACAGGACCAGTAAGCTCAGCCTCAATGGCTTCCATGACCAATTCCGTTGGAAGTGGAAGTACATTGCTCTGTAACTTGCTCAATTCTCTAACATAAGCTTCTGGGAAAATATCACTTCTTGTCGAAAGGATCTGACCAATTTTAACAAAACTTGGTCCTAATTTTTCAAACGCTAAGCGAAGCTCACGAGGCGTTGATTTATCTTCTGCTGCTTTTCCTTTTTCGATTAAAGAGGTTAACCCTACTGAACTAAAGGCACCAATGATTTCTCTTAAGCGTCTACCTGACATAACCCACCAATAATTTCTAATTTAAGATATTTGACTTCTTCAAAAGAGCGTCAATTTTGTCTTCAAGACGAGAAACATCTTCTTTGGTAGCATATTGAACAGGTTTTGTTTTAGCATTTAATTGATCTAAAAAAGCTTGTGCTTCATCTTCACTTCGACGTTTTAGTTCAGACTGCAATTCTTTTCCTTCGCCAACAGTGAGGCGTCCTTTTTTGACTAACTCTTTTACAAAAGCGTCAGCTTTTTCCAAAGTCATAGACGTCAAACCAATACCGGCTAAGAGAACTTTTTTCAATTCTTCCATGATTAATTCCTCCTTGAATGACTAAATTTACATTATGTTTACCCTTTCATTCTACTACTTTTGAGATAAAATATCTAAAAGAAAAAGTTCTTTCACGAAAGTTTCTCAACTCAAATAAGCTCCGCGATTAACAAAGAAGATTAATTTGCCATGCGGAGCTTTTCTGAATTTATAAACAATTGTGTCTCATAGACTCTAAAACCACTTGCTAGCACAACCAAAAAAAAAGAGCTCTTGCTAAGTGATTTTATATCCCTATTATAATCAGCTAGCAAAAATGATTCTAACACTATCCTTCTTATTTATAATACTTTTATCTGATATAGTCTTGAAAATCTTTATGAAAACCTTTTCTAGAATACGCTTCCAATTTTCGGGTTATTCTGCTATAATAAAAGAGTAGTTAATACTATGTTATGATTAGAAGGGATATTATATGAAACAAGCAGATCCAGCTCACGAAATTAAAATAGATGAAAGCAAGCACCTTCTACCTTATGATTATTACAGTACAGTGGTTGAAAACGGACGTCCTGACGTTCTTTTCCACTGGCATCCAGAAGTTGAAATCAATTATATTTATGAAGGTTCAGCTCGCTTTCACATCGATTACGATTATTTTAACAGTCAAGCAGGTGATATTATCCTCATACGACCAAATGGGATGTACTCTATTCACCCGTTAGAAAACCAGAAACATGTCACTGATACTTTTCGCTTTCACTTAGACATGATTGGTTATTCTATTGTGGACCAAGTTAGTCTTCGTTACTTGCAACCTTTGCAGACTAGTCTTTATAAATTTGTTCCGCGCATTCAACCAGGAATGGAAGGCTATGAGGAAATCAAAGAATGTCTCTTCACCATTTTTGAGCTTTCAAAAAACGAAGGACGTCATTTTGAACTGCTACTCAAATCAAAACTTAATGAATTTCTATATTTACTCTTTTACTATCGTTACGTTCTTCGCAAGCACACTGATGATACTTATCGTAAAAATGAACAGATTCGTGAATTGATTGACTTTATCAATAACAATTATCAAAAGAATCTCTCTATTGATTACCTTTCTCAATTCATGGGATATAGTAAAACACACTTTATGGCGGTCTTTAAACAACATACGGGAAGCTCTTGTACTGAGTTCATCATTCAAGTTCGCCTGAACAAAGCTTGCGATATGTTGATTAACACCTCAAATCCAGTTCTTGAAATTGCTACGGCTGTTGGTTTTAATAACTTGTCAAATTTCAACCGACAATTTAAACGTTACTACGAACTAACACCAAGTCAATACCGCAAACAATTCAGTAAACGAAAAGAAAGTCGTGTCTTAATCAACCCTGCAAGAAAATCTCATTAAAAGCTGACTCATCTCAGCTTTTTTCTTATGTCTAAGCACATTAAAAAGGACGCTTTTGTACTGACCCCAAAAAGTTGGACAATAAATTATTGAAAGGATTTAGTTCTGTATTGCACAGGACTGAGTCCTTTTAATTTTGTCTTGATACGTTTATTGTTGTAATAAAAAATATAATCCGTAATGGCTTGTTCTAGCTTATCAAGCGACTTAAAAGTCTTTTCATAACCGTAAAACATCTCAGACTTTAAGATGCCAAAGAAGGACTCCATCATGCCATTATCTGGACTATTTCCCTTGCGTGACATAGATGGACGAATCCCTTTGGATGCCAAGAAATCATGATAAGACTGGTGTTGATATTGCCACCCTTGGTCGCTGTGAAGAATAGTTCCTTGGTAAGAGGTAGCCGGAAATGCTCTTTTAAGCATGGTTTGAACCTGTTTTAAATCAGGTGAGCGTGACAAGGTGAATTCAATAATCTCACTATTGTATCCATCAAGAACAGGGGATAAATAGAGTTTCCCTCTAATATTCGGTAAAGCGAATTCAGTGACATCTGTATAACACTTCTCATAAGGCTTAGCCCCTTCAAACTGACGTTGAATTAGATTATCAGCTTTCTTCCCAATCTCTCCCTTGTAAGACGAGTATTTACGCTTACAACGAGTACGAGCAGCGAGTCCCATGAGTTTCATTAACCGTTGAACCTTCTTATGATTGATAACAAATCCTCGGTTTCTTAGTTCTAAATGAATACGACGGTATCCATAATTGCCTTTATGGTCATCGTAAATGGTTTGAATCATCTCTTTGACCTTCTTATCTTTCTTAGCTCTATTAAACCGTTTCAACTGATAATAATAAGTAGAACGAGCTAGCTTAGCGGTTTTTAGTAAGAGGTCTAATCGAAATCCTCCTGAGACCAGTTCTCTAACTGTTTCCGCCTTTTGCGCTGTAAGGCTTCGTCCCTCAAGCGCAATTCCCTCAACTTTTTTAGATAAGCTACCTCGGTACGCAGACGCTCATTCTCTTCCAGAATATGCTCTAGCTCAGTCATTTCTTTACAAGTTTTCTTTGGTTTACGTCCCATCTTACTCGGTCTCCCTCGTTGTTTCTCAACAATAGTATACCCGTTTTTCTTGTATTGTGCTATCCAATTGGTGAGTAGGGATTGTTGGGGAAGAGCATAATCCAGTGATACGGTGAGCTGAGATTGACCTTCAATAAGAACTTTATTAATGATTTCCTGCTTTAATTTAGAGGGATAATACTTATTTTTCCCTTTTTTAACAACCTCAATACCATGTTTATTCATAAGCCGTACCATGTACTTAAGATTGGATAGACATACACCGTACTTTCGACTAATATAAGGCCAAGAAAAACCAGCTTGTCTTAACTGATATATTTCTAGTTTATCTTCATAACTTAATTTCATACAAAAACACCCCAATTGTTAGATTTTTTTCTGTCTAACTTTTGGGGTGCAGGTCACTTTAAGCGTCCTTTTTTTATTAAGCTAGTATTGTAAGAAGATAGTCACCAATATTAACACGTACATCTTGTGCTGTGAGAATATCTTCAAATTCTGTCGAATTAGTAACAATCACTGGTGAGATAACTGGAAGGTTAGCCTCACCAATTGTTGCCAAATCAAACTCAAGTAATTTTTGACCAGCGTCAACTTTATCACTAACCTGAACAATTGTATTGAAGCCTTTACCAGCAAGTGACACTGTATCCATACCAACGTGAATCAAGATTTCAGCACCATTTTCAGTACGCATACCGATAGCATATCCAGTTGGAAGACAAGAGTAATTTCACCAGCTACTGGAGCAACTACAGTACCGTCAATAGGATCAATAGCAATCCCTTTCCCCATAGCAGCAGACGCAAATACTTCGTCTGGAACATTTTCAAGTTTAACAACTTGACCAATCATTGGGCTTGCAATAATTTCTTGTTTTAATTCTTTAAGTTCAGCAACTGGTTCTGCCGCTTTGTCACCACTTACAGATTTAACATCAGGTCCACCGTAAAGATAAGGAATTTTAGTCAATTGTGTCAATACAAATTCAAGAACAAATGACATCAAAATGGCAATAAGGAAATACCAAACATTGTCTACATCTGTGTTTGCTCCTGCAGGAACATGTTTTGGAGTGAAGTATGATGGGATAGCAAAGTATCCCATACCACCCATTGTGTAAGCAGTTGTGTTAGAGAAACCTAAGAATGCTCCTTGAATAGCTCCAGCCACACATGTCATGATAAATGGTGTGCGCATTGGAAGTGTAATACCATAAATAACTGGTTCAGTAACCCAAAAGAGAGCTGAGATAAAAGCTAGAATAGTCAATTGTTTAACTTTATCTTCTTTTGTGCGAAGGAAAATGTTGAGAAGGGCAGCTGCTTCAGCAAAACAGATAGCTGTTGATGCGACAAGTAATGTACTCCAACCTTTTGTAGAGAAGTCCAAAATTGCAATTGGAACAAGACCCCAATGAAGACCAAGCATAACAAGGACTTGCCACAAAGCACCAAGTAAAATACTAAAGACAATTGGACTAAAGCGATAAATATTAGTGAAGATAACACCGATAGGGTTAGATGCCCAGTTCATAACAGGACCAATTGCCAAATAAGCAAGTGGAACAGTGATTAAGATAACAAAGAATGGTACAACGAAGACTTTAACCACATCAGGAATGATTTTCTTGAAGAATTTTTCAATTTTTGAACCAACTCAAACTGTTAAGATAATTGGAAGAACTGTTTGAAGGTAACTTGATGATGGGAAGATAACTGGAAGTCCTAAGAAATCAACATTTCCATTTGCGAAACTTGCTGCAATATTTGGATAAATCAAAGCAAAGCTTAGTGCTAAAGCATTGAATTGTTCCATTTTGAAACGTTTTGCTGCTGTTAATACCAAGATAACCGGCAAGAATTGGAAGAAGCTAACACCAGCGGCATTTAAAATAACATAAAGACCACTTGTTTCCTTCACTCCTACTGCTGCTAAAATGGCTACCAAACCTTTAATCATACCAGCAGCAGAAAGAGCTCCTAGCATTGGTTGGAAAAGTCCAGAAACCTAAGCAATGAATTAGTCGAAGAGATTTCCTTGAGGAACATCTCCTTCGTTAACATCAATACCACCTTCACCTTGGATAACGGCAACTTTTAAAACAGTGTCATAGACATCTGGAACATGGTTTCCAATAACCACTTGGTATTGTCCACCTGCTTTGACTACTGTCACAATACCATCTCGTTGTTTGAGATAATCGTCATCTGCTTTACTTTCATCCTTCAAGGTGAAACGTAAGCGAGTCACACAGTGAACTAATTTGAGGATATTGTCTTTTCCACCAACGTGAGCAACAATATCTTGTGCCAATTCAGTATAATCTTTAGCCATAAGTTGGCTCCTTTCTTAATGTTCTTTCCTAACAACAGAAAAAATCTAAATAAATACTAAACAATTTTCTACGCCAATATCTGTGGTAACGCCAAAACTATCTTGTATTTATTTAGGTTTTACCTACTTATCAGTAACAATCCTTTTAACAATTCTTGGTATAGCGTGCGCATATATTTTTTGAAAGCGCTTTTATGATATTTTTTACAATTTTTGACATTTTCATTTATCTCTGAAAGCTGACCACCTTTTAAAACTTGAAATTATAACACCTTTCACAAGTTTTCAAAAAAATTTCACACAAGATTTTTATTAAAAAAATCCTCCCGACCTTAGTCGAGAAGATTCTTAATGATTAATTACTACTTGTTTCCAGTCGTTGAATGTGAATGGTGATATAGACTTGTTCATCTCGACTCATTGGAAAATTGTGTGAGCTTTCGATATAATTCTTGATTTTTTCAGAGCAAGAAAAAGCTTTTGGGTAATTCAGCTTCACTTGTTCATACAAAAAACAGTCATTTTTACCTTACACCACTCCATTGACGACACGTTGCGCAAAATACTGAATATGAGTCACAAAACGATTATAGCTGACAGAATCTTCATCAGAAAACGTTTCTGTAAGACAAACGAACAATCCCTAAAATATCTGTCACAATCTTTGAAATTTGATAGCTTTGCTTAACCAGACCAGAGTCTTTCTGAGCATTAATAAAATGCAGTGCAATTGGTGAAACTTCATCATCAGGCAGAATAACACCTAGCTTTTCAAAGACAATCTTAAGGGAATCACGACCAAGCTGATACTTCTTTGAAAAAAATTTACGAATCTCCCAAGACAAAGGATTTTGCACAATGGTGTTCTCACGACTTCGCTGAAGTGTGTAATGCAAATGATCTGCAAGAGTAATGTAAAATGCTGTGTCAAAATTAGTTTCTATTACTTCTTGACTATGTTTGATAATATCAAGAACAACCTCTATCTCTACTGGTGACAAGTCGATATAAACACGCATCAACTCATGTGTAGTAGAGCTATCTTGCATAACGAATGTTTTTTCAACTAAAGAAGTATCAATCTCGTCACCTGACTTCTTTTGAAAACCAAGTCCTCTCCCCATGACGATGATCTCTTCTCCCTCCCCCTTAGCCAAAACAAGATTGTTATTATAGACTTTATCTATCCTCATTATCTACTACTCCCTCAAAAAAATTCAGAAAGAAAAGGCAAAACTAGCGTACACAAAAGGCACTGTGTTTTTACGCACAAATGCTTCCTATGCACACTAGGTTTTGCCTGCTTAACCAGTAACAATCCTCTTACTGTATCAATTTTACCAAAAATCCCCTTAAAATGAAAAGGGATACAAAAATATTTTATTAACATATTTACATCAATAATTTGCGAATTTTTCCAATTTCTGGTTCATTAACCACCAAGAAAATTGTATCACCAGCATTTAAAACAGTGCTTCCGCAAACCACTTCTGATTTCTTGCGATGAATCTGAGTTGTAATCAAAACGTTTTTAGGAAGAGTCAAATCACGAACACGTTTGCCAGCGATTTTATCTGACACGGTTAACTCAATAAGCGTTGGTTCAATAACTTCGCGGTCTTTTGTAATGGATAAATTTGCCAACATCGCCTCATAGATTGGCTCACCTTTTAGAAGATCCATTACAATGTAAGCTACCAAAGTAACGACTGCAATAGTCATCAGTTGTCGGAAATCTCCTACCATTTCTGTTACCAAAATAATGGCAGTCAGCGGAGCTTTTGAAATAGCCCCAAAATAACCAGCCATACCAAGAACGAGAAAATTAACAAGGACAGATGTACTGATAAAGCCAATTTGGTGCATGCCTAGACCAAAACCAAAACCTAATAACGACCCCAAAGTCAAAATCGGAAGGAAAATCCCACCCGGTAAACCACTGGCATAACTAAACGTACTCCAAACAAAGCGGATAAGAAAGTACAAGCAAACCACTGCAAAAGTCAAATGACTAGTTGACAATGATGTAATCAAGCCATTTCCGCCACCTAATAATTGAGGGTAGAAATAACCAATTGGCAGAATCAAGATAGCCACAAAAATACCATAAAAATAATTGGGAACGTGACAAATTTTGCCTAAGAAGTCATAAAATAGATTCGCATTCAAGGTTACTTTTTCGTAAAGATAACCCATTATACCTAAAAATGCTCCTAAAGGCAAAAGCATCCAATAATAATGTAAAGGCAAAATAACAAGATCACTTGGCATGGCAAGCACAGGAGTCAAACCAAAGATATTTAACGAAATAAAATTGGCAACCAAGCTCGCAACCAGCGCTGAAATCCAAACCAAACGCGAAAAATGATGATAAATTTCTTCAACAACAAAAAGAAGACCTGCAATTGGAGCATTAAAGGCAGCTGACAAACCTGCTGCTGCACCACTAGCAATCAAGACACGTTGTTCCATGCGCTGTGCTTTCAATGATTTCGCTACACCTTTTCCGGCCATTGCCCCAAGTTGAATACTTGGGCCTTCACGCCCTAGCATGAATCCCATTGAAATGGCTAGGACACCGCCAATGAATTTTTTCCAAAGAACAGACCACCAATCAGGATGAAGTAAGCCTTTCAACTCTCCTTCGACGTGAGGAATCCCAGAGCCTTTAATATCTGGATCAGATTTAACCAAAAATCCAATAGCAATGACAACAATCACACTCACTAGTAAAATCAAACCTAGTAAAGCTGGATTTTCATGCGAGAGTTGATAACACTTGACCACTTGCGCGAAAATCTTAGCAATCAAGAGTCGAAAAAGACTGACCATGCTTCCGGAAACACATCCTACAATAACACCACGCCACACAAAGCTAAGGATTGAGGATAACGAAAATTCGTACTCTCTACGATAACTTTCCATTTAAAACTCCGATCTAATCAAATTGAAAATATCATATTAGTTTCAACTATTTTTCAAAAAATAACCCACTACTATTCTATCAAATCTTAAAGCTGATTTCGAGCATATTTAAAAAGAGTTCGGAAATTCTTCCAAACTCTTTTGATATCATTTGTGATACATTTTAAATTGTAAGTATAAATCGTTATAAATACCAAGCCATTTTTGGCCAAGGTTATCATAAACTTCCAAATGGTTAAAGGTTTCTTCAGATGGATAGAAAGCTTTATTTTCTTTAATGTCATTTGGCAAAAGTTTCTTGGCTTCTGTATTTGGTGTGGCATAACCGATGTATTCTGCATTTTGCGCAGCGTTTTCAGGCTGCAACATGAAGTTGATAAAAGCGTAAGCTTCTTTAATGTGCTTAGCTGTTTTTGGAATCACTAAGTTGTCAAACCAAAGGTTAGACCCTTCGCTAGGCACCACGTAGTGAAGGTGTTCATTTGAATTAAGCATCTCACTAGCTTCACCTGAGAATGTGACTCCAATCGCAGCATCATCATTAATCATGTAACCTTTCATCTCGTCACCGACAATAGCTTTGATATTTGGTGTTAGGTCATCAAGTTTCTTTGAAGCGGCATTTAGCTCAGTCATCGATTTGCTATTTAGGCTGTAGCCAAGAGTTCCAAGACCGATTCCCATTGCTTCACGAGCACCATCAACCAGCATGATGTCATTCTTGTATTCTTGTTTCCATAAGTCTGACCAATGTTCTGGCGCTTTATCAACCATAGTATCATTATAGACGATACCAAGTGTTCCCCAGAAATATGGGACTGAATAATCATTATGCTTGTCAAAACTCATGCCCATGAATTTTGAACCGATGTTATCTAAGCCTTTGATTTGAGATTTATCTAATTTGATGAGCAAATGTTCTTTTCTCATCTTATCAATCATGTAATCTGACGGCACGGTGATGTCGTAAGTTGTTCCACCTTGCTTAATCTTGGTATACATAGACTCATTAGAATCAAAGGTTTCGTACTGAACCTCGATACCTGTTTCTTTAGTGAATTTTTTAATTATTTCTGGGTCAATATAATCACCCCAGTTGTAAATGACTAATTTATCAGATTGACTTGATGAACTTGATATTTTTTGCATATAAACTGAAACACCAAATAGAATCAAGGTTACCGCAACAAGCCCTAGGAAAAATGTGTATAATTTACGCATTGTTTTCTCCCTTCTTATCTTGTGAAATAAAGTAATAACCAATTACCAGCAAGATACTGAAGATGAAGACAATGGTTGAAAGAGCGTTAATCTCAAGTGAGATTCCACGTCTTGCACGTGAGTAAATTTCAACAGAAAGAGTTGAGAAACCATTTCCTGTAACAAAGAAAGTTACCGCAAAGTCATCAAGGGAATAAGTGAACGCCATAAAGAAGCCTGAAATGATGCCAGGTGTTAAATATGGCAGCATGACTTCTTTTAACATTTGCCATGGCGTTGCACCCAAATCATAAGCTGCATTAATCATATCATCATTCATTTCCTTAAGTCGTGGCAAGACCATAAGCACCACAATTGGAATTGAAAAGGCAATATGACTAAGCAAAACTGTCATAAATCCAAGATTAAAATGGAAAATATCTGCCAAGCGCGTAAAAAGAATCAAAAAGCTTGCACCAATCATAACATCAGGTGCCACCATCAAAATATTATTCATCGATAAAATAGATTGTTGGTGCTTACGACGAGCTTGATAGATGAAAATAGCTCCAAAAGTCCCAATCACTGTCGCCAAAATTGAACTTAAAAAGGCTAAGAAGAATGTCTGAATCAGAATAAGCATCAAGCGACTATCCGCAAACATTTCTGAATAGTGTTCTAGGGTAAATCCAGTGAAGCTATTCATATCACCGCCTTGATTAAATGAATAGAAAATCAGATAAGCGATTGGAATATAGAGAATAACAAAGACTAAAGCTAGATATAAATTCGCAAATTTTTTCATTTTCGTCTCTCCTTAGTCATCCACATAATCACAAGCATTGCCATGATTAAAATCACACCGATGGTTGAACCCATTCCCCAGTTTTGTGTTGTCAAGAAGTGCTGCTCAATTGCTGTCCCCAGTGTAATTACACGGTTACCACCAATCAAACGAGTCAACATAAACAAGCTAAGGCTTGGGATAAAGACTGATTGTACCCCACTTCTCACACCATTTAGTGATAAAGGAAAGACAACCTTTGTAAAGGTTTGGAAGCCATTTCCGCCTAAATCGTGACTCGCATTGATGAGATTGGTATCAATATCATCAAGAGCATTGAAAATCGGTAAAATCATAAATGGAATTTCAATGTAAGAAGCAACAAAAATAAATGAAAAATCTGTAAATAAAATTTGTTTTGGACCAATACCGACAAATGATAAGAAGGCGTTAACGCCACCGTGTTGACCAAAAATCCCCATAAAAGCGTAAGCTTTTAATAACAGATTGATCCAAGTTGGTAAAACCACAAGCATCAACCACAACTGCTTGTGCTTAAGCTGTGTCAAAAAATAAGCTGTCGGGTAAGAAATCAACAAAGTAACTAGGGTAATGATGGCAGCATACAAAACTGAGTTAAAACTCATTCGAAGATAAGTCCAAGAACTAAAGAACGTCTTGTAATTATCCAAGGTAAAATTCCCTTGGATATCAAAGAAAGACTGCCATAAAATCAAAATGACGGGAGCAATGACAAACAGTAACAACCATAAAATATATGGAATCGAGAAGAACTTATTTTTCTTCATTGCGCTCCTCCTCGATGGCATGAATTAAACCTTCTTCATGCTCTTCCATTTCAACGTATTCTTCAATACGCGCATCGAATTCTTCTTCTGTTTCATTCAAGCGCATGATATGAATATCTTCAGGTGTAAAATCAAGTCCAATGACTTCCCCTTCGATGGCTTTACGTGTTGAGTGAATCAACCATTCGTTGCCAAGCTCATCATGAGCAATGATTTCATAGTGTACCCCACGGAAAAGTTGGGTATCAACTTTCACACGTAATTTACCTTCTTCAGGCATTGTGATTTGTAGATCTTCTGGACGAATAACCACTTCAACCGCTTCATTTGGACGCATACCACCATCAACCGCTTCAAAACGTTTGCCATTAAACTCAACCAAATAGTCTTCAATCATCTTACCAGGAATGATATTAGACTCACCGATGAAGGTTGCCACAAAATTGTTAATTGGCTCGTCATAAATATCTACTGGTGTACCTGATTGGACGATTTCACCATCATTCATAACGAAAATCCAGTCTGACATTGCCAAAGCTTCCTCTTGGTCGTGGGTGACGAAAACAAAAGTAATACCAAGACGTTGTTGCAATTCACGAAGTTCGTATTGCATCTCTGTACGCAACTTCAAATCCAAGGCTGATAAAGGTTCATCAAGCAAAACCACGCGAGGTTCATTGATGATAGCACGCGCAATCGCGACACGCTGACGCTGACCACCAGATAACTTTTGAATCTGGCGATTCTCAAAACCAGCCAAACGTACCATTTTAAGAGCTTCTTCCACTCGTCGTTCAATTTCTTTTTTGTCGACTTTTTTTAATTTTAGAGGAAAAGCGACATTTTCAAAGACATTCATGTGGGGGAAAAGGGCATAATTTTGAAAAACGGTATGAACATCACGTTTATTGATTGGAATATCATTGATACGCTCTCCATCAAGGAAAACATCACCTGTAGTTGGTTGTAACAGACCAGCAATGATATTTAAAATGGTTGATTTTCCGGAACCTGAAGCACCAAGAAGGGTATAAAATTTTCCTTCTTCTAACTCAAAGTTAATATCCTTTAAAACAACTGTACCGTTATCTTCAAATACTTTTGATACGTTTTTAAATGCAATAATTGGATTAGTCAATTCTCATAAAACCTCCATGGAGCTTCTTTAATCTTTTTTCTCGCCGATAATGCGAACTTCCCGCTCTAAACGAACGCCTGAATTTTTCTCAACTGTGTCAATAACGTAAGCAATCAGATCTTCATAATCTTGAGCTGTACTATCAGCGACATTTACCATAAAGCCTGCGTGTTTTTTACTAACTTCAACGCCACCAATACGGTGTCCTTTAAGGTTTGCTTCTGTGATTAATTGCCCAGCAAAGTGTCCGACTGGACGTTTGAAGACAGACCCACATGATGGGTATTCAAGGGGTTGTTTTAATTCACGTAAGTGAGTTAAACGTGCCATTTCTTGCTCAATCAAGACATAGTCGCCTGGTTTAAGGGCAAATTTTGCTGAAATAACAATATCACCGCTATCTTGAACCGCTGAATGACGGTAACCAAACTTCATATCACGAGCTTCAATTGTCTTAACTTTACCTTCTTTGGTAAGAACTTGAGCTGATACCAAGACATGTGAAATTTCTCCGCCATAAGCACCTGCATTCATGAAGACTGCACCACCAATGCTACCTGGGATACCACAAGCAAATTCAAAACCTGTTAAACTGTGATATTTAGCAATACGGGTTGTCTCCACCAAGTTAGCACCAGCTTCTGCTTCAATCACATAGCCGTTAACTGTGACTGTATTTAATTTGTCAAACATGATAACAAAACCACGGATACCGCCATCACGAACAATGATGTTACTAGCATTTCCAAGCACCATCCATGGAATATTATTTTTATTAGCAAATTCAACAATACGAATCAATTCATATCGATTACGTGGAAAAGCGAGATAGTCCGCTGGACCTCCCACTTTCGTGTAAGTATATTTTTTTAAGGGTTCGTTAACTCGAATATCAATCCCTTTTAATTCATCATATAAAAATTCTAACATTTTCTTCCAACTCTAAAACTATTAATCAAAATTGTAGTCATCGTTTGATTAAAATCAACTAATACCCTTACCAATACTATTAGCTCATTTATGATCAAATGATTTTATTAGCAACTAAGCTACTAAAAAATCGGCATAAAACCGACCTTAATTATAACAAAAAAATCAGCTTTTGACGATATTTACGACTGAAGTTTTCGCACTTCTTCAAGATTTAATGTTTTTAAATAAGATGTAATAGAATGACCACAAATTTCAAGTGACGGAGCAATCTCAAAAAGCGGTACAAGGACAAAAGCACGCTCTGTCATGTAGGGATGCGGCACCTTAAGGCTTTCTGTTGCGATATGCTCGCTGCCATACAAAAGAATATCAATATCAATTGTACGAGGTCCCCAATGTTCATAGCGAACACGGTGCAAATTCTTCTCGATTTGTTGACACTCTATCAATAATTGCTGAGCAGCTAATTCTGTTTTTAATTGACAACAAATGTTCAAAAAATTATCTTGGTCCGTCTTACCCCAAGCTACTGTTTCATAAAATGAGGAAACAGCAGCAAGCGATGTTTGTGGCAGTTGATTTAGACGTTCAAGAGCCGCTTCAAGATAGGCTTTTTTATCACCAATATTACTGCCTAAACTTAAATAAACGCTAATCATACTCTCTCCCGTTCTAGCTCAATACCAACAGAATCATAATGCCCATTAATAGGTGGATTTTCCTTGGAAATTTTTAAAGTAATTGCTTGAACTGGCAGAAACTGCTCAAAAATGTCCTGGCAAATTGCCCCAGCCAGACGTTCAATCAAAATGTATTTATTTTCTTCAACTTGTTTTTTGATAGCTTCAAAAACTAAACCATAATGAACAGTATCTTCTAAACAGTCTGAGTATGAGGCTTTTGTCAAATCAACCGACAAGGTGCAATCCACAACAAAAATTTGCCCTAATGTTTGCTCTTCTGCAAAAGCACCATGGTAACCATAAAAACGGCATCCTTTTAAATGAATTTTATCCATATTATTGGTAACAAAGAAGAAAGTCTGAGATACTTTTCTCAAACTCTTTCTTATCCTCTTACTCCTTTCAAACGAGTTGGCTAATCACTTTAACAATATCGCGATTGAGATCAACATTATGCACGCGGACGATTTGACAACCTTTAGTAATTGCCCAAGCTGACAATGCCGCTGTTCCCATATCACGCTCAAGAGCTGCTGTCCCGCCACCTAGTAGATAATCTACTGTGCGTTTACGGGAAATACCAAAAAGAACTGGGTATCCAAGCTGACAAACAGCATCCAAGCCTTGCAAAAGTTCAATGTTTTGTGCTTCATTTTTAGCAAAACCAAATCCTGGATCAATCCAGATATTTTCTTTAGCAACCCCTGCATCCAAAGCTGCTTTAGCACGTTCTACTAAAAACTCACAAACTTCCTTAGTAATATTGTCATACTTTTCTTCTTTTTGATTGTGCATCAAAATAATTGGCACGTTTTTTTCAGCAGCAAGCGCAAGCATTTCCCCATCGTAAAGTCCTGCCCAAACATCATTCAAGATATCTGCACCTGCTTCTAAGGCAGCACGCGCAGTTTCTGTTTTATAGGTATCGATGCTGACCAAAACATCAAATTTCTCTTTGAGAGCTTTGATGACTGGTACGACACGATTGATTTCATCTGCTGCCTCAACAAAAGTATAACCTGGTCGAGTTGATTCACCACCAACATCGATAATTTTTGCCCCTTCAGTAATCATTTTATCTGCTTGCTCAAGCGCTTTCTCAACTGATGTGTAGGAACCACCATCAGAGAAAGAGTCAGGGGTAACATTTAAAACTCCCATGATACAAGCTTTGCCATCAATGTCATGTTTACCGATTTTCATTATGATCTCCTTAGCAATTCAATACCTTAAGAAATTATTTTCCTAAAATCAAAGATAGGATTTCCTTACGTTCTTCATGGTCTTCTTTAAAAATCCCTTTAGCGACAGTTGTCACCGTTTTGCTTCCTGGTTTTTTAATACCACGCATAGTCATGCACATGTGCTCTGCTTCAATCATGACAAAAATGCCTTTTGGATGAAGAGCTTCTTCCAATGCTGTAGCCACTTGGTCAGTCAAACGTTCTTGCAACTGTGGACGTTTACTTGCTACCTCAACAGCACGGGCTAATTTACTAAGACCTGTTACGCGACCAGCACTTGGCAAATAAGCAACATGAGCTTTTCCATAAAAAGGAACCAAGTGGTGCTCACACATTGAGTAAAACGAAATATCTTTGACGAGAACAGCCTCATCATGATTTTCGGTAAACACAGCTGTAAATTGATCTTTAGGATCTTCATTCAAGCCTGAAAACATCTCTTGATACATTTTTGCAACACGTTTAGGCGTATCTAGTAAGCCCTCACGTCTTGGATCTTCTCCTAGAGCTTCTAAGAGTTGGTAAACTGCTGCTTCGAGTTTTTCTTGATTTGCCATTTTATTTTCCAATCTTTTTATTTTTTCTATTATAGCTTAATTTTGCTGTCTTGACAAAAGTACAGGACGCACTTGTGAAATGAAGTAAAGTGAGCCAGTAATAAGATAAAAATCATCCTGACTATCTAAATCAATCTGCTTAAGCCAATCTTGCCAATTGGCTACTTTATAGTATTGGCTTGGGTATTTTTCCAAAGGCAGTGCATTGTGATAAACAAAAGTTGTCACATCCACATCAGCTAGCTGACTAAGTAACTCAAGCATTGAATCAATTGGCTTGGTGTCAATGGCCGCAAATAAAATATGCAAATGCTTATCTTTGTACTTTTGCATAACACTAACCAGTGCTTGAACACTTTCGTTGTTATGCGCCCCGTCAATCATAACATTTGGATAGACTAATTCTGTACGACCTACCCAATGTGTATTAGCTAGACCAGTCTTGATGATTTCCGTAGTCACTTTTGGATAACGTTCACGCAACTGAAGAGCCGCCGTAATCGCTAGACTTGCATTACTAATCTGGTGTTTTCCAGGCATGGCTAAGTTAACTTGATTGAGTATTTCTTTACCACGATAATCAAAACCGTTTTCATTTTCTGAAGCAGAAAAATCCTTACCAAACTCATAAAGGCTGCTATGACATGTTTTTGCCTTCTCAGTGAAAACTTGACGAACATCATCACGCTCAGTCGCAAAGATAAATGGAACTCCTTCTTTTAAAACCCCTGCTTTTTGCGCAGCTATTTCCGCATAAGTCTGCCCAAGAATATTCTGATGATCTAAGCCAATTGATGGGCAAAGAACCGCTAAGGCTTTGAAAACATTGGTTGAGTCGTAAAGGCCACCCATTCCAGCCTCGATAATCGCGATGTCAACTGGGTGCATGTGCCCAAAATATTCAAACATTAAAATAGTAATAACTTCAAATTCTGTAGCTGGTTCTAAGTCAGTTTCAACAGATAAACGCTCCACAACAGGGCGAACGCGCTCCACCAATTTAAGAAAATCAGCCTCAGAAATCATTTGCTCATTTAAGCTAATACGTTCGCGAAAATCAACAATATATGGTGACGTAAATATCCCAACTTCATAACCAGCTAGTGAGAAAATGTGTTGTAAATAGCTGGTAACTGATCCTTTACCATTTGTCCCAACAACGTGGACAGCGGCAAGCTTTTCCTGAGGATTATCAAGTTCTTCAAGCATCCAAGCCATTCGCTCTAATCCAGGCTTGATTCCAAATTTTAACTTGCCACGAATCCAATCTAAAGCTTCTTGATAATTCATTTGATGAATGTCCTACTATGACCAAAAGTTGCTGACATTAAAAATAAGATTGAGACATTTACCTCGAAATTTTTCAATGATAAGCTTTTAGCGCATATACCTTTCTCTTATAAAATTACAATAACACTTCTATTATAGCACAAGGAAAGTCGATAGAAACGATTTCTAAAAGAAGCTTTGCTATTTATTCAAAGTGATTTCATAAACGCCACGAACACTATTACAAGCATAAACGTGATTAGCTTTCTTTAAATCATCTTTTGTCAAATATGCTTCAAACACGCGACCTTCCTTGATTAATTTTTGCCTGCAAATGCCATCTAAAATACCCACATCAACCGAGGGCGTATACCTTTTCCCATCAATTTCTAAAGTGAGATTACTAATAGTCGTTTCCTGCAGATAACCCTTATTAGAAATAAAGATAGACTCACCAGATAAACTTTGTAAATGCAGACGATAGGTCGTCTTAAAATAAGTAAACGGACTGTCAATTGACTCACTGTGATGAACCAGCTCAGCTTTCAGATAATTTTCTGGCAGGTCTCTAAGTTATGCTAGCTGGAACTGAATAGCACCAGTTTGCTTCACTAAAATTCGCAAACAATAGTCAGCATCATCTAATTCCTCAAGCTGCTTAGACAGCTTTGCTAAAAAATTTTATTTTGAGAACGGGTAAGCAAAATACCTTACCGACTCTTTTAAACGCTTGATGTGTTCATCTAAATCCACCATTTGCTTATGAGATACCCTAGCGATTGTGATTATGTCAAAGTCAGGTTGATTGCGATATAAAACCGCAGCCTTATCACAAGCCTCTTTATACTCATCATCACAAGCACTCCCCCAAGTAATGCCGCCACCAGCCCCATAAATAGCCTGATTACCTGGTTTTTGAATGATACAGATACCGATATTAAAGATAGCATCTCCATTCAGCAGACAAATCCCAATCGTCCCACAATAAACGCCTCGAGGTTGCTTTTCTAACTGATTGATAATCGCCATTGTCGCAATCTTTGGAGCTCCGATAATTGGCCCACAGTGAAAAAGGGCAGAAAAATATCTAAAAGACTTTTATCTGATTGCAACTGACTTTCAATGGTTGAGGTCATTTGCCAAACCGTTGAGTATTGTTCAACCTCACAAAGTTTTGTTACCTTAACGCTACAGATTTCTGAAATGCGTCCCATATCCTTACGTAGCAAATCAACAATCATCATGTTTTCAGCACGATTTTTACTATCATTTGCCAGCCAGATTTTATTTCCCAAATCTTCTTTAGTGCTGTAACCGCGAGTAATCGTTCCCTTCATCGGACGCGTTATCAAACGATTTCCTTTTTTCTTAAAAAACAGCTCTGGACTAACAGACAAAATAGCAAAATCATCGTGCTGGATATAGCAGTTGTAGGCTGCTTCTTGGGCAATGACTAAGTGATTATATAAAGTAAAAGCATCTTCCTCAAGCAGACTAGATAACTGCAAAGTGTAGTTAACTTGGTAGGTATTTCCTTGCCTAATTTCTTCTTTAATCCTAGCAATAGCTCTCTCATAATCGCCTTTACTCGTTCTTGATTACCATGATTTTGGCAATTGAATATTTTTTTGAGATTGACACGGGAAAGGCTCTTTTTTAACTTCTTGATGAACCGTAAAATAAGCCAAATACTCACCAGAAAGAGGGGAAGATTTGACCGAAAATTTCTCATCAAAGGCTTTAGCGGCTTCATAACTCACGTAACCAATGACATAATATCCTTGCTTTTGGTAATTCTCTACCTCTTGCAAAGTGTCTTTAACTTCCCTTACCGACTTAGCAGAAAGTTCAGTCAAGGGATTTTCAAAAATCAAACGTTGCCCTAATTCCTTAAAATCAACAACAGTTTTTTTGTGCATGTCAGCTCCAAACTACTTATTTTTACGCATTACAATAATTTGTCCTAAAATAAAGACAGCAATGGCAATCCAGATAAAGATAAATCCTTTTAATTGTCCTACAGCTATTGTTTCTTTAAAAATAAGAACCGCAATAATCAACTGAATCGTCGGGTTAATGTATTGGATAAACCCAATAATATTTAAAGGTGCTCGCTTAACTGCCTCTGCAAATAAAAGCAAAGGAATTGCCGTCACCACACCAGAAATTACCAACAAAACATTCTCCAGCAAAGTATAATCAAGCATGCTTTCCTTACTAAAAGCAATCAAATAAATGATGACAAAAGGCATCACTAGACTACTTTCAACTAGCATAGCAACATCACTGGATAGTCGAACATTTTTCTTAACCAAGCCATATAAGCCAAAAGATAAGGCTAAAACAATCGAAACTAGTGGCACTTGACCTGTGTCAAAAGCAAGCATTCCAACCCCGAATCCTGCAATAGCAATTGCTAAAAGCATCCAAGAACTTAAACTTTCGTGCAAAAAAATCATAGCAAGTAAAATGGAAACAAGCGGCATAATATAATAACCAAAACTCGCCTGAGTTGCTTGACCATGCGCCACTGCATAGATGTAAGTCAGCCAATTAATAGCAATCAAAAGGCTTGCTAGAACCATCATGAATAATTTCTTCCTATCAGCTATCAAACTACCAATCTCACTCAGATAACACCTATGATTCCGAGATATCAGCATATAAAGTAACATGGTAACAACTGTGAAAATGATACGATAAGAAAAGGTGTTATATGAACTAACACCTGAAAGTAATTTCCAATAAAGGGACAAAAAGCCCCACAAAATATAAGTTACTAAGCCGAGTAGAAAACCTAAATTAGTCTTTTTCAACAAAAACTCCTTTAGTATCTACGTGTAAAGCAACCACTTCACCGTCCAAGCCGAGTGAGTGAACAGCCTCTAAAACCTTACTTTCTTGCTCTTTTGGAGCTAAAACCATAACTGTTGGTCCAGCACCAGAAAGGTAAGTCGCATAAGCACCCGCTTGATGCACTTTTTCTTTAATCTGAGCAAATTCTTTTACTAGTTTTTGACGGAAACGTTCATGGAAAAGATCTGCTTCAATCGCTTTTCCAGCTTTTTCCAAATCACCTGTCAAAAGAGCTGCGATAGCAACATTGGCAATAGACGAGGCAGCTACAGCTTCCTTGTATGAAAATTGAACAGGAAGCACATTACGACTATCACTTGTCTTTAATTCATAATTTGGAATAAAAGCTACAAATGATGCCTCTGGGAAAGTCGCAACAGCACTATTTACTTTTCCATCAACGTATGATGACACCACAAGATTTCCAAAAATAGCAGGTGCTACATTATCTGGGTGACCTTCGATTTTAGTTGCTAGCGTAAGCTTTTCATCATCTGACAAGTTCAAGTCAGCCAATTGATTGGCTAACTCAATACCTGCCACAATAACTGAAGACGATGACCCTAAACCACGTGCCAATGGAATATCTGAAATCATCTTAATACAATGTGGTTTTAAATCTGATTTAACTTGCAAAGCTGTCGTGATCAAAAGGTTCGTTTCATCACTTGGAACATCACCCAAATCATGCAAAACTTCCCATTTATCAGCGGCTTCTAAAACCTCGATTGTCAAATACTTAGAAACCGCAACACCGACAGAATCAAATCCAGGTCCAACATTAGCAGAGGTTGCTGGTACTGTAATTTTCATATCACTATAATCGCTCAAAAATGAGCCTTCCTTTCACCTTTAAACTTATCGTTCCTTATTCACCCAATACTTTAAGGGTATTTAAAACTTTGAAATCTTCTACAGCTTCCAATTTTTCAGTAACAGCAGCCAATTGTGTCTTACTCATTGAGTGAGTAATGATAACCACACGCGCACGAGTACCGTTTGCTTTTTGTTGAAGCACTTGTTCAAATGAAATATTTTCAGAATTGAAGATTTCAGCTAAACGAAGCAATTGACCTTTTTTATCAGGTGTATTGATTGCAAAGTAATAATGGCTTGTTACATCTGAAGGATTTGCTATTTTTGTTTCACGAGCAAATTCGTTAAATGATTTACCAACATTACCATCTTTAATACGACGGCAAATGCGGATAATATCAGCTGTTACAGAAGTTGCTGTTGGTTTTTGACCAGCACCTGGTCCATAATACATTGACTCACCGATACCAATAGATTCAACAAAGACAGCATTCATAACGTCATTTACACTAGCAAGTGGGTGAGCTTTTGGCAAGAATGTTGGTGACACTTCTGCTGAAATACCTGATTCAACTTCACGGACATCACCGACAAGTTTAATCACATAACCAAGTTTTTGAGCCACAGCCACATCATCTGGTGTGATTGTTGTGATACCTTTATGGGCAACATCATCAAAATCAATTGTCATACCAAATCCAAATTGACTCAAGATGACAGCTTTATAAGCAGCATCGATACCTTCAACGTCATTTGTTGGGTCACTTTCAGCATAACCAAGTTCTTGAGCAGTCTTTAGAGCATCATCATAAGTCCAACCTTCATCAACCATCTTAGTCATCATGAAGTTTGAAGTACCGTTAAGAACACCCAAAATACGAGTCACTTTATCAGAAGTGAGTGAGTTTGCAAGTGTACGAAGGATTGGAATACCACCAGCTACCGCTGCTTCATAGTAAAAAGCAACACCTTTGTCTTTAGCAAGAGCAATCAATTCTTTACCATGAGTAGCAATCAAATCTTTATTCGCTGAAACAACATTTTTACCTGCTTCTAAAGCTTTTGTGATGAAAGTACGAGCTGGTTCGATACGTCCCATCAATTCAATAACAATATCAATGCTATCATCACTTAAAATCTCATCAACGTTTGTAACAAAATTATAATCATTTCTGGCAGCCAACAAACGTTTTTTTTCATCATCGTCTTTGACAAGAACCTTAGCGATTTCAATCGTGTCATGAGCTGCTTCCGTAATTTTTGAATGATTTTCTTTCAAAAGGGAAGGAACACCACTAGCAACTGTACCAAAACCGAGCAAAGCAATTTTTATTGACATTTTTTTCTCCTTAGTAAGTAATTTTCGAACGGAAAAGTGATTTTTTCAACCAGCACTTCCTAAAATAAAAACTTTTTCTACATTATACCATAAAATTATTCAGAATTTACAGAAAAATAACGAACTCTAAAACTCTTTTCCTAATTTAAGGTACATTCTTTCATTTGTACTAAAAAAGTGGTACAATAAAATTAGATTTTTGTCTTCAGGGGAGATTTTCATGAAAAAACGACACAAACACGAGAAAACAAGTAAAAAACAAATGATACTTGTCAACATTATTCTTTTTCTAGCTTGTATTATTGCTGGTACCATGCTTTTCTTTACCTTAAAAGAAAGTCATCTCATTTTATCGGCAGAAAAAACAGAACAAATCTCAAAAAAATCTGATCAACAAACGTCAACTGCTCCTTCTACCGAGCAAAGTTCAGCAACTCAAGCTAGTGACAATAGTAGCGAAGTTAACTGGGTTCAGCAAGATTCTGATGTTTCTCTTCCAATTTTAATGTATCATGCGATTCACATCATGGCTCCCGAAGAAGCATCAAATGCCAACCTTATCGTTGATCCGACAACCTTTGAAAGTCACATCAAGCGACTTTCTGATGAAGGATACTATTTCTTAACTCCCGAGGAAGCATATAAAGTTTTAACAGAAAATGTTCTTCCAAACGGGAATACAAAAATCATCTGGCTAACTTTTGATGATAGTTTATGGGATTTTTACGATAATGCCTTTCCAATTTTGAAAAAATACAGTGCCAAAGCAACTAACAATGTCATTACAAGTACTGTCGGAAATTCAGCTAACTTAAGTCTCGACCAGATGCTTGAAATGAAAGAACAAGGGATATCTTTCCAAAGTCATACTTCAACCCATCCAGACTTATCTGCTAGTGATGACAATACTCAAAAAACAGAAATGTCCGATGCCAAAAGCTACCTTGATAGCAACTTACCACAAGATACCATGACAATCGCCTATCCTGCAGGACGTTATTCTGATACCACTCTCCAACTCGCTGGTGAACTCAACTATAAGCTTGGTATTACAACAAATGAAGGAGTCGCTGATAAAAACGATGGATTATTATCTCTAGATCGCATTCGAATTTTACCAGAAACAACAGCTGATAGCCTAATGGCAAGCATCAATCCATAAAAAAAGAGCCTTATTTAAGGCTTTTTTCGTACTCAATTATCATCACTCATTAAATTTATGAAACGATTTAACCAAACTATAAATAATATAAGCTAAATTTCCCAAAAACAAAGCTGACCACAGATAAACAAAAAGTTTCTGATGGTGCTCAATGTTATAAATAATGGCAACTAAATAAATTACCAAATAAACCATTGACATAACTGGAAATATTTTCTTCCTTTGCTGCATAACTTACTCTCCCTTTGACCGTCATATCATAACACAATTTAAAGACACTGTTTATATCACCAAAGATTTTTCAATAAGTCTTTACATCATTATAATTGAAAGGGCAATCTCATGAATTTGATACGTTTACATTTTCAGAAGACGTTTTAGGATAAACTTCATTTCCCCGACATCGCAAAGAGAGTGCTATAATATCCTTAACTAATAATCAGATCCAATTCCCCATTCTGCTCAAAAAGAAAGGATTTTATCATGGTATGTGGTAAAGTTAAGCAAATAAAGGATACAAAAGACAGGCTATTTTTATCTCTCATCAGTCTGATGAAAGATAAAAGCTATGAAGAAATCAAGATTAAAGATATTCTCGAAATCTCCCAAGTTTCAAGAAGAACCTTTTATCGTCACTTCACTAATAAACAAGAACTCTTAAATTATTATTTTGAAAAGGTAATCGATGATTATCTAAAAGAACGCCAAAACTTCGCTCAATCTGAAAGTTTCGAAGTGATGGTGGCTGGTTCATTAGAATTTTGGTACCATAAGCAAAATGTTTTATCAATCTTAATCAAGCACCAACATTTTGATCTTTTCTTCCACCAATTCAACCGACGTGCCAAAGAAGCCTATAACAGCATTACTCTCCCTTGGTTTGTATACAGCGGTGATGTGACAAAAATCAATTTTGCCATGGACATTATCATCGGTGGATACTACAATGTTTTGCGTCATTGGTTAAGTAAAGAAAAATCTGAAGGACCCGAAGTTATCGCTGGCGAAGTCAAAAAAATGATTGTAAAACTAACAGAATTTTTCAATCTTGACACCTATCAAGAAACTGATAAAACTGTAGAAAAACAAGAGTCCTGATGATTTCAGAGCTCTTATCGTTTTAGTAAAATTAAAACACTTGATGTAAGATGACTAAAATAAAAATCAACACGATCAATGATAAGATTTGAATAAATTTAATTTCACTTGCTAAAAGTATGGGGTAACTTCTCAGATTAGTCTTTTTACGATACCATTTTGACCAAAGAATTCCCGCTTCGCCAAGAATTAAAGTAAGAAATGGATAAATAAAAAGATTAACCCTACTTTCTTTACCAGCCATTAAACCATTATTAAAATGAAGTGCATCTTCTTCTGGTGAGAGTGGAACAAAGGCGATAGTTACTAGAAATATAACACTATATAGCAACCTAACATACAACGAGAATCTCTTCATCTGACTTCTCCTAGCAAGTACTGTTAATCAAATTTTAGTCTTCCACTTCACAATTGTCAACAAAAAAACCACCAGTCAATTGACCAGTGGCTTCTGTTTTATTAAGCTACTTGAGTAGTTGCTCTATTATTTAAGAGTGATTGAAGCTCCAGCTTCTTCAAGTTTAGCTTTGATTTCTTCAGCTTCTGCAGTAGCAACGCCTTCTTTAACGTTAGCAGGTGCACCATCAACAAGAGCTTTAGCTTCTTTAAGACCAAGACCTGTAACTTCACGTACAGCTTTGATAACAGCAACTTTTTTGTCACCAGCTGAAGTCAATTCAACGTCAAATGAGTCTTTAGCAGCACCAGCGTCTGCAGCACCAGCAGCAGCTACAGCTACAGGAGCAGCTGCAGTTACACCAAATTCTTCTTCGATAGCTTTTACAAGATCGTTCAATTCAAGGATTGAAGCTTCTTTAATTTCAGCAATAATGTTTTCAATGTTCAATGCCATTGTAGATTCCTCCAAAAATATTAATGTTTTATTAGATAATTGTTTGTAGCTCTAGGCTACCATGCGCATTAAGCAGCGTCGTCTTCTTTGTTGTCTGCAACTGCTTTGACAGCAAGTGCAACGTTGCGAACTGGCGCTTGAAGTACAGAAAGGAGCATAGAAAGAAGTCCTTCGCGGTTTGGCAATGATGCAAGAGCAGTGATTTCTTCTTTTGAAGATACAGCGCCTTCGATTGCCCCACCTTTGATTTCAAGTGCTTCAGCATCTTTAGCAAAGTCACCAAGAACTTTTGCTGGTGCAACAACATCTTCGTTAGAAAATGCTACTGCAGATGGTCCTACGAAAAGATCTTTCATTCCGTCAAGACCTGCTTTTTCAGCTGCACGAGTCAAAATTGAATTTTTGATAACTTTAAATTCAACACCGTTTTCGCGAAGATTACGACGAAGAACTGTATCTTGTTCAACTGTAAGACCACGTGAATCAACAACAACGATAGATGCAGCAGCTTTCATTTTTTCAGCAACAGCATCAACTTGTTCAGCTTTTTTAGCAATAATTGCTTCACTCATTAGTTTTACCTCCGTTATTATTTTTGGGCTAGGTACAAAAAAATTCGCACCTAAACCTAGACACGAAAGTACAAATACGTTATTTCATCATTACGTTTTGTGCCTCGGCAGGAATATTACGAGCACAGCTCCCCTGCTGTCTTAGGTCAGTTTCATTACAAAACCTTAATCATTATAACTTAGATTTTTGTAACTGTCAACACTTTTTTTACTTTTTTGTTTAATTTTTTTATTTTGGAAAGTTCTAAAATGAAGTTAGCCACCTAAGGGTATCAAAAAAACATCTCAGAGAGATATAATTGTAATCACCACAACAACAATTAGAAAGACTCTGAGATGTAAAACTATTATATACCAAAAAGTAAACATTTAACACTAACTGAACGTAGAATGATTGAACGTTGGCTTCAAGAAGGGCTCTCAAATCGTGAAATCGCTAGGAGATTAGCTAAAGCTCCTCAAACCATTCACAACGAAGTCAAACGTGGTCAGGTTAGACAACAAGTGCGTAAAGGAAAATTTGAAGTGATCTACTCAGCTGATTTTGCTCAAAAAGCCTATCAAAACAATCGCAAACGTTCTGTTAAACAAGCCTCCCTAACCAAGGGACTCAAAGAAAAGATAACTCACTACATCGAACAGAAATACTCTCCCGAGATGATGGTAAAGTCAAAAGGGATACCTGTTCCCATCTCCACCATTTACTACTGGATTCATCATGGACACTTAGGATTGACCAAGGCTGATATGCTTTATCCTCGACAAGAGAAAGCTAAGAAAAAGCATGCTAGTCCCAATTTTAAGCCAGCTGGAAAGTCTATTGAGGAACGACCAGAAAGCATTAATAAGCGTGAGAATATCGGTGATTTTGAAATTGATACGGTTATTCAAACACGGGCAAAAAACGAGTGTCTGTTGACTCTAACCGATAGAAAGAGTCGTTATCAAATTATTCGACTCATTCCCGATAAGTCCGCGTTTTCAGTCAATCAAGCTCTGAAAGCAATCCTCAAGGATTATCAAATGAACTCTATCACAGCTGATAATGGGGCTGAGTTCAGTCGTTTAGCAGAAGTTTTTGACCCTACTCATATCTACTATGCCCACCCGTATTCTTCTTGGGAGCGTGGTACTAATGAGAATCATAATAGACTCATCCGGCGTTGGTTGCCTAAGGGAAGCAAAAATGCGACTCAACAACAAGTCGCATTTATTGAAAACTGGATTAATAACTATCTAAAGAAACTATTCAATTATAAATCTCCTAAAGAGTTTTTACAGGCTGGCTCATTTGAACTTGAAATTTGGCTTTTACTCTTTTCTACTATCGAATAACACGCTAATTGACTTTTTTATTTTTCTAGTAAAACGCCTTCAATCATACTATAGTATTCGATCATACTATAGTATTAGTTTTGAAAATATAAAACGCTTACTAGATAAAAAAATCATATTTTCCGTGCATAAATATTTGACTTTTACTGACTAAAGGTGTATTATATCCTCAGAAGGTGATTGATAGGAACAATCGATAAATCTCTTTAAATATGACCTCTCTACTCTGATATGTAAAGACTAAAGGGATTTGACCTTCAATCTTCCAAATCATAGCATAATATCATTTGGAATTATTTTAAGAATGAAAAGAGGTAATTATACATGGCAAACAATCAATTTTACGGGAGAGATCCTTTTGGAAATATGGATGATATCTTCAACCAATTAATGGGTAACATGGGAGGCTACAATTCAGAAAATAAACGCTACCTAATTAATGGTCGCGAAGTAACTCCTGAAGAATTTGCTCAATACCGACAAACTGGTAAACTCCCAGGAAATGCTGATTATCAAGAAGGCGCTCCTACTTCTGCACCTAAAGAAGATGGTATCTTGGCTAAACTTGGAACGAACTTGACTGAACGTGCTCGTAACAACGAACTTGATCCCGTTATTGGACGTAACAAGGAAATTCAAGAAACTGCCGAAATCTTATCACGTCGTACAAAGAACAACCCAGTTCTTGTCGGTGATGCTGGTGTTGGTAAAACAGCTGTAGTTGAAGGATTAGCACAAGCTATTGTTAACGGTGATGTACCCGCTGCAATCAAAAACAAAGAAATCATCTCAATTGATATTTCTGGGCTTGAAGCTGGTACACAATACCGTGGTGCTTTCGAAGAAAACATTCAAAATATGATTAAAGAAGTCAAAGACGCAGGTAATATCATCCTCTTCTTTGATGAAATTCATCAAATTCTTGGAGCTGGTTCAACTGGTGGTGACTCTGGTTCTAAAGGTCTAGCAGATATTCTTAAACCTGCTCTCTCTCGTGGTGAATTGACTGTTATTGGTGCAACTACTCAAGACGAATACCGCAATACAATTTTGAAAAATGCTGCGCTTGCTCGTCGTTTCAACGAAGTTAAAGTTAACGCTCCTTCTGCTCAAGACAGCTTTAATATCTTGATGGGTATTCGTGACTTGTACGAAAAACACCACAATGTTATCCTTCCAGATAACGTTTTGAAAGCTGCTGTAGACTTTTCAATCCAATACATTCCACAACGTAGTTTACCAGATAAAGCGATCGACTTAATCGATATGACTGCTGCTCACTTAGCTGCACAACATCCTGTAACTGATGTTAAATCACTTGAAAAAGAAATTGCAGAACAAAAAGAAAAACAAGAAGCTGCTGCCGCTAAAGAAGACTACGAAGCAGCCCTTAATGCTAAAGTGCGTATCGAAGAATTGCAAAAACAAATCGACAATCACACAGAAGATAAAAAAGTCACTGCAACTGTTAACGACGTGGCTGAATCCGTTGAACGTCTAACTGGTGTGCCTGTTTCAAATATGGGCGCAAGCGATATCGAACGTTTGAAAGAATTAGCTAGTCGTTTGAAAGGTAAAGTCATTGGTCAAGACAAAGCTGTAGATGCTGTTGCTCGTGCTATTCGCCGTAACCGTGCCGGTTTTGATGAAGGAAACCGACCAATTGGTAGCTTCCTCTTCGTAGGTCCTACTGGTGTTGGTAAAACAGAACTTGCTAAACAATTAGCTCTTGATATGTTTGGTTCAAAAGATGCAATCATCCGTCTAGACATGTCTGAGTACTCTGACCGCACAGCCGTTTCTAAGTTGATTGGTACAACTGCTGGTTATGTTGGTTACGATGACAACAATAACACACTTACTGAACGTGTTCGTCGAAATCCTTACTCAATCGTTCTTCTTGATGAAATTGAAAAAGCTGACCCACAAGTTATCACACTTCTTCTTCAAGTTTTGGATGACGGTCGCTTGACTGACGGTCAAGGTAATACTATTAACTTCAAAAACACAGTTATCATCGCCACTTCCAACGCTGGTTTTGGTAATGAAGCCTTGACTGGTCAAGAAGATAAAGATATGAAGATTATGGATCGCATCGCTCCTTACTTCCGTCCTGAATTCCTTAACCGTTTCAACGGTATCATCGAATTCTCTCACTTGACTAAGGATGACTTAAACGAAATCGTTGACTTGATGCTAGCTGAAGTTAGCAAGACTATTACTAAGAAAGGGATTGATTTGGTTGTCAGCGATGACGCTAAACAACACCTTATCGAAGAAGGTTACGATGAAGCCATGGGTGTTCGACCACTCCGCCGTGTTATCGAACAAGAAATTCGTGATAAAATCACTGATTTCTACCTTGATCACACAGATGTTAAACACCTTAAAGCTGATATGGTTGACGGAGAACTTGTCATCAGCGAAAAATAAGCCTATTAAGTCACTCCAATTTCTAAGCACTCCTAATCTCTTAAGAGCTCAACCCGACTTGTCATGGGTTGGGCTTTTTCTACCATAACATAGGACAAGTATGATTTTTCTACCCCCTAGTACCTTATCTTATAAAATGTTACAATATGACTGTTGACTCTATTAGAAAGAAGGACATGGTGTGAATGATTTAGAATACATGCCTCAGAATAGTCGTTTTGAAGCTGTTTTACTCGGATTTTTAGGTGGAGCCCTAGACGTCTATTGCCAAATTCAATTTGACACACTTGTTGCCACCCAAACCGGAAATATTCTTTTTCTTATCGCTGATATTAGTCATAGTTCACTCCATCAGACACTTATCCGTTTGTACTCAGTTTTATTCTTTTCACTCGGATTTATGTTTGGATTGCGTGTACGTGCCAAAGCTAGAACAGCCTTTTGGCGTGCCTATGCTATTTTACCTTTATTAGCTGTAACGATTGCTTTACCACTATTGCCTGAGAATCGTTTACTTTGGGTAATTCTTTTAGCAGTGGGTACTGGTTTACTAACTTTGACATTCTCTGGTAGCCAGATTGAATCACATGCTTATTCCATTTTGATGACTTCAGGAAATTACCGTAAAATGATTACAACATGGCACAACTACTTAACTGTTGAAGAAAAAACAGCAAAAATGAAACGACAAGCTGTGAACTATTCTTTGGTCGTTGTTAGCTTTATCATTGGTGCTATCTTTGTCGCGATTGTCCACCATTTCATTCAAGTAAAAACCATCTGGGTAGTATCGCTTACCTTAGCTGCTATCGTTTATCATTACACAAGTGTGGTTATCCGCTACCGTCTTCAAGAAACAAATCTATAATCAAAAAAACGTTTGGAAAACTCCAAACGTTTTTATTTTAATTTATCAGTCAAAAGCTTAATATCTTCTGGTCTTGTTCGGCAACAGCCGCCAATAGTCTTTGCACCGAGTTTGTGCCAAACTTGACTATTTTCACACAAGGTATGTGAATTGTCTGGTAATGATTTCCAAGTCTGTGTTGCCCCGTCATAAATTTCTCCAGAATTTGGATAAGTTACCAAAGGTTTTTGAGAAATTGTACGACTAGCCTTCAACAAATCTGAAATAATCGCCGGACGACTACAATTAATCCCAAAAGCAAGGATTTGTTTGCTGCTGTTGCAGAGTTTTGCAACCTCAGTCATTGGTGTCCCGTCAGAAATCTTCTGACTATCTTGTGTCGTAAAAGACATGTAGGCTTCCGTATCAGGAAATTCATCAGCCAGCAATTCAACCAAAGCTGTAGCTTCTGCCATATTTGGGATAGTTTCAATGGCTAGAAAATCACTTCCTGCCGCCAGCAAAGTCTGAATGCGCGAACGATGAAAATCTTTAAAAGCTTCTTTTGACAACTGATAATCCACAATATACTCAGAACCATCTGCTAAGTAAGCTGTGCATAAGGTCCAACATCGCCAGCAATCAATGGATTGACACGGTTTTTCTTCTCATCATCTACCAAAGATTGCCAAAAATTTTGACGAGCATTTTTAGCCAATTCAACTGTCAAGGCAATAGTGTCAAGTGCCTCTTTCTCTGACAAACCATAATTTTCTAGTCCTTGAACCGTTGCTTGATAACTTGATGTTGTCACAATATCAACACCAGAGCGTAAATAATCTTCATGAAGTTCTTGAATAATTTGCAGATTTTCCAGCAAATATTTTGCTGATCACAATTTTCCTGACACATCATGACCACGATTTTCTAACTCAGTTCCAAGAGCCCCATCCAAGATAAGATAATCAGTTGATTCTAGTAATTCGTTAAGTTTACTCATAACATCTCTTCTACCATTTTTTATAACGTAAGTAATGATACAAATAACACAAAGCAATAAATGGAAGTCCCAAATACAGACCTGCTCTTTGCGATGCGTCCCAAGCAATTCCGACAATAGAAATTAACAATAGCACAATTGTAAAGTAAGGTAAGGCTGGCGTCATTGGCGTTTTGTACGACAACTCATCTAGAGAATGATTTTTCAAAATACTCTTTCGAAAATTAATCTGTGCAAGAGGAATCGATAACCAGACAACAACTACGGCAAAACCAGCAATAGATGCCAAAGCAAGATAAACCGTATCAGCTGCGTAAATACTTGAAAATAGAGCCGGTACCGCACCAATCATTGATTATAAGAGAGCTCGCATTGGCACGCCGTGTTCATTGATTTTAACAATTTTTTCGATAACATGCCTTCATTGGCTAGTGAGCACAGCATACGACTTGAAGCATAAAGTCCTGAATTTCCAGCAGATAAAATGGCCGTTAGAATAACAAAATTCATTACATCAGCTGCAAATGGAATTCCCATTTTGTCAAAAAAATCAACAAACGGTACCGTTGACACTCCTGCTTCTTTCATTGGCAAAAGTAATGCCAAGATGAGAATGGTAAAAACAAAGAAAATAACCAAACGTACGATAGTTGTCTTAATCGCCTTTGGCACTGCCTCTTTTGGATTATCGGTCTCACCCGTAGCTATCCCGATGAGTTCAGCTCCAGAAAAAGCATATTTAACCGTCAACATCACTGAAATCAGAGTAGCAAAACCTTTTGGAAAGGCACCATTAGCAGTTAGATTGGTAAATAAGATTGCTTTATGTTGACCTTCAAAACTCACTAAACCAAGCATTGCATCCAGACCCAACACAATAAAGATGATAATAGCAATCACTTTAATTGAAGCAAAGAAAGACTCAGTTTCTGCAAAGCTACGAACACTCAGTGCATTGATAGCGAAAATGACTCAAGCAAAAAACGTCGCAAAAAGCCAAGTCGGAACATCTGGGAACCAACGTCCCATAAGCATTGCTGATCCTAAGAATTCCGTTCCAAGAGCCACCGTCCAACAAATCCAGTAAAGCCAAGCTACTGTAAAACCTGTTCCTGGACTAATAAATTTTGTCGCATAGGTATGAAATGAGCCAGTGACTGGCATAGCAATAGCTAGTTCCCCAAAGGATAACATGACCAGATAAACGACAACTGCTCCAACCAGATAAGACAAAACAGCTCCTAAAGGACCTGCTTGAGCAATCGTGTAGCCAGAATTCAAAAACAAACCTGTTCCGATAACACCACCCAAAGACGACATAAACAAATACCTGCTCGTCATCTTACGCTGGAATTGACCTTCATTTTCAAAATTATGATTTTTCCATATAAGCCTCTCAATTCGTAATATATCTATCATACATATCACAAGAGTTTCAAAAATGATAATAGACTTTAACTATCAAGCACTTAGTTAAAAACTATAACAATGAAAAAAGCCTGAAATTTTCATCTCAAGCTTTCATTATTACAATTCTTCTAAAATGCTATCCCATGCTTCATCCAAACCAGTACGGTCGACCGATGAGAAGACAACAAACTTATCAGATTTATCAAAATTCAATTTTTTCTTGATAGCTGATTCATGCTTGTTCCATTTACCACGTGGAATTTTATCAGCTTTTGTTGCTACCACGATAACTGGAATTTCATAATACTTCAAGAATTCATACATCTGAATATCATCAGCACTTGGGTCATGACGAAAATCTACCAAACTGACCACCGCATGCAAATTGTCACGGCTAACAAGATATTCTTCAATCATTTTGCCCCATTTAGCACGTTCAGCTTTAGATACTTTGGCATAACCATAACCTGGAACATCGACAAAGCGTAACTTGTCATCGATGTTATAGAAATTCAATAATTGTGTTTTACCAGGCTTACTTGAAGTACGAGCTAAATTCTTACGTCCTAAAAGAGTGTTAATGAAACTAGATTTACCAACATTTGAACGACCAGCAAGAGCAACCTCAGGGAGCTCATCTTGTGGGTAATGTGATTTATTAGCTGCACTTAACAGAAGTGAGGCATTATGGGTATTTAAATACTCAGTCATTCTCTTCTCCTTAGGCAATCTCTAAAATTGGTTTATCTTTGCCTTCAACGGCATCTTTTGTAATACGGACTTTAGTGACCTCTACACGACTTGGAATTTCAAACATGATATCCATCATTGTTTCTTCAATGATTGAACGAAGTCCACGTGCACCTGTCTTACGTTCGATTGCTTTATTAGCAATAGCTTGAAGGGCATCTTCATCAAATTCCAACTCAACACCATCATATGATAGAAGCGTTTGGTATTGTTTAACCAAGGCATTACGAGGTTCTGTCAAGATTCGTACCAAATCATCTGTTGTCAATTGTTCAAGGGCAGCAACGACTGGCAAACGTCCGATAAATTCAGGAATTAAACCAAATTTCTGAATATCTTCCGAGATAATTTCTTGCATATAAGAAGCATCTTCATCGATCTTACGGTTATTTTGACCAAAACCAATAACTTTTTCACCGAGACGTTGTTTAACAATATCTTCAATACCGTCAAAAGCACCACCAACGATGAAAAGGATATTCTTAGTATTGATTTGAATCATTTCTTGGTTCGGGTGTTTACGACCACCTTGTGGTGGCACGCTAGCAACTGTTCCTTCAATAATTTTAAGAAGAGCTTGTTGAACACCTTCGCCTGAAACATCACGAGTGATTGAGACATTTTCACCTTTTTTGGCAATTTTATCAATTTCATCCACGTAGATGATACCACGTTCTGCGCGTTCAATATTAAAATCAGCTGCTTGAATGAGTTTCAAAAGGATATTTTCAACGTCTTCACCAACGTATCCTGCTTCTGTCAATGATGTCGCATCAGCAATCGCAAATGGAACGTTTAAACTTTTCGCCAAGGTTTGAGCAAGGAAAGTTTTCCCTGAACCAGTTGGTCCAATCAATAAGATGTTAGATTTTTGCAATTCAACATCTTCTTCATCACGACTTTCGGCAAATGAAACACGTTTGTAGTGGTTGTATACAGCCACTGCGAGGGCACGTTTAGCGCGTTCTTGACCGACAACATATTCATCGAGGGTTGCTAATAATTCTTTTGGTTTTGGAACTTCAGCCAAATCTGCGAGAACTTCTTCTGCTAACTCCTCTTTAATAATTTCTTGGGATAAAGCCACACATTCATTACAGATAAATACGTTATTTCCGGCAATGATTTTTTTTACTTCGTCTTGGCTTTTTCCACAAAATGAGCAATAAACTTTTACATCATTTGTTCGATTTCCAACCATTTTTTGTTCTCTCTAACTTTATACTTTCTCTATTTCTTAAAACAAGGTACCATACACGGCATGAATGGTATTTACTACATTAGTAAAGGCATTCAAAAATAAAAGGACAGCTAACCCATAACGTTTTTTTCTAAGTGCTGGGAGAGCACACAAAAAACAGATAACTGCCAGTAGAGCCGTGAACACACCAAAAATACTTCTTTGCATTCCTTTCTCCCTGTGTTTTTTATTTTTCAAAAACTGTAATCGTAAAATCGTAGGCGTTTTTGTCGTCTTTTTCGTTAAATGACTCTGAAACCTTTTTAAAAGCTTTTAAATCAAGATCTGGGAAATAAGTATCACCTTCGAATTCACCATGAACCGTTGTCTTAACGATAGCATCACAGTATGGCAAAAAAGTTTCATAAATACTTGCCCCACCAACGATATAAAGGGTTTTGTCGTGAGTTTTAAACCAATCAAGGACTTGCTCTACATCATGAACAATAGTCACACCATCGGCTCTAAAGTTTTTATCACGTGTCAAAATCAAAGTTTCGCGACCTGGTAAAATGCGACGTTTCATACCGTCAAAGGTTACACGTCCCATCAACAGGGCTTGTCCCATCGTTGTTTCTTTAAAGTGTTTCAATTCTTTTGGGAGACGCCAAGGTAATCTATCATTTACCCCGATTAAGCGATTTTCATCTTCAGCCCAGATTGCAACGATTTTCTTTGTCATATTGTCCTCTCATTGATTACTTTCATTTTATCAGATTTCCTATAAAAATGCTGAGATGCGATACGAAAGCCACTGAAAAAGATTAAATAGCTAAATCAAATTTCAATTGCGGTCTAACGGGTTCGTAATCAACTAATTCAAAATCTTCTGGTTTAATATCAAAGAAATCTGTTCCATCAGGCACATTCAAAACCAAACGTGGTTGACAGTCAGTTGGTTGACGGCGTAATAATTCTTCTGCTTGTTCAAATTGATTATCATAAATATGAAGGTTATTTACAAAATAGAAGAATTTACCAACTTTCCATCCGAAATGTTTGGCAATCATCATTTGAAGGGCCACGTATTGCATGGCATTGATGTGATGAGAGACCAACATATCATTTGAACGTTGTGTCAATGTCGCATCAAGGTAAATATCACCGTCAACACGACGGACATCATACATGGTTTGGAAAGCACATGGCAAAAGCCCGTCTGTATTTTCAAAAGCTTCGTAATCCCAAAGTGAGATAACATTGCGACGATTCCATGGATTTTCTTCGAGTTGTTTTAAGATTTTACGAATAATATCGTGTTTTTTAACAACCGCACCGTAGCGCTCACCGATTGTACCAGTGCCATCAACTTCCCAATCATTCCAGTATTTAACATTGTATTTATGATTTAAAACTGAAAGGTCATTAGTTTGATCTTGATAAATCCAGAAGATTTCGCGGATAGAACTTTTAATGGGAATAGGACGAAGGGTTGTAATTGGGAACTCACCTTTACTAAGGTCGTATTCCGCAAAAGCACCTGTTACATATTTAGAATTTGCTTGTCCACCACTTTGGTACACAGGACGTGCATTCTCTGAAAATACCCCTTCATTCATAATTTTTTTGATATTTTCTTTAAAAATAACATCTGCTTTTGTCATGCTATCCACCTCTAAATTTTTTTAACCATAAAAAATGGCTCATTACTCCTATTTTATCAAAAATGTTGAAAATTACCAGCATTTTAAACGAATTAATATGATTTCACAATCTACTTTGAAGGGTAAAATAAACAATTTTTTTATAGGGTATTTTGCCAACTTTATGTTAAAATTAATTTTGGACAATTAGTCACGCCGTAAATTTAATAAAAAAGAATTTCTTATTTAAAAGGATTTCCCCACCTTTTAAAAACTTGTTAGGCCAGTAAGAATGAAGATAAAATCCCTAACATTTATTAGAAATTCAATAAAAAGAAAGGTTTTTTCATGAAAATTGGTATTGATAAAATAGGATTTGCAACAGCGCGGTACGTGCTGAATATGGACGACTTGGCCGAAAGCCACAATGTTGATCCAGATAAATACAGCAAAGGTCTCCTATTAAATAATCTAAGTATCACGCCAATCAATGACGATATTGTGACACTTGGTGCTTCTGCTGCGGAAAGCATCCTAAGCGAGGAAGATAAAAAGACTATTGATATGATTATTGTGGCAACAGAATCATCTGTTGACCAAAGTAAAGCTGCTTCTACTTATATTCACAGTCTCTTGGGCATCCAACCTTTTGCTCGTAGCATTGAAATGAAAGAAGCTTGTTATGGTGCAACGGCAGCGCTTGATTACGCTCGTTTGCATGTTCAAAAACACCCAGAATCAAAAGTTTTAGTTATCGCTTCAGACGTTGCTCGCTATGGTGTTAACACCCCTGGTGAACCTACTCAAGGTGCTGGTAGTGTTGCTATGTTGATTTCAAAAGACCCACGAATCTTGCTACTTAATGACAACTCAGTTGCCCAAACACGCGATATTATGGATTTTTGGCGTCCAAACTACTCTACTACCCCTTACGTTAACGGTATTTACTCTACAAAACAATACCTTGATATGTTGAAAACAACATGGGCAGAATTCCAAAAACGCTTCAACACTTCTCTTGCAGATTTCTCAGCCTTCTGCTTCCACCTTCCATTTCCTAAATTAGCCCTTAAAGGCTTTAACAAAGTCATGGATAAAAACCTACCAGAAGACTTTAAAGAAAAACTCAAGGAAAACTTTGAAAGCACTATTCTCTATAGTAAAGAAGTTGGAAATATCTACACTGGTTCACTATACTTAGGTCTTCTTTCACTTCTTGAGAATTCTAAAAATCTTGTAGCTGGTGATGAGATTGCTCTCTTCAGTTATGGTAGTGGTGCTGTCGCAGAAATCTTTTCAGCAACTTTGGTTGATGGTTTTAAAGACATGCTACAAACTAACCGTTTAGAAACTCTTAAAAACCGCATTCGTTTATCTGTTGAAGACTACGAAAAATTATTCTTTGAGGAAGTTGTTATTGATTCAGAAGGAAACGCCAATATCCCTGAATACAAAACAGGTGCATTTGCTCTCAAAGAAATTCATGAACATCAAAGAATCTATGGTAAAGTAAATGACAAATAAAGTGACTTGGGGAGGATTCTCCAAAAAAACGTTGGCTGAACGCCTTGAACATCTGGAAAAAAATGAACTCATTAGCGTAGAACGCTTAGAAAGCTTAAAAAAAGATGAACTTCTCTCGCTAGAAACTGCTAATCAAATGGCTGAAAATGTCTTGGGAACTTTTTCACTTCCATTTTCACTAGCGCCAGATTTTCAAATCGATGATAAAACATTTAATGTTCCTATGGTAACCGAAGAACCTTCTGTGGTTGCTGCTGCTAGCATTGCAGCTAAAATCATCAAACGTTCTGGAGGTTTCAAGACTCAAGTTCACTCTCGTAAAATGATTGGGCAAGTTGCTCTTTACGACGTTCCAAATAAAAGTGCTGCTAAAAAAGCCATTGTCGAACACACAGAACAATTAATTAGCCTAGCAAATGATGCACACCCTTCTATCGTTAAACGTGGTGGCGGGGCACGCGAATTGAGCATCGATGAAAAAGACGACTTTTTAATTGTCTACCTAACGGTTGATACTCAAGAAGCTATGGGCGCTAACATGGTTAATACCATGATGGAAGCTTTAGTTCCAATCTTAGAAGAATTATCAGGCGGTAAAAGCTTGATGGCTATTCTATCAAACTACGCAACAGAATCTCTTGTTACCGCAGATTGTCAAGTTGACCTTCGCTACCTCAGCCGTAACAAGGAGGAAGCTCAAAAGTTAGCTAGAAAATTCCACTTAGCTAGCAAATTAGCCCAAGAGGATGTTTACCGTGCAAGCACGCACAACAAAGGTATTTTCAACGGTATTGATGCAGTCGTTATGGCAACTGGAAATGACTGGCGTGCTATCGAAGCAGGTGCTAACACTTACGCTTGTAAAGATGGCCAATACCGCGGTCTAGCAACTTGGACATTTGACGAAGAAGCGCAAGTTCTCCGTGGCCAATTAACCCTTCCAATGCCAATCGCAACACGTGGTGGCTCAATTGGTCTTAATCCAACAGTAAAAATTGCGCACGACCTTCTTGGTCATCCCGATGCCAAACAGTTGGCACGAATCATCGTCTCAGTTGGTTTAGCACAGAACTTTGCTGCTGTTAAAGCTTTAACCTCAACTGGTATTCAAGCCGGTCACATGAAATTACAAGCTAAATCACTTGCACTTCTTGCTGGTGCCAAAGATAAAGAAGTCTCTGAAGTTGTAAAAGCTTTACTAGAAGCTCCGCACATGAATCTTGAGACTGCGCAACACATCTTACTAAACTTGCGAAATTAAACAAAAAATTTAATAAGTGAGTCGTGTCTAATGGGCATGGCTCATTTTCTATTTTCAGGCTTGTGAAAAAATTGTCCACTGGACAATTTTTTCTTGACTTTAATTTTTGATAATTATATAATCTAGTTATAGATACTAGATAAAGAGGTAAATATAAATTTATGAAATCAAATTATCCAAAATGGTCTGAATTACCAGAGATTGATTTGTACTTAGATCAAGTACTTCTTTACGTTAATCAAGTTGGAAAAGCCAATCAACAGGATGAAAAAGGCTTGACAGCTTCTATGATAAATAATTATGTCAAACATGGTCACTTAGAAAAACCTGTTAAAAAGAAATACAATCGTAAGCAAGTAGCTAGATTGATTGTCATTACTGCATTGAAAAATGTTTTTTCTATCCAAGAAATCAGCCAAACTTTGGCACTCTTGATCGATGAAGACCAGTCACAAAAACGCTACGATGACTTTGTCGCTTGTATGAATGGTGAAAAAATGGATGATTTACCACCTGTGGTTGTCTCAGCTTGCCAAACGCTAAAATTATATTTTCAAACCCATGAATTGGTTCACGCATTAGAAGGAGAATCCCATGAAAACTAGCATGACTCTAAAACTTAGTAAACGCCTTTCTTTTGGTGAAGAGGTTGCAAATAGTATCACTCACGCTGTCGGTGCTGTTGCAATGCTGGTACTCTTGCCAATTACAGCTATTTACAGTTATCGCCACTATGGCATGCAGGCTGCTGTTGGGATGTCAATTTTTGATATTAGTTTGTTTTTGATGTTCATGTCATCAACAATCTACCATTCAATGCAATATGACTCACCACAAAAATTTGTTCTACGTATTATCGACCATAGCATGATTTATATTGCTATTGCTGGTTCTTACACGCCAGTTGCTCTTTCACTTGTCGGTGGCTGGTTAGGTTACTTAATCATTGTCTTGCAGTGGGGAGCAACAATCTTTGGCATTCTTTACAAGATTTTTGCTAAAAAAATCAATGATAAATTCTCACTCTTTCTTTATTTGCTAATGGGTTGGTTGGTTGTCTTTATCATTCCAAGTATTATTAGTAAAACTGGTGTTGTCTTTTGGAGTTTGATGCTTGCTGGTGGTTTAGCTTACACAATTGGTGCGATTTTCTACGCTAGAAAACGTCCTTATGACCACATGATTTGGCACTTATTCATCCTGCTTGCATCTATCTTACAATACATCGCAATCGTGCATTTCATGTTGTAATATAAAAAAACACTGATTAACATCAGTGTTTTTTTGTTGCTTCTTGTAATTTTCCGTATAAAAGGTAATCGACTTCTTTTAAATCTTTGATGCTTTTGCAATTGAGGGCACACATGATAAGACGCAAATCATCTTTCCACCCGTTAATGATATCGATAACTTTGTCAACAGGATATTTTTCAACCAATTCTAAGACAGTTCGTGAAAGGCCAACTGCTTTAGCACCAAGCACCAAACATTTGACCATATCAAGCGGATGACGAACACCACCTGAAGCTAAGATTTCAACTTTATCAACCATTGATTGGGCATTCAAAAGACTTTGCACGGTTGTTTGGCCCCAATCATTTAGATAGGAGCGATTATCACCACGTTGATTTTCAATGTAGGCAAAACTTGTTCCACCACGGCCTGAAATATCAAAGGTTTTAATACCTAAGTCGTAAGCCGTCTCAATGGTTTTTAAATCCATACCAAATCCGACTTCTTTTAAGACAACAGGAACTGACATTTTTGTCACATAATCAGCTAAATGTTGTTTCCAAGAACGAAATTCACGTTCTCCTTCAGGCATCAAAAGTTCCTGCATCAAATTCACGTGAACTTGCAAGAAAATCGGCTGCATTTCTTCAACAGTCTGAAGTCCCAGTTCATAGGGTTTGTCAATACCAATATTAGTTGCAAGAAGCAAATCTGGGTAATCTACTTTACTTGGATAAGAATCATCACCTGGATTTTTCAGCGCAGCACTATAAGAACCTGTAACCATAACCAGTCCAGTCACTTGCGCAACTTGAGCAAGTTTACGATTGACGTCTTTTGCTTTTTCTGAACCACCTGTCATAGCATTGATGTAAAACGGAAAGTCGAAATCACGCCCCGCAAAATGCGTATGCAAATCAATCTCACTCAAATCATAATCAGGAAGCGAACGATGAATCAACTCCATATCATCAAATGAATTATACGGTGATTGGTATTTTAGTGCATACTTGATATGCTCATCCTTACGGTTCATCATGCTAATTCCTCCATGTCTAGTAGCTCAATGCCAACTTCTTGCCAACGCTTGATAAGTTCTTGACTATCTTCACGATTAAATGATATTGCAATACCACAATCACCACCGCCTGAACCTGATGATTTAGCAATCACATCTAGACCATCTTCGGCAGCTTTTAAGGCTAAAAGTTTATCGTTGTAAATAGCTGAGCTTAAGCCTAGCAATAAATCACTCATGTTTTGAAGTGCTTTTTTGACACTTTCTTTGTCACCAGATTGTAGCGCTTGTTTGCAAAGCTGGACCTCTTTTTCAGTTGCTGCTAAAAATTCTTGTGAAATAGCAGATTTAACCAGATTAATCATGTCTTTTGAAATAGAGGGCTGCATAGTCCAACCAACCAAAAACTCACATGGCAAAGCTGGTTTAATAACCTCAATTTGATAGCCCCAGTCTTTATCAAGTACATCTTGAATCGATTCCGTTCCAATCCATTTTGCTACTTGCTGGCGATCAAATGAAGTAAAGGCAACCAAATCATCATAAGCAATGCAAGCAATATCCCCCATAGAACCATTGTCACCTAATTTTAGCAAGGTATATGATGCCAACTTAAATATCAAATCAGCTGACAAGTTCAACTCATAAAAAGCTGATAGAGCTTTTAGGGTTAAAACAGTAACTGACCCGCTTGAACCAATACCAAATTTCTTACCATCACGCTCCATTTTTCCAGTGATTTCAAGAGAAAAGGGTGGTATTTCTTCAGCAGACTTGCCAAGATAATCAAATAAAGTTACGATTGTTTGCTGAATCAGTGCATACTTGCTATCTGGTGTCATGCCAACAGTATAATCAAACATGTCAGAAAAAAGGTTAATGTCTTTGGCGTCTTTAACCACAGCTGTCATGTGAATGGGAATATTCTTGATAACAGCTGTTTGACCTGGTGTTAGCACCGCGTATTCACCAGCGATGTACAACTTTCCACCAGTCTGAACCTTAATCATTTTCATCTTATAATTCCTTAGTTCGTGAAACAATGACACGATAGTTTTCTTCAAAACGTTTTGTCAAACGTTCCAAATCTTCTTCCAAACAAAGAACTTTGACGTTTGGTCCTGCATCCATCGTGAAATAACATTTCTCACCTTCTGAACGCAGTTGTTTAACGAAGTCCATTGCTTTGTAACTGTCATCCGTCAAATAATTGAATGGTGGGTTTGCGTGTGTGTTGGTATCGTGCATAGCTAGGGCATTACGCTCTGTCAATTCTCCAACACGTTCAAAATCATTATCTTTAAGATAGACAAGCATATCTTTGTAATCTTGTTCAGATTGTTTCACCCAATCTGCAAAAGTTGTTGACGTTTCAACACAACGTTTCATACCTTCACGGCTAGAAATTGGTTTCTTACTATCGCTTAATACAAGCATAATCATAGCAAGCTTGAGGTCAGTTTGAACTGGGTAAACCTCACCAGAATCTTTGTCCCAAGCAGCAAGTGGTCCAAAGAATGAACGTGATGATGAACCTGAAGCAAATTTGGCTTTTTGTGCCAGCTCTGCTTGATTTAAGCCAGTTTCAAAAAGTTCATTACAAGCCTTTACAAGTGCTGAAAGTCCACTTGAACTTGATGATAAACCTGCAGCGGTTGGCATGTTATTGCTAGTTTCAACTTTGACAAATTCGGAACGTCCACCACGGTACTGGTCAATGATGGCAGAAATTTTAGCATGCTCTTTCTCGTCTTGCAAAACACCGTTAATGTAAAATTCATCGTGGCTGGCTGAATCTGGTAAAAAGGAAACACTTGTTGTGGTAAACATATTTTCCAGTGTCAACGAAATACTGCTGGTTGCTGGAATCATCTTAGCTGCGTCAAATTTCCCCCAGTATTTGATAATAGCGATATTGGCATATGATTTTACCGTTACAATTTTTCGATCCACGTTTGAACCGCTCCTCCTTCTGTTAATGCTTTACTAATTTTTTCTGCTTGTGCTTTGGTCTGTGCAAGGGCGATAATACATCCTCCAAGACCTCCACCACTCATTTTGGCACCTAGAGCGCCGTTTTCTAAAGAAATCTGAACTAATTGATCAGCTTTGTCGATGCTAACGCCAATTGCTTGTAAGTGACTGTGTGCTTTTGTCATCAAGGGACCAATTTCAGAAATAGTTTTGGCTTGAATCGCTTTTTGAACCATCTCTGTCAAGTCGCCTAAAGCTGCAAGATGTGGCAAATTAGCTTCCTCAGCTTGTGCAACTTTTTCAACTGCTTCACGAGTATTTCCATAAATACCTGTATCTGCGATAACAAGATAAGCATCCAAGTCCAAGTTAAGTGTACTAAAACCAATATTTCGGATAAAAGTAATCGCCTTGTCGCTCAAACATGTCTTGGCATCAAGGCCACTCGGATTTGAATGAGCAATAATTTCTGCTTTATTCACCAAAATTTCAAGCGTCTCCATGTCGATGCTTTGCTCAAAATAATCAAAGACTGCTCGAATAGCTGCAATTGAAATAGCAGCTGATGAACCCATACCTCGTTTTTGTGGAATCTCTGAACGAATGTCATACGAGACAGCGACATCTGTATGGTTAAGGTATTCTAAAGCCGCATAAACGGCAGTTGATAGGGTATCATAATAGTCGAAGTAAATTTTTTCATCAGCTGGATAGATACGACATTCTACTTCAATTCCTTGAAGAGGAATCGCAATAGCAGGATAACCGTAAACAACTGAATGTTCACCCATCCAAATAATCTTACTATGCGCCTTTCCGACGCCAATTTTCTTAGTCATTTTCTTCTCTTACAATTTTTATTTTACACTCCATTTTATCATTGTTCCGAAAAAAAAGCGACTTTTACTAAAATCTTCTTATCCAAAAGCAAAAAACCAGCCTTAGACTGGTTTAAATCACTGGGTCAATATTTAATTCTGGAATAATTCGTGTCAAGAATTGTTTGGTACGTTCTTCTTTTGGTCGTGTGAAGAATTCTTTCGGGTCACCTTCTTCTATGATATGCCCACCTTCCATAAAAATAACGTGCGTTGCAACATCACGCGCAAAACTCATTTCGTGAGTAACTACCACCATTGTCACACCCTCTTTAGCAAGTTCTTTCATGACATCAAGAACATCACCGATTAATTCTGGATCGAGTGCAGACGTTGGTTCGTCAAAAAGAATAACCTCTGGTTTTACCGCAATAGCACGCGCAATTCCAATACGTTGTTGTTGACCACCTGATAATTGGCTTGGGTAAAAATCTCTTTTTTCTAACAAACCAACCTTTTTTAACGCACTCTCAGCAATCGGAATGGCTTCTGCTTTTGGAACTTTTCGCGCGATGACTAAGCCTTCTAAGATATTTTCAAGGGCTGTTTTGTTGGCAAATAAATTATAATTTTGAAAGACAAATGCTGTTTTTTTGCGGATTTCAAGCACCTCTTTACGGTTAATTTTTGCCAAATCATATGTCTTTCCGTCCAACTCTAACTGACCCGAATCTGGCGCCTCAAGATGGTTTAACGTTCTCAAAAAAGTTGTCTTTCCTGACCCAGATGGTCCCAAAATAGCAACAACATCCCCTTTATTGACCGTCAAACTAATTCCATCTAAAACTTTCTTTTCTCCAAAAGATTTCTCAATATTTTTAACTGTTAGCATAACTTCTCCCATCTTCTCTCAACCAATCTGAGCACGTCTTTCCAGCACTTTAAAAGCATATTGAATCAACCCACAAATCATAATATAAATCACAAAAATAACAAAGTAAGATTCAAAATAATGATAGCCATATGCTGCCTCAACCTTAGCAATCGCCGTTATATCTTTTACTGTCATTACAAAAACAAGAGAGGTACCTTTAACTAGATTAATGACAAGATTGCAAAGATTAGGAAGAGCTTGCTTAATGGCTTGTGGAAAAATAATCCTCAAATAAGCTTGCTTTTTCGTAAGTCCTATAGCAAGTGCTGCTTCTAGTTGCCCTTTATTAACCGTCAAAAGACTCGACCGAATAATCTCTGAAAGACTGCCTGTTGTCATAAGCCCAAAAATAACAAACGCGTAATAAATAGGATTGATGTCAAAAACGTTAAAACCAGAAGCTTTCAATACTTGATTAATCAAACTTGGAAAAAGACTATAAAAGAATAAAATCAGTAAAATAGCTGGAGTCGAACGAATAAAGGCGAGATAAATAACTGAAAATCCCGTAACACCTTTTACTTTGTGAATACGCCCCAATGCTAGAAAAAGTGCCGGAAAAAAGCTGATAAGAATTGAAACAATCATAATTCCTAAAGTGACCGGAATTCCTGCAAGAGCCTTGATAAACGTTTCTGAAATATAAGAAAAATCCATAATCTCCTCCTTAGCCCTTTTCGGTATTCAATTCATTTTCAGTCACAAGTGAAATAAAAGATAAGAAGAAGGCTAAAACCCAGTAAACAATAGCAACTGCCGTATAAGTTTCAAGAGAATAATTTCCCATATTTCTTGAAATGATGAGATTTCCTTCTCCCATTAAATCAACTAAACCAATCGTATAAGCAAGTGCAATATCTTTTAAAAGATTAATAATCGCTGTCACAATATTTGGAAGTGCAATTCGAAACGCCTGCGGTAAAAGAATTCTAATAAAGGTTTGATATTCTGTCAGACCAATGCTAAGTCCAGCCTCTAATTGCTCCTTAGGTAGAGCTTGATAAGATGACTTAAAAACTTCAGAAATGCTTGCACCAAACAGCAAAGTCATTGCCAAAATGACAAATACCGCACGAGACCAGCCATTCACATCGATGCCAAGCCACCATTCAATAAAACGAGGTAAACCATAAAACACAAGAAAAATGAGAACAATCGGTGGCGTACATCTCAAAATAAAAACATAATCTTTTGCGATTTTAGAAAAGCTAGCTTCTCTCGATATTTGTGCATAAGCTAGTAAGAAACCTAATAAGCTCCCTAATAAAACAGTCACAACTAAAATCCAAAGAGTGAGAGGCAAAGCTGACAAGATTTCAGGAATAACTCTTATCACACGAGACGGTTCATAAGAAACCATAGGCACCTCCTAATCTGTTACATAACTAAAGACATCTTCTCCAAAGTATTTTTCTGAAAGTTTTGCAATCGTACCGTCTTCCTGCAATTCTTTAACTGCTTTGTCATACTCTTTTGCAAATTCTTTGTTAGTTGAATTTTTGTGAATCAACGGATAAGTTTCAATTCCCTTATATGGGAACCATGTTAATTGATCAGCGTACTGATGATAAGCACCATCTTCTTTTTGAACCGCTTCTTCAAATGATAATTTAATTGAGAAATAAGCATCGTAACGACCTTCAAGAACCCAAGCATAGGCATCAGCAACAGAGAAACTTTCTGACTCAGTCAATTCAATCTGATTTTTAGCTTTCTTATTGTATTCTTGAATCACATTGTATTGAGCATTTTGAGGGGAAATTGGCACTAACTTACCACCGTTTTTTGCAAAAGAATCAATATCTTTGTATTTAGATTCGTCCTCTTTTCGAATAGCAAAGCCAATAACACTTGCACCGATAGCTTCATCAGGAATAATGAATTTTTGAGCACGTTCTTCAGTGTACCAAGCACCTTTGACACCAATATCATATTTGCCAGATTCAAGTCCAATCAACAAATCTTCATCACTTGTTCCAGTGTAATCGAATTTATAGTTTTTCAATTTTTCATCAATAGCTTTCAATACCGCAACTTCAAAACCATCGCTATCACCTTTTTCATTGATATAATCATATGGAACATAGTTTTGGTTGTGAGCGACTTGCAAAGTTGTCACTTTTTCAGAGCTTTCTGATGAACTATCTGCACTTGCTGAATTTTTCCCTGTCAATTGACGTCCAACAATAGTTGCTGCAACAAGTGCTACGATAACGCCTCCTGAAATAATCCATTTTTTCTTACTCATATAACTCTCCTTTTTCTTTTTACCTAAAACTTTCCTTGATTTCTGAAATCTCTAAAATCCGACTGCTTCTTTGAGGACAAGTTCATCTGCGACGGCTTCTTTGACCCAAGCAATACGCTCAGCTGCAATGTCATTTGGCACTGTGCAGTCAGCTCCAATAACTACACCTTTTCGACCTGTTTCATCGAGAATTTCTCTAACTTTATTTTGAATCGCTTCTTTGCTGCCTTGATAAAGCAAGTCATTTTCGGTATTTCTAAATCCGCCAAGAACGGTCTTCCCGCCAAATAACTCACGACCTTCTGATAAACTAACACCTTCCAATTCAACAGCCCAATTAATCACATCAGCAGGATAACCAGTATAGTAAGCAATGTCATTTGTCGCACCTTCGTAACCGCAAATGTGAAGAATATTTGTGCCACCTGAGCTAATAGCTCGATTCAAGATATGAAGTTCACCTGGCTTAATAACATGGTCATATTCCTTACGACTCAATCGTGAGTCTTGCAAATTTTGAACACTGAGATAAATGCCATCAACACCTACTTCTTCAATCAAACGTTTCGTTAATAAGCCAATATCAAAGGCAATCACATCAAGAACTGTCTTAGTCAACTCAGCATCTTCTTTGATAAAATTTTCGATAATCGTATCACCATTACCACCTTTTCCTGCGAGATGCCATTTGAGATAAGTCGCGGGGGCAAAAATATTATAAAAAGAGGCAATATCTTCAGGAAAATCGTCACGGATTTTTTTAGCGAGCTCAATTTGCTTTTCAATCCATGGATGATTTTCACCGATTGATGTGATACCTTCGAGTTCTTTAATGGAAGTAATTCCTTCACGAATTTGTTCGTTTGGATAAGTGAAGAAACCATCACTCATGATTTTGACAAAATCATGATTAACGTCAGCGATAAATTTTTTGTGACCAGTAATATTTTTATTAAAAATTTCTGGATTAAAACCATCACTTCGTTCCTCATCAGTTGTAAAGTGATGCCAGAAGCCGACTGGAACCTTGTCAACTGATTCATTCTTAAATGCCTGTAAAACCCATTCTCTTTTTGTTGTCATAATGTCATCTCCTTTGCAATTGGTATGGCAATTATACTATCACGCTTTAGAAAACTTGAAAAATCTATTTTATTTATGCTTGGCCATAAAGATTAGTTATGACCTTAAAAATTATGATGACACAAAAAAAGAAGCTGAGCACTTTTATCCCAGCTTCCTTTACTCGTAAGGTAGATGTGTTAAATTTCTTAGACTATCTAAAAAAACAATATCTTCCTTTTCAATATGTGAAGAGATTTTATTAGTTTGATAGGCTTTGAAGGAAGAATATTTAAAAAATATTAGAAGAGATATTACAAGAACAATTGTAACAACGATTGAACTATTTCTTAAGCGCTTTTCTATAAAGAGCATTAACACATCACCTCCGAGAAGCTTTCTAGGCTCATTGTAGCAAGCTTTCACACATTTGAAAAATCTTTATTTTTTATGGCTAGCCATAATATTGGTTAATGATTAGATTGTTTTATCACTGGCTATAGGATTTTCTTATCAAGACTTTAAATATTTTTATCAGAATATTGCTGATTTTTTAATTTAATTCAATTATAATAATATCAATTATTTCAAGAAGGGATGATGTTTTATGAATTTCCAACAATGTCGTTATGTCGAAGTCGTCGCTCGTGTGGGGTCTTTTAGTCAGGCTGCCAAGGAATTATATATGACTCAGCCCAACTTGTCATGTTCTATCAAGGATTTGGAAAATGAGCTTGGTGTTCAATTGTTTACTCGCTCAAACACGGGAACGCGTTTAACAGAGGACGGGCATGATTTTTTGAAATACGCCAAACGTATCATTGGTGAGCTAGATTTGTTGCAACAACGCTATCATGACCAATTCAAAAAGAGCTTTACGGTTGCTTCTCATCACTATGACTTCTTATCAATTCCCCTTGCCAAAGTCGCTCAAGAATTCAAACATGACTACCAAGAATTTCAAACCATCGAAACAAGTACTAAAAAAATCTTAGACAGCGTAGCATCTTTTGAAGCTGATGTGGGAATTATTTATCTAGATGATGAAAATAAGCATATTTTAAAATCAGCTCTCGAGCACCATGAACTCGAGTTCACTTCACTTGGTGACTTTCCAACACGTATTTTTCTTAGACGCGACCACCCTTTGGCTCACAAATCTGTCATTTCAGCAACAGACTTAAAAGGCTATAATCAAATACGCTTTCGTCAAGAACAGTCTGGACTGAATTTTGATGAAGATGTTCTTGATATTCATAACCAACAACGCATTCTCTACAGCAATGACCGTGGAACTGTGATGAATTTGTTGTGTGCAACCGATGCTTACGCTTCTGGTCTTGGAATTGTCAATAGCTTTGTTCGAAATCAAATTGTTCTTATTCCTCTAAAAAACAGTCCAAAGCACACGCTTGGTTATGTGACCAATAAGAAGAAAAAATTGGCGCCAATCAGCCAATATTTTATCAATGAAATCAAACTTAGTTTAAATGAATTCGCTGACCATAGCAACATAGTTTGAGACAAATTTTTTTAACATGAAAGCCTTTTATGCTAGAATCAAGGAAAAAAGGAGAATTAACATGGAATATAAAACTTTAAATAATGGTGTCGAAATTCCAAAATTGGGATTTGGTGTTTGGCAAATTTTCGACCAAGCTGAGTGTCAAAAATCTGTTGAAGATGCTCTTGAAGTCGGCTACCGTCTTATCGATACTGCTGCTCTTTACAAAAACGAAGAAGCCGTTGGTCAAGCTATCAAAGCTTCTGGTCTCAAACGAGAAGAGATTTTCATCACTACAAAAGCTTGGATTAATCAGCTTGGCTATGACGAAACCAAAAAAGCTTTTGAAGAAAGTCTTAAAAAACTCGGTACTGATTACCTTGACCTCTATCTCATTCACCAACCATATGGTGATACACACGGTGCCTGGCGTGCCATGGCCGACCTTTATAAAGAAGGTCGCATTCGAGCAATTGGTGTTTCCAATTTCTCAACTGGACGCATCGCTGATTTTGCCTTAAATACTGAAATTGTTCCAACCCTCAACCAGATTGAACTTCATCCTTACAAACAACAAAACTTACTTCGCAAGGCTAATGCAGAATTTGGTATAGCAACACAAGCTTGGAGTCCATTTAACCAAGGAAAGGATGATATCTTCAAGGACGTTACCCTAAACAGCATTGCTGAAAAATATGGTAAAACCGCTGCTCAAGTCATTCTTCGCTGGCAACTTCAAAATGATATTTTGACTATTCCAAAATCTGTTCACCTCGATCGTATCAGACAAAACTTCAAAGTTTTTGATTTTGAGCTCAGCCAAAATGACCTTGATACCATCGCAAAACTCGACCGTTTCCCAAACAACTATGGACCAAGTGAAAGCATCGAACAAGTCAAACGCCTATCAGGTTATAAAGCATAAAATTAAGGCAGCAAGATTGCTGCCTTTTTTGTTTGTCTTATTTACAAACTCACCACAAATGTGATAGTATCGTCTTTATATGTCACAGAGATATTGCCCTTTAAAAGTTTGACCATAGTTTGTGCCATTGATAAACCAATGCCATAACCCGAAGTTTTGTTATTGTGCGACTCATCTTCTCGGTAAAATCGCTCAAAGAATTTCGTATAATCAAAATCTTTTCCTTTGGTGTAAGTATTAGAGATTTCAAGTTTGGCTTTTGACAATCTGTTCTTGCTTAGGGTCACCGAAACCTTGCCAGCTGGGTCACAATATTTATTGGCATTATCAACCAAAAGCGTAACAAGTTCAAACAACGATTTTTCTTCAGCCTTAACATGAATATTTGGCTGAATGTCCATGACAAATTCCTTGCCATCCTTAATAACTGGTCCTTTAAAGTCTTCGGCAGCATCTCTAGTAATGTCTGAAAAATTCACATTGGTAAGAACTAACTCAGGTTGTTCTTCCAAGCGTGCCATGGCTACCAAGCCATTAATCAAGCCTGTCATTCGTTCCACTTGATCATTAGTGCTTTTTGTCCACTCTGACTCACCATTCATCAACTCAACCAGTTCATTGTTAGCTGAAATGATAGCAAGAGGCGTCTTCAATTCATGCCCTGCATTGGTGATAAAACGACGTTGCCGCTCATAATTGCGAATAAATGGCTTAATCACCTTGCCAGACACAATCGAAATCACCAAGACAAAAAAAATAAAACTAATCCCTGACATCCAAATCGACAAATGCACCAGAGTCATATTATCTCTAAATTGATTAGTCGAATCTAGTACCACGATTAAATCGCTACGACGACTAGTCTGAGACATCATGTAAGAATAAGTGTGGTGGTGATAAGAAAAGTCCCCTCTCGTATCCTTAGAATGACTGATTCTTTCCAAAAATTCTTTGACTTCTTGGTCCGTCAAATCAGAAATATTACTAGAATTTAAGGAGATGATATTGCCATCATGGTCCATTTTGGCACTAAAATAACGGTATTGAAAAAGAGTGTCTACTGATACAGTGTCTCCTAGCTCACTTGTTGTCTTTGAAATACTAGGAAAACTTCCACCATTATCAGAAAGGAGAGTCAAAATTTTATTAATCTCATCAACAGTCTGAACATGGCGAGCCGAATTCAAAACACCAACAACCGAAAATAGCACAATTAAAATGGCGAGAGAGGCAATGGCAATAAAACGTAGACGAAGTTTACGAAACATAACGCCACCTACAATTCTTTCAATTCATAATCACCCATGTCTTCTCCTTCAATCACAAGATTTGCTCCAACAGATTGAAGTTTTTGGCGAAGATAGGAAACGTAAATAAAAACATAACCTTCATCAATATCGGGATCGTCTTTATCATTTGCCCAGACATGATTGAAAAGCTGCTTAGTTGAGAGTTTCTTGCCAGGGTTTAACATGAAAAACTCAAGCATCTTAGCTTCTTTTCCTGCTAAGCGAATGGTATTTTGACTAGCCAATTCCTGTTCACCAACATTTAGAGTGACGCTTCCCAGTTTTAAAATATTCGATGTAAAGTTAGTATCCACTCGACGTGACATCGAGCGAAGGCGCGCAAGCAATTCTTTTAGCGAAAATGGTTTAGTAAGATAATCATCCGCACCTGCATCAAGCCCTGTCACACGGTCATCAATTTCAGCCATAGCTGTTAGCATGACGATATGAGATTGATTACCAGTTTGACGGATTTCTTGCACAGCCTGAATCCCTGTTTTTCTTGGCATCATAATGTCCATGACCATAACATCATAGGCATTTTCCTTGGCTTTATCAACAGCTGCTTGCCCATCAAAAACCGAATCAACTTCATAGCCTTCATGCGTAAGGGCGGTTGTCAACACACGGTTCATCTGAACTTCGTCTTCTGCTATAAGTACTTTCATAATTAGTCGTCTCCTTCAACCTGAGAACTTTCCTGAATCAAATTGCGAATGGTTTGCATAGTCAAATCGCAGGAAGCCAATTCATCAGCACAGCGTTTTAACTCACGCACAATACGTTTTGGATCTTTGATGTCATGCTTGTATTTCATCTGATGTTCTAGGCTCGCCCAAGAATCCATAGCAATGGTGCGAAGCTGAATTTCAATGAAGTATGAGCCCTGCTCATTCCCAAGACAGTCAGGATATGGTGTCTCTACTTCTACAATCATGTGATATGAGCGATAGCCATTTGGTTTAGCATTTTTGATGTAGTCTTTTTCACCAACAATCCTGCAATCTTCAAAAGAATGAATCACATCAACCAAGCGGTAAATGTCATCGACAAAACCACAAACAATACGTAAACCGATACTGTCACGAATTTGTCTTAGTGCTGACTCCGTTGAGATTTCAAAACCCTTTCGTTGGCACTTTTCCACCATACTTTCAGGTGTTTTAACACGTGAAATCAAATGCTCAAATAACTTATAACCTGTCTCTTTCTTGGTCAGGTCATTTTTTTCTTGAATACGCTGGCTAAAGTCTTCTAAAATCAAAGACAGGTAATCAGCGTATTTCCCATAGATAGATTCTGTCATAATTTTTCCTAACTAGATGTTACTGCCATTATAGCAAATTATCTTAAAATAAGGATAAATCAAACTTCCTATCAAAAAAGAGACCATTAGGTCTCTTTTTTAAGCTACTTCAAACTGTGAGTTGTAAAGGTCAGCATAGAAGCCACCTTCTGTCATCAACTCATCATGATTTCCTTGCTCGATGATGTTACCATCTTTCATCACAAGGATTAAGTCAGCATTTTTAATCGTTGATAAACGGTGAGCAATGACAAACGAGGTACGACCTTCCATCAATTTATCCATGGCTTTTTGAATCAATTCTTCCGTACGTGTATCGACTGATGATGTTGCTTCATCTAGAATAAGAAGCGGAGCATCTTTCAAGAGGGCACGCGCAATGGTCAAGAGTTGTTTTTGACCGATTGAAAGGGTAACAGAGTCATCAAGGTATGTGTCATAGCCATCAGGAAGCGTCATGATAAAGTGGTGAACACCAACTGCTTTAGCTGCTGCTACTACTTGTTCATTAGTGATATTTTCTTGGTTGTAAATCAAGTTTTCTTTGATTGTACCTTCAAACAACCAAGTATCTTGAAGTACCATTGCAAATTGGTCATGGACTTCTTCTCGTGACATCAAACGTGTGTCAACACCATCGATAGCAATTTGACCTTTATCAATTTCATAGAATTTCATAAGAAGGTTAACGATGGTTGTCTTACCAGCACCAGTTGGTCCAACGATAGCAACCTTTTGACCAGGTTTTGCCACGGCAGAGAAATCATGGATAATGGTTTTATCTCTAGAATAACCAAAGAAGACATTATCAAAAGTAACTTCACCTTTAACATCAGACAATTGACGTTCTTTGTGTGATTCATCTTCCATTTCCTCTTCTTCAAGAAATTCAAAAACACGACTCATAGCGGCTGTTGCTGATTGCATTTGTGTGAAAGCTTGAGCAATTTGAGAAAGAGGTTGTGAGAAAATACGCACGTAACTCATAAAAGCAACCACATCACCCATGGTAATATCGCCATTAATCACCTTAACCGCACCAACTACACAGACCATCACATAACCAAAGTTACCAATGAAAATCATGAGCGGCATCATAATACCTGATAAGAATTGCGATTGCCACATTGATTTATAGAGATTTGTGTTAAGAATTTTAAATGCTTGGCTAGTTTCTTCAGAAGCGTTATAGCTTGTCACTACATTATGGCCAGAATAGATTTCTTCGACATAACCATTAACTGCTGCCAAGTTATTTTGTTGGCGTTTAAACAAGGGTTGTGATGACCCCATAATCACAACAACTAGCAAGAATCCGATAAAGACCGAACCAATTGCTGTTAGTGCCATGCTGACATTTGAATGGAACATCATGAAAATCGAACCAATCAAAAGTACTACTGAAGTGACCAATGTTCCCAAACTTTGGTTAAGAGACTGACCAAGCAAATCCACGTCATTTGTCACACGAGAAAGAGTATCCCCTTGTGAATGACTATCAAAATAATTTAGCGGCACACGGTCAATTTTAACTTGGATAGCTGCACGCAAACGTTGAGAGAAACGTTGAACGATGGTAGCTACTGTAAAGTTTTGAATATAACCAATAACTGCAGAAATCACATATAAAATAGCAAGAGTTAAAGCAATTTGCCCAACCTTATCTAGGTCAACACCAGGGATAGTCCCCATTTTAGTTGGTGTCAAGCCTTTCATAATGGTATTTGTAATTTCTTTTAATTTATCAGGACCAATAACAGTAACAGTCGCTGAAATAATGGCTCCAATTACCGCAAGGATAAATGGAAATTGGAAACCTTTAATGTATGGCTCCATTCTGCCATAGAAGGATACTTTTTTCTTATTTTCCATTTTCTAATTCCTCCTTAGATAATTGTGAATAGGCAATTTCACGATAAACTTCATTATTTGCAAGCAATTCTTCGTGAGTACCTTGACCAACTACTTTACCTTCATCCAAGACTAAGATCTGATCAGCATCCATGATTGTTGAAATACGTTGGGCAACAATCAACTTAGTCATGTCAGCTGTACGTTCTTTCAATTGAGAACGAAGGATTCGGTCAGTCTTATAATCAAGCGCTGAGAATGAATCATCAAAGATGATAATTTCAGGTTTACGAGCAAGGGCACGCGCAATCGCCAAGCGTTGTTTTTGACCACCTGAGAAGTTTTGACCACCTTGGGAGACTTTAGCTTTTAGTTGACCCTCTTTACTTTCAACGAAATCTTTACCTTGTGCCAAATCAAGTGCTTCCCACATCTTATCATCATCAAGCGGTGAACTATTGCTGTCACCCATGTCCATATTTGAAGCAATGTCTCCACTAAAGAGCACAGCTTTTTGCGGAATGTAACCAACAATCTTGTGAAGGGTGTCATGATCGTAATCACGAACGTCAACACCGTCAACTTTGATTGTTCCTTCACTTGCATCATAGAAACGAGGAATCAAATTAACTAGAGTAGATTTACCAGAACCTGTTGATCCGATAAAGGCAACCGTATCACCTGCTTTAGCCTTAAAGGAAACATGTTCCAAAACAGCTTCCGAATGCTCGCTGTAGCGGAAAGACACGTCATCAAATTCAACAGAACCTTTTTCGGCCGGCTGAGCTTTACTTTCTTCAGGATAAGTAACAGATGGCTTCGTATCCAAGACTTCATTAATACGACCTGCAGCGACAACCGCACGGGGAAGAATGAAGAAAACGATAATCATCATCATAAAACCAATAACAACTTGCATGGCATATGAGGAATAAACCACCATATCTGAGAAGATATTTACCTTATCTTGCATGGCACCAGCAATCTTAGTTGGGTCTTTTGGAATAGCAATATCTTCAATCAGGAAAGCACCAATCCAATAAATTGCCAAAGTCATCCCGCTTGAAATACTTGTCATGACTGGTGACATCAAAGCCATTGAACGGTTGATAAAGAGGTTAAAGTTTGTCACGTTATCATTGGCTTTAGCAAATTTACCATCTTGATAACTTTCGGCATTGTAAGCACGAACAACACGAATACCAGTCAAAGATTCACGTGTAATACTGTTCAATTTATCCGTTAATTTTTGAATCATGCGTTGTTTTGGCATTACCATCATGAGCAAGAAAATCAACATTAAAATCATGACAGCCACTGCTACAACCAGCACCATCAACCACTCATGGTTTTTATCAGCAATCTTCGTAATAGCCCAGATTGCCATAATTGGTCCTTTGGTAATAACTTGAAGTCCCATGGTAAAGACCAACTGAATTTGAGTAATGTCATTTGTTGTACGTGTTAAAAGACTTGGAATTGAAAATTTCTTAATTTCCGCATCTGAAAAGTCCAAAACACTATGGAAAATATCATCACGCAAACGCGTACTGAAACTTGCTGCGATGCGTGCGGCTAAGAATCCGACAACCACAGAGGCTGCAAAACTTCCTAAAGAAAGCAAGACCATACGCATACCTGGGGCATCTAGATTCCAAGCAAAAATATCTTTTGCTTTTGTTCCTTGAGTTGAGAGTAAAGATGTGATATCAGACATGTAATCTGGAATTTTTAAATCCAAGAAAACATTCAAACACACAAATAAGACGGCAATAATCATCATGATGATTTCTTTTGCCGTTAAACGTTTAAAAATTTTTAACATGCGTTACTCCTTGTTTTCTAAGTTTTTCAAAATACGATCAAAAACACGACCAGAAATTTCTAGCTCTTCACGGCTAATACCATCAAAAATTTGCTTATGAATAGCAGTATGAAAAGCATCGATGCCTTTGGATTTTGCTTTACCCAGCTCAGTCAAGACGACACGCTTATAACGCTTATCAACCTCCGACGGAACCACCTCAATAAAGCCATTCTTCTCCATTCGTTTAATCAAATTACTGGTCACAGATTTTGAAATCTTAAGCTTACGTTCAATGTCCTTGATGAAAACTTCTTTGTCTTCATTCTCACGTAAATAAAGAACTGCAAATCCCTGCGGACCAGCGAGATTTTCAACACCATGCTGCCCACCGAGCTCATGTACCCGATTCTCCATCAAATTAATAAAGTATCTAAATTGTGAAAACAAATCTTTGTCTCGCATTTTTTCATCACTTTCTGAAAATTTTTCAAGATTTATTCTTGTAAAATATATTGTAGTTCTTATGAGAACTAATGTCAAGAAAAAAGTTCTTAGGGCAATTATTTTTTAACCAGTAAAAAAAGAAAAGCTGCACTAACAACTTTTCTAGATGATAATACCTTCTAAATGGTCTAGTTCATGCTGACAAATTTGTGCTGCTAAACCAGTCAACGTTAAGCTTTGTTTATTCCAATTCTTATCCATAAAAGTAACATCGATTTTTTGGTAACGTCGCGTAGGACGAGAGCCTAAAAGTGATAGACAAGACTCTTCAGTGTCAAAAGGAAGAGATTTATTCGTCATAACTGGATTAAACATCACCAAATCTGCCAAGCCCATATTGACAATAATCACGCGTTTTTTAACACCAATCATATTCGCTGCCATTCCAATGCAGTTAGCTCGATTCGCATTTAAAGTATCCTGTAAATCTTGGGCTAGATACAAGTCATCTTTTGTAGCTTCTTGCGATTTTTGCGCCAAAAAAAAGATATCTTTTACAATTTCTCTAATCATGATTTCTCCAAAAATAATTCCATAATGTCAAAATCGATAGACTCGCCATCAATTTCCATAAAGCCTTCAAGGGTTCCAATCCTACGAAAACCTAAACTTTCATAAAGGTGAATAGCACCCTTGTTATCAGTCCGAACTTCAAGTGAGAGAATTTTAAGACCAGATTGTCGACTAAGATTGATTAAGCGTGTTAAGAGTTTACGGCCAATGCCTCTATTCCAATAGTTTTTTTAACTGCAATTCCAATTTCTGCGCGGTGTGATAAACGTTTTTTTCGAAAACTTCTACAATTGCAAGTTCCAACAATTTGGCCATTTCCTTCAGTTAATAAAAAATAAGATGTCTTGGCATTTTGAAATTTTACTAAGATTTTCTCTTCCTCAGCAACAGAAGGTCCCATCCCTTCACTACCATAGGAAAGATTGTCTGTTTCCGAACCAACCTGATTACTAAATTCAAGCAGATTTTTAGCATCTTTAACAGTTACTTCTCTCACTTCAATCATAAGAAGAACCTCTCTTTCACTAAAAACATTATAGCAAATTTTTCAAGCAACCAAAAGAGCCCACCTAGGTGAGCTCGATTCAGTTATTTGATATTAGAGAATTAATTTAAGACAAAATGGCTTGTTGGATCCGTCTGTACGGTTCTAAGGTAATATGTTAAACAATACCTTGTGCTGACATTGCTTCAGCAACTTTAAGGAATCCAGCAATATTGGCACCAACAACAAGGTTACCTTCTGCATCAAATTCTTTGGCTGCAGCTGCAGTATTTTCGTAAATGCCTTTCATGATGTTGTAAAGTTTAGCATCTACTTCCTCGAAAGACCAAGGTGTACGTTGGCTATTTTGTGCCATTTCAAGCGCTGAAACAGCTACACCACCTGCGTTGGCTGCTTTGGCAGGACCAAATGAAACACCAGCTTTTTGGAAAACTTCGATAGCTTCCAATGTTGAAGGCATGTTTGCACCTTCAGTAACAGCAATGACACCATTGTCAACAAGCATTTTAGCTTGTTCAGCATTGATTTCATTTTGTGTAGCACATGGGAAGGCAAGGTCTGCTTTGATTGACCAGATAGTCCCTTCGTTAGCAGGTGTGAAAGTTGCACTTGGACGAGCTTCAGCATATTTCACGATACGTGCACGTTCTACTTCTTTCAATTGTTTGAGAAGTGGAACATCGATACCTTCCGGATCATAAACATAACCTGATGAATCTGAAACAGCAACGACTTTAGCACCAAGTGATTGAAGTTTTTCAGTTGCGTAAATAGCAACGTTACCTGAACCTGATACAAGAGCTACTTTACCAGCGAAGTCTTCACCGCGAGCTTTAAGCATTTGCTCAGCGAAGTAAACAGCACCGTAACCAGTTGCTTCGGTACGTGCAAGAGAACCTCCGTAAGTAAGTCCTTTACCAGTAAGAACTCCTGTGTATTCATTACGAAGTCGTTTGTATTGACCGTAAAGATAACCAATTTCACGTCCACCAACACCGATATCACCAGCTGGAACGTCAGTGTCAGCACCAATGTGTTTGCTCAACTCTGTCATAAAGCTTTGGCAGAAACGCATAATTTCCTTGTCTGATTTACCTTTAGGATCAAAGTTTGAACCACCTTTACCACCACCGATAGGTTGACCAGTCAATGAGTTTTTAAAGATTTGTTCGAAACCAAGGAATTTGATAATGGATTGGTTTACTGATGGGTGAAAACGAAGACCACCTTTATAAGGACCAATAGCAGATGAGAACTGAACACGGAAACCACGGTTCACTTGAACTTGACCCTTGTCGTCAACCCAAGGAACACGGAAAGAAACAATGCGTTCAGGTTCTACCAAACGTTCAAGAAGATTTTCTTCAACGTATTTAGGATATTTATCAAACACTGGAACCAGTGATTCAAACACTTCTTCTACAGCTTGTAGAAATTCGGGCTCATGAGCATTAAGAGCTTTCACTTTTTCAAAGACGCCAGCTACATACTCTTTACCTGTTGTCATATATATGTCCTCCATAAACGTGATTGTAATTTTGTATTACATTAAATACTATAAATTTTCTGAATATTTCTGTCAAGCATTTACAGTAACTTTTCTAAAAAAATTTTATTTTGATGTTATAAAACATTACATCTTATGTCACTTAGTTTTTTTCTAACTCTCTAATCTATAACTTCTAACAATCTTTTTTTCGTGATTTGTGGTATGATTAAGGTGACAATATAGGAGGTAACATTATGAAAGGTTTATCACTTTGGTCAGGGATTATCGCCCTAATTATCGGACTTTTTCTCTTTATTCATCCCTTCACGACTACAGCCATGATTGGTTGGATTATCGCCATTATTATTTTCTTGTCTGGATTCACAAGTCTCTTTATGTATTCAAGTAGCGTTAATCGTTCACTTTGGTACTTGCTACAAGGTATCTTGTCCATTGTTTTTGGGATTATCCTGCTATCTAGCTCAGTTATGTCTCTATCAAATGCTGTTATGACCATTGTTGCTTATTGGATTTTAATTAGTGGTATTTTACGTTTGATTGGTGGTTTTCAAATGAAAAAAGCTGGATTCTTTGATGCCAATCGTTTCTTAGGTTCAGCTGTTCTTGCCATTCTTCTGGGAATATTCCTCCTATTTAATCCAACTTTGTCAGCTATCTTTGTTGGTCGTTTGGCAGGTCTTCTTCTAGTGGCTGTCGGCGTTTCTGGTATTAGTTTTTCATTTAAATTGTAATCAACAAAACCCTCGGAAAAATACGAGGGTTATTTTTTAGCGATTATCAATGGTTCCTGGATACAAATCGTGGTTCATCAAGCGGTAATCTGCCATTTTTTCATACTTGGTACCAGGTTTTCCGTAGTTAAAATACGGATCGATTGACAAGCCACCACGTGGAGTGAATTTTCCCCAAACCTTAAGATAACGTGGTTGCAGTAAATCAATCAAGTCTTTACCAATGGTGTTGATACAATTTTCATGGAAATCACCATGATTACGGTAGCTAAATAGATAAAGTTTCAATGATTTTGATTCGACACAAAGTTTATCAGGAATATATGAGAGATAAATCGTTGCAAAATCTGGCTGACCTGTAATCGGACATAGTGAGGTAAACTCAGGACAATTGAATTTAATAGAGTAACCATTATCGACATGACGATTGTCAAATGATTCAAGAATACTTGGATCATAGTCATATTTATACTTGGTATTTTGATTTCCCAGCAGGGTTAAATTTTTCATTTCATCTGTTCTAGTCATTAAAATTTCCTTTTAAATTCCATTTTTCTTATCAAATATCAGTATAATTGTGGCAAGACGTGCACGCTTTGCCACTTGAATCGGTTATAGTGCTCTCCCCAAATCGGCGTAAGCAATTAAGCTGCGCTTTATTCATTTAAATCTCCATTTTAAACGCCACGTTTATTATCATAAAGTAATGTATGCAGTTGTGGCAAAACTCGCACACTTTTCCATTCTGTGTCAGCTGCCACTGTTTCCCAAAGCTGACGTAGACGATTAAGCTGTGCTTCTACAATATTTCCAGAAGCATGTGGTTCAGGATTTCCAGCCGATAAATACAAAACATCAGGCTGATAACGTTTTTGAATCATTTTAGCAAATGTTAAATCCTCATCATTAAAGACAGGAATTCTAAAAGTGACTTGGTCTTCATCCAACTGAGACACAATAAAATCAAGTATTTCAAAATTCACAGTCATCTAGCTTGATGGTGGTTTTGGACTAAGAGTGACTTGGTCGATGTCTTTTAGCCAAGTCTGCCAACGAGACCCTTGTGTTTCAATCCCCAGTGTCACACCACGCGCTTTTAACTTAACAACCAATTCCCCCATATTAGCTTTAGCTCCTAAAAGACAGGGATTACCACCTGACAAAGTTACATAGTCATAAGATCCCAACTTATCTAGCTCTGTAATAATTTCATCAGCAGTCATACGTTTTGGCTTTTCTGAACCATCCCAAGTAAAAACTGAGTCACACCAAGCACAGTGATAATCACAAACAGCTGTTCTGACAAACATGGTCTTTTGACCAATTGCTCATCCTTCTCCTTGAAAAGTTGGTCCGAAAATTTCTAGCACAGGAATCATTAGTGGACGCTTAGTCATCTAAAAGCCACTCCCTTCTGAACTCAGCATATGAACTTGGTGTTTCACACAAATGGACATATTCTACTCTAATTTCACGTTCCTTTGGCAAATGCTTCGCTACCTGCTCAAAAATCCAATAAACCATATTTTCAGCCGTTGTATTCATATAAGGCAAGCTTTCATTAAGGTAACGATGGTCCAAATGCGGCTCCAAATGTTCTTTATAAATCTGCTTAATATCTCCAAAATCAACTGATATGCCACGTTCATCAAACCAACCCGAAACAGCAATTTTCAAACGGTAAATGTGTCCATGAACCGCCTTACACTTGCCATCATAATTGAACAAATGATGGGCCAAATCAAAAGTGAACTCCTTTGAAACCATAACGCGTCGAGGACAATAGGCCAGTGATTCACCAGCTGGTTCTTTAATTTCCTTTGGAGCCAAAAACATTAAGTCTTACCTCTTCTTGCCAAGTATTTTTCAAGACCTGCTTGACGAAGTTTGCATGATGGACATTCCCCACAACCGCTTCCTTTGATACCGTTATAGCATGTCAAAGTTTTTTCACGGACGTAGTCAAATTTTCCAAGTTTATTTGCCAATTCCCAAGTTTCTGATTTATCAAGCCACATGAGAGGAGTTTGAATAACAAAGTTATAATCCATGGCAAGGTTCAAAGTCATATTAAGTGATTTGACAAAGGTATCACGACAATCAGGGTATCCTGAAAAGTCTGTTTCATAAACCCCAGTGATAATGTCAGTAATCCCAAGTCGTTTGGCAAGCACTGCAGCAAATGATAAGAACAAATGATTTCGCCCGTCAACAAAGGTATTTGGCACATCATCGTCTGGATTTTCAATCTCAATATAACGTGTCAATGCATTTTCCGTTAATTGCCCAAGCAATGACATATCAAGCAAGTGATTTTTAACACCTTACTCAGCAGCAATATGTTTGGCAACTTCGATTTCAAGACTGTGACATTGACCATAATTAAAAGTCACTGTTTCGACGTGTTCATAATGCTCTAAAGCCCAAAATAGGCAAGTTGTGGACTCTTGTCCGCCACTAAAGCCGACAAGTGCTGGTTGACGTTTCATTTCAATATCTCTTTTCTAATATATCTGGGCAAAGAAGAAGCCCCTATGGGAATCCACAGGGGCGCTAATTTCAGTCATTAGGCTGTTTTTTTAGCGATGGCTTTTCTCAAACATCGTTATTATTACTTAATAATCATATCATCTTTATGAAAGATATTCAATGGCTAATTGTTTTTAGCAAATTGACTATTGTATAAATCGTAATAGAAACCTTTAGCGGCTAGAAGGCTTTCATGGTTTCCTTGCTCAACAATCTGACCATTGTTTAGCACCAAGATTTTATCAGCATCTTGAATAGTTGACAAGCGGTGTGCAATCACAAAGCTTGTACGACCTTCCATCAATTTCTCCATAGCCTTTTGAATCAAGAGTTCAAGTCGCGTATCAACGGATGAAGTTGCTTCATCCAAGATCAAGATTTTAGGATCAGCAAGCAAAGCACGCGCAATGGTCAAGAGTTGTTTTTGACCAAGTGAGACATTGCTTGATTCTTGATTCATTTCCATATTGTAACCACCTGGAAGGGTGCGGATAAAGTGATCAACGTTAGCGGCTTTTGCGGCTGCCACGATTTCTTCATCTGTCGCATCCAAATTACCAAAACGAAGGTTTTCTTTGATACTTGCTTCATAAAGCCAAGCATCTTGTAAGACCATTCCAAATTGTTTGCGATAATCTTGGCGTGACAAATTACGAATATCGTGACCATCGACCTTAATGCAACCATCCGTTACATCGTAAAATCGCATCAAAAGATTAATCAGCGTTGTCTTACCAGCACCAGTTGGTCCGACAATAGCAACCATTTCACCCGGTTTAACCTCTAAGTCAAAGTTATGAATCAATGGTTTATCAGCAACATATTGGAAAGATACATTTTCAAAGGTTACTTGACCAGACAAGTCATGTACTAGTTTTTCAGTCACTTGTGCTGCTTCCTCTGGCTCATCCAAGACTTCAAAAATACGGTCAAGTGATGATTTAGCACTTTGAAGAACACTAGCTAATTGGGTAATGGTTTGAACTGGTTGACTCACTTGCCAAACATATTGAACAAAAGCTTGCATATTACCAACAGTTAGCTGACCAGAAAGAACTTGAAGAGCACCCAAAACGGCAATAATCAGGTAAGCCATATCTGAAATAGCACTTAAAACTGGCATCATAATTCCAGAAATGAAGCTTGCTTTAAAGCCAACTTCTTGTAAATTCTGAGTAATCTCACGAAATTCTTGGCTAGAGATTTCTTCACGTCCATAAAGTTTAATGACATTAAAACCAGACAGATTTTCTTGAACAAAACCATTCATATCACCAAGTGCGTCTGCTTGTTCCTTAAAGTAAGGTTGCGATTTGCCCAAGATGAATTTAGCACTAAGGTAAGTAATCGGAATAATGGCAATGACGACCAAAGCAAGACGCCAATTCAAATAAAGCACCATGCAAATAACCAATGTAATGGTCGTAAATGCTTCGATGATACGAAGGAAACTTTGTTGAAGCGCATTTGACACTGTTTCAACATCTGATGTAAAACGTCCCAAGACGTTCCCAAATTGCTGACTGTCGAAGTAAGAAACTGGAATCTTATTAATTTTTTCACTTAAATCACGACGCAAATCATGAATAGTCTTTTGCACCGCTTTGGTAATGAAAAAGTTTGAACCATAGCTACTTAGCCCATAACCCATACCACGGACAAAGTAAAGCACCAAAATAATAGCAATATAAGAGATGTTAAGATGAGCACCAGCCACACCATGAGCCATATCCATAAGATTTGACGTCAATTCAGTGATTGCAAGACCAAGTACAAATGGCTCCAGTACACTCATAACACTGCTAAAGATTTTTAGAAAAACAGCCAAGAAAAGTGCACCTTTATATTGTCGGAGATAATCCCATAAACGTAGAAAAACATTTCGTTTCGACATTCTTATTCTCCTTTCATTTCTTCAGCTTTGTTCAATTGTGAGTTAGCAATTTCACGATAAATATCATTTGATTGCATCAATTCATCATGTGTGCCACGTCCAACAATTTCACCTTTATCAAGCACAATGATTTGATCGGCATCCATGATAGTTCCCACACGTTGCGCCACAATTAAAACAGTTGCTTCTTGTGTCACCTCTTTCAAACGAGCACGCAGCTGAGCGTCTGTCTTATAATCAAGCGCTGAAAAAGAATCATCGAAAATGTAGATATCTGGTTTTTTAACCACAGCACGCGCAATTGAAAGACGTTGTTTTTGACCACCTGACAAATTGCTTCCGCCTTCAGCTAGATGAGTTTGATAACGGTCATCACGACTTTCGATAAATTCTTTAGCTTGTGCGATATCAGCTGCCGCTTGCAATTCCTCACTTGTCGCATCAGACTTACCATACTTCAAGTTTTCTTCGATGGTTCCTGTAAATAGCAGAGCTTTTTGCGGAATAAAGCCAATCTTTTGACGAAGTGCTTTCAGTTGATAATCCCTAACATCAACGCCATCAACCAAAATCTTACCAAGCGTCACGTCATAAAAACGTGGAATCAAGTTAACCAGTGATGACTTACCAGAACCCGTAGACCCGATAAAGGCAATGGTTTCACCAGGTTTTGCCTTAAAGGAAATATCTTTTAAGACTGGGCTTTCCGTTTCACCTGGGTAAGCAAAGGTTACTTTGTCAAATTCCAAATAACCTTTTGTAGCTGTCTCAGTCACACCATCATCATTAGGGTCAATGGAAATTGGCATCGCCATAACTTCCGAAATACGTTCGCTTGAAACCACCATACGAGGATACATGGTAAAGAAATTGGCAAACAAAAGAAATGAGAATAAGGCGTGGAAACTATATTCAATAAAGGCTACCAAGTTACCGATTTGTAACTCACCATGTGCCAATGGGTTCAAAGCAAACCAAACAATAGCAACAATCATTGAAATAATGATTAGAACAAAGAGTGGTTCAGTCAAACCAGTTAAAATAAATAAGCGGCTTGATAAGTCTTTATATTCATCGTTTTTGCTACCAAAACGCTGTTCTTGAAAATCTTCTCTCGCAAAAGCACGAATGACACGTAAACCAGTTAAATTTTCACGAACATATTGGTTGATTTTATCAAGAGTTGATTGTTGTTTTTCTGATAAAGGACGCGTACGAGTTGCCACATAGTAAACAACCAGAACCAAAAATGGAATAGCAACTGCTACAATCCAAGCAAGCGATGGACTGGTTACTAAAATCATCACCACACTAGAAATCATCATTAAAGGTGTAATGACACCCATACGTAACGTCTGCTCAGCAAACTGCATCAAGATAAAAGCATCACTGGTCATCCGTGTTACCAAGGAAGACACACCGATTTGTTCATATTCTTGATGTGAATATTGCTGTAACTTATCATACATGTCATTGCGCATATCCTTAATCATGTTTGTGGTAATTTTTCCTGCTGCATAAGCAAGAATCACACGTCCAATCATCCCCAAGATGATGACAACCAGCATAACCAGTGCCCAGAAATAGACCTTATTCTTATTTCCAACTGTAACCCCTTGATCAATCATTCGAGCAAGAGCCGTTGGTAAGCCTAAGTTAACAACTACAAAGGTAAGCGCCCCAATAACATCGAGCACTAGCCATTTTGGGTATCTTTTCAAATAAGTCCAAATGAGTTTCATAGTCTTTCCTTTCTAATCTGTTCTCTATTTTTAAGTAACGAAATACCTTCTTTCTGCAAGAAAGAGTGACTGCTATCCAGCTAAGTCACTCAACTAGTTAAATTATATTAAACTTTAGTAACTTTAAATACTTTATTATTAGTTTGATTAATACTCTCTTCCTCCAATGGTGGAATATTATTAACAGTATCAGCAATAATTTCTTGTTGGATTAATAAACACTTTTCTATAAACTTCAGCTGAGCAATAAAATAATTATTTTTTAATAATTTCTTCTTTTTTGGTAGTTCGGGAAGTTCTTGTCCGTCTTGAGGATTATTTTTAATCAATTCTTGAGTGTATAAATGGATTACACTAACAAAAGAATCCCACCAACCTGGTTTGCTACTTTTTATAAATATTGGAAATTTGATTTCTGTAATCTCCTGAACAGTAGCTAAAAACTCAGATAACGCTGCAACAGATTCTCTATTATAAATATTTTTCAAAAGAGTTTCGCTATATGGGTGAATGGTAGATTCTAGCTTGTTAATTAATGTTTTCTGCTTAGTACTTAGTAGGTGTCCTTTATATGCTAAGACAGAAATTCCTGAGGCTAACAAAGCCCCGACTGCTGCATATAAAGCATCAGAAGAAAAATTGGGATTATTGCTAGACTTCTCTTCTTCAAATTCTTCTGAAATATCTTCAAGTTTTCCTGCATACCGACCGTCTGAGGTTCGTAAGTCAACCCCATCAATTTTAAGTTTTCCAGCTTTAACTTCCTCTTTTTTATCATCAGGAACCTTCACCGTTTTTATCATCAAGTCTTTGTCATTACTTATAAAACATTATCCCTCAAGTTCACTTAGGTATTCATATCTTTCGTATTTTTCAAGTAAGTTTTCATTAGCTTCATCCAATGAACGTTGAAGTCCAGCTAGTTTGCCATAATCGCTGGCATTTTCTTGCATTTGAGCTTCGATAGATTCGATGTCTTCTTCAAGATTGGCAATTTCATCTTCGATGACTTCCCATTCTTTTTTTTCAAAATAAGACATGCGTTTCTTTTTCGTTTTTTCTTTTTCGGTCTTTTGTTGAGTTTCTTTCTTAACGTGTTCTGCTGCATTTTCTTCAAATGCTTTTTCGTCAAGATAATCCGTGTAATTTCCGAAAAATTCTCTGATATGACCATTTTCAAAGGCCAAAATTTTATTAGCTACCTTATCAAGGAAATAGCGGTCGTGACTAACTGTGATAACTGGCCCTTGGAAAGTTTGTAAAAAGCTTTCAAGAACAGTCAAAGTCGCAATGTCAAGGTCGTTTGTCGGTTCGTCGAGCAAAAGAACATTTGGTTTTTCAATCAAAATTTTCAAGAGATAAAGACGTTTCTTCTCACCACCAGAAAGTTTTGAAATCAAAGTTCCATGTGTTGAACGTGGGAACAAGAATTGTTCTAACAAATCCGTCACACTTGTTGTTCCAACACTTGTCTTGACTTCATCTGCTACTTCTTGCAAATAATTGATGACACGTTTGTCTTCGTCCATATCTTTTGGCAATTGTGAGAAATAACTAATGCGGACAGTCTCACCAATTTCAAGTTTACCTGAACTTGGCTTCAAATCACCATTAATCAAATTAAGAAGGGTTGATTTCCCGACTCCGTTATCTCCAACAATCCCAATTCTATCTTTATTTTGCACTAATAAATTGAAATCTGTTAAGATTCGTTTATCAGGGAAAGCAAATGAGACATCTTCAAAATTGATAACTTTTTTCCCGATACGGCTTGTTTCAAAATTAATTTCAAGCTCAGTCGACTGAGTCGTACCAGACAAGTCAGCTTTCAAATCATTAAATCGATTAATACGTGCTTGTTGTTTTGTCGCACGAGCCTGTGGTTGCGTACGCATCCAAGCCAGCTCTTGCTTGTAAAGTTGTTTTTTCTTGTGAAGCGTTGCTGCATCACGTTCATCTTGTTCTGCACGCAAACGAACGTAATCCTGATAATTTCCTTGATATTCTGTCAATTGACTATTTGCCAATTCAAAAATACGTGTTGCCACATTATCCAAGAAATATCGGTCGTGAGTGATGAAAAGAACTGTCTTTTTAGAAGTTTTCAAGTAATTTGTTAACCAAGCAATGGTATCAATATCCAAGTGGTTTGTCGGTTCGTCAAGCAACAACAAGTCAGCATCATTTAGCAACACTTGTGCTAATTGCACGCGACGACGAAGACCACCAGACAAATCACCAACTTTTTGTGACAAATCTTCAAGACCAAGTTTTGTCAAAACTGTCTTCACTTCACTCTCAATAGTCCAAGCGTCAAGCGAATCCATTTCTGCCATGACTTTTTCAAGTTTGTCTTGATTTGCTTCATCATAATTAGCCATCAAGGTTTCATACGTTTTAATCAAAGTCATTTCACGCAAATCTGATGACAAAACTGTATCCAAAATCGTTTTGTTATCATCAAACTCAGGTTCTTGTGTCAAATAGGCAACTTTATAACCATTCTTAGCTGAAAATGGCGACACATCACCATCAAAACCAAGTCGACCTGAAATAACGTCGAGGAGGGTCGTTTTACCGGTACCATTAACACCAATAATCCCGATACGATCAAAATCATGAATAATAAAGGAAATATCACGAAATACTGTCTTGTCACCAACGGATTTCGTTAAGTGTTCTACGATAAAATCGCTCATTTACTTTCCTTTCTAATAAATTCAAAAATAGCTTCTTTATCATTGGCAAGCTCACCAAGGACGATATGTTGTTCGATTGCTTTTAGAATTTGACCAAGCTCAGGACCTGGTTTGAATTGCATTTCTTTAATCAACATACCACCATTGACTACGATTTCATGTTTGTCATGAATGGCTAATTCTTTATCCAAGCGCTCAATTGTTGGAAAATCAACTGGTAGACCGAAACCTAGGCGAAGGTCTTCTGCTTGTTCGATAAGATTACGACCATAACAATACATTTCCATCTTATCAAGCTCATTTGTCAAACGGAAACGATAGATTGATACAATCTTTTCAACATCCTTTTGGAATTGACTTGATGTTTTCCAAGCTCGCAAAAAGTCACGAACATCTTTGACATCCAATGCTAATAGCAAAGCTGCCCAAGCTTGTTCTGATGTTTTAAAGTGATAATCGTCTGCCAAATTATCCAAAAATTGTTGCAAATGATCATGAGCATTCTCAAGATGAGGAAGGTATTTTTGAGCTTCACTTGCAATCATGGTTTTAATCCCTTTACGCCAGAAAGGTGCCATCAATAATTTGTCAAATTCAATAAAAGAGCGCTCTACTGAAATTTTTTCAAGTAAGGGCGCATGTGCTGCCATGGCAGCAAAAGTCTCAGGTTCAATATCAAAATCAAGACTAGCTGAAAAACGGAAACCACGCATGATGCGAAGGGCATCCTCATTAAAACGCTCAGCTGGATTTCCAACCGCACGTAACAATTTGGCTTTCAGGTCAGCTAAACCATTAAATTTATCAATAATCAAACCTGTTTCATCAAGTGCAAAAGCATTTACCGTAAAGTCACGACGTTTCAAATCCTCTTCAAGTGAGCGAACAAAGGATACGCTACTTGGTCTACGATAATCTACGTAAACATCTTCCGTACGGAAAGTAGTGATTTCATACTCGCCACCTTCTTCAAGAACAAGCACAGTCCCATGCTCAATCCCAATATCAACGGTACGGTGAAAAATGCTTTTTGTTTCTTCTGGGTAAGAACTTGTTGCAATATCAACATCGTGAATCGGACGATTTAATAAAACGTCTCGAACACTACCACCGACAAAATATGCCTCGTAGCCTGCTTCACGAATTTTCTTTAAAATTGGTAAAGCCTCCTGAAATTCAGAAGGCAGATTGTTTAATTTCATAGTAATTTTTCCAAACCATAAACAAGTTTATCTTGTTTCACAACTGCTTTAATCCCAATATTAACGCCACTCATAAATGAAATACGATCATATGAATCATGACGAAGTGTTAGGCCTTCACCTTGTGCTCCAAAAATAACTTCTTGGTGAGCAACTAAGCCTGGTAAGCGAACACTGTGGATACGCATGCCATCAAAATCAGCACCACGAGCACCCTTAAGTGTTTCAACTTCATCAGGAGCCCCTTGTTTTTTAGCTTGACGTACTTCGCGAATCAATTCAGCTGTTTTCACAGCCGTTCCTGAAGGAGCATCCTTCTTCTTATCATGATGTAATTCAATAATTTCAAGGTCCGGAAAATATTTGGCTGCTTTAGCAGCAAATTCCATGAGTAAAATTGCACCTATAGCAAAGTTAGGGGCAATGAGTCCACCGATTTTCTTGTCTTCAGAAAGAGCAATCAATTCGGCGATTTCGTCTTCAGAAAATCCTGTTGTCCCAACAACTGGAGCAAAGCCTTTTTCTAAAGCAAAACGAGTGTTTTCATAAGCAACAGCTGGCATGGTAAAATCAACCCACACATCAGCATCAAAACCAACTAGTTGTGATTTATCAGTGAATACTGGGACGCCATCAACTTCTTTTTCTGTTGCAAATGGATCAAGCAAAGCTGCTAAGGCTAATTCGTCATCTCCCTTAACCATATTAACTGCTGCTGAACCCATTCTCCCTTTAAAACCTGCTACGATAACTTTAATACTCATGTTTTTTCTTTTCCTCTCTAGCACTTAGACAATTGGTGTGAAACCAAATGCAACGGCACCTTCCCCCAAATGAGTAGCAATTACGCCATCAAATGATACGATTTCTAGATTTTCTGTTTGACCTCTTTCAGCCAAAGCTTGATAGAAATGTTGTGCTTTTTCTTCTGCGCGAGAATGAATGATGAAGACTTCGTATTCGCCATTTTTAGTCACGTCAGACAAAACATCTACAAGACGTTTGATAGCCTTTTTCTCAGTTCGCACTTTTTCATATACTTCAATAACACCTTCGTCATTAAAGTAAAGAATTGGTTTAATGCTAAGCAAGTTACCAATCAAAGCTGAACCATTTGACAAACGTCCACCTTTTACCAAGTGATTTAAATCATCAACCATGATAAAGGCACTTGTTCCATCGATTTGCTTTTGCAATTTAGCCAAAATATCATCAAACGAAAGACCATCTTCAGCCCAATTAAGTGTATTTTTTACCATGCTACCTAGTGGGGCTGAAGTAATTTTACTATCTGGAAATGCAATCGTTAATTCAGGATAATCTTCAATTAAGAACTGGATATTCTGCCAAAATCCTGAAATGCCTGATGACAAGAACAATCCCACAACGTGTGTGTAGCCTTCTGATGAAAGTTGTGTCAAAATTTCATCCAATTTAACTAGACTTGGTTGGCTTGTCTTAGGTAAAGTTGGTGACATAGCCATTTTTTTGTAAAAATCATCAAGGCTTAAGTCTTTCCCTTCAACGTAAGAAACACCACCAATCATGATTGGGATATCTAAGACAAAAAGATTCTCTTTTGCCTTAAGGTCATCTGACAAAACTGCGGTTGTATCTGTTATAACTGCTAATTTCATTAACTTCTAAACTCCAATTTAACCCCTGGACGATCGAGGGCAATTTCGGTTACTTCGTATGTTAGGCGTTGCACAATATCAAGTAAAGGCGCTGCCAAATATTCAACTTCGTCCTTAGTGAATTCACTTGGTTCATTAACAATACGATTTTGAATGTGAACCATTTGTGAGACAACACCACTAATGACAAACTCTTGTTTTACAATCATAAATTGTAAAACAGAAACGATTGTTGTTTGATTATTGTCTGTGTCTTTTTTCACTAATTGAAATGTGACTTCAAAATTAGTCTTCGGTGTACCATTTTCTTTTTCCCATTCGAGATTTCTTGCATCATAATGGTATTGGTTGACAAATTCTTTTTCACGTACTAATTCCATACTTATCTCCTCTTTGTATATCGCTTTTCATTATAGCATATTTCAACTCTATTTTGCACGCTTTTCTTTGAACTTTAAAAGCAATACTGACAATTCTTTTTTTAACTCAAAAAAAGTGTGTTTACCAACTATCATAAATAGTCAAATTGTATTCTGAAATGAGCTGATTTAATTTGCTACCGTAAGACGTATCTGTGGCATAAGTCCCTGTTAGTGCTGCGGTCGCATCTTGATAAGAAGTAGTCTTTGATTTATGCACACCAGCATACAAATCTTTTTGAAGAAACTGAACATAATCCTGCAAGGATTCTTCCAAACTACCATAAGAACGAAATTGAGCATCAATGGTGTAAGAATTCCCATTACCTTCATCCTCCCAAGTCTGCATAGTCACCGATTGCCCCTTATAATCCCCTTTGATGCCAAAGAAATTATAATTAGGTGCTTGACTCAGTTTTGACTGACCACTGTTTGACTCTAAAATAGCTTGCGCAATCATGACCGAAGCATAAAGGTCATTTTGCGCAGCGATTTGACGAACTGATTCACCAATCGTTTGAATGAAAGATCTGGTCGTTGTGTCTTGAGATGATTGACTAGTGTCTGCGGAGGCTGGATTTGCTGCTTCCTGCGAATGATAGGCGAAGAAAATCAAAGTCGAACAAGCCAAAAAGGCTAGAAAAGTCATGCCATATAAGACAGAACGAGGGACATTTTTTCGCCGTCGTCTTCCACTAACCTTTCTTCTTTTCTTCCTTTTTCTTTCCTTTGCCAAATACATTCAGTCCTTTCAAAAAGTCACCTTTCAGTATAACAAATTTTTGATAAAAAAGAGACTCTTAACCATTAAAGTATAGAATTCATAAAAAAGGTCTCAGATAAACTTATCCAAGACACCTTTTCTTATTTATCATGCAAGACTTGCTAAAATATTTTTGACAATATTATCAACCGTCACACCATTTTCTGCTAACAATTTTTTGGCATTGTAACGGTCATGGAAGGCTTTTTCAACACCGTAATTTTGAACCTTTAGGTCTGTATTTCCAAGATAGCTTGCAACCATCTGACCATAGCCACCTTCAAGGACGCCATCTTCCAAAGTCACCACAACTTGGTGTTCAGATTCCAAACTATCAAGCAATTCTTCGTCCAATCCTGTGATGAATTTTGGATTAACAAGAGTTGCTGTGATTCCGTGTTTGTCAGCCAATTCTTTAGCCACTTCTTTAGCTAAACCATAGAAATTACCAAGACCAAAGAGGGAAACCTTACTACCTTTTTGAGTGACTCGGTTCTTGTTAAGAATTGAATAATCTGTCGCATCAGCTACTCCAGTCTCATGAAGTGGACCAACTGGAATACGAATAGCAACTGGGTGTTCATTTTGTTCAACAGCCCAATCAAGCATCGCTAGATACTCTTCTTTACTTGTTGGCGCCAAGTAAACCACGTTTGGAATGTGAGCCAAGAATGGAATATCGAAGAAACCAAGGTGACTCTCATCATTCATGGCACTAACTGATGCAGAATAAACAAGTGTTGTCACCGGAAGATTATTAAGCGCAATGTCATGTGACCATTGGTCGTAGGTACGTTGCATAAACGGTGCTGCTACGTACCAGATTGGTTTGGCACCATTTTTGGCAAGACCAGCTGCCATGGTTGCAGCTTCTTCTTCAGCGATTCCTACATCAACAAATTGTTTACCAGCTTTTTGGCGTTGCTTTTGATTCAACATAAACATCGGTGTTCCCGCATTAACAGCTACAACAGTCGGGTCTTTTTCAATCTTGTCTAAAACAAATTGTGTCGTGATACTGTTATAAGTTTTACCTGAAGAAGCGTTGCGAAGGTATTCTCCAGTTTCTGGATTGTAAGGTCCTCCAGCGTGGAATGCTTCACGATTTTCTTCCATAAATGACACACCATGTCCTTTTTGTGTTTGAATGTGTAACAAAATAGGGTGATTCACATCTTTAACTTCTTCAAAAAGAGTAATTAATTGGTCAAGGTCATTTCCAGCGTTAAGGTAACGGTAGTCAAAACCAAGTGCCTCAAAGAAATTATTTGCAGCTTTGCCATTGTTTTCACGCAAATCACGAAGTGCTGTGTAAATACCACCTGTTGGATTTGCTGCGATTGATTGGTCATTATCGTTAACAATAATAATCGCATTGGTTCCTTCTGTTGCGATTTGGTTCAAGCCTTCATAAGCCATTCCACCTGACAGTGAACCATCACCGATAACAGCAACAACATTGTATGATTCATTTTTTAAATCACGCGCTTTCGCCACACCTGAAGCCAGTGCCAAAGAGGTTGACGTATGCCCAATAGTAAACAAATCATGTTTGCTTTCTTTAGGATTTGTATAACCAGACACGTCGTCATAGTGAGCTGGGGCAAGAAAGGCTTTGGCACGTCCAGTCAACATTTTATGAACGTATGATTGGTGAGAAACGTCAAAGATAAATTTATCAATCGGTGAATTAAAGACATAGTGCATAGCGACAGTCATTTCAACTACACCAAAATTTGGTCCATTGTGCCCGCCATGCTGGCTTGTTTTTTCCAGCAAAGCTTGACGAGCTTCGTCCACCACACGTTGTAAGTCCTTACGAGACAATTGTTTTAAATCTTGTGGTGATTCAATTGTTTCAAGTACCATATATTTCTCCTTTTTATTTAACAATCATTTTAAAAATTTCTCAGTTTTTCCGAGTATCCCTATCATACACCTTGGAGTTAACTCCAAGTCAAGTAAAAAATGACTTTTAAAGATAAAAAAAGAGAGATAATCTCTATCTCTCTTAATTAAGGTATTATTTGGTGACTTTGTTCAACTTTTTGATGGATATATTCAACCAAGTCAACAGTTAAATCATATCGCATAAATGGTGTAATGAGGTAAATACCGTTAAAGAATTTTAAGGCATGGTCAATTAGTTGTTTACTCTCTTCTAAAGCCAATTGTTGGCATTTTTCCTTGTCATCTTTGACAGCTTCTAGTTTTGCTAGAAACTCATCTGATAGCTGAATGCCAGGTACTTCATTGTGAAGAAAAATAGCATTGTTATAGCTAGTAATTGGCATAATACCAACAAAAAATGGCGTATCATAATCTCGTGTTAGCTCTGCTAAGTTTTCAATAATCTCACTATTAAAAATAGGCTGTGTAATAAAACAATCCGCTCCTGCAGCAATCTTTCTTTCAATCAATCGACCGCAACGTGATAAATTTTTAACATTTGGATTGAAAGCCGCTGCTGCTGTAAAGGTTGTTTCTTTTTTAATGCTAGCGCCACTGTAACCTATTCCCTTATTAAGTTGCTTAATCAGCTCCAATAACTTGAAGCTAGTGGCATCATAGACGCTGGTTGCTCCCGGAAAATCCCCAATTTTAGATGGATCCCCTGTAATCGCCAAGACCTGATGAAAACCCAACACGTCCATTCCCAAAAGACGTGATTGAAGTCCAATCATATTGTGATCACGACAGGATAGATGTAGTAAAAACGGCGTTGAAATCTCATTTTTCAAAAGCGAGGCAATGCTAACATTACAGATACGTGTCTTAGCTAGTGAATTATCAGCTAAGGTAATTGCTGCAACCCCTGCTTCATCTAAGGCTTTTACCCCTTTAGTAAACTTTCTAATATCAAGCGTTTTTGGTGGGTCAAGCTCCGCTATAATGGTCACTTTTCGTTTCACCTTGTCGACGATCGTTTCTGACTGTTTAACAGCTTTGATCAGCTCTGCTTCTTCAACCATCGGCGTAACAAATTTGCGTGAGACTGGTTTCAAACCTTTCACCGCTCGCTTAACTGCTCTGATATGGTCAGGCGTTGTGCCACAACACCCACCAATCAGACGTGCTCCTTCAGCCACAAGCAGCTCTGCACTTTTTCCAAAATAATCAGCATTTTGACTAAAACCATATTGTCCACTACCATTGTCATCAACAAAGGATAACAGACTGGCATTCGGATAAACAGATAAGTATGATTGAGCAAATAGAGGCACTTGCTTGAGCGATTGAATCATGTGATAAGGTCCCAAATGACAATTGAGTCCTACTACATCTGCCCCGAGCATCACTAGTTTTCCAAAGATTTCAACCAATGGACGACCATTTTCGGTTATTCCCGCTTCATGAATGGAAATGTTAGTAATAATCGGCAAATCCGTTAGAGGTCTAAGTACTTTCAAAACTTCAATGATTTCTTCTTCATCATAATAAGTTTCAAATAATAGTCCATCAATTTCTTCGGTTTCAAGTAAATATCTAACTTGCTCCAAGGTTTCCTTGATAATCTCATTAAGTGTTAATTCACATTGTTTAAGTCCGCGAAGAGCACCAACCGTTCCTAAAACAAAAGTATCTTCACCCGCTGCTTGTCTTGCAATTTTGACACCAGCTTGATTGATTTCTTTAATCTTTTCGCCATAGCCGTAGCCATCTAATCGATGACGTTTTGCAGTATAGGTATTTGTCTGAATAACATCAGCTCCCGCCTCAATATAAGTCTTGTGAATGGCTAATACTTTTTCAGGATGGGTTAAATTGTAGGTTTCATAACAATTATCAAGACCATTGGCATAAAGAAGAGTTCCCATAGCACCGTCAGCGACTAAAATATCTGTTTTTAAACGTTCTAATAATCGTGACATAGCTTAACCTTCCTTATTTTCCGTATTTTGCACGAACTTCCTTAGTAGCCTCCACTAGCACTTCTAGAGCTGCAATTGTTTCTGGTTCACGACGTGTTTTAAGACCACAGTCAGGGTTAACCCAGAATTGTTCCAATGATAATTGGCGAAGTGGACGTTCGATATTCGCAATCACTTCTTCTTTGCTTGGCACGCGTGGTGAGTGAATATCGTAAACGCCAAGCCCAATACCAAGTGGGTAAACTGCCGTTTCAAATGATTCAATCACATCACCATGACTGCGACTTGTTTCGATAGAAATAACATCAGCGTCCAAGTCACGAATAGAATCGATGATCTCATTGAATTTAGAGTAACACATGTGAGTGTGAATTTGAGTATCATCTTTGACAGACGATGTTGCAATGCGGAAAGCATGCACAGCGTCATCGAGATAAGCTTTTTGTTTTGCTTTACGAAGTGGCAAACCTTCACGAAGTGCAGCTTCATCAACTTGGATAATGGCAATACCTGCATCCTCTAACAGTTTAATTTCATCCTTGATAGCAAGACCAATTTGGTTGAAAAGGTCTGCGCGTGAGATATCTGAACGTTCAAATGACCAGTTAGTGATGGTAATAGGTCCAGTTAACATTCCTTTCACAGGACGGTCAGTCAAACTTTGCGCATAAATCACTTCTTTGACTGACAATGGTCGAATGTGCTTCACATCTCCGTAAATAATTGGTGGTTTAACCGCACGAGAACCATATGATTGCACCCAACCAAGTTTTGTTGTGGTAAAACCAGCTAATTTTTGACCGAAGAATTCAACCATGTCCACACGTTCAAATTCACCGTGTACCAAAACATCGATATCTAAGTCTTCTTGAATCTTAATCCAACGAGCGATTTCTGATTTGATAAAATCTTCGTATTCAGCATCAGAGATATTGCCACGTTTCCAAGCAAGACGAGTACGACGAACTTCTGGTGATTGAGGGAATGACCCAATTGTCGTTGTCGGAAGTGTTGGCAAACCTAGCTTTTCTTGTTGCACCTTGCGACGGACTTTATAATCCACACGCTCAGTCGACACATTTTCTAAACTTTCAAGAGTCACATTTCGGAAATCAGCTGCTTGCAAAGCGTCAAAGTCAGCTACATGTTGCTTATAAGCTTCAGATTCTTGACCATCCAACTGTTGACTCAAGAGTTCAAGTTCTTGCAATTTTTCATCTGCAAAAGCAAGACCATTTTTAAGAATAGGATCAAGATCCGTTTCATTTTTAGTAGTTACAGGCACATGAAGAAGAGAACAAGATGGTTGAATCACAAGGTTTCCAACTTTAGCTTGAAGTTTTTTCAACATTTCTGATGCTTTTTCAAAATCAGTTGCCCAGATGTTACGTCCATCAACAACCCCTGCAAACACTTCTTTATTTTCAAAATAGCCAGCTTCAACAGCCTCAAGGTTTTCATCAAGGCCATGAACAAAATCAAGACCAAATGCGGTAACCGGAAGTTCTGATAACTCTTTAGCATCAATCAAAGCTTCGAAATATGTTTGGAAAATGATCTTAGCATGTGGTACTTCTTCGGTAAAATAAGCATAAACGCATTTGGCTGCTTCAAGAAGATCTGCCCCCTCATCTGTTACAAAAATTGGTTCATCAACTTGAATGTAAGTCGCACCAGCCTCTACCAATTCTGTGAAGACTTGTTTGTAAAGTGGCAGAAGTTTTTTCACTGCTGAGGTAAAATCACTAACCTCAGATGACAAAGCAACATAAGTGATTGGACCTGTAATCACTGGTTTTGCTTTATCACCAATAACATCTTTAGCCTCAAGGTACAGATCAAGTAAGCGTGTATTTGTCAAATGTGGTTTAACCTTTGACCATTCTGGAACAATGTAGTGATAGTTGGTGTTGAACCATTTTTTCATGGATGAAGCGACATTATCCTTGTTACCACGCGCAATCGCAAAGAACAAATCCAGATTAATCTCTTCCTTAGCAAAACGATTTGGAATCACGCCAAATTGCACAGACAAATCCAAAATATGATCGTAAAGTGAAAAATCACCCACAGGAATAAAATCAAGACCTGCATCAGCTTGTTTTTTCAAAAATGACAAGCGCAATGCTTTCGCTTCTGCTTGCAATTCCTCTTGTGAGATATTACCTACCCAATAAGACTCAATCAATTTTTTCCACTCACGATTCTCACCCAAACGCGGATATCCCAAATTTGAAACCTTAACCATAGTTTCCTCCTACAACCGTATTAGTTTAAAACTATACAATCTAAAAATTTTATAGTTAAGATTTTAAATGATAAACCCTTATTTTTCAATGGTTCTAGCCATTCTATCTTTTTATGCTTTTCTATAGTTTTTAACTATGTAATTAGAATCTGTTATAGTTTTAAACTATAACTAAACTTTTCACACAAAAAAAAGAATTCCCGAAGGAATTCTTTTTCAATTGTTAGATTAATAAAATTTTGTATTGTAATGACTTTTAATTATTTTTCTTTTTTTAGGGCTCCAAAGAGAACACCTGCAACGATTGCTCCAATGATAACAAAGATAAGGTAAAGAATTGGAGCGCTTGTCAATGCGATAACAAAGATACCACCGTGTGGAGCCATCAATTTAATACCGAATGCTCCGACAAGACCACCAGCTACAGCAGAACCTACCACGAAGCTTGGAATAGCACGAGCAGGGTCAGCAGCACCAAATGGGATAGCACCTTCTGTGATGAATGAAAGACCCATGATAATGTTTGTCAAACCTGAGTTACGTTCTTCTTCAGTGAATTTGTTTTTGAAAAGAAGAGTTGCAACAAATACTGCAAGTGGCGGAACCATACCACCAGCCATAACTGATGCCATAGCAACTGAACCACCTGATGCTACAGATGCAGCAAGTGTACCTGTACCAAAGACGTAAGCAGCTTTGTTAAATGGTCCACCCATATCGATAGCCATCATTCCACCAAGGATAGCACCTAGAAGAACAGCTGACGCACCTTGAAGACCTCCAAGGAAGTTGTTCAAACCTGTGTTAATTGCAGCCATTGGAATGTTGACGAACAACATTGCAAAACCTGTCAAGAAGACACCAAGTAATGGGTAAAGCAAGATAGATTTAATACCTTCAAGTGAACGTGGAAGGCCAGCACATGCTTTTTTAACAAGGTTTACAAGCCAACCAGCAAGGAAACCACCAACAAGAGCACCAAGGAATCCTGAAGGAGTTCCTTCAAGGTTACCCCATGCGGCACCACTTGAAGCAATCGCACCAGCTACGAAACCAGCTACAAGACCTGGTTTTTCAGCGATTGAGTAAGCAATGTAACCTGCCAAGATTGGAAGCATGAAGCCAAAGGCAGCATTACCAATTGTTTTGAAGTAAGCAGCTGCTTGGTGATATGTACCCAAGTTAGAAAGTTGATCTTTTGGCACACCCAAAATGTTATCAATCAAGAATGCAAGTGCAATCATGATACCACCACCGATAACGAATGGCAACATTTGAGAAACACCACTCATCAAGTGTTTGTAGAAGGCAGCACCAAGGCTAAGTTTTTCACTTGATTCTTTTTCTTCAGTAGAAGAACCCGCTGCAGCTTTGTAAGTGTCAGCTTTACCATCAAGGATAATGTTAATTAATTCTTCAGTTTTCTTGATACCGTCAGCAACTGGACGAGATACCAATTGTTTGCCGTCGAAACGAGCCATTTCAACAGCTTTATCAGCAGCAACGATAACACCTTTAGCGCGAGCAATTTCATCAGTTGTCAATCGGTTACCAACACCTGATGCACCATTTGTTTCAACACGAACTGTTACACCCATTTCTTCACCTTGTTTGATGAGGGCTTCTTCTGCCATGTAAGTGTGTGCAATACCAGTTGTACATGCTGTTACAGCAACGATAAGTGGTTTATCGTCTGAAACTGGAGCAGCTTTGACTTCTTCTTTTGCTTTGTTATCTTCTTCTGCAGCGTTAAATGTTGCAATAACTTCATTAGCAGTAGTTACTTTACGCAATTGATCTGCAAAACCGTCTTTCAAAAGGTATTTTGAAAGTTCAGCAAGGGCTGCCAAGTGAGTATCATTTGCTCCATCTGGTGCAGCGATCATGAAGAATAGGTATGTTGGTTGTCCATCCAAGGCTTCATAGTCAACACCAGCAGTAGATTTAGCAAAAAGGACTGTTGCTTCTTTTACAGCAGCGTTTTTGCTGTGTGGCATAGCGATACCGTCACCTAAACCAGTTGATGTTTGAGCTTCACGGTTCATGATACCTTGTTTAAAAGTATCAAAGTCAGTGACAACTCCGTGTTCAACAAGGCTTGTAATCATTTCATCGATAACAGCTTCTTTTGAAGTTGCTTTCAAATCAAGAATCATGACATCTTTTCTGAGCAAGTCTTGAATTTTCATAGTTTTTCTACCTCTACTTCTTGATATGTTTCTTTAATGAATTCAGCTGTTGCTAAATCATTTGAGAATGTCGTTGCTGTACCACATGCGACACCCCATTTAAGAGCTTCGATTGGGTCACCTGATTTAACGTATTCACCAGTAAATCCGGCAACCATAGAATCTCCAGCACCAACAGAATTTTCAACAGTGCCTTTGATTGGTTTTGCAAAGTAAGCTGCTTCTGGTGTTACTAGCAAAGCACCGTCACCAGCCATTGAAATAATAACGTTTTTAGCACCTTTTGCAAGAATTTCACGGGCGTATTTTTCGATGTCTTCAAGACCGTTCAATTCTACACCAAAGATATCTGCTAATTCGTGATTATTTGGTTTTACTAAAAGTGGTTGATAGTTTAATGAATCTAAAAGTGTTTGACCTTCAAAGTCACAAACTACTTCTGCACCAGCTTTTTTAGCAATTGGAATCAATGTGTTGTAAACTTGATTACCAAGGCTACTTGGAGCTGAACCTGCAAAAACTACAGTATCTTCACTTGAAAGACCAGCAAGAATTGCTTTTAATTCTTCAAGTTTTTCATCTGAAATTTTTGGACCAGCACCATTGATTTCTGTTTCTTCACCAGCTTTGATTTTAACGTTGATACGTGTATCTTCAGAAACTTGAACAAAGTTTGTTTTGATACCTTCTGCAATCAAACCATTTTCAACAAAACGTCCAGTAAATCCACCGATAAATCCAGTTGCTGTATTATCGACATCCAAACGTTGCAAGATACGACTAACATTGATACCTTTACCACCAGCGAATTTGTCATCGCTAGTCATGCGGTTAACGCTACCAAGTTCTAAATGATCCAAACGTACGATAAAATCGATTGATGGATTCAGCGTTACTGTGTAAATCATACTTCAATTACCCTCGTATTTTCTTTTATTTTTTTCATCAGTGCTCCGCTAGATTGATTGGTAATAATTGTAGCATTCTCAATCTTATCGACCTTGGCAAAGGATACCCGACCGATTTTTGATGAATCTGTAACGACGTATAACTTTCTAGCATTTTCAATCACAGTTTTCTTGATAACAGCTTCCTCCATATCTGGTGTCGTTAAAAATTCCTCATCGATACCATTAATACCTAAAAAAGCTTTATCAAAATTTAACTGCTTAATTTGCTCATAAGCCACAGTTCCAATGCTAGCATCTGTTGATTTCTTAACATGCCCACCAATAATAATGGTCTGAATGTTTTTATCAACCAACTTAGCCGCATGGTGAATTGAATTGGTTACAACAGTCAAATTATCTTGACTTAAATAGCCTAATAACAATTCATTAGTTGTTCCTGCATCTACAAATACAACATCATCATTTGAAATCAAGGATGCCGCTTTTTTAGCTACCAGCATTTTTTCTTGAATGTTTTTGATAGATTTTTGTTGATTGGTAAATTCCTCTTGGAGAGAGTGAGGAAGTTCTGCTCCGCCATGTACGCGGTGAAGTTTTCGCTCACTTTCAAGCTCGTCTAAATCCCTTCGAACAGTGGATTCAGAGGTATCTAGTAGGCTCACTAAATCATCTAGCCGAACAAACTTATCATGGGAAAGTTTTTCCATGATTAACTGCTTTCGCTTAGACTTTAGAATCCTCGCCACCTCCTTTGAAATCGTTTACAGTTAGAATTATACTATATTTACAATCAATGTCAAGCACCTTCTCTCAAATTCTATCATTTTTCTGTTAGACCGTCAATTTTCTGAAAATACCCCTGATAATTTCAGAAAAAAGTCTTGTAAGAATCATTCTTACAAGACTTTCTTTTTTTATTCATTGATTAATGATGTCGAGTGAACAACACGATTATCACGGTCAGGGAAGATATACTTAATAGCTTGGTTAATTGCTGTTGGTGCTTCACCAAAACCAGTCGCAATCAAATCAACCTTACCTTCATAATCAGCCGCATCACCAATTGCGTAAACACCTTCTTGACTAGTTTCAAATAATGGTGAAACCGCAATGCTTGAACGTTTGTAATCCACATTCCAATTTTTAAGGTTTTTATTTGATGTTGAAAATCCAAAACTTACAATCAAAGCGTCAAGTGGCAATTCAACAGTTTCATCAGATTTCACTTTTTGAACTGTCAAACTTTTAACAAATTGACCATCACCAGAAAGTTCAAATGGCACATAAGGTGTCAAAATGTTTACGTTTGACTCTTTCAAAACTTCTACACTATGTTCATGAGCACGAAAAGCATCACGACGGTGCACAATAGTTACACTTTTAGCCAAGCCATCTAAGTGATTCGCCCAGTCAACAGCAGAATCACCACCACCACAAATAACCACATCTTTACCAGCAAATTGGTCAAGTTTGTGAACGTTGTAGAAAAGGTTGTTGTCATCGTAAGCTTCTTCACCTTCCAAACCAAGTGTACGAGGGGCAAAAGCACCATTACCACATGCAATCACGATAGCATGTGAAAAATGTTGACCTTTATTTGTTTCGATAGTAAAAATATCACCATCTTTTTCAAATGTTTTGACTTCTTCTTTAAGGCAAATAGCTGTGCTATCTTTAAAACGATCTAATTGCTTGATCAAATTTTCAGTCAAATCAGCTGCTGTAATTCCAGGAAAACCAGCAACGTCATAAATCATTTTTTCTGGATAAAGAACTGCAGGTTGTCCACCAAGTTCAGATAAACTTTCAATGATTTTCACCGAAACGCCGCGCAAACCAGCGTAAAAGGCTGCAAACAAACCAACAGGTCCACCACCAATGATAGTAATATCATAGATTTCACGATTTTCTGACACTTATATTTCCAACTCCTTGTATATTTCTTCGATAATCGACGATTTATAGGCAATGTATTTATCAATATCTTTAGAAAATAGCTTCGCTGCTTTTTCTTTTACCTCGCCATAAGACAAAATAGCCTCAGGATGACTACGTAAATAATCACGAAAAGCAAGATGACGCTTCAGTTCAGGTGAATTTTCAGGACAAACATAAAGATGATGAACTTGAAGATGCTCTTTGCCTGAGTAAGCAAAAGCTTCTCTACCTTCGATCCCCAAATTTCCCTCATGAACATAACCAATCGCTGCTAATTTTTGAATCACCTCAGACAAATCTGTGTCTATAGCAATCACCAAATCGATGTCAATAATTGGCTTTGCCGAAAGTCCTTGAACAGAAGTACTTCCCACATGTTCTATTTTAAGAATTAAGTCACCTAGAGCAGTTTTAAGCTCTTTGGCAATCTTCTCAAAATCATCTTTCCAACTTTCCTGATAAGACAGAAGAAGGACTTCCTTCGTTCGCATAAAACCTCCCCAAAAATAAAGAGACATACAGCCTGCATGTCCTCTATTATATCACATATTCTATTCTTGCGCGTCTCTCTCTTTGAGAATCTTGCGGAAAATAGCCTCTTCTTCTTTTGTAAGAGCATGATCTTCCAACAAATCCGGTCGACGCTCTAAAGTCTTACGAAGACTTTGTTCAATTCGCCATTTGCGAATATTTTCATGGTGACCACTCATCAAAACATCAGGAACTTTCATACCTCTGAAGTCATAGGGACGAGTGTATTGTGGGAACTCGAGCAAACCAGATGAGAACGAATCATCTTGGTGACTCGCTTCTTTTCCAAGAACATTTGGAATTAGGCGAACCGTTGCATCCACAATCGTCATCGCAGCCAATTCACCACCCGTTAAAACAAAATCCCCGAGTGAGATTTCATCCGTTACCAAAGTCTTGATACGTTCATCATAACCTTCATAGTGGCCACAGATAAAAATCAACTCATCTTCCTGTGCCAATTCTTCAGCATAGCTTTGATCAAAAGTGCGACCCGCTGGATCCAAAAGAATAACACGAGGTTTCTTCGCATCGATTTTATCAATCGTGTCAAAAATAGGCTGTGCACGAAGCAACATTCCCTGTCCACCACCGTATGGTTCATCATCAACATGACGAGCTTTTTCGGCATTATCACGGAAATTATGATAGTTAATGTCAAGCAACCCTTTTTCCTTGGCTTTCCCGACAATAGAGTATTCTAAAGGCGCAAACATTTCAGGAAAGAGCGTTAAGATATCAATCTTCATCGTCAAGTCCTTCCAAAATATCCACATCTACACGATTGGCAGCAACATCGACATTTAAAACAACTGATGGAATGTATGGTAATAGCAAGTCGCGTTTACCTTTACGTTTAACCACCCAAACATCATTTGCGCCAGGTTGAAGAATTTCTTTGACTTGTCCGACTAAAATGTCATTTTCATAAACATCAAGCCCGATAATTTCATGATAGTAAAATTCACCGTCTTCAAGCTCTGACAAGTTTTTTTCAGCCACTTTCAAAGTGCAACCTTTGTATTTTTCAATATCATTGATATGATACATGCCTTTGAACTTAATAATATCAAAATTCTTTTGCTTACGGTGACTAGCAATCTCAACATCAATCAAGAAATTGTCTTTATCATCAAAAACAGCTAATTTTGAACCTTTTTTAAAACGTTCTTCAACAAAATCAGTTACTGACAACACACGCATCTCACCTTGAAGACCTTGTGTATTGACGATTTTTCCAACATTATAGTAATTCATTTCAACTCCACATAACTTAGTCTTTATCATTTTACCATAAAAATAGTAAAGAAAAAACCAGCTGCCACTCTGCAACTGGTCAAGATAGTCCGTACGGGATTCGAACCCGTGTTACCGCCGTGAAAAGGCGGTGTCTTAACCCCTTGACCAACGGACCATATCAACAAAACCTTTGAGGTTTACTGGGGTAGCTGGATTCGAACCAACGCATGAGGGAGTCAAAGTCCCTTGCCTTACCGCTTGGCTATACCCCATAAACAACATAATCTATTCTATCGCAATCAACTTTATTTGTCAACCCTTTTTTGAAGTTTTTTCAAAAAGTTTTTTAAACTGCGATAATCTGACTTGCACAACAGCTCTCAAAAGTTATCTCTCAAATCAAGACAAGATGTATTCTATCATAATTGAGGCACTTTGGCAATACTTTTTTGAAACTTTTTTCAATTTTTTCAGGATACTTGACATTTGCAAAAAGAAAAAGAGTAGCATAACACTACTCTTCTCCTTTTTCATCAATAACGAGTCTTACTTTTTTACCTTGAGTTGGTACCGAATAGACAATCGATCTTATCGCTGTAATGGTACGACCTTTTTTACCGATAACACGACCGATGTCCTGTGCATCCAAATCCAGATGATATTCTAAAAACTCAGGTGTATCTTCAATTTTAATGGTAAGATTATCTGGTTGTGAAATCAAAGGTTTCACAATAGCGATAATAAGATTTTCAATGGTATCCATAGGCTTTTGTTACTCTATTATTTTGAGAATTTTGAATCGTGGAATTTTTTCATAACGCCTTGTTTAGAAAGGATGTTACGAACTGTATCTGAAGGTTGAGCACCTTTAGACAACCATTCAAGAACACGTTCTTCTTTAAGTGATACTTGGTTTTCTTCGATAAGTGGGTTGTAAGTACCAACTGTTTCGATGAAACGACCGTCACGTGGAGCACGTGAATCAGCTACGTTGATACGGTAGAAAGGTTTTTTCTTAGAACCCATACGAGTTAAACGGATTTTTACTGCCATTAGTATAAAGTCTCTTTTCTATTTTTTTGTTTAGGTTAATAGCTCTGCTACTAACTCACTTAATTTATTATATCATAAAAAGATAAGGTGTCAAGAAAAAAACTTGACACCTTTTAAAAATTTTTTCAAATTGTTAAACAATATAAGCATTGTAGATTATTTAGTTTACAATTCATATTACTTATAACCAAGAACTTTTGCTGAAACTTCAGTAATTATTTCATCAGAAATATCGCTTACAGATAGTGAATATGCTTTATTAAGTCTCGGATTGAAAATTCCGAGATTCTGAATATTGTTAAACTCCAGATAATTAGAATGCTTTCCCATTATATAATAAATCAATATTTGAAGTGTCTGGTCTTTATTTGGCTCTTTCTTTGATACTTTAAAATCCCAAAGAGTATCAGCAGTCAAATAGTCACCATCACCTATAGTAACAACATCAGTATAAGCTCCCTCAAAAGTAAAACCATCTTTAGTAATTGGTCCATAATTTTCAATAAATACAAGTGTTCTTAGGACCGTTGTACGTACATTCTCAATAGTCTCATCAGTTAGAACAGGACTTTTTTCTTTTTGCATACTCCTATAAAATGATGACATTTGTGCACGATAATATACATCAAATTCAACAAGTTTATGGGCACAACATATTGATTCATCATCTAAACCTTTAACGTGCTTTAAAAACGCCTTTGCCAATTCATACTCAGAAATATTTTTAGCTCCTTGCAAAGAAACTTTAGATGCATCCTCTTAACGGTGCTCCATTCATAAATTGAGTAAGATAATCAACCAACAATCAAACAAGAATAGGATGTATGTTCTCTTAATCATTTAACACTGTCTCATCATCAAATTGTTGGACATGAAATGCTGTCTTGGGTCGGATATATCCTCCCTAAGGTTGTTTCACTTGTTTTATACGTTGTGTTACTGAAACCATTTTTCTCCTCAATATAGTAATATAAAATTATTCAGATAGTAATATATTACCAACTAAATCTCAATCACTCCATAATGGAATTTTTGATTTTTTCTTATAAGATGTTCAAAGCCATATTTTTCAAAGACATCATCTCTAAAATGAGCTTTAATGATAATCTTCTTTCTAGCCACACGCTTAGTTTCTTGCAAAAGCTCTTCTGAAAAAGCTGTGACATTAGCATACTGACGTAAGCCATCCAGATTCTTCGATTCCTCAATTCTCTCAGAAAACATCGGATCACAATAAACAATATCAAAAGAATCATTCGGTAGTTTTTTCAAGTACGCCAGACTCTCAGCACAAATAGTCTTGATTGAACGCATTGCTTGGTTTAGTGACTCAGAGTTACTTTGATAGTTTTTTAAACCTTCTGAAACAATAAAATGGATTAAAGAATTGCTTTCTATTGCAGTCACATCATGTCCAGCATGGGACATAACAATACTATCACTTGCTAATCCCATTGTCGTGTCAAGAACCTTCAAAGAGTCCGTACCAAGTAAATCAACCAATGCATCGTGTGAACTTTTTATTCGTAGCATAGCCGTATCTGGATGAAAAGAAAGCTCACTACCATCTTGATTTAATAAGCGCAGCTTATTTTCATAAACCAAAAGGACACCCTCGCGACCCTGCAACAGCTTTTTTGCTGATTGTTTATTTCGCTCAATCACTGGAAGATTAAGCTTTTCACCGATTGTTTTTGCTTCAGCAAGCAATTTAGCATTTTCTCTCAAACTAGTTGTAATTACAATTGACATAACCACATTATACCAAAATCACAAAAAACTTTTGATGAATCGTCCACCATATATCCAAAAATAACTAAAAGCAACAATCGAAATCGGCTTGCAAATTAAGATAATGTATAAGAATCGTTTAAAGGACATTCTTGATAAGCCGGTTACCATAACCAAAATATCTGCTGGTGATATAGGAGAAGCCATATTCAAAGCAAATACAGTTTCATATGTTGATGATGCCAATTTTTGCTCATAATGCTTAAATGATTTCTCATCTACAAATAATAAAATAAACGGTTTACCATATCGCCTCGTAAGCAAAAATAGAATGATGCTACCAATCACAATTCCAACATAATTCAGAATAAATCCCAGAATTGGTCCAAATGCCATAAAACCAACAACCGTTGTCACACCACCTGGAATAATCGGGATAACAACTTGAATAATTTGTAATAGTAGAAATCCAATGCTACCTAGAATCAAATGGCCTTTAAGCGCTCTTGTTAAAGCATCAGGGTTATTTAAAATATCCATGTTCTTAAATAGATAGACTAAAAATAAAACAGTCAAAGCAATTGAAAAAATTCCCAAAAATTTAACCAACTTCTTCAAAGTATCATACATCATATCACCCTTTATCACGTCTATTACTTAAATTTATTATACAAGGGTTATTCTTTTTTAACAAGAAATTATGTAACTCCTTTCATTATTCATAACGAAGGGCTTCAATTGGATTTAGTTTACTTGCTTTGTTAGCCGGTAATAGCCCAAATACAATACCGATAAAGGCTGAAAAGATAAGGCTACCTAGTGCAATATTTAGAGAAATAGATGGTTTAACATTTGGAATAGCATTTCCAAGCAAGGCTGTCACTCCAGACGCTAAGGCAAGCCCAATCAATCCACCTAAAATTGTTAAGACCATTGATTCAATCAAAAATTGAGTCAAAATTTTCTGGCGCGTAGCACCGAGAGCTTTACGTAAACCAATCTCACGTGTTCTCTCAGTTACAGATACTAACATGATATTCATGACACCAATACCACCAACAAGCAATGAAATACCTGCAATAGCACCGATAACCGTTGTCATCATGCCATAAGCTGATTTCACCTGAGAAAGTACTTGCGTCATGTCATAAATTGTAAATCGACCAGTTCTAACACCAGAAATCTGTGTCATCAAACGAGCAGCTTCTTTTCCGACTTTAGACGATTCTTTAACATCGCTGACATGAACAAATGCTCCCTGAACCTCGTCAATGTTGAACTCTGCAGCTAACTGAGTATTTGTCATAACAGCATTTCCGCCTGATTGCATGCCATACTGTGCCGAACCAGCATCTGGATCTTTATAAACGCCAACAACTAGATAGGTTTTTGAACCGATAGAAACTTGCTGATTAAGCGCAGCATCATTGCTGCCGAAAAGTTTAACAGCTAATTTTGTATCCAACATAACAATACGAGAAAAACGGTCATAATCTCCCTTTTCAAAACTTCGTCCTGCTAGTACTTTGAATTTTTTAACCGCAAAATAAGTCTTGTTTACCCCTGTTATATTAACATTTTTAGATTTTTTCTGATTTTCCTCAACTGTTGATGTTGTCCCATTTGTTAAATAGTAATTCGTAACACCCGGAAGCTCGCTTGTGATTTTTTGCAACCACTCTTCCTTAATTTGTGGTCCTTTGTCAGACGCTGTAGGGTCTTCATCATCAAAAATATCAATATCATCTGACTTCTTAGTTGTGTAATAAATTTGAATATTTTGATTGTCAGAAGCAAACATATTAGTGACTTGATTTGTCATTCCTTCACCCAATGCCATAATGACAACCACTGAAGCCACACCGATAATGATTCCTAAAGTTGTTAAAAACGAACGCATCTTGTGCCCCATGATTGAACTTAGGGCGAATTTCCAATTTTCCATCATAATCCTCCCTTAATCAATTCGAACACTTTCTGTGATATCTCTTGTAATATCACCATCACGAATAATAATTTTTCGTGTTGCAAAATCAGCCACCTCAGGCTCGTGCGTTACCATAACAATCGTTTTTCCTTCACGATTTAACTCCGTCAATAAGTCCATGATTTGAATACTTGTCTTAGTATCAAGGGCACCTGTTGGCTCATCAGCAAGAATAATTGAAGGATTATTGACCAAAGCACGCGCAATAGCGACACGTTGCTTTTGTCCACCAGACAACTCAGACGGCAAATGCTTCATTCGTTCGCTCAACTCAACTTTTTCTAAAAATTGTTTTGCTAATTGACGACGCTTTGAAGCACCGACACCAGCGTAAATGAGTGGAAGTTCAACATTTTGTAAAGCTGATAGTTTAGAAAGAAGGAAGAATTGTTGGAAGACAAATCCAATTTCTTCGTTTCTAACTCTGGCTAGTTCTTTTTCTTTGAGTTCTTCGATCTGTTTGCCATTCAAGCTATAATCACCAGATGTTGGTCTATCCAAGAGACCGATAATGTTCATCAAGGTTGATTTACCTGAACCAGATGGTCCCATAATGGCAAGAAATTCACCTTCATAAACTGTCAAATCAATTCCTTTTAAAACATTGAGTTCTTGATCGCCATTCTGGTAAGATTTTATAATATTATTTAATTGAATTAGTGGTTTTTTCTCATCTGTCACTACTGTCACCTCTTATTCTTCTTTAGCAGTGGCATCTTCTTTAGTTACATGTTCAACTTTTTTACCATTTTTTAGAGCTTTATCAGGATTTGAAATAACAGATTGACCTACTTCTACTCCACTTAAAATTTCTTGTTGTGAAGCATCAGCATTTCCAAGAGCTACTTCTACTTTGCTTACTTTTTTAGAATCTTTGTCATAAATCCAGACAAACTTTTTATCTCCCTCAGTAGAGACAGCGTCAACTGGGACAAGTTTATTTTTGTTTTCATTAACAACTTCTACTGAAACTGTAAATCCTTGTTGGAGGTTAGTGGTGTCACCTGTCAAATCAATTTTGTAATCATATGAAGCTGAACTATTTGATGAATTGCTTGATTCAGAAGTTGCTGCATCAGCAGTTTGATTTGGGTAATTTGAAATGTATGAAATTGTACCAGTCCATTCTTGATCAGGATAAACTTTTGACTTAATCTTAACGTTTTGACCAGTCTTAATGTTTGCCAAATCGTATTCTGTCAATGTTCCTTTTACCTGAAGTTGACCTTCTGTTGCCACGTGAACAAGCGTTTGACTATTTTTAGATGATGGGTCAATATCATTATTAACTTCAACAACTGTACCAGAAACATCACTTGTAATAATTGTTTCATTTAGTACTTGTTGAGCTTTATTTACCTCAGCTTGAGCATCCGCATAGGAATCATTCAAATCTTGTAATTGCTGATTGTACTCAGCAGTTTGTTGAGCTGTTGGCTGAGAAGTAACTGTTGTTTCCTCACCAGTTTCTTCATCAGTACTAGTTGATGTTGTTGGCAGATTACCGTATTTTTTCAAATAGTCAATTTGGCGTCCAACTTTATTAAGTCCACGAACAGCTGTATCGTAAGCTGCTTGTGCCGCAGTTGAGTCATATTGAACAAGTTGTTGACCTGTTGTGATTTGGTCTCCGACGGCTACAGTTGGTCTAGCTGAAGTACCTTTGCTACTATCAAAATACACATATTGCTCCTGAGAAGCTTTCACTTTCCCAGTTAGTAAAGTAGATGATGAAATTGTACCTTCTGTTACATTGACAGTGTTGTAAGATACTTCACTTTTTACTGATGATTTGGACTGTTGCCACATCATCAAACCCCCACCAGCAACCACAAAAATTGCTACTGCTGCTCCAATTGTAATCTTAGTCTTTTTTGACATACTTGACTTGCTTCTTCTAGACATTTTCTTCCTCGTTTTCTTTGTTGTATAATTGTATCACTAAGATAGAACAATTATACATTTTTGGTATTTTACTGTCAAGAATAAACCGAAGTTCATCTTTATAACCATTATAGTTGAATTCGTTAGCAAAAATTCTTACAAGTTTGTAAGTGAAAACAAAAAAAAGCTGAGACATTAGTCTCAGCCTTTGATTTATATTAGATGGCTTGTGTTGTAAATCCTCGGCTTTCAAGGACACGAATCATAGCATCTACTGTATCAAGCGCGGTAAAGAGAGGAACACCGTGTTCAATAGCAGAGCTACGAATAATCGCGCCATCTTCGTCAAGTGTACGTTTTGTACCGACAGTATTTACAATAGCTTGTACTTTACCTGTACGAACAAGTGCAGGAATGTCATTGTCATCATCCTGACCAATCTTATCAATGATTGTTGAATCAAGACCATGTTCAGCAAAGAACTTAGCTGTTCCGTGTGTTGCAAAAATACTGTAGCCAATATTAGCAAATCGTTTTGCCAAGCCAAGAGCTTCTTCTTTTGTATCATCAGATACTGTGAAGACAACATTACCAAATGATGGCAAGTGAAGATATGAAGCTTCAAAAGCTTTGTAAAGTGCTTTTTCAAGAGTCAAATCAGAACCCATAACTTCACCAGTTGATTTCATTTCAGGACCTAGAAGGCTGTCAACCTTAGCAAGTTTTGTGAATGAGAAGACTGGCGCTTTGACATGCACGTAATCAGATTCTGGGTAAAGTCCATCTTCGTAACCAAGATCAGCAAGGCTTTGTCCAAGAATCAGTTTAGTTGCGACTTGTGCCATTGGAATGTTAGTCACTTTTGATAAGAATGGAACCGTACGACTAGCACGAGGGTTAACTTCGATAACATAAACTGTTTCATCTTTGATGACAAATTGAATATTCATCATACCGTAGCAGTTCAAACCAATTGCCAAACGTTTTGTGTAGTCAGCAATTGTTTCTTGTACTTTCTTAGAAAGTGTCTGTGGTGGGTAAACTGCCATTGAGTCACCTGAGTGAACACCAGCACGTTCGATATGCTCCATAATACCTGGAATAAGCACATCTTTACCGTCTGAAATGGCATCCACTTCACACTCACGACCAACGATATATGAGTCGACAAGAACCGGATGGTCTGGACTTGCTTTAACAGCTGTGCGCATGTAAGAACGAAGGTCATCCTCGTTTTCTACAATTTCCATGGCACGTCCACCGAGAACGTAAGATGGACGAACCAAAACTGGGAAACCAATCTTGTGAGCAGCTTCAACTGCTTCTTCTTCGTTAGTAGCTGTTTGTCCAGGTGGTTGAGGAATATCCAATTCTTTCAAAGCTTGTTCAAAGAGGTTACGGTCTTCAGCACGGTCAAGATCAGCAACCTGAGTACCAAGAATTTTGACACCAGCTTTAGAAAGTGGCTCAGCCAAGTTGATAGCTGTTTGTCCACCGAATTGAACAATAACACCTTTTGGTTGTTCAAGTTCGATAACATTCATAACATCTTCAAATGTTAGTGGTTCAAAGTAAAGCTTATCAGAGATTGAGAAGTCAGTTGATACTGTTTCTGGATTTGAGTTCATGATAATAGCTTCATATCCTGCAGCTTGAATTGCTTTAACAGAGTGAACTGTTGCGTAGTCAAATTCGACACCTTGACCAATTCGGATTGGTCCAGAACCAAGTACGATAATTGATTCTTTATCTGATTTGATTGATTCATTTTCCCATTCATATGTTGAATAGAAGTATGGTGTTGCTGATTCGAACTCAGCAGCGCATGTATCAACCATTTTATAAACTGGAATAATTTTATTTTCTGTACGAATGGTATGAACTTCTTCTGCTGTCATGTTCCAGAGTTCTGCAATCTTAAGGTCTGCAAATCCATTACGTTTTGCTTCTTTAAGAACGTCAACATCTCCGACATGACTCGCCAATTCTTGTTCAAGTTCAAAGATGTGGAGCAATTTATCAAGGAAGAAGAGATCAATTTTTGTTAGTTTTGATAATTCTTCAATAGTGTAGCCACGGCGAATTGCTTCAGAAAGGTAGAAGAGACGATTGTCTTGAGCACGAACAATCTTATTAACTAATTCATCATCAGTAACATTTGTGAGCTCTGGCATTTCATTATGATGAACACCAATTTCAAGCGAGCGACAAGCTTTAAGAAGTGATTCCTCAATATTACGACCAATAGCCATAACTTCACCTGTTGCTTTCATTTGTGTTCCTAGACGACGTTCACCATTTTCAAACTTATCAAATGGGAAACGAGGAATCTTAGCAACCACATAGTCAAGAGCTGGTTCAAACATAGCGTATGTCGTACCTGTAACTGGGTTTACCATTTCATCAAGCGTTAAACCAACAGCAATCTTAGCAGCTAATTTTGCGATTGGGTAACCAGTAGCTTTTGAAGCAAGAGCTGATGAACGTGACACACGTGGATTTACTTCGATAACATAGTATTTAAAGCTATTTGGATCAAGGGCAAGTTGAACGTTACATCCACCTTCAATTTTAAGAGCGCGGATAATACTCAAACTTGCATCACGCAACATTTGATTTTCAATATCTGAAAGAGTTTGCGTTGGCGCAAAAACAATTGAGTCACCTGTGTGAATACCAACAGGGTCAAAGTTTTCCATGTTACAAACAACCAAAGCGTTGTCTGCAGCATCACGCATCACTTCGTATTCAATTTCTTTAAAACCTGCAATTGAACGTTCAATCAAACATTGTGTAACTGGTGACAATTTCAAACCGTTTTCAGCGATTTCACGGAGTTCATCTTCATTGTCACACATACCACCACCAGTACCACCAAGAGTAAAGGCTGGACGAACAATAACTGGATAACCAATTGAGTCAGCAAAAGCAACTGCTTCATCAACAGTATTTACAATTTCAGATTCAGGAATAGGTTGGTTCAAATCTTCCATCAATTGTTTAAATTGATCGCGGTCTTCAGCTTGGTCGATAGCTGATAATTTTGTACCTAGCAATTCAATTCCAAGTTCGTCAAGAATTCCTGCTTTTGACAATTCCATTGCCATGTTAAGGCCAGTTTGTCCACCTAATGTTGGAAGAAGTGCATCTGGACGTTCTTTACGAAGAATTCTAGTTACAAATTCTGTTGTCAAAGGCTCAATGTAAACTTTATCAGCGATTTCTTTATCTGTCATGATTGTTGCAGGATTTGAGTTAACAAGAACAACGCTGTATCCTTCTTCTTTCAAAGCAAGACAAGCTTGTGTTCCTGCGTAGTCAAATTCAGCAGCCTGACCGATAATAATCGGACCAGAACCAATCACCATAATTTTTTTAATATCTGTACGTTTTGGCATTATTTTCTCCTATTTGTCAACTCTCTGATTGACTTTAAATATGTTAATGACCTTGCTATCAGTCATTTTGCAATTTACCGACAAGATTTTGATATCGAATGACTTTTTAACGATTTGCTTTTTCAGCTTGGAATGCATCAATCAATTCGATGAAATCATCAAAGAGATAACTTGCATCATGTGGCCCAGGCGCAGCGTCTGGGTGGAATTGAACTGAGAAAGCTGGAAAATCACGGTGACGAACACCTTCTACAGATTTATCATTGATTTCTTCGTGAGTTACCATAAGGCAATCTGGAAGAGTGTCGCGATCAACTGCATAACCGTGGTTTTGACTTGTAAAATCAATACGACCTGTTGCAATTTCGCGAACGGCATGATTAAATCCACGGTGACCGAATTTCATTTTATAGGTTTTAGCACCATTAGCAAGGCTAAATAATTGGTGTCCCATACAGATACCAAAAATCGGGATTTTTCCTTGTACGCCACGAATCATATCTAGAACTTCAGGAATATCTTCTGGGTTACCAGGACCATTTGATAGCATCATACCATCTGGATTAAGGTGAAGAATTTCTTCAGCTGAAATGTTATAAGGAACAACTGTTACATTACATTTACGTTTTGAAAATTCACGTAGGATAGAATGTTTCAATCCAAAATCAACCAAGACGATATTTTTACCAACACCTGGTGCTGGGTAAGCCGTTTTAGTTGACACTTGTTCTATGTTATTGGTTGGCAGCACTGTAGCTCGCAATTGATCTTGTAAATGCTCAATCGTATCACCAGCATTTGCAAGAGTCGCTTTCATTGTACCATGCTTACGAATGATTTTTGTAAGGGCCCGAGTATCAATTCCTGAGATTCCTGGAATATTTTTAGCCTTCAAGAACTCATCCAAAGTCATTTGATTACGCCAGTTATTGGCACGACGGGCGTTTTCAGATACGACAACACCTTTACAAGTTGGTGTAATTGATTCATAGTCATCACGGTTAATCCCATAGTTACCAACAAGTGGGTAAGTAAAAGTCAAAATTTGACCGTTGTAAGATTGGTCTGTAATTGATTCTTGGTAACCTGTCATACCAGTGTTAAAAACAATCTCACCAGTTACATCAAGGTCAGCTCCAAAAGCCTTCCCTTCAAAAATTGTTCCATCTTCTAAAATTAAAAGTCTTTTTGCCATTTTTATTCCTCTCGTTTGCTCTCACGGGAGCACTTTAACGTTTATTAGCAGACACTTCAAAATAATTGTTAAGCTTTACCGTTAAGTACAGCTTCTAGAATTGCCATGCGGACAAACACACCATTTTGCATTTGTCGAGCAATTCTTGATTTTGATGCTTCTACCAAGCGATCAGCAATTTCAACATCGCGATTAACTGGTGCTGGGTGCATGATGATGGCAGAAGGCTTCATTTTATCATATCGGTCATATGTAAGGCCGTATGTCTTGTGATAAGTTTCTTTTGAAAAACCACGTTCACTATCATGACGTTCGTGTTGGACTCGCAACATCATCATGACATCAACTTGATCAACAATCTCATCGATAGCCACGTATTTTCCATACACATCAAATTCACTTGAATACCATTGTTCTGGACCTGCAAAATACAACTCTGCTCCTAAACGTTTTAGGATTTGCATGTTAGATTTTGCAACACGTGAATGCGTAATGTCACCAACAATAGCCACTTTTATATTTTCAAAACTACCAAACTCTTCATAAATCGTCATCAAGTCCAGCAAACACTGACTTGGGTGTTGACCAGAACCATCTCCACCATTAACGATTGCTGTTTGAATTGTTCTGCTATCAATTAATTCTTTGTAGTAATCTTCCATTGAGTGGCGAATCACACAAATATCAATTCCAAGAGAACTCATTGTCAAAATCGTGTCATACAAAGTTTCCCCTTTGTTGACTGAACTTGTTTTAGCATCAAATTCAATAACATCTAAACCAAGTTTTCTTTCTGCGACTTCGAAAGATTTGTGTGTACGTGTTGATGGTTCAAAGAATAGATTAGCTGCAAAATATTGTCTATCCAAACTAAAGTCAGCTTCATTGTTCTTAAACGCAATTCCGCGTTTAATCAAGCCTAGCACTTCTTCATTTGATAAAGTTTCCATTGTTACCAAATGCTTTAGTGAAACAACGCCATCTGTAATTGCCATTTTTTTAGTCCTTTTCTGGAAGAATTTGATACAAGATAATACCTAGAAGTGTTGAGAAAGCAACACCTGTAATTTGCAAACCAGCAACTTGTAATGTCAAACCACCGATACCAGACACTAAGATAACACTTGCAATCAAAAGATTTTTCTTATTATCGAAATCAATTTTATTTTCAACTAAAATTTTAAGACCACTTGATGCGATAACGCCAAAGAGGGCAATTGAAATACCACCGATAACTGGTGTTGGAATTGATGAAAGAAGAGCTGAGATTTTTCCGATAAAGCTCATCACTATAGCAATTACTGCTGCTCCAGCAATAACATATACTGAGTAGATTTTGTTAAGGGCCATAACACCAATATTTTCACCATATGATGTTACCGGTGGGGCACCGAAGAAACCTGCAATGATTTGTGCTAAACCATCACCTGTAAGCGTACGGTCAAGACCCGGATCTTTAAAGAAATCGCGTCCTGTTAAGCTGTTAAGAACCATTACGTGACCAAAGTGTTCAGTCATTGTTACAAAAGCGATTGGAGCCATTGTCAAAATAGCACTTGGGTAAAGTTTGAAATGATAATCAACAAAGAGAATATCAAAACTTGGAACTTGGAACCAAGCTGATTTTGCCACACCTGACAAATCAACAATACTTTGACCAGTCACCGCACCAACTACCAATGCAAAAATGTAACCAACAATCAATCCAAGCAAGATTGGAATAACACCGACAATCTTTTTACCGTACATGTTAAAGAGAATAACCGCAAGAAGAGTTACCATCCCAACTAAAAGGTAAGTAAAATTATATTGGCCGTCTTTCAGCATCACATCGTTAACAGCTGTTGTTGCAAGACTAAGACCGATAACGATGATGATTGGACCAACCACGATTGGTGGAAGGACTTTATCAATCCATGCGTTTCCAGCGAATTTTACAATTAAGGCAACGATTAAGTAAACCAAACCACCTGCGATAGCCCCCTGCGCTACTGCTGCAATCCCGTCAGTCTTCATTAACATTTGCATAGTTGCAATGTAAGCAAAACTTGAACCCATGTAAGCTGGGATTTTATATTTGGTTACTGTCAAATGTGCTAAAGTACCTAAACCACTTGAAAATAGAGCAATCGCTGGATCAATACCAACTAAGATTGGTACCAAAACTGTTGAGCCAAACATTGCAAACAAATGTTGAAATGATAATCCAAACAGCATTCCTGGTTTTGGCATATCATGCACATCATATCTTACGTTTTCCACTTTTTATCATCCTCCTCAATTCTAATACTGCTTAGCTTGGATCTACAATGCTAACGCGATCTTTGCCATCTACTTCGATCACTTCAACAATGATTTCCTCGATAGCACTTGTTGGAATGTTTTTACCAACATAATCAGCACGAATTGGGAGTTCACGGTGTCCACGGTCAACAAGAACAGCAAGGCTAACACGAGCTGGACGACCAAGACTTACTAAGTTATCAATAGCCGCACGAATTGTACGTCCTGTATAAAGCACATCGTCAACCAAGATAACATCTTTACCAGTAATATCAACTGGCATATCTGTTGTATCTTCTTCGACTTTCATATCATCACGGAAAGGTTTTGTATCAAGTTCACCAAGCGGAATATCAATACCTTCCAATTGTTTCAAGCGATCTTGAATACGACGAGCAATGAAGACACCACGTGTCTTAATCCCTGCAAGGACAATGTTGTCAAGATTTTTATTTCGCTCAATAATCTCATAAGTGATACGTGTAATTGCACGTTTCATTGTTACGTCATCAACAATTTCTTTTGTTTTCATAAACAAACCTCTCTTAATATACAAAAAATCTCCTCGTTACCAAGGAGATTCCACAAAATATAGGTACAACTATACCAGCTGCACGCTTCTTTTACCGTTCTCTCCTTGCCTGCCTCACGGGACAGTATTAAAGGATAATATTTACTCTTATATAATACCAAATTGTTCATCATTTGACAAGGGATTTACGATTTTCAGCAAAAAAATATCTCGTGATTTTTCACAAAAACGAATAAAAAAGCAGGACTTTCCAAAAGGTTCATCACTGCAATTTTTATCATATGTTTTAAGCTTTTCCGCTTCGCAATTTTTCAAGTGTTTCTTTAAAAATTGCTGGCACTTCAGCTGTGAAAGTCATTGTTTCACCTGTTTTTGGATGTGTAAAGCCAAGTGTTTGAGCATGCAAGAATTGACCATTACCTTTCAATGTCTTACGTGGTCCGTATAATGGGTCTCCTGCAACTGGGTGTCCAATATAAGCCATGTGCACACGGATTTGGTGAGTTCGACCTGTTTCAAGTGTCAATTCAACCAAAGTATAGTTTCCAAAACGTTCCAAAACTTTGAAATGCGTCACAGCTGGTTTTCCTTTAGCAGTGACAGCTTGTTTTTTACGATCCTTATCAGAACGTCCAATTGGTGCTTCAATGACACCGCGGTCATTCGGAATATTACCATGTACAATGGCCACATACTTACGAAGGGATTTTTTATCCTTCAACTCAGCAGCAAGTGCATTGTGGGCAGTATCATTTTTGGCAATCATCAAAAGCCCTGATGTGTCTTTATCGATTCGGTGAACAATCCCTGGTCGAATCACACCGTTGATAGAAGACAAATCTTTAATATGATACATCAAAGCATTAACCAAAGTACCTGATGTGTGACCGACAGATGGATGAACAACCATACCTTGCGGTTTGTAAACCACTGCAACGTCTTCATCTTCATAGACGATATCAAGTGGAATATTTTCTGCTGTGTATTCTAATACCTCTTCTTCAGGCACTTCATAAGTTACAACGTCACCAACTTTGACAGCATATTTTGCTTTAACAGCTTTGCCATTTACCAAAACAGTACCTTTTTTAATTTCATCATTAGCTTGGCTACGTGACAAATCTGTTAAGTCTGCTAACGCCTTATCTAAACGAGCGCCAGCTTCTTTAATGATTAATTCCATTTTCCTCCTCTTTCCATAGGGCGATAAATAAAATCACTACCCCAACTGTTAAATACGAATCCGCCACATTAAAAATAGCAAAATTCATAAAATCCAAATGAACCATATCAACAACGTAACCAAGTCGCAAACGGTCGATAAAATTACCGATACCTCCTGAAATAATCAACAATAGTCCAAACAAGAACCAAAAATTGCCATTGATATTTTTAATAAAATAATAGCAAGCTGCTCCGACAACAGCAAGTGTAATCACCGTAAAGAACCACTGCTGATTCTGCAAAATAGAGAAAGCTGCGCCATAATTACGTAAATAAGTTAAGCTAAAAATACCTGGCACACATTTGCGAATAGCATTTAAAGGAATATGATTGACAATCCATTGCTTGCTTAATTGATCCAACAAAATCAAAATCACAGCAGCTAATGGACCATAAAGTTTTCTATAGTTTTTCATTTGGTCACCTTTGGACTGAATTTTTCAAAATAATCTTTCATGACAGCGATGAATTTCAAAGCACAAGCCGATAAATTTTTATCACGACGTTTGATATAAGCCATTTTATTATCTAACTTATCTTCAAGTGGAATAACAGTAATACCATTAAAACTACGGCTATCTAAGAAACCAGAGCCAGTCGCGTAAGCATCTGTACGCTCTAAAATGCCATTTAAGGTAGCGCGGTCGGTCACATAAAAAACATACGGGCTATCACTGGTATCAACAAAATTCTCAGAATAATAAAGGTACTCATCCTTTTCCTGAGTAAATCGAACTGTTGGCGAATCTTTCAAGTCATCCATCACAAGACTTTTCTTTTGTGCCAAAGGGTGAGTCTTAGCCAGATAAATATGAGTCTTAAAAGGGATTAACTCGACAAATTCCAAGCCTAATTTTTCCATACGTTGTAAAAGCCCTTTGCGATTTTGATTATTTAAATAAATAATCCCAATCTCACTATCACCTTGAGCCACCTCATCAAAAATTTGAATAGTTGTTGACTCAAAAATTCGAAAATCCTTATGCTCAGGATGCGCCTTAGAAAAGGTTGTTATCAAAGGCGGTAAAAAATCATAGTGTTGACTAGCAATAGAAAACTCATCTGAGTCTGCGGCCGATTGGGAAAATTGCTTTTCAAACGAGTCAAAACTCTTAACAACTTCCAATGCTTTTTCATAAAAGGTCATTCCATGACTCGTTAAAACAGCACCTGTCGTTGTACGTGTAAAAATTTGAAACCCTAATTCACCTTCAAGGTCCTTAATAGCTACTGACAAACTCGGCTGACTGACAAAAAGCTTAGAAGCCGCTTCACGAAAGGTCCCACTGTTTGCAATAGCTACAACATATCGTAGTTGTTGTATGTTCATTGTCAATCATTCTTTCTAAAAAATCAATTATCCTTATTATAGCAAAATATAACTAATGGCGCTATATAAAGCCAAAAGTGACCGACTAACCATTTTGTATTTCAAAAAGGAACAAAAAAAGCCTGCACGAAGCAGACTTTTCTGTTAAATTATTTTGCGATTGGATAAACTGATACTTGACGTTTATCGCGACCTTTACGTTCGAAACGAACAACACCTTCAACTTTAGCGAAAAGTGTATCGTCACCACCGCGACCTACGTTCACACCTGGATAGATATGAGTACCGCGTTGACGGTAAAGGATTGATCCACCTGAAACAGTTTGACCGTCAGCTGCTTTAGCACCAAGACGTTTTGCTTCAGAATCACGACCATTTGATGTAGAACCTCCACCTTTTTTGTGGGCGAAAAGTTGCAAGTTAGCAAGATTCATTTTTAACATATGTAGTGTCCTCTTTTCAAATTAGTTTGCAATGACCTTAACCGACACAAATTCTTTCGAATTCTCAGCCAAATTTGTCATTCCTAAAAGAAAGCTTTCAAATAAAAGTTGAACTTTCTCATCTGTCTTTTTAGTCATATGAGAGATATCAATCTTCATATAACCACCATCAATCTCATTGACAGCCAAATCAGCATTGCATTCTGCCAAAACTTCTAACGAATTAACAAAGTTAATCGATAAAGTTGAAACAGCTGCACATACGATATCAAAGCCATATTCACCACTGCCAGCATGACCAGTCAGTTCAACACTTTCTAAGTTGCCTTTGTGACGAATAAAAGTTGCTTGAATCATGAGAATGCTAAATTAAGCGTTGATAGCGTTAATAACAACTTTAGTGTAAGGTTGACGGTGACCTTGTTTACGGTGTGAACCTTTTTTAGGTTTGTATTTGAAAGTAACAACTTTCTTTTGTTTTCCTTGTTTTTCAACAGTACCAACAACAGAAGCTCCTTCAACAACTGGTGTACCAACAACAGTTGTTTCACCACCAACAAGAACAACTTCGTTAAATGTTACTTCTGAACCAGCTTCAACATCAAGTTTTTCAACATAGATAGCTTGACCTACTTCAACTTTAACTTGTTTTCCACCAGTTTTGATGATTGCATATGTGCTCATCGTGCACCTCCTATAAAATTTTGTTGCAGATTTTTCTGCTTGTGAAGACTCGCCTAAATCGTGAACCTCGAGAGTTTCTTACAAACGATTTTCGTGCGGTTGCACAGGATGTGCATTTAGTCAACGTTCATATTTTATCATGTAAGGCTAATTAAAGCAAGGAATATACTGGCTTTTTTTTAATGATAGTGCGTTTTCATTTTTTATTTTTTGTCAAAGGATACTTTCACTAATCCCAAAACAGCTTTTTTAGTCAATTTTTCGATAGCATCAATAGCAATCTGCTTTGTATTTGCCATCATTTGATAAGTCTCACTACCTTCGTGGTAATAATAGGCTGTAATGTGAAAACCATTTTTCTCATAAAAACGCACGCGCTTCAAGCGTTGATCAAAATTATCAGCTTTTTCATTCATGGGCTCAATTGCCAAAACAACTGGACGATTCCCAGCTAAATCTTTAACATCTTGCAAAATAGCTGAGCCATAACCACGAGAACGAATGTTAGGGTTAACAGCTAAGAAAAATAAATAAACCACAGCTTCATTTTGTAAAATGTAAGCCAAACCGACAAAATCGTCGCCATCATAATAAGCATAAAAATCTGCCAAGTCACGATAACTCGTCAATAGCAACGGCAAATACGGTGCACGTTCAACAGCTGGAAAAGCTGATAGGTATAAGTTTTTGACATCACGGGAACTTTTTGAAAAAAGTTTAACCTCTTGACGTTTTAATTCCATTGTAAATTCACCAATTCATTCATTTCTTGATAGGCGGTATCGACTTTCTCTTGCATACTAGCATCAAGTTTGTCACGATATTTACCACCTTTGATAAAGTCTTCTAAAATAAGCGTACGATAGTCTGAAAGAACAAAGCCTTCTGACCCTGTCACGCCCTTGCTCCATACCCAAACCATTGTTGGGTGAGCTGCGACAGTTTTAATTTTTGTTTTATGATTTTTCTTTTCAAATGTTACATCCATCAAAAGTCCACGTTCTGTCCAAATATCGTCTACCGTTTCTAAACGTTGGTTAGAGATAAAATTTCCCATTGAATAGATAATAAATTTCTTTTCACCATCTTTTTCAACCGTTTCTGATGGCTCCACAACGTGTGGGTGTCCACCAAAGATAACATCTGCACCCCAATCAACCATCTTGTGATAAAGGGTTACTTGCTCTTGAGTTGGTTCTCGTTGGTACTCCACTCCCATTTGTGGCATGACAATTGTTACATCAGCTTTCTTTTCAGCTTCCTGAATTTCAGCCTTCATTTTGTCTTCATTTAAATCAGACATGTGTTTTTCGTAGTCTTCATCTGATAAATTAGCTTCTAGACCATTGTAAGCATAAGAGTAACCTAAAATAGCAATTTTAATACCATTAACATTTTTAATTAAAATATCTTCTTTGTCACGATCTTTTTTGTAAACGCCAATGCTAGGCATTCCTAATTTATCAAAGGTTTTAACGGTGTTAAGTGCTCCTGAAAGACCAGAATCAAGGATATGGTTGTGAGCTAAATCGACAACATCATAACCTGTGTCTTTCATGGCGTCAGCAATTTCACTTGGTGCGTTAAACAAAGGATAGCCAGCTAACGGATAATCTGGACTGATTGTTCCCTCGTAGTCACCAATTGCCAAATCTGCACTTGAAATCCAGTCTTTGGCATACTCAAAGAAAGGTTTAAAATCATAAGTTCCATCAGCCTGCTCAGCACTGCCATAAAGACCATTATGGATAAGAATATCTCCATTTGCCATGACACGCGCTGTTTTGACTTTACTTGACAGAGCTTTTGATTGCTGAGTCTTGTCACTTGGACTAGCCTTCCCAAATAGTAAGCCATAAAATGCTGCACCTAATAAGCTAAGCAAAATAAATGCCAAGCAAGCCAACGTTGTCTTTTTATAAATTATCCTATCTAACATCCTTAATCACACCTCCATGCAACTATTATAACACTTTATGATTAGGCTTTCAGGATTTAACTGGCAAGAAAAAAACTGCCCTAAAGGCAGTTTCTATCTATTATAGTAAGTCATCGATTAAGTTATCGACTTCATCATGTTCTGCTTGTGGTGTGATTGTTGTCACTTTAATTCCTGCCACAGCACGTTCAACAAGTCCTTCAACATCCATGCGTTTTTCGTATTGTTCAACATTTTTGATTTTTGGATTTGTTTTTGGACGATCTGGCGCAAAGATAGTACAGCAATCTTCAAATGGTTGAATTGAAATATCGAAAGTATCAATTCTTTGAGCGATATCAATGATTTCCAATTTATCCATTGTGACAACTGGACGAATAATTGGTGTTGCTGTTACAGCATTAATGGCACGCATACTTTCAAGTGTTTGACTTGCCACTTGTCCAAGACTTTCACCGTTAATGATAACCAAGCCATTACGTTCTTCACGAATACGGTCAGTAATACGCATCATGAAACGACGTGTCAATGTCATCAAGTAAGCTTCTGGCGCTTTTTCCTTGATTTCTTCTTGGATTTCTGTAAATGGTACTTCGATGAAGTCAATGTTTCCACCAAATTTTGTCAATTTACGAGTTAAGTCTTGAGCTTTCTTAAGAGCACCTGGGCTAGTATATGGTGGGCTAGCAAAGTGAACAGCTTCAATATCAACCCCACGTTTAAGAGCAAGGTAACCTGCAACAGGTGAGTCAATACCACCTGATAGCATTAGCATTCCGCGACCAGCTGTTCCAACAGGAAGACCACCAGCACCTTTGATATTTTCATATGAAAGGTAAGCAGCTTCTTCACGGATTTCAACTTTAAGATTGACATCTGGCCCTTTCATTTGCGCTTGAATGTTAGGCAAAACTTCAAAGACAGCTGAACCAAGGTATTGATTCAATTCACGGCTATCCATTTCAAAATTGTGATCACTTCGTTTACTTGTGATTTTAAATGTCAAACCTTCATGGTAAACGTCAGTCATCACATCTTGAACAGCTTTTTTAATGGTCTCTAGATTTTTTTCAACCTTGTATGATGGTGATAATGCTTGAATCCCAAAAATTTGTTTTAATGACTCCGCAACGGGAACGTAATCTGTACCATTTAAGAAAATGTGTGCGCGGTCGCGGTCAACCACAACACGGACATCTGGATAAATTGAAAGAACGTGTTTCATATTACGTTTCAATTTATTGATGAAACGCATGCGGTTCTTTCCTTTAGTTGATAATTCGCCGTAGCGAACCATAATTTCTGAGTATTGCATAGTTTTCTAAAGAGAAAATCTCTTTATCCTTTCTTATTAATTATCTTACTTTTTGTGTTTTTTCGTAGACTTGTTTGAAAATTGTTAGGAATTGTTCAATTTGTCCCATGTCATTGTCATCATCGAGACTAATGCGAACAGCTGACTGCGCTAGTTTTGTAGGAACTCCCATGGCAATCAATGTTCCGGCAGGTTTTCCTGCTTTTGATGAACAAGCTGATGTTGTTGAAATATAAATTTCATGTTCTTCAAAGGCATGAACTACCACTTCTCCACGAACACCTTTGATACCAAACGTTAAGATATTTGGAGCAAAAGTATCATCTTTACCAGAGAAAATAAGGATATCTTTGTGCTTAGCTAATTCGTCATAAATGATTTCTTTCATTGTGGCGATTTTTGGAAGGGAGTAAGCTTCTTTGTCAGTAACCAAGCGAAGAGCTTTCGCTGTCGCAGCAATACCTGCAACATTTTCAGTAGTTGAACGAAGGTCACCTTCTTGCCCACCACCAGCTAGCAATGGATTTAATTTTTTACCTTCTTTTTTATAGATAAAACCTACACCACGCACACTGTGGAATTTGTGACCTGAAAAACTTGCAAAATCAACACGCTCTGTCAAATAATCAGCTGCTGGAATTTTACCAATAGCTTGAACAGCATCCACGTGGAATGAAATTCCTGGTTTATCAGCTAGTAATTTTGAGATAGCTTTAATTGGCTGAATAGAGCCGATTTCATTGTTAACAGCCATGATTGACACAAGTGTTGTGTCTGGGCGCAAAAGCTCTGCTAATTTATCAACATAAACAAAACCTTTTTCATCAACTGGCGCATAAGATACTTCAAAACCGTGTTCACCAAGCCATTTTGCAGATTCTTTTACGGCTGGGTGTTCGATATCTGATACGATGATGTGTTTTCCGTAGCGTTCTTTTTCAAATGCGACACCTTTAAGAACCCAGTTATCTCCTTCAGTACCACCAGAAGTGAAAATAATTTCATCACTCTTAACGCCAAGCAAGCCAGCGATTTGCTTGCGACTCGCCTCTAGGATACGACTAGCTTTTGTTCCTAGATTATGCAAACTTGATGGATTTCCATAAATTTTACTTGCCACTTCCTGATAAGTACGTAAAACTTCAGGATAGGGAATAGTTGTGGCAGAGTTATCAAAGTAAATCATTTTTTCTTCCTTCACAAAAAAATCAATACTACCATTATAACACAGTCTCTCATAAGTGTGAAAGCTTTAATCTCAAGTTTTTTAAGCCTATTTTTAAGAAAAAGCCCTAAAATATTTCTTAAAAGAGTCCCATCTCTTACTGGACATTTAAAATGAAAAAACTATAATAGAATCATACGCGAAAAAGGAGTTAAAAATGTCTCAACATTATTCTAGACGTCAAAAATCATCAAAAAAAGATAAAGAACAAGCCCCATCAAAGCACATTAAAAAAGGTTTTTCAGCCCTTCAAAAAACAATTGCTCTTATCGGTTCTATCCTCAGTATTATCGTAGCAAGTATCACTATCAATAACGCCTTAAAAGGCTCATCAAGTCAAAAGCCAACTGATAAATCGACAACAACTGTTGTGATTAAAGAAGGTAACAAAGGCAACAACAGTAAAACTGATACTTCTGCATCAACTACATATTCAAGTTCAGCTGCTAACAATAGTGTTTACAATGATGACGCTAATAGCAACAATGCATCTTATGACTCTAGCTCAGATTCTACAACTTATAGTTCAAGTGCTGATACAACACAAGACAACACTCAAACAAGTTCACAAGCAACATCTGATACTACTGCAGGAAGTACTACTGAAACATCTGATACTACTGCAGGAAGTGCTACTGAAACAAATCAATAAAATCAAAGAGGAATGGGACGATAAAATTCCTTATCATCCCACCTCTTTTTTACTAGGTAAAATAAACTCATGACTTATATTGAAACGCTAAATTGGATTCACTCTCACAAAGCTAATGGTCGCCGACCAAGTTTAGAGCGCATGCGCTATCTCCTTAACTTACTTGATAACCCACAAGATAAATTTCCAGCTGTTCATGTTGTGGGAACGAATGGCAAAGGTTCGACAACTAGTTTTCTCCAACATATCTTAACGGCATCAAGTTATAAAACAGGTACCTTCACATCTCCTTTTATTACGCGCTTTAATGAGCGTATCGCTATCGATGGCAAAGAAATTTCTGATAGCAATCTGGTTAAAACAGCACAGGCAATTAAACCTATCGTAGATAGTAATGTTTTTCAAGAAAAAGTTGGTAAGGTAACTGAGTTCGAACTCGTTACAGCCATTATGTTCTGTTACTTTGCAACTATCAATCCTGTCGACGTTGCCGTTATTGAAGCTGGTATTGGAGGTACTTTTGACTCAACCAATGTCTTTACAGCAAAAGCAGTTATTTGCCCATCAATCAGTATCGACCATCAAGAAACACTTGGCAAAACTCTCACTGAAATTGCTGGTCATAAAGCTGGTGTTTTAAATCCTCATATTCCTTTTATTTTTGGAGAAATGACACCAGAGGTCCAAAAAGTATTTCATCAAAAAGCTAAAGAGCTTGATTGTCCAACATATGAACTAGATAAAGAATTCTCAATCAGAGAAAATGGTAAAAATTTTGATTTTCATTATCAAGATATGACCATTTCAAACATCACTTTATCAATGTTAGGTCATCATCAACGAACTAATGCCTCATTAGCTGCTATGACTGCTATCATTCTTAAATTGCATTTCAAAAATATTACTAAAACAACTATCAAAAATAGCTTAGAAAACACTGTTTGGGCTGGACGGTGTGAGCTAATACGACCAAACCTTATGTTAGATGGTGCACATAACGAAGATTCGGTTGCAAAATTAGTCGATGTGCTAAAAAAAGACTTTTCAAATCGCAACATTCACATCCTCTTTGCAGGCTTAAGGCGTAAGCCTTTGACAAAAATGCTCGAAGAACTATCCGTATTTGACTTAGCAGTGACTAGTTTTAATTTCTATCAAGCACAAGCTTTGTCAGATTATCCTGAAAAATACAAAAAAGTTGCTGATTACAAAGACTGGCTTGCTGACGCCGAAAATAATCCTGAAGATTTCTTTGTTGTCACCGGTTCACTTTATTTCATCTCAGAAGTTCGTAACTTTTTACTCAATCAATAATCCCACCTGATTTTCAGATGGGATTTCTTTTTGTTTAGTTCAAACTTTCAGCAAATTTACGTTTAATGAAGTCAGCTGACTTTTCAAGTTTAGCTTCTTCATCAGCTGGCAAAGTTAATTTAACTTGCTCGATAATACCTTCTCGTCCAACGATAGCTGGGTAGCTGAGGTAAGTATCTAGTGGTTCGTAGTAATTAGAAACCGGTAATTCTTCATGGCTATCTGAAACAACTGCGATTGCCAAGCGAATAGCTGCACTAGCAATCCCATAGCTTGTGTATTTTTTACCATAAAAGACCGCATGTCCACCAATCATGGCTTCATGTGCAATTTCCTCAAGCGTCGCTTGGTCTGTAAAGTTAGAAATTGGTTGTCCTTTGACACGAACTTGACTCCAAGCCGTAAATTGTGAATTTCCATGTTCACCAAGATTATAACCATAGACACTACGCGCATCGACACCAAGGCGTTCAGCAACAGCACGTTTCATACGAGCAGTATCTAGCAAAGTACCTGTACCAATAACGCGTTCCTTTGGAAGACCTGAGTAATGTTGATAGAGACTAGTAATGACATCAACTGGATTTGAAATAGCTACAATAATCCCTTTAAACCCAACCTCTTTTAGCTTTTTAGCAACCAAAGGCACTTCTTGTGCTGTAAAAGGTAACTCCGCAAAACGGTCTGCATTTGGATTATCTTGAAGTTTGATATTTCCCAATGCAGAAATAACAACATCTGCATCAGCTAAAGCTTCATAATCATTAATCACAATATTGGCATGTTGATTTAGATTCGCTGCAGCATCACGGAAATCAACCGCATCTGCGGTGACTTTTTTCTCATTGGTATCAATTAAGACATAATCATCAAAAGCCCCTTGAGCAATCAGTCCATGAGCAACAGTTGAGCCAACATGACCCATTCCAATAATTCCAACCTTACGTGACATAAAACAACCTCCTTATAAAGTTATCAATCATTATAGACCTTTACCTCGAAAAATACGAAAAAAACCTAACAAGAAATGTTAGGTTACAGTTACTATTTCAAAAGATCTTGCAAAGGACCAAAAATAATTTTTTCAAGATCTGCTACATAAACTGACAATGATTGTTGAGCACCAAGATAAGCTTTAAGAACAGGATTTGCTTCGATTTTAGCACCCAATTCTTGCATTTTAGTTTGTTCATCACCTGTAGGCATTTGACCTGATTGCAATTTGGCATAAAGGCCTTGTTGGAATTCAGTGAATTCTTTAAACAAAGCTTTTGCTTCTTCGTCAGCATCAATCGCAGCACGACATTCTTGTGCTTTTTTGTATTCAGGAAGAACACGGATTTCGCGTTCTAGTTCGTTTGCTAAATCATAAATATTTGCCATAATATTTCTCCTTTAAATATGAACTTTATAATCAGTTTTTTCGCTAATAACTGTTCTAGCATGTTCCAAATCTTTAACATTTTTAAATGAAATTTGTAAAATACCATTAATATCTTCGCGGTTTTCTTCATTAACATGAATATTAACCAAAGATGTTCCGCGAAGCAATTCCAAGATTTTTAAGATGACATCTTCTTCATCGGGAACATCAATGAAAAGATCGAAGGCACTTTCCACGCCACCGCGTTTGTGAATTTGCATTTCTTTACGCGTTTCTTTAGCATGATTGAAGTAATTCCAAATTGCATCCCCATCACCTTGCAAAATAAGCTTCTTAACCTCATCAAGTCTATCCTTGAAATCATCGATGCGATCAGCAACAGCTTCTTTATTGGTCAAGAGAATACTGGTCCACATGCCTGGTTCACTCTCAGCAATACGTGTCATATCGCGAAAAGCACCTGCCGCAAAATGATTAGCCATTTCATGCTCTGTTGCGTAATCACCTGCTTGTTCCATCAAACTTGCTGCAAGGACATGTGGAAAATGTGAAATTTGACTCGTTACACGGTCATGCTCTGCAGCATCGATTTCAATATAACGTGCATGAAGTCCTGATAAAATTTTCTTGAGTTCATCAATCGTTCCTGCCGTTGTCAAAGAAGATGGTGTGAAAATATAATAAGCATTTTCAAATAAATTCACATCTGCAGCAATTGCTCCCGACTTGTGAGAACCTGCCATCGGATGTGAGCCGACAAAGCGAACAGACTTACCAGCTAAATATTTTTCTCCTGCTTCAACAATTTCACGTTTTGTTGATCCAGCATCTGTAATGATTATATTTTCTTTCAGATCCATTTCAGAAAGAGTCTTAATGAACTCAATAGTCTGTTTAATCGGAACCGCCAAAATAATCACATCTGACAGAGGCGCAAATTCTTTAAAATCTGCTGTCGCTTCATCAACAATCCCACGCTCAAGAGCAACATTTCGTGATTTATCAGAACGATTGTAGCCTAAAATTTTGTAATCTGGGTGGTCACGCTTAATTCCTAAGGCAAGAGATCCCCCAATCAAACCTAAACCTGCAACATAAATCACTTTATTTTCCATAGTTTCTCCATTTCCGGATAACAATACCTTATAGAAAGAAGCTGAGCACTTTTGTCTCAGCTTCTGTCAACTGTTTATGCATTAAAAATGTTTGACATAATCACGATGACGAGCGACAGCTTCTTTTAATTCTTCGAGATTGTCAGAAGAGAATTTTTCAAGAATCTCATCAGCCACAACCGTTGCCACAACTGCTTCCATAACAACACCTGCTGCTGGAAGAGCCGTTGGATCTGAACGTTCGACAGTTGCTTTATAAGGCTCGTGAGTTTCAATATCAACTGACATCAAAGGTTTATAAAGCGTTGGGATAGGTTTCATGACACCACGCACAACAATAGGTTGTCCGTTTGTCATACCACCTTCAAAACCACCAAGATTATTAGTACGACGTGTATAACCTTCTTCTTCGTTCCAGAGGATTTCATCCATTACTTGACTACCTTTAAGATAACCATCTTTGAAACCAAGTCCAAATTCCACACCTTTAAAGGCATTAATTGAAACAACGGCACCAGCAATCTTAGCATCAAGTTTCTTATCCCATTGTACATATGAACCAAGTCCGACAGGAACACCACCAACAACTGTTTCGACAACACCACCGATGGTATCTCCGTCTTTTTTGATTTGGTCAATATAATCCTTGATTTCTTGCTCACGTTCTTGGTTAACAATTGACACTTCAGATTGTATAGCTAATTCTTTAATTTGTGAAACAGTAAGTCCTTCTGGAACATCAACTTCTTTACCGCCAAAAACCACAACGTGGTTAGCAATTTCAATGTCCAACTCAGCCAAAATACGTTTTGCCACAGCACCAACTACCACACGCATTGTTGTTTCACGCGCAGAAGAACGTTCGAGAGAATTACGCAAATCTTCAAAGCGATACTTCATTCCACCTACAAGGTCAGCATGCCCAGGACGAGGATGAGTGATTTTGCGTTTTGTTTTAAGAATGTCATCAATATCTTCAACAGCCATAATATCTAACCATTTTTCATGGTCTTTATTGATGACATGAAGTGTAATCGGTGCTCCTATTGTTTTTCCATGACGCACGCCAGATGTGATTTCAACCTTATCTGACTCAATTTTCATTCGTCCGCCACGGCCGTAACCGCCTTGACGACGCTTCAAATCAACATTAATATCTTCGGCAGTTAAAGGAAGCCCAGCAGGAACTCCTTCAATAATAGCCGTTAAACGCGGTCCGTGAGATTCACCAGCTGTCAAATATCTCATATTATTTCTCCAAATACTCTTTCACCTCTTCAAGGGGGATCTGATTGATCGCTGCACTACCAAGCTCTGGCACAATGACGGTCTTAATCATTTTACCACGGGCTTTTTTGTCATGTACTAAAGCTCCATAAAGCACCTCAACATCCCATGGTTGGTAGTCTGTTGGCAAACCAAATTTTTGGCACATTTCAAAAATCTCTTTAGTGATACCTTTAGGCATTAAGCCTTTTGCTTCGGCAACACGAGAAATTTGTACCATACCAATGGCAACAGCTTCACCATGCATCACTTTACCATAGCCTGCAGTTGCTTCAACAGCATGGCCAATGGTGTGACCAAAATTAAGGTAAAGACGAACACCATTATCAAGTTCATCTTCTACAACAACTTTACGTTTTACATTACATGAGCGATAAATAATGCTTTCTGCATGTTTTAAAATACTTTCAGGCGAACCATCCATAGCAGAAAGTTCGTTCCAAAGTTCAACGTCTTCAATCAAACCATACTTGATAACTTCCCCCATACCTTCAATGAGTTCTCGTTTTCCAAGCGTTTGAAGGGTTTCAGGATCGATTAAAACACCATCTGGTTGCGTAAATGTTCCAACCATATTTTTAGCAAATGGTGTATTAACACCTGTTTTACCACCAATTGATGAATCCACTTGAGCCGTTAGACTCGTCGGAATTTGCAAGAAATGAATTCCGCGCATATAAGTAGACGCTACGAAACCAGCTAAATCTCCAACAACACCTCCGCCAAGCGCAACGATTCCATCGCTACGTGTCATACCATTTCTAACCAAAAATTCATATACTTTATTGACTGTTTGAAGATTTTTTGAAGCTTCACCTTCTAGAAAATCAAAAACAATCACTTCAAAGCCAGCATTTTCGATACTGAGCTTTACTTTTTCGGCATACAAACTTCCAACTTGGTTATCTGTAATAAGGGCGATTTTTTGAGGTTGCCAAAGTGATTTCACCCAATCACCGGCTTTAACTAAGACACCTTTTTCAATCACAATATCATAAGGTGTTTGTGGGAGATTAACATTCAATTTCATTAGCGTCACCTATTTTTTATCCTATTTTGTATTGTACTTTTCTTCCAAAGCTGACCAAATCTCAGCCGTTGGCATAGTCTCACCAGTCCAGATTTCAAAAGCTTCTGCTGCTTGGTATAACAACATACCCAAGCCATTAAGCGCTTTGAGACCTTTGCTTCGAGCTAATTTCAAGAATGGTGTTTCAAATGGTTGATAAATCGTGTCAGCCACCAAAAGACCTTCAGGAAATTCGAAGTCTTCCGTGATAATCATTGATTTACCATCCATTCCAACACTTGTCGCATTGACAAAAAGTTGTGATTCTAACACTTTTTCTTGAATTGTCTTCAAATCTTCGACTGGATAAACAGTAATAGATACACCAGTTTTATCAGAAAGTTCTTGTGCTTTTTGGCCTGTCGCTTCCAAGAACTGTGTCTGATTAAAAATGTTAATATGACCTGCTCCATTAAGAGCTGCTTGGGCAATAAGAGCTGTCGCAGCTCCACCACCACCAAGAATAGTCATTGTCTTGCCTTTAACATCAAAATCAGCAAAAGTTGAAAGACTTCTAAAGAAACCAATACCATCAGTATTGTGACCAACTAATTTGCCGTCACGATTAATAACTGTATTAACCGCACCAATCAAGGCAGCAGAGTCTGTCAACTCATCCATATAAGGCATGACTTTTTGTTTGTATGGCATTGAAATATTCACACCAAACATGTCATAACGTTTAACATTTTCCAAAGTAACCGCTAGGTCTTCCTCAGGAATATCCCAGGCAACATAAACACCATTTACACCTGTTTTATCAAAAGCGTAATTGTGAATAAATGGTGAAATAGAGTGTTTAATCGGTGTTGCCACGACAGCCGCTAAGCGAGTGTATCCATCAATCTGCATCAAGTACCTCCCTAATACGTTTCATATCAGCAAGAGCAACCTGTCCAGGTGCACTTGCTTGGTCTAGGCTTGCAAATGACCATGATGAGCCGAATACATCAACAGCAAAACGTGAAACACGTCCTAGTTTGCCCATTGACATAGTCGCATACTCTTGTTCAGGATTTAGTGTTTTAAATCCACGAGTGTAGTTCATCAAGTCAATAACATCTTGTTCACTTTGGGGCATAACAGCAACCTTAACTACACGAGGAGCTAGGGCTGTTAATTCAGAAAATGATTCCATCAAGTTTTCAGGAGTCTCTTCAAAATTATGATAAGACAAAACTAGATTTGGAAACTCTAACATTTGTTGAAAGGCTTCTTTATGTGAAAAATATTCAAAATCGATATAATCTGGGTGGTAAATAGCATTAATATTTTTCAAAAGTTCAACGTATTCGTCATCAGATAAGTTAAGATTACCACCTTCTTTATCTGTGCGAATGGTAAAAATAATTTCTCTGCCGGAAAATTTTTCAAAGATAGCTGGCGCAACTGTCATGATATCTTCTTTGGCTAGGTAATCAGCTCGCCATTCAATGATATCCACATCTTCAAATCTCGAAATATCAATCGACTGCGCCTCTTCTAAATCTTTCGGCATAATAGGTACTACTATTTTCATTTCTCAACCTTTATTGTAAATACTTTCAAATAATTACTGCTCATGTCTGCTTTATTAATAGTGAAATCACTTGGCAATTGTTGCAAGCGAATATATTCATGCTTAACAGAAGCAAACCCTTTTTCCAATTGTTTCTTAAATTGTGCCACAGTCAAATTAGCTGCATTGGTAGAAGCAATGATTGTTCCATCATCTGACAAGACTTCTAGTGCTTGGCTAATGAGACGGTGATAGTCTTTAGCAACTGAAAATATTTGTTTTTTATTACGAGCAAAACTTGGTGGATCGATAACAATCAAATCAAAAGTCAAGTTTTTACGTTTAGCGTATTTGAAATATTCAAAAACATCCATGACCACAAAATGATGATTTGTCATATCAAGGCCATTGGCATCAAAATGCGCTTGAGACAGTTCACGAGAACGTTTAGCTAAGTCTACAGAAGTTGTTTCAATCGCACCACCCATGGCTGCTGCAACTGAAAAAGCTGCTGTGTAAGAAAACATGTTTAGCACACGTTTTCCAAGACCTAGTTCATTAATTAAAGCATCACGGACTTCATGTTGATCTAAAAAGATGCCTGTCATCAGACCATCATTCATGAAAACACTGTATTTGACACCATTTTCCAAAATGGTAAAGGTTTCAGGTGCTTCTTGACCATAAATGTGAGCTGACTCATAATCAAGTCCTTTAAAGCGAATTTTTTCATATCCGCCTTTAACCGCAGGATAAACTTTTTGAAAGGCTTTAACGATGATATCACGATACTGATAAACAAAAGTGTTGTACCAAGAAAATACAACAAAATCAGCATAACGATCTATCGTCACACCACCGAAATTATCGCCATCTTGATTAAACAATCGATAGGCTGTTGTCAAATCAGAGTTTTCAAAGTGTTGACGCTTCTGCTTAGCCTTGCTAAACAAGCTTTCAAAATAAGACTCTGTCAAATCAATCTTACCATTTCCTAAGAACCAACCGATTCCTTTATTTTGACGAGACAGGTAAGCCGTTCCTAAAAACTGACGTGAGTGATTGTAAAGAGCAACCAGCTGATTATCTAAATCAAGTTGATGAAAATCTTTTCCATCCAAAAGTTGAATACCACGTTTAATATTCTTTTCAACGAAAGAATCCACGTATAGTTTGTTCATGAAGCTTATTATATCAAAAATTCAGAATTTTTCCCACTAAATTTTATATTTCACAGGCATAAGAATCAACTTTTGAGGGGGACTTTATGAAGGATTAGAGGAGTAAACTAGATAACAGAGTCATTTTTACGTCTAATACACTAAAAATAGTGGTCGCTTAACCGAAATTTTGCCTTAAAATCCGCTACAGTTCCTTATACTAAAAAATTTATCTTTGTGATATAATTGAAACTGAGATTTTATCTTTAGGAAAAAAAGAATAAAGGAAGTTCCTACAGTGAAAAAAATGAAACAAATTATCTCTCACGTGGTGAACACACGTTTGGGATTTATTTTGACACTTTTAGTCTTGTATTGGCTAAAAACTATGTGGGCTTATCACGTTGACTTTAGTCTCGGACTAGAGAATCCGTATCAACTTTTACTCTCACTTATCAATCCTATTCCGCTAGGATTGCTTCTACTCGGGTTAAGTCTTTATATTAAGAGAACGCGTGTTTTTTATATCGTTAGTTGGATTATCTACACAATATTAAATCTTCTACTTATTTCTAACGCGATTTATTTCCGTGAATTTTCGGATTTCATTACTGTAAGTGCTATGCTAGCAAGTAGTAAAGTTTCTGCTGGTCTTGGTGATTCAGCTGTTAACCTGATACGTGTTTGGGATATTATTTACATTATTGATTACGTCGTTCTTCTTGCTCTATTTGCTACTAAGAAAATCAAAGTTGATAATCGTCCATTTAACAAGCGTGCAAGCTTTGCTATTACGGCCTTATCAACTCTATTCTTTTCAATTAACCTTTTCATGGCTGAAATTGATCGACCTGAATTGTTAACTCGTGGTTTTTCAAATGTTTATGTGGTTAGAGCGCTTGGCTTGCCATCATTTACAGCCTATAGTGCTAACCAAACTTATCAAACAGAAAAAGTTCGTAGCGAAGCTACTGCTTCTGATTTAAAAGAAGCTAAAGAATATGTGTCAGAGCATTATGCAGCACCAAATTCAAAATATTTTGGTATTGCTAAAGGACGAAACGTCATTGTTATCCACTTAGAAAGTTTCCAACAATTTTTGATTGATTACCATTTGCAAGTTGACGGAAAATCATATGAAGTCACTCCGTTCTTGAACTCGCTATATCACTCAAATTCAACCCTTGCTTTCTCAAACTTCTTCCACCAAGTTAAAGCCGGTAAAACATCTGATGCTGAAACCTTGATGGAAACGTCATTATTTGGTCTCAGCAGTGGTTCATACCTTGTTAACTATGGTGGAACAAATACTGCTTACGCTGCCCCAGCAATCCTTGGACAAACTGATGATTACACAAGTGCTGTTTTCCACGGTAACGTTGGTACCTTCTGGAACCGTAATAATGCCTATAAACAATGGGGTTACAACTACTTCTTTGATTCATCATATTTCACAAAACAAAACAGTGAAAACTCATTCCAATATGGATTGAATGATAAATACATGTTTGCTGATTCAATTAAATACCTTGAGCACATGCAACAACCTTTCTATACTAAATTTATTACCGTAAGTAACCACTACCCATACACAAGTTTAGCTGGTAATTCTGATGAAGAAGGTTTCCCATTAGCTAAAACCGATGATGAAACAATCAACGGTTACTTCGCAACTGCTAACTACTTAGATTCTGCCGTCAAAGCTTTCTTTGATTATTTGAAAGAATCTGGTTTATATGATAATTCGATTATCGTCCTCTACGGTGATCACTACGGTATCTCAAACTCAAGAAACACTGATTTGGCGCCACTTCTTGGAAAAGATTCTGAAACATGGACTGGTTATGATAACGCCATGTTACAACGTGTTCCTTACATGATTCATATTCCAGGATTTACTGAAGGACACATTAGCAACACTTTTGGTGGTGAAGTTGACAACTTACCAACGCTTCTACACTTGCTAGGTATCGATACAAGCAACTACGTTCAACTAGGACAAGACTTGCTTTCTAGCGATAATAAACAAATCGTAGCCTTTAGAACATCAGGCGATTATGTGACACCAACTTATACAAGTTATAGCGGCCATCTCTACTACACTGACTCGGGTCAAGAAATTACAAACCCTGACGAAAACACTCAAGCAGCAACTAAAGCTATTCGCGATGCTGTTGCTAAACAACTTTCTGTCAGCGACGAAGTTCAAACTGGTGACCTACTTCGATTTGATAAGAATGGTCTAAAAGAAGTCGATAGTTCTTCAATTTCTTATACACATTCTCTTAAAACACTTAAATCAATCGAGAAAAAACGTGGTGACGAGTCAACTAGTCTATATAGCGAAAATGGTGACGAATCAACAGTCGATCTCTTCAAATCACCAAGCTACATGCAACTTCACGAAAGTTCAAATAGCTCAAGCTCTGAATAAGTACTCATAATTAAAAAGTCTTGCTAGGTTTAGCAAGACTTTTTTGATACCTTCATTTCTAAGTTTGATAAAAATTCATCGAAAGCACGGTGAATAAAGAACAATACTTTCATTGTACAACTAACTCTTAGGGCAGCCATTTTGCTTCTCCTATCAGACTAATCAAATTTTATACTAAATCTATAAATTATTGATATAGAACCATAAAGACAAAAAAAGACTAACCAAAGGTTAGCCTTTATTAATTCTTATTTACCAAGTTTAGCTTTAGCTGCATCTGCAAGAGCTGTGAAAGCTGCTGCATCGTTAACTGCTAAATCAGCAAGCATTTTACGGTTAACTTCGATTTCAGCCAATTTCAAACCGTGCATCAATTGTGAGTATGACAAACCGTTCATACGAGCTGCCGCATTGATACGAGTGATCCAAAGTTTACGGAAATCACGTTTTTTCTGACGACGGTCACGGTATGCATAGTAGTAAGAGTTCATTACTTGTTCTTTTGCAGTACGGAACAAGATATGTTTTGCACCATAGTAACCTTTAGCAAGTTTCAATACACGTTTACGACGTTTGCGTGATACAACGCCACCTTTAACACGAGCCATTTATATTCTCCTCCAAATAATTCTTAATAATATCGAGTAATTACTTTAGTCTTATTTAAGACCTGAAAGCATTGCTTTAATACGTTTGAAATCTCCTGAGTGCACCATAGCTGCTTTACGAAGATGACGACGTTGTTTTTTAGTTTTACCGTGGAAACGGTGTGAAGTAAATGCGCGGAAGCGTTTCAATCCACCAGAACCTGTACGTTTGAAACGTTTAGCTGATGCGCGGTGAGTTTTTTGTTTTGGCATTTTAAAATTCTCCTCTTAAAATAGTTTAAAATTGACAATTATTTCTTGTCTGGAATTGGAGCAAGTTGCATGAACATTTGACGTCCATCCATTTTAGCTCTTTGCTCAATAATAGCAATATCTTGCGTTCTTTCTGCAAATTCCGCCAGTACCTTTGCTCCAATTTCTTTGTGAGTAATCATACGACCTCTAAAGCGAATTGAGACTTTCACTTTGTTTCCTTTTTCAAGGAATTTACGGCCGTTACGAAGTTTAGTCTCGAAGTCACCTTTATCGATAACTGGGCTAAGACGAACTTCTTTAACAGTCACAACGCTTTGTTTTTTACGTTGTTCCTTACGTTTCTTTTGATACTCAAATTTGAACTTTCCGTAGTCCATAATTTTAGCAACAGGTGGCGTAGCTTGTGGTTGAATTAGAACCAAGTCAACATTTGCATCATCAGCAATAGCTTGTGCTTCTGACAATGGTTTAATTCCTAGTTGTTCACCATCAAGACCAACGAGACGAACTTCGCGAACGCGGATTTCATCGTTAATGAATAGATCTTTCTTAGCTATGATCTTCACCTCTTTATTTTTTTAGAGAAAAACGAAACGGACTTGATAAATCAAGCCCGCACACACGTAATATTCCATTCAGAATCTTTGACATGTTGGGCCAGACAACCGTAGTCGCAAGGCGAGAAGTTATCACTTCTGCTTTTCTCATTGATTATATTCTATCATAGAGACTAGTCCATGTCAATGATTTTTTTCGCTTTTTCTTGAATAAATTTCACAACGCCGTCAATACCAACACCAGTTGTATCAAATGTGATGGCATCTTTTGCTGCTTTTAATGGTGAAACCTTACGGTGACTATCTTTATAATCACGTTCTGCGATTTCACGTTTAAGTGTTTTAAAATCAGTTTTGATTCCTTTTTCTTTGTTTTCTTTGAATCGACGTTCTGCACGTTCTTCAACAGAAGCAATCAAAAAGATTTTAAGTTCAGCATCGGGTAAAACAACTGTACCAATATCACGACCATCCATAATGATGGCACCATTTTTAGCAATACGACGTTGTTGTTCAACAAGTTCTTCGCGAACTTCTGGAATAGCTGCTACCCATGACACGTTATTTGTCACATCGTTTTGACGAATAGCAAGAGTAACATCTTTATCCCCAACAAAAACAGTCTGACTGCCATCTTCTGCTCGACCAAATGATACTGGGTTATTGGCCAATGCTTTTAAAATTTCTTCTACATTATCTTCTGTTAAATTATTTTGTAACGCTAAATAAGTTGCTGAACGGTACATTGCTCCAGTATCAAGATAAGTATAGCCAAGATTTTTAGCAATAATCTTGGCTACTGTACTCTTACCACTTGAAGCCGGACCATCAATCGCAATTCTAATTGATTTCATGATTCCTTTTTTCTTCCTAATTAATGTGGACTTCATCTCCAGGATTTGCATACCAGTATCCTGAAGTCATGTGATCAGGATTAAGTTCATAGAGTCTGTCAACTGAAATACCTGCACGCGCAGCAATTGATGCCGCACCCTCACCAGACATAACTGTAATGGTATCTCCATTACCTTCACTTGATGATTCAGTTGTGTCACTTGAACTAGCATCTGTAGACGAAGCTTCCGTTGATTCTTGTGAGCTTTCTGAACTTGTTGCTTCAGATGAAGAAACAACACTAGATGAAGCGCCATAAAAATTTGATGTTTCTGACGCTTTATCACCACCACGATTTGAAGTGTAAAAAACAATAAACAAAATCGCAACAACAATAACAAAGAAAACACTCAATAAAGCTGTCAACAAAGGTGTACTGATAACCGAACCTTTTGTTTTACGGCTAATTCTGATTTCGTTGTCATCGACTACTTTTTCTTCCCATGGTTGTTTTGCCATAATGTCCCCTTGTTAAATATATCAATTCATATTACAATGATAATATGAAAGTATCAATAATTCCTGAAAAATGTATTGCCTGTGGCCTCTGCCAAACATACTCTAATCGATTCGATTACCATGATGATGGCATTGTAAAATTTGCTGATTCTGATTTATTAGAACAAACAGTTCCTGATTCAGACAAAGACACCCTTCTTGCTGTCAAATCTTGTCCAACCAAAGCTCTTACAATTTAGTAGGAGCTTTTTTGTTAGACTTATAAGCTTCAAAATAATCAAGTTTGATAAAATTATCCGTCAATTCAACTGTACCTCGAAAATCAGGATGAACAGCTAGAGCATCTAAGAAATACTTCTTAGGCCATTTGCGCATGTAAAAAATCCTATCTGCTTGATTTTTAATTTTTAACACTAAACCAGATCTATTGACTTCAATTTTTTCAATCTGTGCAATCGCAACCCTTGATTTTTTAAATGGGTTAAGTGATACAATACGCAGTTTACCATCTTCTTCAATAACGAAATAACGATGGAACCCTAACCCAACTAAAATAATAAAGGCAGCAAATAAAACAAAGAATTGACTCGGTATTTTTGTCCGCTCGAATAATAATGACAAACCGATAAACATTGGAACCATTGCAATTGACCAATAAATAATTGACCAAGATAATTCTGGTTGCCAATGGTATCGAATCTTTCCAAAGATTTTAATCATTGCGGTCCTCCATTTAGCTAATTCTAACGAATGAGGCTTAGATAAAGCTTAATTATTTTTGAACGATTCCAATAATGACATCCACTGCTTTTTCCATTGTTTGAAGACTGACAAATTCAAAGCGACCGTGCATGTTTTCCCCACCAGCGAACAAGTTTGGGGTTGGAATACCCATAAATGAAATTTTAGAACCATCTGTTCCACCGCGAATTGGTTCAATAACTGGTTTAATGTCTAAATCTTCCATGACTTCTTTGGCCAATTCAACTGGAGTCATATCTTTTTCAATGACTTTCTTCATGTTGTAATATTGGTCGTTCACTGTGATAAGAACACAGTCTTTACCAAGTTCAGTGTTCATCTTATCAGCGATTTCTTGAACTAATTTTTTACGATTTTCAAATGATTCGTCTTCAAAATCACGGATAATATATGAACTATGTGCGTTTTCAACAGCACCTTCCATACCATGCAAGTGGAAGAACCCTTCATATCCTTCTGTTTTTTCTGGACGATCTGCTTCTGGTAATTGATTGTGGAAATCAATAGCTAATTGCAAAGCATTAATCATTTGATTTTTAGCAGTACCAGGGTGAACATTACGCCCCATGAAATCAATCTCTAAACTTGCCGCACTAAATGTTTCGTATTGAAGTTCACCAAGGGGACCACCATCAACAGTGTAAGCAAAATCAACATTGAAATCATCAACATCAAATTTATTAGCTCCAACACCAATTTCTTCGTCTGGTCCAAAACCGACACGGATTTCACCGTGTTTAATTTCAGGATGAGCAACCAAGTATTCAATCGCTGTCATGATTTCAGCAATTCCAGATTTATCATCTGAACCAAGAAGAGTTGTTCCATCAGTTGTTACCAAAGTTTGTCCAAGGTAATTGTTCAAATTTGGAAACTCTTCTGGTGAAAGCGCATAGCCAGATTGACCAAGTTCAATAGATCCACCAGCATAATTTTCGATAATTTGTGGGCTGATTCCTTCAGCATTAAAATCGGCTGTATCCATGTGAGCAATAAAACCGATTTTACGTGTTTTAGTTGAATCGTTAGCTGGTAATGTACCAACAAGGTAACCATTTGTTAGATAATGCACGTCTTGCAAACCAACAGACTCCATCTCAGGTTTCAAAACATTCAAAGCAAAATCGACTTGAGTTTGAGTCGATGGCGTTGTTGTACTATCTGGATTACTACGTGTATTAATCTTAACGTAGGTCAAAAAACGATTTAATAAGTTTTCGTAAGACATCTTTCACCTCTATTTTTCTCGTTAACTATTATATCACATAATCGGTTAAAAAAAACAACTCCAAGGGTTGTTTTTTAGGTTAGCTTCACTCAAAAATTAACAGATTTATTGCGAAATGTGGTAGTATGCCTTGTTAGCTAAATCGCCTGAATTGATATCAGCTGACGAAATCACACGATCCTTTGAAACATCTGTTGGATCAGATTGACCATTCAAATAATCTGATGAAAAAGCCGTATTAGCTGGGACAATATACAACGTAACATTTGATCTTGTACCAGTCTGAACATCTAGTAGTAGAATACCATTTTGATTGATATCTAAAATATTAGGGGTCATTCCTTCGGTAGCTAATCCAGTGTTATTAAAGGTTAAAACATTTCCAGATGCATTTTGCCAATTTCCTGCCATCGTAGCATAATCTGCTTTTAAAATAGCACCTGTATAAATGGGAGCAATCTCTTGTTCAACTTGTGTTGATGAAGCTTCAGTCGATGAAGGCTGACTTTCTAAAGAAACTGACGATGACGAAGCACTACTTTTACTTGAACTTGAAGATGTTACTTTAGTACTTGTTTTCGTTGCTGTTGAAGATTGTTTGCTATGATTATTGGTATGACTTGTACAAGCTGTCACTATGCAAAGTGACAAGACTAAAGCCAGAACAAGTTTTAAACTCTTTTTCATCGCTGTTCCTCCTTTTACCAAGTAAATCGTCCTGTGTAATCAATACTTTCATCAAGTGCATGTAAGAGTTTTGGTGAAACACTTGTATACTGCCAAGCAGCTGTATTTGAATAATATGACAAGGATTTAGCTGATTCTTGATCTAAGTAAGTATATGCATACAAGTAATGCGCTACCCATAGATTTGATAAACCAAATTTAGCTGTATTTAATTTTCCACCTTTAGTGTCCAACCAACTTGCCATCGTGTAGTAAACATTGTTACTGTAACCAAGATGATTCATTTCATCTTTCCACACTTGGGTATTAGCATTAAGGTCACCGTTAAGCATGCTACACTCTTCCATGTCATTGACCATTGTCGTTGAGCCTGAAAGTCCCATCGATTGCGCTACACGAACAAAATATTGAGCCTCTGCTCTTGCTTCTGCTGCTGTTTCATAATGAGAATAATGATAAGCTGATACTCTCAAACCAGCTGCTTGCGCATTAGCAATTTGTGCACGAGCATATGGGTTCGTATATGAAGTTCCTTCGGTCAATTTAACAACAACACCCGTAATTCCTTGACTCTTCAAACGTTGATAGTCGCTAACGGAAATGACCCCATTATGGCTACTGATATCAATGAAGTAAGACGGCGCATGTTGTGCAGGCTCGTCAGCATTCAAAGCATATTGACCTAAGTTAAATCCTGATGTTGTATTGTCTGTGAAATCAACATAAACGTGAACGGTATAGTTACCTTTGATATAGCCATGATTTTTCTCATTAACCATGACAGTCACTACACCATCATACACATCAGAAGTTGTATACCAATGAAGATTAGATTGATCACTTTCTGACCAGACAGAAACACTGACTGATTTAATCTTCTTAGTGTATTCAGATTCAGCAATTCGAACTTTCAAAGTCCCATTGTTTGCATCATGATTTTGAACTGAAACTGCTGGATCAACAACATACTTATCTGTTGATAAATCAACACCACTTGTTGATGATAAAGCTTCTAATGAGTAATTAACTTGGCTTTGACCGTAGATATGAATATTGTAATGCCCAGATTCAAAGTTATGCTCTTTAGGCGAGAAGGTTAAGATATAAATTCCGTCAAATTGTTTAGTAGCCTGATACCATTTAATATCATCTTGACCGTTCAAACTTGTCCAAACTGGAATTTTAATACCAGTTACATATACTGGAACATTTGAAACAGTCACCTTAACTTTAACATCACTTTCTTTTGTAATCGTCGCTTTAATCTCTGGTTTTGGCACATTAATGCTTGTTGCACTGATACATGTCATTTGACCATTGATAACAGCGTAGGTATGGATAAGATATGTTCCATAATCGCCAGTATATTTTGCTGTTAATTGACCATTCTCTGGAACTTGATACCAGATAAGATCATCTTGATCATTCTTAACTGACCATACCGCATGCATAACTTTTAAATTAGGGCTGACATCGCTCGGCATGCTAATGTTAATACCATTTTGACCTAGGCTCGCTTGAACCTTAACATCACCAAATTGGTAATCAGATTCAAAACGTGTTCCAAGTAAAGCTGTTTGACTATTTGTGACACGACTATTTCCATAAACGTGAACATTGTAGGTACCAGCTTCTAAGTTATGTGTTGCTTCACTAAAAATCACATAATATGATCCATCTGCAGCTTTAGTAGCCTTATACCACTGAATATCATCTTGACCATTCTTTTCTGTCCAAGTTGGTACTTGAATACTATCAATGTAAACCGGAACGTCAGTAATTGTGACTTTATAAGTTGTTGAACTTTCTTTAGTAATTTTAGCTTTAGCACTTGGTTTTGGAACGTCAATACTTGTCGCACTGATACATGTCATCTGACCTTTAATCACAGCGTAAGTATGGATAAGGTAAGTGCCATAATCACCAGTATACTTAGCTGTCAGCTGACCGTTAGCCGGAACTTTGTACCAAATCAAATCGTCTTGGTCATTTTTGGCTGACCAAACAGCGTGGTAAGCAGTCATATCTGAGCTAACATCACTTGGCATGCTAATTTGAATCCCATTTGCTGTCAAAGTTGGTTGAACTTTAACATCACCAAATTGATAATCTCCTTGAAAACTTGTGCCAGTAAGACCGGTTAGCGAATTCGTAACCGCACTTGTCCCATAAACATGAACATTATACTGGCCACTTTCTAGGTTGTGCTCAGCGATACTAAAGGTTCTTGTAAAAGTGCTGTCAGCATTTTGAGTAGTAGCATACCACTGAATATCATCTTGACCACCTTTTTCTGTCCATGTTGGTAGTTGAATACTAGTGATGTAAGCTGGGATATCACTGACAGTAACTTTGTAAGTTGTGCCACTAACCTTTGTAATTGTCACCTTGGCACTTGGTTTTGGTACATCAATGGCGCGACCGTTTAAACCAATCATTTGACCATTGAGGTTTTGGTAAGTATGGATATTGTATTTTCCATATGAACCAGTGTATTTGGCTACGACGTGTCCATTACTATCAGCCGTGTACCAAATAAGATCGTCTTGACCATTGACCTCAGACCAAACGGCAAACATGATTTTGGCACCTGCTGGAATGGCCTGGTTGTACTGAATATCAAAACCTTTGTTAGTTAAGGTCGCACTGGTTACTTCTTTTACAACAGCTTTAGAAGCAGCTAATTGATTAGTTACCTTTTGACTAGCAGCTTGGACAGCTGATGTTGAGACCTTTGACTCAGCAAGGTTTGACAATGAAGTCTTATCAGAAACACGATCTGTTGTATCATCAGCTGATTGTGACTCTTGTACCGCTGAATCATCAACATTATTCTCTTTAGAATTTCCTGCTGTTTCCTTACTATCTTCAGAAATTGAAGGATTAATTAGACTGATTTGGTCATCGGCATTTTTTTCAGCTTCTTGACCATTAGCAATTGCTGAATCTTGCTTATCAGTATCGCTTAAATTCTGAGTTTCATTTTGAACTTCAGATGAAGGTAATGAGTTGTTTGTTTCATTATCATCAGAGATAACACTATCACTATTTAATTGAAGTGAACCAGATTGCTCTACCGATGATTGAACATTCTCATTTACTGTCGTTGATTGGGTGGTTGTGTTTTCTTCAGCGAAAACTTGCCCCGAACTTAAAAAAGCTCCTATAATAATCGGAGATACTAGGCAGCTTCGAAGGATATTCTTTTTCAAATCAATCCTCCTCTTTCTATTCTTTACTCGTATCCATTTTATCATGATTTTGTAAGCCCCTCAAGCACATATGCTTTCGCTAAATAAAAGAAGGCAGCGATTCCAAAATCACTGCCTAAAAAATTAATCCGGATAAATGTAAGAAACATCACCACCCCAGAATGAATCGAGCGGGTTAAACCAACCACGGAAATTAGCAATGTATTGTTTACCAGCATAGTTTGATTCTTTAACTTGAATACGCGTGTTGCTTGACACATCTGTTACATAAGCAACGTGTCCGTAGCCATTACCATCATGTGGCCAAACAACGATTGAACCTACTCTTGGCGTTGTTCCAACTCTGAAACCTTTAGCACGTGCATTAACTGCCCAGCCCCCAGCATTTCCAAGCCAGTTTGGAATCCATGGTGCTAAAGACTTGACCGCCCACGTACATTGCCCAACTGGATAAGTATTAGTTTCGTTGATATATGTTGTGATACGAGGAGATGGTGTAGCACTTGGTTTATAGTTTTGATCAGAAAGATTAAATGTTGCTGTTAAATTATCTGAATAAATAACAGTCGCAACTACAGAAAAAGTATCCGCTTGATTATTAATCGATTTCAAGTCAATACTTTGACTGATTTTTCCATAACTACTTGTACCTGCTTCATAAGTTTTTGTTTTTTGAGGATTCGATTTAGAGGTAACTTGAACCTTAAGTTTCGAAACCCTTTTAGACACAGCTTTTTCCATAACATTTACTTTAAACAAACCATTTTCTGTGTTTACATTACTAATACCAACTTCTGGATTTTCTAAACCACTAATCTGATCTACGTGGAATCCTGGTGTTCCACTTAGTGCTTCAAAACTATTAGTAATAGAGTTGTCGCCATAGATATGCACACCGTATGTTCCTGTGTCAAATCCATGGTTAGACAACTGAATTGTTGCCTTATATGAGTTATCACCAACTTTGGTTGCCTTATACTATTTTAAATCATCTTGATTATTCACCGTTGACCAAACTGGAACTGTAATTGAAGTAATATATTCCGGAACATCATTAATCAAAACATCATAGGTTTTATCTGAAGTTTGAACAATTTGATACGATATTTCTTGTTTATCAATAATAATATCCTGACCATTAATAGCAGTCAATTTCCCATCTTGTGCTAAATAGGTATGAACAAAATATCTTCCATAACCTTTATGATTATTTAAATCGACTCTTGTTATTCCTTTCCCAGAATCATCATACCATCTTAAATCATTTTGGTCATTTTCTTCTGACCAGACAGCATATTTAATTGTCCCATTAGATGGTGCATTAATGTCTGTTGAAAGCTGAAGTGCTCCATTTTTAACACTTACTTGAGGTGCTTTAGGACTAATTTTAAGACTTTCTAAGGCAGTACCCGATACACGACCATCAGAATAAGTTGTGTAAACATGAGTAATATATGATCCAGCTCTATTTCCATAATCTGCTAGATTTACCTTAACTTTTGCTTGACCATTAATAACATCAGTTGTATTGTACCATTTAAGATCATCTTGACCGTTTTCTTCAGACCAAACGGCAACATCAATTTGAGTGATATCTTTACAATTTTTAGTCTTTTGCGACATAACTTCAAAAGATTTGCTGACCTCATCAAACGGTGTTTTAGTCACTATCGCATCTGATTGTTGATCCGCCATAGCAGAGTTAGTAAGAAATGCCATGCTAAGCACAGCTATTGACAATAAAGCTGATTTGATTTTATTCAAAAAGCTGTTCTCCTTTATAATATAATGTTGTACACTATATTAATTCGGAAAAACAGCTAAAAAACTTTATAAAATATTAAATTTTATCCTTTTTCTTTGACAATATAAACTGGTCGTTTTTTAGTTTCAAGGAATATCTTAGAAATATATTTTCCGATAATCCCTAAAGCAAGCAATTGGATACCACCAATAAACAAAATGATACAAACCAAACTTGCCCAACCTGAAACACTACCACCAATTGTAAGTTTACGAATAATAATAAATAGAATTCCAAGAATAGAAGCCAAAAATGAAACTGATCCAGCCCACAGTGAAAGATTCAATGGCGCTTCAGAAAAATTAATAAACCCTTCCATAGAGTATTTGAATAAGCTCCAAAAACTCCATGATGTTTCACCAGCCACGCGCTCGCGATTTTCATAAGCGATATATGTTACGTTAAATCCAACCCAAGAGAAAATTCCTTTTGAGAAACGATTAACTTCACCAAGTTCTAAAATACTGTCTACAACTTGACGAGTCATCAAACGGAAATCACGCGCACCATCAACCATCTCTGTATCAGAAACAGCATTGATGATTTTGTAAAACATCTTTGAAAAGAAAGAACGGATAACTGGTTCACCTTTTCGATCAGCTCGACGCGTTCCCACAACATCGTAACCTTCGTTGATTTTTTGATACATATCAATCAACAACTCAGGTGGATCTTGTAAATCGGCGTCCATAACAGTGATAAAATCACCATCTGCAGCCTCAAGCCCAGCTAACAAACCGGCCTCTTTACCAAAATTACGTGAAAATGACAAATAATGAACATTTTCAAAACGGCTAGCAACATCTCGAAGAACCTTTAAGGTTTCGTCTTTTGAACCATCATTGATAAAGATATAATCAAAAATCAATTGGTCCTTCATTTTACTTTCAATTTTTTGAGTTTCTTCTAAAAATGGATAGATTGTTTCTTGTTCATTATAACAAGGAACAACAATAGATAGTTTTTTCATTAGATAATAAGCCTTTCAAAAACTAGTGTTCACTTTAGTATACCACAAACTACTCATAAAAAAATGGTGAATTTACTCATTCACCATTTTAAAATACTTAATTGAAAATTTTCAAACGTTCCGCAACATAGCTGATTCCAACAGCTGCCAAGGGGATGATGAGATAGACATATGGATAAACATACTGACTCTTAGTTTCCCAAATTAAGTGAAATATGAAACCACCAGAAAGATATATTATTGGTATCAAAGTAAATAAACCATCTTTTGGTTTATCAAATAATTGAATAAAAATAGCGAGAAGAACAGCAACATATATGACAGCAAGTAATAAAGCAGAAAAATAATACACAACTTTATATAGTGTCTTACCTTCATAAATGCTCGACATCAATTGACCTCTAATCTTCTGTCCCTCAACTGGCATTTTTATAACAGGACCTGACCAAATAGATTCAAATAAACTATCTGTCCATGTTGATAAAAATTTATTTTTAAAGAAATTAAAAGTATATTGAGGATGCTCAACCATGTATTCTGTTCGAGTTGCGATTTGTTTCTTACTAACCTCTTCAATCTTTTCTGAATTACCACTATATTCGTTATACACATTTTCAACATATGCATCATACCAACCAGCAACACGATTATAAAGTGGTGTATCATTCAACCCCATTGCCACCCATGCTATCTTAGGTTCTCCATCCAAATTTGTTTTGTTGGCTAAACTTTTATAGTGGTAAGATACTAAATTATTACTTCCATAAATCGACAAAGCAAGTAAAGCTATAAAAGCCAAATTTTTCCATGATTTATGTTGTAATAAGTCAAGTACTAAGACTATAAAAATGGTCACTATTAAAATAATATAATTGTTTCTGATAAAGTCTGATAACGTTAAAAAGATTATACTCAACATCATCATTGACCAAGATTTTTTTTCAAAATAAATTTGCAAAAAGAAAAGTCCTACAATTGCAAAAAATAAACCGAAGGTCAGACCATAAACAAATAAAATATTAAAAAGATGTGATAAAAAAGCAAACGAGAGGATTATTACAAGTTTTGAAATACTTTCTTTTTTGAATACGCGTTTTGTTATTTTCCAGAGAAAGAAATTATCAATAATAGAAAGTATCAAGTTTATAATAAAGAATACCTTAATATTACTTTCACCAAAAACAGTCAAAATCAATCGTTCAAAACTAACTAAACCTAATTGATGAGGATATTTGTGAAGGTACCCTGATATATCCGTTAAAGATTGAATATCTCCATTATTTAGTGCTTTTGCTGCTTCTAAAACAGCTAAAGCATCATGACGAATCACATCATTTTGATGAAAAATTAGATAAACTCCAACAAGAATATAAAATATCAGACCAAAAATGAATAATGTTGTTTCATTAATATACTTCAACAAACGTAACAACAAAAATATCAAGCATACAAAAATAACTAAACTAGCAAAAAAAGCCCAACCATTTAAGTGTATATTTGATAACTCTGAGCCATCCATTGGCATATTACTTCTCACCAATATACTTGATACTCCTAAAAGGGTAAACAATAATAAGCCCCAAATAAGAATGGCTTTTTGTCCTAAAAATGCTAAAAATTTCAACAAAATTCTCCTTAATAAAAGAGTAATATACTTCAAATTGTCATTCTATGTTTTATACTATCACTACCGCAGTCTTTTTTTATATCACCTGAGATTTCTATCAATAGTAATAAACTAACAATTGTAAATGAAAAAATGAGCGGTGTATATGTTCTAAGACCTGAAGCATAGATTGTTGGAGATAATGAAACTGTCATTCGTGAAGCATATCCGGCTGCTAAAATAATCAAAGCAGTTAATCCATTTTGCCACTTTCTAAACATTAGAAACACCACTGTTGCAATAGTACATAAAATCAAAGTGTATAAAATTAGCGGATAAAGGTTTTCTTTTAGACTAAAATAGTTTGGAATTTCACTTTTATTTTGATTATCAATTGTTCTTTGAACTGCAGTTAGTAAACTATTCATAGCTAATCTTTGCGTTATGACTGTGTAGATTACAGTTCCTGAGATAAAAGTCATAAAATATTGTTTTTTTATAATCGATACAACGATAATTAAAACTAAAAATAGATAAACAATATTTAATTCTGACGTAACAAATAACACACGATTTGTTTCTAAATACCCTTTAATAATTTTAACTGGGAAAGAAATGGTTTCAAAACCAGGATACCAAATCTTGGTTTCAGTAGCTAATCTATTTGTAGATCCTGAGCAAAGCAAACCAGAAACTAGCCCTAATAACGATACACAAGTTGCGATAAAATAATTTTTATTTATTCTTTTACGTTCTAAATATGAACTAATAAGAGCAAAAATAAATAGAATGAATGCATAAACCGTAAATTGTTCTTGCATACAAGCAAACACAAGAAACGGCAAAGATAATATTGTATACCAATGTTTCTCCTGAATCATACAATACCACGCAATAACAAAGGAAATCATTGGAAAAAGATAATTAGTAACTGTTGCAATCAAACCAGCACTTGTGAAAAACAAACTTGGAAAAGAAAGTAGGAAAATAACAGGCGATACAAATTGTAATTTTCTGTACTTCTCTTCTTTTAGAAAAATTCCATTAAAACAATAGAAAAAAATTGCTACAGAAATAAGCATAGTTACATCAAATAGCAAATAATGATTTGACATAAACATTGTAACTGATTCAATCAACAATCTACTTGACCATGTTTTATAGCGATAAATAGCAAATTCAAAAAAGCCAAATTTTTGAGCCATATGAGCAAAGCTAGTCTGATCTCCGGCGTCATTAATATAAATAATAGACTCTAACGTGAATAAGAAGCTTATAAAAGCATAGTAGAGTGGTAAAATAAATTTTTTCATTTTCATAATTAATTAATCACCTTAAAAAAAGATTTATATGACTTCAAGTATCCTTTGCCTGAAACCATATCATACTCAACAAGTTTTAAATCATTTGCTATTTTTTCTTGTTCAGTAGTTAATTTTTCCTTATCAACACTAGCATTCTCAAGAACTTCAGTTAACAAAGCATAATATGGAGAAACTTTTGAGTTTGTTACTGCTAATAACTCAGCCGGAAAATCACTTGAATTAACCAGAGGATATGATAATACATCCGTTGAATAATTACTCCAAATAAAATAATCTGTTTGATATTGTCCGGCAGGATTGTCGATAAATGATTCTTGTGGATAGAAGCCAGGTAAGTGGTCTCCATAAAAAACAACAGTTATTTTTTTATTAATCTGACTTAATTGATCCAGCCAATTCTGAGTTGCTTTATCTGTCTGATAAAGCAACTTAGCATAATTATTCATATAATAATTTTCACCAGACGAAAAACCTTCACCTGACCCACCAACTTCAGAATCCTCATCTAGATTCCATGGTGCATGATTTTGGTATGTTATCACTGAAAAGAATTGATTCTTACTCTCATCAATATTATCTAGGACAGTTTGATAAGTCGAAGCATCACTCGGATATACACCATAATGTTCCAAATGTTTGGCCCTTTCAGTTCCATTACTCTCAGCAATAAATGTATCAAAACCAAGTTTACGGTACACTTCTTTTCGTGAATATGTTGCGGCATCTCCTAAATGAATAGTATATTTATCTTTTGAAGAGTACGAATCGCTAATTGAAGGAAAATAGGTCATCTGTGGTACAACATCTGTATACAATGTAGAAACTGAACTTGAAAGATTATACATTGGTAAACCTGTTAATGTTTCAAATTCCAAATTAGCTGTTCCACCACCATAGCCATCTGATTTCATTAATCCACTAGTCGTAGACTCTTTAACTGAACGAATTACTGGAATTGGATCAGTTGTTAAATTCACATTTGAAATCCGACTTGGATCAGAAAAACTTTCACTTAAAACATAAATAACCGTTTGATCTGAAATATTATTTTTTCGAGAAGCATTGATAACTTGAGCCTTATGAGTATATTTTTTTACAATTTTTTCAATCTTTTCTTTACTATACTCCTCAGGTTTCTCCATTTTTTTCGAAGTCATTTGTTTTAACCAAACAAACGTCAAAGAACGCTCGCGAGCAACTGTTCCCTGTCCCATCCACTCAATATTTTCAAAATTATTTAATCTAGATAAAATAGGTATATTTTCAGCGATATCACCATTTTCTTGCTGTAAAAATACAACAAATGTATAACTAAAAATAGAAATAATTGTAACTCCTGTAGCTAAACGTGCCTTCCAGTTTTTTGTAATTTTTCCTCTTAATAATTGATTTCTAAATAAATAGAAAAAGATAACTATTACAGACAAAGCTACTAACGAATAAAGAACCAATCTAATCTCAATATAAGATATTACAAGTCTAATTTCTTTTACCCAACTTAAATCACTAAATAACAGAGGTTCATTACGCATACTAAATTTTACGCTATTAGCAACTGTTATTATGATTCCTAAAATTACAATGAATGTCGTCGTACGTAAAATTCGATTGACAATCATGTAAAGTAACAAATTAAATAAAGCAATAACAACTATTTGAAATAAGGTCGCTGATGGGAAAATAAAACGATCTAATATTTCTCCCTCACTCTTGATTCCATATTGAAACAAATAGTTAAATACTATCGCTAAAAGAAAACTCAATACAACAACAAGTGAATAACTTGGAGTATTTTCTTTTATAGCTCTGAAGGAATTTAAAACAAAATAAATTAATAAGCTAATTAAAACTAAACTTATCATCACACTCCAAGTTACACTTGAGAGGTATCCACTATAATTCCCTTTATCAATATATTTTGTTACCTTTTCCACCATCATATCAGTAAAAAGGCTGCCATTAAGTATCAAAGAAGCTATTAAACCAATAGTAACCAATCGGTATGAATCAAATTCAGCTAAAAAACTATCTAAAAGTTCTCTAACTTGAAATTTAGAAGATAAATAAAAAATGGCAGCCGATAACAAAAGAATAAAAATAATAGTCGGTAAAAAAGAAAACTGTAAAAAGTCATTTTTTATTAGATTCCACCATTTAAAATCTCCATTATTTAAATTTCGAGTGATTACTAAGAAATAAGAAATAAAAAGATAAATTACATAACCACTTGCTATTTCAATAAAAAATTCTCTTTTAAAATAACTTGATAAATAAACAGCTATTCCTAAAACAGATAGAATATACGCAGTAATACAAAAAGTCTTAAGAATATGAAATTGATCTGATAAATTATCACCTTGTCCCTTCAACAAATAAAAGTTAATAAGGGAAAAGTTAAGATAAAAGAATAACGTAAACAGAAATAGATAATGTAAGATCTTCGTCCAATTAATTTCCTCAAAAATGACTTTAACCTTTTCTATCATGAGTCATTTTCTCCAAAATTCTTTTAACAATATATTTCATAGCTCTAGCTGGACCAACAAAGATATATTTAAAAGCACCTTTTATACCACCCATATATGTAAAATCAACATAAGTGTGAGGAGCACTATCACCACGTTCATTATATAATTTATTATCAACAAATGGTGTTATTGAAACTTGATTTTTAGAGATTCTAAAATCATAGTGTTCATTCCATGTAATATAAACAAGTAATCGTTCAATAGCATGTAAAATAGAATTTTGTGGTAATGGTTCAGCTGGAACATCTTCATCCGTTAATTCTAAATCAAATAACGGTTTTAAGGCATCATACCTAAACCAGACAAAGGTTCCATAACTCATAACAAATGTATGGAAATTATTGAAATCAATTGTTTTGGTCATTCCCATTTTTTCCCATAAATTATTCATTTCAGGAGCAATCAAATGTTCGTTCCATGCATCAACAATCTTATTAAATCTAAAGAAAGTCGGGATATCAGCAATAACAAGTCCCAATTTATCATTTTCAAAGTTAGCAAGAATATTATCAGCAGGTTTTATTAACATATCAATTAGCTCACTTCGCCAAGATTCACCTGCCCAAAAATCTGCCTCCTTAGATTTTTTAGTATGGAAATGTCCAATGTAATCATAATCAGATAAATATTCTTTCAACTTCAACATTGGTAGAATATCACGTCCAATATTTCCAGTTACAAAGATTCGAGCATTTTTGTCATTTTCATCTAAAATCGATTTAATTTCCTGTTGTTTAGTTTCACTATCAGTTGTAATATATAAATCATAACTAAAATGGAAATTTTCAAAAGCATTCAGAAAATCTTCTAATAAGTCAACATAGAAAACATGAAGATGTACTGCAATTTTTTTATCTGCTAAAGAAACCGCAGGGACTTCTTTAATGTATTTTCGAGCTAACAAATACTTAAAATCAGGGAAATTAATTTCAGACATATGTGAAATAATCAAATCTACTGGATAGTCCGATTGTTTAGTAATCTCATCTAAAAGATACGGAGTAATATGCTGATTATTATCAATTGCCTTAACTTTAATAAACGGCACTCTATGACTTAAAATTGCCGTTGGATGATAAAAGGAAAAATCAGCGTGTAACATGTGACTTGCATCTTCATTTACAGTATTAAAAATGACTTTATATTTAAATCCTGCATCCAAGAATTTTGTCGTTACTTGTGTTTCGTAGTTGTCAATAACATCTTGAACATTGGTATAGTTTTTTACATTTTCCCAAAAATTTTTAAACTCTGGAGAAACAATAACAGATTTTTTAAATGTAATAAAATAACTTTGAATATGTTCGCGAAAACCTTGAGTATAGCGAGATTTAGAAGTAGCACGGTTATTTGTTAGCCCCCAGAAATCAACACTATCATCACTCTCATACTCAAGATAGTAATCTTTAATATCCCACAACGGACCAAAACACGTATCATTCATAATTGTGACAGAATCATAAGTAGCCAGCTCTTCAAATCCAACTGCAGTCATACCATCACGCCAAGCAGCAAAATCAAAACCAATATTTTCTCTTTGGATAAACTGATCCATTAATCGAAGTTCGACTATTTTATGATAATCTTGCTCATTAATTGAACTATTTGAAATAAATACCACTTTTGAAAAAAGTGGGCGCATTTTTGTCAATTGGTAATACACATGTGAACTAATATGATTGTACTTATTAAAATGGACGTACAATAATAAACGTTTCATTATTTTCTCCTAAAAAAGTTGATGATTGCTGTTGGAATTTTCCAACGACGTGAATGCGTAACAGAGTTATAGGCGACAACCATTTTCTCTAATTCTCGCTTATAATAGTGTCTTTCATCATTTACTTGTTTAAATTTTACTCTATACGCTTCCAATTCTCTAACTTCTTTTTGTAAATGTGACAAATCTCGAGAGAGAACTTTAGCAATATAATCCTCACGATTAATATCATCTAAATTAAACATTTCATAAATTAGTTTAAAAGTTTTTTGACTGGATGTAGAAACATCATAAATCAATTGAGGATCATAATCTTTAAACATAACATAATTTCCAATGATATCACCATTTGAGTCACTTGATAAAATTTCTGTATCAGATTCCTGACTAATCAAAGCAACTCGCTTATAAAAACTAGGTAACTCAGATAAATCAACTCTAACTGTAGTTACTGCTTCTGGAAGATTGAACACTACGCATCCATTCTCTTCAAACTTATATTTAAGAACCTTATCTCCGCTAAAATTTTCACCTTCAGCAATATAATAGATTTTTACATATTGATTTTCAAAAGCTAAATTAATATTTTTATCAAAGTGAATACCAATTGCACGCTCTATTTCATCGCTGGCAATTGTCTGATACTTATTCAATATATAAATATATGCTTCATAGAATTTTAGAAGGTCACCTCTTGCTGAGCGTGAAATATCAAAGATTCGATAATTTAAAAACGTACTATGATTAGCAATAGGTTTTGCATTTCTTACTAAAACAAGATTTAAAAAGAAATCATAATCCTCAAGTTGTTTTATTCTATCATCATATTTTACGTCACCTAAAACAGACGTTCTAACTAATGAAGTCGACGAAATATAATTACCGACTAAGAATGTATTTAAGTCAAACTCTCTAGCTTGCATTACCACAGCACCGTTTTCAGGGTTTACTAAGTTACAATACGCAATATCAGCATTATTGTTTTCAAGACTGTACAATAATTCTGAAACATAATTTTTTTCAAGATAATCATCACTATCTACAAAAAGAAAAAAATCACCATTTATTAATTGTAAGCCCTTATTTCTGGTTCTTACCACTCCTAAATTGTCATGAACGAAATAATGAGTTTTGTTATAAGGAGAATCTTTAAGAGTTTCCTTAATAACCTGATCTGAATTATCTGTTGACCCATCATTTAATACAATTAATTCAATATTATTATGAGTTTGGTTAAATATACTTCTTAAACACTGTTCAATGTATTTTTCATGGTTATAACAAGTTACTAAAACTGATACTAAAGTCTCACTCATTTAAACTTCCAAGTTCCATTTCTTTGAATTATACCTGTTGCAGAATCTAAAGCAGAAATATCATCCGATGCGATATCATCTCTGTTGATTACAATAATAGGGTTTGTCGTAGCATCTGTAAATGCAAGCATGTTTCCGTCAACGTCTCTAACAGTCACTTCCAATTTTAATTTCAAATTGTTGACTGAAGATAATTTACATGAATAATAAGCTGTTTTATGTCCAATTCCCTTAGTCTTATTATCCAAAGTATTATCATTATAAATCCATACATTGCGATCAATATCAGTTAACGATAGTCCAATATATGTTTCAACGTCTTCCATCACATCATACTCAATTTTAAAATTAATATCATCATTTGGAGTAATCTGATTAGAAGATAATAATTCTAGCTTGAAATTTTCAACCTTTGGTTTTACTTTTTCAGCACTATCACCTTGGTTTTGTTCCTTCTGAGTCTCCTTCAAAGGAGCCGTATTATCGTAGCTATATTGATTGGCGACATCAAACGGATCACCATATGCTTTAACCAAACCGTTTTCAATAAGAACAGCGCGGTTACAATATTTCTTAACTGCCCCCATATCATGGGTTACAAGAATAGTCGTTTTTCCTGAAGCTTTGCGTTCCATGAAGTAATCATTACATTTACGTTGGAAAGCTTCATCACCTACGGCAAGCACTTCATCAAGGATAAGCACGTCACCTTGAGCTTTAATCGCAACTGAGAATGCTAGACGAACTTGCATACCACTTGAATAGTTTTTAAGTTTTTGGTTCATAAAATCTTCAAGCTCAGCAAATTCGACAATGTCATCGTACATAGCATCGATTTCTTCGGTTGTAAAGCCAAGCATGGCACCGTTCATATAGACATTTTCACGTCCAGTCAATTCAGGATTAAATCCAACACCAAGTTCGATAAATGAAACCATTTTACCATTTACTGTAACTGAACCTTTTTCAGGGACATAAATTTGTGAAATGATTTTCAAAAGTGTTGATTTACCTGAACCATTACGGCCAACAATTCCAAAAAAATCTCCTTTATGAACATCAAATGAAATATCTTTTAAGACATGTTGCTCACGATAACCTTTAATCCCTTTAAAACGATTAACGAGCGCTGTACGTAAACTATGAGTTGCTTCAGTTGGTAGTTTAAAATATTTACTAACATGATCAACTTTTACTGCAATTTCTTTATCTGACATTATAAAATCTCCGCAAATTTCTTAGCATGTTTATGGAAAATTGAATATCCAACAATAAGAATTAAAACTGGAAGGATGTAAGGAATAACTCCCCAAATATGATTGTTATATAACTCCCAACCACGCATGCTGCCTGAATAAACAATGTAATGACGCATATCTTGAATGATTTGTGCAAGTGGGTTTAGCATCATTAATTTTGCTACAGTAAACTGATTTTTTTGAATAATAAAAGTCAATGAATAGATAACAGGTGTAGCATACATTCCAGCTTGCATTACAACTTCCCAAATCGGTCCCAAGTCACGATATTTGACAAATAAAGCTGCAAGAATAAAAGCAACTCCCGCAGATATCATGGCTAATTCAATAAACAATGGAATAATGACTAAACAGTTCCAACTTAAGTGAACACCATTAACTAGTGCAAAAACAAATACAACTAAAAGGTTAATACCATAGTTAATAGCTGCACCAACTACTGAAGAGATAACAATGATTTCCTTAGAGAAATTCAATTTACGTAATAAGTCACCACGAGTTACAATTGAAACCATCCCCATATTGGTAGCTTCTTGGAAAAATGACCATGTTACCATACCTAAAAGCACACCAATTGCATAATGAGGTGTTCCGTCATCTAATTTCAAAAAACGGATAAATACCAAATACATAATTGTGAAAAGCATCAATGGTTTAAGAATTGACCACAAGTACCCAATTAAACTTCCTTGATAACGAAGTTTAAAGTCCGTTTTTACCATTTCTTTTAATAAGATTTTATTTTCTTTACTAAAGAACTTCATTTATTTCTCCTATAACCAAATTTGGTAATAATTAATGTTCTAAACACAAGCGTATGGAAGGTACGATTTTTTCGTAGGCCATACTGATTCAAGGTTTTAATTCGTTGAATCAGTGGCTTGTCCATAATCGTTGTGAAATTTTCAACCAAGTCTCTTTTTTCAGGGGTCAATGCTAAATATAATAAAAAGCGTGCTTGAGTTTGACTAGCATTAATCAACCACCAATATTTTTCGACTAATTTATGAGGTTTAATCCAATTTTTCATGCGTTTAGTCCATGTACGCGCCCCTAATACATTAGCATCATGTTGACGATACAATTCAGTTGGGTAATCAACATAAGCAAGATTACCTAAAGCGCTAGCAAGCAAAGCAAGATACCAATCGTGCATCAATAAATCATCTGTTGATGTCCACAATTCAGCCAATACATGATTTATCATTGCTGTACCGCCAGTTACTGTGTTTTCTGTTAATTCTTGAACCAACTCAGTATTGGCGTGATCAGACTGTGTTTTTATCATACTTTCGTGTAAAACATTTAAATCTCGGTCAACAATTTTCAAATCTGTATAAACCAATAAAGGTTTCTGACTATCATACTTTTGTGCTTCTGCTAAAGTAACTGCTAATTTATCTTCTAACCAAATATCATCTTGATCAGAAAAGAAATAGTAATCAGCTTTGCTATGTTTTAAAAGGGTATAAAAGTTTTTAATAACACCAAAATTTTCACGGTTGTCAGCATTAATAAAAACAATACGTGAATCAAGCTGCGTATATTGCTTAATAATTTCGGGTGTAGTGTCACTAGAGCCATCATCACGAATATACAAAGTCCAATCCTTGACTGTTTGTTTCTGAATACTTTCAATCTGTTCAGCCAAAAATTGTTCACCATTGTAGGTAGACATGAGAATATTAATCTTCATTTAAAAATAATCCCTCATACTCTCCAACGATTTTTTCCCATGTGTAATTTTGTTTAACAATGGCACGCGCACGATTGCCATATTCCGTAAAATCATAATGACCATCGGCGTCATTAATCAGACATGAGAGATTACCTGATGTTTTATTCCAATAAAAAGCACTTGCTCCCGCAACTGACTTATTGAAAGACACATCAAGCACAAGATTTAACTTGGTATGCCCTAGAGCTTCTAACAAACCAGGATTTGTTCCACCAACTTCATGACCGTGGATATAAGCAAAAGCATTCTCACGAATGTAGTTCAGCAAATCACGATCATACACCGTACCAACAAACTTAACCCTGTGATCACGTTCAAAGTTTGTCAAATGTTTTAACTTGTCAAAATAAGCACTATTTTTGTGGTTAGAAATAATAATCAAATCACGTCTTGTATTTGATTTCATAAACTCACGAATTGCTGTTTCATAATTGTTTTCTGGCACAAATCGGCCAACAATCAGATAATAGCCATTTTCCTTAGTTTTCCAATTATCAAAACATTTTCTAACCTTATAATCGTCAGCTGTCAGGGTTGATTTTTTCAAATCCGTTCCATAAGCAATAAAACGTGTCTTAGCATCTGGATAAGATTCTTTTATATAATTTTCAATACCAATATTATCTGAAATAACCAAATCAACTGTTTTAGCCATCGATTTTTCAGCATATTTTAAATAAGCTTGAACTGGTTTTGACCATTTTGAGCGTTTCCATTCAAGACCATCTGGATTGACATAAACTTTCCCACCAAGAGCGTGTATTCTCCAAACAAAAGGTGCAATAAATGCCCCAATTGTGTTACCCAAAATATAAAAAACAGGGTGTTCAATACCATATCTTTTTACCATTTGAAGTCCATAAGTAATTGCCATCATATCATAAGCAATCACTCGTGCTGGACCAATTTTAGGTACCTTGATGGTAAAACAATCTGCGCCCTCATATTTAAAATGCGTATGATGTTTATCATCACTTAAACAAGCGACATGATAAACAATATCTGAGCTCTGCTTATTTTTTACCAACTCCTCAACAAAAGTCTCAAAGCCACCATATTTCGCAGGTAAGCCTCGACTTCCGATGATGAATACATGTTGCATGGCACACTTCTCCATTCTAAAATACGATCAAAAAATATTATACCATATTTTAAATAAGCTGGCGATGGAAAAACGAAAGCTCCCAGAGAATACAGGTAATCTGGTGGAAATTCCACAAAAAAAAGACCAGTATTTCTACTGGTGTTATATTTTTATCTAATTCCCAAAGCAATGCGGGCATAGCGACTCATTTTATCAACTGACCAGGCTGGGTACCATACTAATTTGACTTCAGTATTAATTACCTCAGGAATCCCACGCATTGCATCGTGAATTTGATCGGTAAGAAGGTCTGCTAGTGGACATCCCATTGTTGTTAAGGTCATATCAATTTCAGTGTGTCCATTTTGTTCAAATCGAATCTCATAGACAAGTCCTAGATTAACAATATCAATCCCTAATTCAGGGTCAATAACTGTTTCCAAAGCTTCAAGAATGCGATCTTTAATCTTTGCGACATCTTCTTCTGTATATTTTTGTTCAGACATAAGCGAACCTCTTGACTATTTTTTTAATCTTCGATAAAATCACGGAGCTGTTTGCTACGGCTCGGATGGCGAAGCTTGCGAAGTGCTTTAGCTTCAATCTGACGAATACGTTCACGCGTCACATTGAACACTTTACCAACATCTTCCAATGTACGCATTTTACCATCATCGAGACCAAAACGCAAGCGCAAGACGTTCTCTTCACGGTCAGTCAATGTGTCTAAGACTTCATCAAGTTGTTCACGAAGAACAACACGAGCTGTGTAGTCTACTGGATTTTCAATAACTTCATCTTCAATGAAATCTCCAAGATGACTATCATCTTCTTCACCGATAGGTGTTTCAAGAGAAACAGGTTCTTGAGCAATCTTCAAGATTTCACGAACTTTATCAGGCGTCATATCCATACGTTCTGCAATTTGTTCTGGTGTCGGATCTTGTCCAAGTTCTTGAAGAAGGTTACGTTGTTCACGAACAAGTTTATTGATTGTTTCAACCATGTGAACAGGGATACGGATTGTACGAGCTTGGTCTGCAATCGCACGTGTAATAGCTTGACGAATCCACCATGTTGCATAAGTTGAGAATTTAAAACCTTTAGAGTAATCAAATTTATCAACAGCTTTCATCAATCCCATGTTACCTTCTTGGATAAGGTCAAGGAATTGCATACCACGTCCAACATAACGTTTAGCAATAGAAACCACCAGACGCAAGTTAGCTTCTGCCAAACGTTGTTTTGCTTGAAGATCTCCTGCTGCAACTGCAACTGCCAATTCTTTTTCTTCTTCGCTTGACAACAAAGGCACAACCCCAATTTCTTTAAGATACATACGAACTGGGTCATTAACTTTGGCAGAGTTGCTTCCAAGCAATTCTTCGTCAGTTAGTTCTTCTGGTTTTGGTTCTTCAACCACATATTTTGTTGATGGGTTACCTTCTTTATCAGTAATTGAAATACCACCGTCTGTCAAACGTTCCAAAAGATCATCGATTTGATCAGCATCGAGTGAAAATGGAATAACCAATTTTTCTGTCACTTCGTCATCGACAGCTGTTCCGTTCTTTTTATGATTACGAATAAATTCTGCAACTTGAACATTAAAAGTAGTAATTTCTTTTTCTTTTGCCATATTTTCCTCTATTCCATTTTTCTTTTTTGAGCAATGAGATTTTCCAAAGCCGCAAGTGCTGCATCAACATCTCCAAGATTGCTAGATTCACGAATTAACTTACTTTGCTTTTGCAAATCTCTTTCTTGGAGCAGGCGATTGCGTTTTTGAATAATTTCCTCAATTTCATTGGGTGCAACATCTTCTGGTAGATTTTCTTCTAACACTTGATAATACATCTGCCGCGTTCGGTCATCTAGCTGCGCTAAATCATAGGAAGTCACCTCACCTTGTTGCATCAATAAATCATAAAGTGTCTGCAATTCTTGGGTATCTAAGGTAAATTCTTCCCGATTTCTAAATTCATTAAGAAGATAATCATGCGTCAACAACCGTTGCATCAATTGACTCTCTGCTTTCATAACCGCAGAGATATTCTTTGAGATCGGTAACTCAACAACCGTCACTCTTTGCTTAGCAGCTTGCGATTGAAGAGCTGAACGATTCTGAAGACGCTCACTATTTACCGATTGCTCAACTTGATAATAATCAAAGTCAGGCAACAAATCAGCCACCATATTAATATACGAATTTTGTGCTGTAATTGACGGCGATTGTGCAATAATCTTAGAAATTTTTTCCACATAAGCAATCTCAGCCTGGAGATTATCACTATTTTCCGGTTTTAAGTAATGAATAAAGAATTCAGTACTGCTAATGCGACTATTTTCAAGCAAGTTAGCTAAGGCTTGAGGTGAATTCTTTTGAATGAATTCATCTGGGTCCATCTGTTCAGGAACTCGCACAATTTCAACATTAAAATCTTTTAAAAGCTCTAAAGACTTAGCAATCGCATTCTGCCCAGCATTATCACCATCGTATGTTAAAATAACTTTTTTAACATATCGTTTTAAATGTATAACGTGCTCAGGTGTTAACGCCGTCCCCATCGAAGCAACAGCATTTTCAATACCAGCGCGATAAGCCGCAATAACATCCATGAAACCTTCCATCAAGTAAACTTCATGTTTTTTAGACAAAACCGGGCGAGCTTTATCAAGATGATACAATTCATAAGACTTATTAAATAAAGCTGTCGACCTTGTGTTCTTATACTTAGCTTGCTGACTATCAAGATCTTCTTTTGTCCAAATACGCCCAGAAAAAGCGACCACCTGACCATTATCATCCGTCAAAGGAAACATGATACGATTTTGAAACGCATCATAAACTCGATTGGTACGTTCAGACAAATTAAAAAGACCTGAAGCCATCAAAGCATTCTCTTCATAACGTTTTGCAAGAGATTGATAAAGAAAATCAGGCTCATGTGGCGACAATCCAATATTGAAATAATCAATCAAGTCATCCGTCAAACCACGTTGCGCTAGATAAGCTTTCGCTTCTTGACCTTCTTTGGTTGTTTTTAAAACAGCATTGTAAAACTTAGCTGCGTCCTTATGAATATCAATAAGAACTTGGTTAGGATTTTGCGGTTTTGCTTGCGCTTGCTGCGTTTCAACCTGCAAAGGAATTCCAGCACGTTCAGCGACACGATGAACACTCTCTAAAAAGCTAATCTGATGATATTCCTCTAAAAACTTGTAAACATCCCCAGATTTTCCGCAACCAAAACAATGAAAAAACTGTTTATCTTCAATAACATTGAAAGACGGCGTTTTTTCCTTATGAAATGGACATAATCCTATATAGTTGCGTCCTGCACGTGTAAGATTGACCACTTCGCCAATAACATCAACAATATTAACGCTATTTTTTATCTCGGTAATTAACTCTTTGTCAATTGCCAAAAGATCACCTCCACGCACTAATCCCATTTTAGTTTTGTATTTCATTATACCATTTTGAATTCAATTTGTAAATTCTCAAAAACCAGACTTTAGCACATAATTTTGGTACAATAATACTAACAAAACATACAGGAGGTTTTTCATATGATTAAAGAACTTAAAGAATTTTTGTTCAAAGCAAACGTTCTTGATCTTGCTGTCGCTGTTGTTATGGGGACTGCTTTCAACGCTATCGTAACATCATTTGTTAACGATGTCATTACACCGCTTTTCTTAACCCCAGCTCTAAAAGCTGCTGGTGTTGCCAAAATCGCCGACCTTTCTTGGAATGGTGTTGCTTATGGTAGCTTTTTAAGTGCTGTTATTAACTTCCTTATTGTTGGTACAACACTATTCTTCATCGTCAAAGCTGCTAACGCCGCTGCTTCTCTAACTAAGAAAGAAGAAACTGAAAAAGCAACCGAAGATGCCGCTCCAACTCAAGAAGAACTTCTTGCAGAAATTCGCGATTTGTTGAAAGAAAAATAATCTTTATCAATCGTTAAAGTATAAAAAGAGACGCCTAACTTAGCGCCTCTTTTCTTTGTATCTAATGTTTAATTAGAATTTTTTACGTTTGCGAGCTGCTTCTGATTTGCGTTTACGTTTTACAGAAGGTTTTTCGTAGAATTCACGTTTACGTGATTCTTGAAGAGTCCCAGCTTTAGTCACAGAACGTTTGAAACGACGAAGTGCATCGTCAAGTGATTCGTTTTTACGTACTACTGTTTTTGACATATGTTTCACCTCCTCAAGACATTGTAACATTTATACGTTCCTCACCATGATACATGAATTATATCAAAAAGTCAATCTAAAAACCACATTAAATGACATTTTTTACGAGTTCTCCTAGTTCACTAAAATAAGGAAAGTTCTAAAATGAAGTTAGCCACCTAAGGGTATCAAAAAACATCGCAGAGAGATATAATTGTAATCACCACAACAACAATTAGAAAGACTCTGAGATGCAAAACTATTATACACCAAAAAGTAAACATTTAACACTAACTGAACGTAGAATGATTGAACGTTGGCTTCAAGAAGGGCTCTCAAATCGTGAAATCGCTAGGAGATTAGCTAAAGCTCCTCAAACCATTCACAACGAAGTCAAACGTGGTCAGGTTAGACAACAAGTGCGTAAAGGAAAATTTGAAGTGATCTACTCAGCTGATTTTGCTCAAAAAGCCTATCAAAACAATCGCAAACGTTCTGTTAAACAAGCCTCCCTAACCAAGGGACTCAAAGAAAAGATAACTCACTACATCGAACAGAAATACTCTCCCGAGATGATGGTAAAGTCAAAAGGGATACCTGTTCCCATCTCCACCATTTACTACTGGATTCATCATGGACACTTAGGATTGACCAAGGCTGATATGCTTTATCCTCGACAAGAGAAAGCTAAGAAAAAGCATGCTAGTCCCAATTTTAAGCCAGCTGGAAAGTCTATTGAGGAACGACCAGAAAGCATTAATAAGCGTGAGAATATCGGTGATTTTGAAATTGATACGGTTATTCAAACACGGGCAAAAAACGAGTGTCTGTTGACTCTAACCGATAGAAAGAGTCGTTATCAAATCATTCGAGTCATTCCCGATAAGTCCGCGGTTTCAGTCAATCAAGCTCTGAAAGCAATCCTCAAGGATTATCAAATGAATTCTATCACAGCTGATAACGGGGCTGAGTTCAGTCGTTTAGCGGAAGTTTTTGACCCTACTCATATCTATTATGCCCACCCGTATTCTTCTTGGGAGCGTGGTACTAATGAGAATCATAATAGACTCATCCGGCGTTGGTTGCCTAAGGGAAGCAAAAATGCGACTCAACAACAAGTCGCATTTATTGAAAACTGGATTAACAACTATCCAAAGAAACTATTCAATTATAAATCTCCTAAAGAGTTTTTACAGGCTGGCTAATTTGAACTTGAAATTTGGCGTTCACTAAAATAATATTTTTAAATAGAAAAAAAAGAGCTATAAATCAGCTCTCTTTTATTAGTCTTCAATTTCATTTGCTGTCAATTTTGCAGCATCTGAAATGTATTGTTTGTATTTATCGTCTTTAGCTAATTTTTTGATAACTTTATTAACTGTCTTAACCATTTTGCCACTACCTTTTGGCATTGCTACTGCCTTAGCGTCTCCATCACTAGTTTTTAGAGCAAAACCAGCAAGAGCAATATCTGAGTTTTGTGACAAGTAACCTTCAGCAACTGGTTTTTCAAGATCAACCGCTTGAACTTGACCAGATTTCAATTCATTGATAGCTTCACCCATTGCTGTTAGGGAAACGATTTTTGAATCTTTTAATTGATCTTTAGCCAAACCTTCTTCGATGGTTCCCTTTTGAACAGCTACTTTTTGATTGGCTAAACTGTCAATTGAAGCGAATTTATCAAGGTTACTTGATTTAACAAGAATAGCATTCTCAGTTTCATAGTATGGATCTGAGAAATCGTAAGCATTTTTACGTTCCTTAGTTGCTGACAAACCAGAAATCGCCATATCAGCTTTACCAGTTTGAAGACTTGAAAGGACGTTATCAAAACTCATTGAAGACAACTCAAGTTTAACACCAAGTTCTTCAGCGATAGCTTTCGCCAACTCAACGTCAGCACCGACAATAGTATCTTTGCCATTAACCAAGGCTTTAAACTCAAATGGTGCATAGTCTGGGCTGATTGCAACAACTAATTTACCTTTTTTAACCACTTTTTCTTGCAAATTTTCATTTGATGAAGACCCACAAGCTGCCAAGGCAAAAACAGAAACAAGCACAAGTGCCCCTAGAACAAGTTTTTTAATTTTCATATTTATTCTCTCTTCTCTTAATATTATCTCTATTTTATCCATTTTTTTGCGATTAGTCAATGATTTTTGAATAAAAATTCAGTTATTTATTCAAACACAAAGATAGTAGCTCTAATCCCTTTTCTAAAGTTTCTTTTTTACATGAATATCCTAATCTAACATAACCTTCTCGGTCAAAACGATTCCCAGGAACCAATAAAACACCATAGTCTTTGAGTAGAGTCAGGCAAAATTCTTCAATTGGACAATCGACTTTCAATTTAACAAAAGAAGTTGGCACTTCTGCTGGTCTTATATAGGAAGCTTTCTTCTCTTTTTTAACCCATCGGTCAAGAATTTCAAGGTTCTGTCTGATGATTTTGCGATTACGCTCTAAAATCACATCCTTATGTTTCAAAGCTAAGCTAGCAACCATATCGTCAAACACACCTGCACAAATCATGGTATAGTCACGATAATCGCGCAAAATGTCAGTCACTTCATCGCAAGCAGCTACCCATCCGACACGAATCCCTGGCAGCGAAAAGGTCTTAGAAAGACTATTTACCGAAATCCCCTTTTCATACAGATCAATAATCGACGAAACTTTCGTATTTGTAAAAGGATGATAAACCTCATCAGCCAAAATATAAGCTCCGCAAGATTTAGCAATAGAGACCAGTTCACGCAGATAGTCATCATCCATAACAGCACCCGTCGGGTTATTCGCATTATTAATACAAATCATTTTAGTATTTGGTCGAATCAGTTGACGAAGTTCAGCTAAGTCTGGTAACCACTTATTTTCTTCACGAACCTGCCATAAATCGACATCTGCTCCCAAAGATTTTGGAATATCGTATAGTTGCTGGTAGGTTGGATACAAAGAAATCACATGATCCCCAGGTTCAATCAAACCGTACAAGACCAACATATTTGCACCTGTGGCACCGTTGGTTTGGAGAATTTGATTTTCAGTTACGGATACGTATAGTTGACTGACTGCTTTTTTAAATTCTGGTGACCCTTCAATCCAACCATAATTTAATTTTTTAGCAAGTAATTCCTGATAAAAAGCCGTTTCTGATTCTCCTGTTAATTCGAATAATTCTTGCAATGTTAGAGCTTCTATTGACACACCTGCAATGTCATACACTGCTTCTCTTTCATAGCTATTGAGCCATCCTTCGACTCCAAATCGTGGTAATTTCATCGCTTACCTCTTTTGACTTTCTAAGATTATTTTACCATTCGTAAGGAAAAACTGAGAGTATTAACCCTCAGTTTCTTTTCACTTCATTATTTTGATTCAGAACTACTTTGCGTGTAAGTCGAAGCTTTTTCAATCCAAGCATCAAACTCACCTGATTGTTTAGCTTTCTTGATAACTTTATTCACAGAAGCGATTAGTTTTTTATCCGTTCCCTTAGCAAAGGCTACCGCATAAGTATCTGTATCAGTTGATTTCAATGGCCTACCTGCAATGGCTAAATCAGGATTTTGAGAAATATAGCCCTCAGCAATCGCTTTTTCTAGCACAACCGCCTGAAGTTGATTATTTTTCAATTCATTAATCATTTCACCGTTTGAAGTTAGTGAAACTAGACTTGAACTTGGTAATTGGTCTTTAGCAATATTTTCTTGAATTGACCCTTTTTGAGCACCAACAGATTTTCCTGCTAAGCTTTCAAGACTTGTGTAGGTCGCTAAATCAGCTTTTTTAAGAATCACGACATTTTCTGCTTCATAATAAGCATCAGAGAACTCGTAAGCTTTTTTACGTTCATCTGTCACTGAAATTCCTGCAATAGCAATATCAGATTTACCAGAAGTCACAGAAGCAAGAACGTTATTGAAGGACATCACTGAAAAATCAGCTTTAACATCCAATTCTTTGGCAATTGCCTTAGCTAAATCAATATCTGCCCCAACTAAGGTATCTTTGCCATCAATTAAAGTTTTAAACTCAAATGGTGCAAATTCAGATTCCGTCGCAATGATGATTTTACCTTTATTTTGAATACTTTTCTGACTTGTTCCTGACGTTGAACAAGCTGTCATCATTCCTACTGCTAAAAGTAGAAACAAACCTCCTAAAAACTTCTTCATATCATTTTCTCCTTAGTTACTTGATTCACTAGTTGACAAAGCATAAGCTTCTTGAACAAATTGGTCAATTTTACCTGAGTCTTTCAAGTCTTTGATAACTTTATTGACTTCTTTAGTCAATTTATCATCACCTTTAGGAAGAGCTACTGCATAAGCATCTGCGTCATCATTTTTCAACTTGATATTAGCAATTGTCAAATCGTCGTTATTAGCAGCATAGCCTTCTGCAATTGGTTTTTCAAGGACAACAGCTTGGATTTGACCGTTTTTCAATTCATTAATCATTTCGCCATTTTGTGTCAAAGCAACAACTTTTGAACCTTTCAATTGTTCAGAGGCTACATTTTCTTGAATAGATCCTTTTTGTGTTCCGACAGACAAACCATCTAATGAACTTGTTTTTGTATATTTATCAATATCTGTTTTCTTAATCAAAACAACATTTTCTGATTCGTAATAGGCTTCTGAGAAATTATAAGCTTTTTTACGTTCAGGCGTTGCAGAAATACCTGAGATAGCCACATCAGCTTTACCTGATTGGAGACTTGCCAAAACATTGTTAAATGACATTGAAGAGAATTTCACTTTAACGCCAAGCTCTTCACCAATAGCTTTTGCAATCTCTACATCCGCACCAACAATAGTATCTTTGCCATCAACTAAAGTTTTAAATTCAAAAGGAGCGAATTCCGGATTCATAGCAACGACAAGAGTTCCTTTATCTTTAATATCTGAAACTGATGTATCTTTTTGATTTCCTGAGCCACAAGCTGTCAATAGAAAAGCTGAAGCAACAAGAGCTAACCCACCAAACATTTTACTTACTTTCATAGTCATTTTCTCTTTTCTTTTTTGATATGTATACATTTTATTTAATATTTATACATTTGTCAACCCTATTTTTATAAAAATTCAATATTTTTGTGTTTTTTCTGTATATACATAAAAAGCGAGATTGTTTTATCAACCTCGCATTCTTATTTATACTCTATTTAAATCTTATTTGCTGTGCCAGATTTCATCGTTGTATTGTTCGATTGTACGGTCTGATGAAAAGAAACCAGCTTTAGCGATATTCTTAATAACCTTAGTCATCCAAGATTTTTGATCTTCGTAATCAGCAAGCATTTGTTCTTTAACAGCAATGTATTCTTTAAGGTCAATCAATGTCATGAACCAGTCTTTGTTAATCAATTCATTATAGAGACGTTCAAGACGTTCAGCATTACCATGTTTAACCAATTCATCACTAACAATAAAGTCTACTGCTTCTTTGATGACTGGATCATTTTCATAGTAATCAGTTGCTACGTAACCTTGAGTTGCATAAAGATCAATGATTGTATCTGAATCTTTACCAAATGTATAAATATTATCCATACCAGCAAGTTCAGCAATTTCAACGTTGGCACCGTCCATTGTACCAAGTGTCAATGCTCCATTAAGCATGAATTTCATATTACCAGTACCTGATGCTTCTTTAGAAGCAAGAGAGATTTGTTCTGAAATATCTGTTGCAGGAATCAAGTGTTCAGCTACAGTAACATTGTAATTTTCAACCAAGTGAATATTTAAGTATTTGTTAACTTCTGGGTCATTGTTAATCAATTCAGACAAGCAAAGAATCAAGTGAATAACATCTTGTGCAATGATGTATGCTGGTGCTGCTTTACCACCAAAGATAACAGTTATTTTACGCTCTGGAAGGTTACCACGTTTGATTTCAAGGTATTTATGAATGACATAAAGAGCATTCATTTGTTGACGTTTGTACTCATGGAAACGTTTGATTTGTGTATCAATAATTGAATTTTCATCAAGTTCAATACCTTTATTATCTTTAAGGTAACGTTTAAGAGCTAATTTGTTATTGTGTTTGATTTCAGCAAGTTTTGCATGAACAGCTTCATCGTCAGCATAAGCAAGTAATTTTTCAAGCTTAGTAGCATCAGTAAGGTATTCATCACCGATTAATTCTTTAAGGTAATCAGCTAAATCTTGGTTAGCAAATTCAAGCCAACGACGGAATGTAATACCATTTGTTTTGTTATTGAATTTTTCAGGATAAATGTCATAGAATGGTTTCAATTCACTATTTTTAAGGATTTCAGTGTGAAGAGCAGCTACACCATTTACTGAAGTTGAGAAGTGAATATCCATATGCGCCATGTGAACACGACCTGATTCATCAATGATTTGAACGACTGGATCTGAATATTGGCTAGCAACAAGTTTGTTTAATTTTTCAATGATTGTTACCAAGTGCGGCACAACTTCGTTAAGGTAATCAAGAGGCCACTTTTCAAGCGCTTCAGCCAAGATTGTGTGGTTAGTGTAACCAACCATGCTTTTCACGATTGAAACTGCTTCTTCAAATTCAATACCATGTTTTTCAGTCAAAAGACGAATCAACTCAGGAATAACCATTGATGGGTGAGTATCGTTAATTTGAACATAAGCGTAGTCAGCTAAATCGTGAAGATTTGAACCACGTTCGATAGCTTCATCAATCAACAATTGTGCAGCATTTGATACCATGAAGTATTGTTGATAGATACGAAGCAATTCACCATTACGGTCTGAATCATCTGGGTAAAGGAAGAGTGTCAAGTTTTTCTTGATTTCAGTCTTATCAAATGAAATACCATCGTGAATCAAACCGTAGTCAAGCCCGTCAATATCAAACAAGTTCAAGTAGTTTTTAGTATCGCGTTTGTAGCCAAGAACATCAATACGGTCAAGACGAGATTTAAGTGTAAAATCTTTAAATGGAACATCGTAGCTGATGTCAGTTGGTACAAGCCATGAATCTTTTTCAATCCAGTAGTTAGCTTCTGCTTCTTGTTGGTTATCAACGAAGACTTGTTTGAATAGACCACAGTGGTAATTAAGTCCAACACCTTCACCATTGATACCAAGAGTTGACATTGAATCTATGAAACACGATGCCAAACGACCAAGACCACCATTACCAAGTGATGGTTCAAGTTCGACATCTTCTACTTCTGCGATTGATTTACCTGCTGCAGCTAGTTCAGCTTTAACATCTTTATAGATACCAAGGTTAATCAAGTTGTTTGACAAAAGTTTACCAATAAGAAATTCAGCAGAAATGTAGTAAACTTTGCGTTTAGCTGTATTTTTTGGTTTTTCGGCAGCTAATTCTTTAACGTAGTGCAAAAGTGCTACATAGATATCTTCATTGCTCAATTCGGCAAGTTTTTGGCCTTTCGAAGTTACGTAATCTGTAAATTTAGTTGTCATTATAATATCCCTTTTTCTTTTTTATTTAAATGTATTTTTGCGGCAATAAAGTGCTGTGATGTCTTTCAAGAAAGCTTTGCGTTCATCTGTCAAATCTTCTTTTAATATACGCCATTGCCAGTTGCCACCAACAGTATTTGGAATGTTCATGCGAGACTCAGCTGGTTTGTCAAGAATGTCTTGCATAGTCGCAATTGCAATATCACTAACCGTTGCAAACAAGGTACGAAGCATTGTTTGTGTGATTGGCTCGCCTTCATGACGATGTGTATAAGCATCAACAAATGCTTTTTGTTCATCTGTCAAGTTATCGTACCAACCATTAACCACTTCGTTATCATGTGTGCCGTTGTAAGCAACGCTATTTTTATTGCAGTTATGCGGAGCATCGATACTCTTACCTTCTGTATCGTAGAAACCAAATTCAAGAATCTTCATACCTGGGAAAGCAGTGTCAGTTAACAATTGCTCGGCTTTGGCATCAATATAACCGAGGTTTTCTGCAATAATAGGAAGTTCGCCAAGTTTGTCACGTACAACATCAAACAAAGCACGTCCTGGACCAGGTTGCCAACTACCATCATTCGCTGTCTTGTAATCCCCACGAATTTCCCAATAATCTGAGAAGCCTTTAAAGTGGTCGATACGAAGAAGGTCGTAGAGCTTAATTCCCTCTTTAATACGATAAACCCACCAAGCGTAATTTGTTTTTTTGTGGTTTTCCCAATCATAAATTGGATTTCCCCAAAGTTGACCATCATCACTAAATGAATCCGCAGGAACACCAGCAATACAAAGTGGGGTCTTTTCAGCATCAACTTTGAAAAGTTCAGGCATTGTCCAAACCTCTACGCTATCAGCAGAAACGTAGATTGGCATATCACCGATAATCTTAATACCTTTTTCATTAGCATAAGCTTTTAAATCAGCCCATTGTTGGTAGAAGAAATATTGAGTGACTTTATGATAAGTAATAACATCTTTTAATTTTTCACGATAAGTTTCAAGAGCAGCTTCTTCGCGACGAACAACCGCTTTATCATCCCATTCTTGCAAAGCTTTATTGCCAAAGAATTCTTTAATGGCCATGAATTCAGCGTAATCTTTCACCCATGTAGCTTCTTTTTCAAATTCAGCTAAAGCTTTTTGGTTATCAGCACTTTGCATAAATTCTGCAACTGCTTTCTCCAAAATTGGACGACGAGCTTCAAAAATGCGAGCATAATCAACATTTTCTAAATCATCACCGAAGTTAACAGTTTCATAGTCTTCTTTTGCTAAATAGCCTTGTTTACAAAGTAATTCTAAGTCAATTAAGTGTGTATTCCCAGCAGTTGCTGAGAATGATTGATAAGGTGAATCACCATAACTTGTCGTTGTTAATGGTAGGATTTGCCAGTATGTTTGGTCAGTTTCAACCAAGAAATCAACGAAGTTATATGCTTCTTGACCAAATGTTCCCACCCCTTGTTTGCCAGGTAATGATGTGATATGCATCAATACACCACTTGCACGTTTTTTCATATGTTTTCTCCTTTATCAGCTATCTTTACACTGCAAATTATAACGCAAGCGTTTGCGTAAGTCAATCATTTTTGACAAAAAAATATAAAAAAACACCTCAACTGCTAAACCAATAGCAATTAAGGTGTTAATTTTCATTCATAAAAACCACTAGAAAGGGAATTTATTTGTCTTCAACATGCAATTGACGGACACTTTCACGCTCTCTCAAGGTAAAAGGAACAATGATTTTTTCAGTAATCGCTGTCTCAGGAGATTTAATCAATTCGACCAATCGTCTGAAACTAGTTCGGCCCAAATTAGCAACATTAATATCAAATGTTGTCATATAAGGGTGAATCAAAGTGGAATAGGCTGAGTTATTGAAGGTGATAATTGAAATATCATCAGGAACCTTCAATTGATAATAAGATAAGAACTGTACTAATCGAACTGAAATTGTATCAGCAATTACAATCAGAGCCGTTGCTTTACTTGATTCAATTTTTTCAATTAATGCTTCCATAATCATTGGATCTCTACGATCAAACAAAAGTGCTTTATCGATTGTCAAACCAAGCTTTTCCATACCTCGAAGATAACCAAAATAACGTTCTGATGACACTTCAGATTTTAAATCATCCGTAACAAATAGAATCTCACGATGTCCTTTTTGATAAAGATATTCAACTGCTTTTTTACCCATCAATTGGTTATCATTATCTATGTAAGTAATATCATTTTCGAAACCTTCGGGAGCACCGACAATCACAAAAGGTACATTATTATCCATCAGATACTTACGAACTGGATCTTCTGGATCAGAGTATAAGATAATAAATCCGTCTACTCGCTTTTGGCGATACATTAATTTTACTTGTTCTTCTAATTCATCAACTGTCATACCGGTTGCAATAGAAACCGTAAAATCATTTAATTTCGCTTCACTAGTTATAGTAGAAAGAATTTGCATAAAGAATGGTTCGTTCAAACGATCTGGTGTGATTAACGGTGGAAAAATAAAACCAACATTATACGTTAACCCACTGGCTAACATTTGGGCAGCTACATTAGGAACATAACCTAACTCTGCCATCGCTTTCCGAACTTTGTCTTTTGTTTTCTGAGAAATGGATTTACTATCCTTCAAAACACGGCTAACCGTCGAAGGATTGACGCCAGCTTTAGCCGCTACATCTTTAATTGTAACCATCTAAGTCTCCTTTGCATCTTACATTTTATAATAGATTTACTGTACTGACAAGGTTTTAGAGGTAAAAACTCTTATTTTTATCCCCTATTATACATAAATAAGATTTTTCTACAATTGTTTGCTTTATTTTGTGATATTTTTTAGAATGTTATTGTTTTTTCAGGCTATTTTATAGTAAAAACTGAATAGTATATATCAGATTGATGCTCTTTTTATCAGTTTTTTTATTTGACCTTTAAAGTTTTTTAAACTTTTTTTACAAAAAATGCTTGACATTAACTGCAAACGGTTGCATAATGAATAGGTGTAAATAATATTACTAATCTTTCTCTAGGAGGGGAAACTTATGAAGAACAACACATGGAAAAAAATGGTCCTTGCTGGTGCAGGTTTAACACTTGCCGGAAGCGCTTTAGTTGCTTGCTCAAATAACTCATCAACTAAATCGTCTTCTGCATCTGACAGCAAGACAATCAAACTTTGGGTACCAACTGGTGCTAAAAAATCTTACACTGCTATTGTTAAAGATTTCGAAAAAGAATCTGGCTACACCGTTAAGATGGTTGAATCAAACGATTCAAAAGCACAAGAAAACGTTAAAAAAGACCCGCAAAAAGCTGCTGATGTCTTCTCACTTCCACACGATCAACTTGGTCAACTAGTTGAATCTGGTGTTATCCAAGAAGTTCCTGAAGATTATGCCAAAGAAATTGCTACTAACGATACTGATCAAGCAGTAGCTGGTGCAAAATACAATGGTAAAACTTACGCTTTCCCATTTGGTATCGAATCACAAGTTCTCTTCTATAACAAATCAAAACTTTCTGCTGACGATGTTGCTAACTATGAAACAATCACAAGCAAAGCAACTTTTGGTGCAACATTCAAAGCTATGAACGCTTACGCAACTGCTCCACTCTTCATGTCAGTCGGTGATACACTATTTGGTGAAAATGGTGAAACCGTTGACGGTACTAACTGGGGTAACGATGCTGGTGTATCAGTTCTTCAATGGATTGCTGATCAAAAATCAAACAAAGGTTTCGTTAACTTGACTGCTGAAAATGCAATGTCTAAATTCGGTGACGGAAGTGTTGCTTCACTTGAATCAGGTCCTTGGGATCTTAAAGCTGCACAAGATGCTGTTGGTAAAGATAACCTTGGTATCGCTGTTTATCCAAAAATCTCAATCGGCGGTAACGAAGTACAACAAAAAGCTTTCCTTGGTGTGAAACTCTTCGCTGTTAACCAAGCTCCTGCAGGTTCAGATACAAAACGTATCGCTGCTTCTTACAAACTTGCTTCTATGCTTACTAGTGCAGAAAGCCAAGAAAACCAATTCACTTATGAAGGTCGTAACATTATTCCTGCTAACAAAGAAGTTCAATCATCAGATAAAGTTCAATCAGATGAATTGGCTCAAGCAGTTATCAAGATGGCTTCATCATCAGGCTACACTGTCGTAACACCTAAACTTAGTCAAATGACTACATTCTGGACTGAAAGCGCTGCACTTCTCAGCGATGTCTACAATGGTAAAATTCAAAGTGGTGACTACCTCGCTAAATTGCAACAATTTGACAAAGATTTAGCTAACGCTAAGTAAGATGTTCTAAAGTGGGGAGTTACATCCCCACTTTATTTTTAGGGAAACTCTTGTCGGAGTTATTGCTAAGAACTTTAAGATTAAATTTTTAGCAGTGACTTCCAACAAGATTAATAAAAGGAGTTTTGTATGACTAATTCACACTATTTTGACAGTGTATCAGTTACTGAGGCTTTTAAAAAGGGAAAATTTGATACCAAACTGTCATTTCTGATTATGGGATTCTCAAATCTTTACCATAAACAGATTATTAAAGGTTGTTTGTTTTTACTATCAGAGATTCTTTTCTTAATCACTTTCTTCTCTCAGATTATTCTAAACTTGCAAGGATTAATCACTCTGGGAACTCACCAACAAGGTCTTGTTGAACAAACCGTCAATGGGATTAAGATGAAGGTTGCTGTTGATAGCGATAACTCAATGTTAATGCTTATTTTCGGTCTTGCTTCTCTTATCTTCTGCCTTGTCTTTGCTTACATTTATTGGTGTAACCTTAAGAGCGCTAGAAATATTTATGTCATCGATAAAGAAGGTTTGAAAGTTCCTACCTTTAAAGAAGACTTTGAAACATTGGCAAACGGTCGTTTCCACATGACTTTGATGGCAGTCCCAATGATTGGGGTTCTTCTCTTCACTATCTTGCCATTAATTTATATGATTTGTTTGGCCTTCACAAGTTATGACCACAATCACCTACCACCGAAAAGTTTATTTGACTGGGTTGGTCTTGCTAACTTCGGTAATATCTTTAACGGTCGTATGGCAGGAACATTCTTCCCAGTTCTTTCTTGGACTTTGATTTGGGCAGTATTTGCTACAGTAACAAACTTCTTCTTTGGTATTGTCTTAGCACTTATTATCAATACTAAAGGTTTGAAATTGAAAAAAATGTGGCGTACAATCTTCGTTATCACAATTGCCGTACCACAATTCATTTCTCTTCTTATCATGAGAAACTTGCTCAGTGATGCTGGTCCAGTCAATGCATTCCTTGAAAAAGTCGGACTTATCTCTGCTGCAAACCCATTGCCTTTCTTGTCAGATCCACTTTGGGCTAAATTCTCAATCATCATCGTTAACATGTGGGTAGGTATTCCTGTCACAATGCTTGTCGCTTCAGGTATTATCATGAACCTTCCACAAGAACAAATTGAAGCCGCTGAAATCGATGGTGCCAATAAATTCCAAATCTTTAAATCAATCACATTCCCTCAAATCTTACTTGTGATGATGCCAAACTTGATTCAACAATTTATTGGTAACATCAACAACTTCAACGTTATCTACCTTCTTACTGGTGGTGGTCCTACTAACTCTAACTTCTACCAAGCTGGTAGCACAGACTTGCTTGTTACTTGGCTCTACAACTTAACAGTTACTGCAGCTGACTACAACCTTGCTTCTGTTATCGGTATTCTCATCTTTGTTCTTTCTGCTGTATTTAGTCTCTTGGCTTACACAAGAACAAATTCTTACAAGGAAGGGGTTGCTAAATAATGAAAAACAAAAAACGATTAACACTGACTTTTGTCTATATTTTATTGATTGTTTTATCAATCATCTGGCTCTTTCCAATCGTTTGGGTTGTTCTTACTAGCTTCCGTGGCGAAGGAACAGCATACGTTAACTACTTCATTCCAAAAACTTGGACGCTAGATAATTACATTAAACTATTTACTTCAGATGCCTTTCCATTCGGGCAATGGTTCTTGAATACATTATTCGTCGCTTCTGCTACTTGTGTAATTTCAACATTCATCACCGTTGCTATGGCATACTCACTTAGTCGTATCAAATTCAAACACCGCAATGGTTTTTTGAAATTAGCACTTGTGCTTAATATGTTCCCTGGTTTCATGAGTATGATTGCTGTTTACTACATCTTAAAAGCATTCAACCTTGACCAAACATTGCTTGCGCTTATCCTAGTTTACTCTGCTGGTGCAGCACTTGGATTCTACATTGCTAAAGGATTCTTTGATACAATTCCTTACTCACTCGATGAATCTGCCATGATCGATGGAGCTACTCGCGCTGATATTTTCTTTAAAATCACTCTCCCACTTTCAAAACCAATCATTGTCTACACAGCGCTTATGGCTTTCATCGGTCCTTGGATTGATTTCATCTTTGCTAAGGTTATCCTAGGTGATGCGACAAGTAAATACACTGTTGCCATTGGCCTATTCTCAATGTTGCAACAAGATACCATCAATGACTGGTTCATGTCATTCACTGCTGGTTCAGTTCTTATCGCTGTTCCAATCACATTGCTCTTCATGTTTATGCAAAAATACTACGTTGAAGGCATTACTGGTGGTTCAGTTAAATAAGAAGAAGTTCAATCTCTTCTCCCTTTCTATTATTAATTATCAAAAAAAGCTTGGAACAATTGTCCCAGGCTTTTTGATTGTTTAAAATCTGGTTATTTAATAGGAAGAAAACTTATTATTCTTACCAAAATTCGCGTAAGAAATCGTCTTTTAAGCGTTCACGATAAAAGAGTTCATTGAGGTTATCTTCTTCAAAAACACGTAGCAAATTTAACATGTCATAAGCTAAGTCAAGATTAGGTAAGTCTTTTCTGGCTACCCATTTAATTTCTCCCTCATCGGTCGAATGCATCTCACCTTCGAAATCTGATGTACGGTATAGAAAGACTAAGTAACGTTCATCTTCTTTGGTATACCAATGTTTCATCCCAACTAACTGAGGATTTTTAATGTTTAAACCTGTTTCTTCTTTAACCTCACGGATAACTGATTCTACCAATCCTTCATGAGCTTCAATATGTCCTCCAGGAAGAGCATAGCCTGACCAAGGATAACGTTTTGGGTCACGAACCTGCATGACGACATTGCCTTTGCCATCTTTAATTAAGCACATATTAGTTAAAATCACACGTTGTGCACGAGACATTTTCTTACATTTTCCCTTCTAATCCATTGCTTTCAATTCCAACACCATATCACGCAATTGAGCAGCGAGCTCGAAATCAAGCATTTCAGCAGCTTCATGCATTTGTTTTTGAAGTTTCTTGATAGCTTCTTTACGTTCAGTTTTATTCATGCTGCTGTAGTCAGGTGTGTCTTCAGCAACGTCTGTTTCGTTTGCTTTAGAAATTGAAATCAAATCACGAATATCTTTCTTGATTGTTTGCGGGATAATACCATGTTCTTCATTGTAACGCATTTGAATTTCACGACGACGTGCCGTCTCATCCATAGCTTTTTGCATAGATTCTGTAATCTTATCAGCATACATAATAACATGTCCTTCGCTATTACGAGCTGCACGACCAATCGTTTGAATCAGACCTCGTTCATTTCGAAGGAAACCTTCTTTATCCGCATCAAGGATAGCGACCAAGCTAACTTCTGGCACGTCAATCCCTTCACGCAGCAAATTAATCCCAATCAAAACATCAAAAACACCTAAACGCAAATCACGAATAATCTCGGTACGTTCCAAAGTCTTGATATCTGAGTGCATGTATTTGACTTTAACACTCATTTCTTTGAGGTAATCTGTCAAATCTTCTGCCATTTTCTTAGTTAATGTCGTGATAAAGGTACGTTCACCTTTTTCAACACGAGCATTGATTTCACCAAGAAGGTCATCCATTTGCCCCATCGTCGGACGTACTTCCACTTCAGGATCAAGTAGACCTGTCGGACGGATTATTTGTTCAACGACAGTATCGGTTTGTTCTAGTTCATAATCACCAGGTGTCGCTGAGACGTAAACAATTTGGTGAACATGACTTTCAAACTCTTCACGACGAAGCGGACGGTTATCAAGTGCACTTGGCAAGCGGAAGCCATAGTTAACCAACATTTCCTTACGTGAACGGTCACCATTATACATTCCCTTAATCTGTCCCATAGTCATGTGACTTTCATCAACCATAATCAAAAAGTCTTCTGGGAAGAAATCAAGTAGAGTAAATGGTGGCTCACCTTCTGAACGTCCATCCATATAACGAGAATAGTTTTCGACACCATTTGTATAGCCCATCTCACGAAGCATTTCGACATCATATTCTGTCCTTTGGCGAATACGCTGTGCTTCAATGAGTTTGCCTTCAGCTTCGAATTGCTTAACTTGCTCTTTCATTTCTGCTAGAATTTTTTGAATGGCTTCTTCCATGTGTTCTTCATTGGTCATGAAGTGGGTTGCTGGGAAAATCGCCAAATGATCAACATCACCTAAAACTTTACCTGTCAAGCTTTCGATTTCTCGGATACGGTCAATTTCATCACCGAAGAATTCGACACGAAAGGCATGTTCATCTCGGCTGGCTGGAAAAATTTCAACCACATCACCGCGCACACGAAAGCGACCACGTTGAAAATCAATGTCATTTCGTTCAAATTGAATATCAACCAAGTCATTTAATAATTGGTCACGTGAGATTTCCTGACCTGGACGAAGACTGACGACACTGTCCGCATATTCTTTCGGTGACCCCAAACCATAAATGCATGATACGGACGCAACGACAATAACATCATTTCGTTCTAGAAGCGATGACGTTGCTGAGTGGCGTAGCTTATCAATTTCATCATTGACTGAGCTATCTTTTTCAATATAGGTGTCACTTGATGGCACATAAGCTTCGGGTTGGTAATAGTCATAGTAAGACACAAAGTACTCAACCGCATTTTCTGGGAAGAATTCCTTGAATTCCCCGTAGAGCTGACCTGCCAAGGTCTTGTTATGAGCAATAACTAGGGTTGGTTTATTAACTTTAGCAATGACTTGACTCATCGTATAGGTCTTACCAGTACCTGTTGCTCCGAGAAGAATCTGAGCTTTTTCTCCCCCTTCAATATTATCAACTAAAGTCTCAATTGCCTGTGGCTGATCACCAGAAGGCTCATATTTTGAGACTAATTTAAAATGATTATCTTCTATTCTATCTATCATAGTATTCCTCAAACTATCTTTATTACCTTCATTTTATCATAAATAAAGGTAAAATACTCCCATTTGATATGGCTTCTTCTTCACTCTTGCTTCTCATGTTAGGTTTTCTAACATGAGATAAAACTTAAGTTGCTTAAGTGTCTGAATTTTGATATAATTAATGTAATCTATTCTAAAGGAGACTAACATGAAGCACAAATTGAAAGCTATTATGCTAGCAATGGTTTCTGCAATCTTTGTGTTTGGTGCAAATGCTAACGCTGATACAATTAGTATCGTGTCAGACACAGCTTACGCCCCATTCGAATTCAAAGATTCAGATCAAGTTTATAAAGGTATTGACGTTGACATTATTAACGAAGTCGCAAACCGAGAAGGTTGGAATATCGATATGACATTCCCTGGTTTCGACGCAGCAGTTAATGCGGTTCAAGCTGGTCAAGCCGATGCCCTTATGGCTGGTACAACAGTCACAGAAGCTCGTAAAAAAGTCTTCACGTTCTCAGATACTTATTACGATACAGCTGTTGTTGTCTACACTCGTAGTGATGCTAAAGTGTCTAACTATAAACAACTGTCAGGTAAAACTGTTGGTGTTAAAAACGGAACTGCTGCACAAGCATTCCTTAAAGAAAATCAAAATAAATATGGCTATAAAATCAAAACTTTTGATACAAGCGACTTGATGAACAACAGCCTAGATGCTGGTTCTATCTACGCTGCTATGGATGACCAACCTGTTGTCCAATACGCTATTAGCCAAGGTAAAAACTACGCTATCAACATCGACGGTGAAAAAGTCGGAAGCTTCGCTTTTGCTGTTAAAAAAGGAAGCAAATACGAATACCTCATCGACGAATTTAACCAAGCTTTTGCTGAAATGAAAAAAGATGGTACTTACGATGCTATCATGGCAAAATGGCTCGGTGATTCTGATAAAGCTGCTGATCAATCAAGTGTTGTTGCCTCAAGCAGCCTAAAATTATCTGGTGACGCTTCTGCAAAAGCAACTCCAGTCAAATCAAGTTATAAAATCGTTATGGATTCTTCATTTGCCCCATTTGAATACCAAAATGACTCAGGTAAATATGAAGGAATCGACGTTGACTTAATCAAAGCTATCGCAAAACAACAAGGTTTTAACATTGAAATCTCAAACCCAGGTTTTGATGCAGCACTTAACGCTGTCCAAACTGGTCAAGCTGATGGTGTTATGGCTGGTATGTCAATCACTGATGCGCGTAAAGAAATCTTTGATTTCTCAGATGCTTACTACACTTCAAACATCTTGCTTGCTGTTAAAAAGGAAAGCTCAGTAAAATCATACGATGACTTAAGCGGTAAAACTGTTGGTGCCAAAAATGGTACATCATCTTACACATGGTTGTCAGAACACGCTGCTCAATACGGCTACACACTTCGTGCCTTTGATGAAGCATCTACAATGTATGATAGTTTGAACTCTGGTTCAATCGAAGCCCTTATGGATGATGAAGCTGTCCTTCGTTATGCTATCAAACAAGGTCGTAACTTTGATACACCAATCGATGGTGAAAAATCTGGTGAATACGGATTTGCCGTAAACAAAGGCGCTAACCCAGAATTGCTTGAAATGTTCAACAACGGTCTTGCTGCACTTGTCAAATCAGGTGAATACGATAAAATCGTAAGCAAATACCTTGGTTCAACTGATTCTAAAAAATCAACATCATCAAGCGTTGATGAAACAACAATTTGGGGACTTATCAAAAACAACTACTCACAATTACTTACAGGTCTTGGAACAACTCTTAGTCTAACACTAATTTCATTTGCAATCGCTATGGTTATCGGTATCATCTTTGGTATGATGGCAGTTGCTCCAAACAAAGTCCTTCGTACAATTTCAGCAATCTTTGTTGACGTCGTACGTGGTATTCCATTGATGATTGTTGCTGCATTCATCTTCTGGGGAATTCCGAACCTCATTGAATCAATGACAGGACACCAAAGCCCAATCAATGACTTCCTTGCTGCTACTATCGCTCTTTCATTGAATGCTGGTGCTTATATCGCTGAAATCGTTCGTGGTGGTATTGAAGCTGTTCCAAAAGGACAAATGGAAGCAAGTCGAAGCCTTGGTATTTCATACGGTAAGACAATGAAAAAAGTTATCTTGCCACAAGCAGTTCGTTTAATGTTACCAAACTTCATCAACCAATTTGTTATCTCACTTAAAGATACAACAATCGTTTCTGCAATTGGTCTTGTTGAACTCTTCCAAACTGGTAAAATCATTATTGCACGTAACTACCAATCATTCCGAATGTACGCTATCTTAGCAATCATCTACCTTGTAATGATCACCCTTTTGACTCGTTTAGCAAAACGTCTAGAAAAGAGGCTTAAATAATGGCAGAATTAAAAATTGATGTACAAGATTTGCATAAATCTTATGGAGATAATGAAGTCTTAAAAGGAATTACAACACAATTCCACGAAGGTGATGTTGTCTGCATCATTGGACCTTCTGGTTCTGGTAAATCAACTTTCCTTCGTACGCTTAACCTTCTTGAAACAATCACAAGTGGTAAAGTCATTGTCGACGGTTATGAACTATCTGATCCAAATACTGACGTCGATAAAGTTCGTGAAAACATCGGTATGGTATTCCAACACTTCAACCTTTTCCCACACATGACTGTTCTTGAAAACATCACTTTCGCTCCTATCGAATTAGGAAAAGAAAGCAAAGAAAATGCTGAAAAACACGCTATGGAACTTCTTGCAAAAGTTGGTCTTGCTGATAAACGCGATGCCAAACCAGATAGCCTATCTGGTGGTCAAAAACAACGTGTCGCTATCGCACGTAGCTTGGCAATGAATCCTGATATCATGCTCTTTGACGAACCAACTTCTGCACTTGACCCAGAAATGGTTGGTGACGTTCTTGGTGTTATGAAAGACTTGGCAGAGCAAGGCATGACCATGTTAATCGTTACTCACGAAATGGGATTTGCTCGTAAAGTTGCCAACCGTGTCATCTTTACAGACGGTGGACAATTTATTGAAGATGGAACACCAGAGCAAATCTTTGATAACCCACAACACCCACGTCTAAAAGACTTCTTGAACAAAGTATTGAACGTCTAATAAATCAAAAAACTAGGTTTTAAGACCTAGTTTTTTGATGCCTTCATATTGACCAAATGACAATATTTTCTTTTAACAATCTTTATTAAAACTTTGACTTCCATTTTTGCTTTTGGTAGACTGAAGGTAAATTATCAAGATAAGCTACAAACTAAACCTCACCCTAATAGCTTAGGGATTACCTCACTTATATTGATAGAAAACTCCTTTTTAAGCGAGATAAGAGCGCCAAGGTAGCAAATCCATAACTTTTTTCTGTGTAAAATCAGTAGGCAACTACTGTTTAATATAAGGAGGACTTTTATATGTCTAAGTATACTGGTACTCAAAACGAAAAAAATTTATAAGCTGCATTTGCTGGTGAATCTCAAGCACGCAACAAATACACTTTCTTTGCTTCAAGAGCAAAAAAATGGCTTTGAACAAATCGCAGAACTTTTCTTGAAGACTGCTGACAACGAAAAAGAACACGCCAAAATGTGGTATAAAGAACTCTTTGGCATCGGTGATACTGCCGAAAACTTGGAAACTGCTGCAGATGGTGAAAACTACGAATGGACAGATATGTACGTTGAATTCGCCAAAACAGCCGAAGAAGAAGGTTTCCCTCAACTTGCTAAAAAATTCCTCATGGTTGCTGAAATTGAAAAGCACCACGAAGAACGCTACCGTGCTCTTCTCAAAAATATCGAAACTGCTACGGTCTTTAAAAGGGGCGAAGTTAAGATTTCGGAATGCCGCAACTGTGGTCACATTATTATTGGTACAAAAGCACCAAAAGTTTGCCCAGTCTGCGCTCACGCTCAATCCTACTTCGAAGTTCGAGCTGAAAATTATTAATTTCAAAAATCCTCAGCTTTTTGACTGGGGATTTTCGTATATTCTTTGACAAAAAGAGCATCCTTTTCCTAAAATGAAAGCAAATCAAGTAGGAGGATATTTAACGATGAACAACTAAGAGCAAAACGTTTTGGTATACCATATCAGGTTTTGTTTTTAGTGCACTTCTCTATTCTCTTGCTTATCCATCAGGCGTGTTGGGTATTTTTAATGTTGACCATAATGAGATTCACACTCTACCTACTATGGTAGAGTGTGTTTTTTTGAAAGAGAGGCTCTTATGCTAAAAATTAATCAGTTAAAATATTTCACTGCTTACCTCAGTTAACAACAGCTATAACAACAACTAAAAAAGCCCAGCCAAGAAGCTGAGCTTAAGTAGGGGTACAGATTAAGATTCTTGGTCTTCTGCTTCGCCTGCTTTTTCTTTAGCTAATTTTTCGCGCTCCAAACGCAAACGTCGATTTGGATTAAGAGTATTGAAAAGTTCTTCTAGCTTTTCAGCATTCCAAACATCGGCTGCTGATACAAAATTACCATCTTTATCTCGAAAAGATATCGGTTTATCACCCATAAGAACCTCCCATTTAAATATATCTATAAAACTTGTTATCGTTGATAAACACCCGCTACTACGTAAAATACTAATCCATTTTCGAACTAGTAAGATGCCTAGGCAACGCTCCATAGAGCTTGCCACAACTGTTAATTAGTATACCAATTAGTAACAGCTAACATATCAATCAAACACGTCCTACGAGCCTAGCAAAAAAGGGAATTTTATCTAGAGCTCATTGTTCTTCGTTAAAATTCCTATTTTTGCTTTGCTCGCTTAACGGACTTTGTATCTTATATTAATCCACGAATTCGAATTCGAAGTTACCAATACGAACGATATCTCCGTCTTTAGCACCGCGTTCACGAAGGGCTTCATCGACACCCATACCGCGCAATTGACGGGCAAATTTCATAACTGATTCATCACGTTCCATATTTGTCATGACAAAGAGTTTTTCAAGTTTTTCACCTGACAATACCCAAGCAGCATCGTTATCACGTGAAATTTCAAACGGACGTTCGTCTGGATCAAATCCGTAGTAAACTTCTTCACCAATCATGTCATCTTCAGTGTAAAGCAAGAATTCATCAGTCTTATCAAGCAATTCTGCTGTTGCTTCCATCAGATTTTCCAAACCTTGGTGAGCTAAGCTTGAAATTGGAAAAATCATTGGCATTTCATCGAAATCATCGTAATTTGCTGCCAATTTTTCTTTGAAGACTTTCAAGTTTTCCTCTGCTTCTGGCATGTCCATTTTGTTAGCAACGATGATTTGTGGACGTTCCATCAAACGAAGGTTGTAAGTTTCAAGTTCATTATTGATTGAAACATAATCTTCGTAAGGGTCACGACCTTCACTTGCTGACATGTCGATAACGTGCAAGATAACACGTGTACGCTCGATGTGACGAAGGAATTGTGTTCCAAGACCTACACCTTGTGAAGCTCCTTCAATTAATCCTGGAAGGTCAGCCATAGCAAAGCTGTCACCTGATTTTGTGCGAACCATACCAAGGTTAGGCACAATTGTTGTAAAGTGATAAGCACCGATTTTGGGTTTAGCAGCTGTAACAACACTTAGTAATGTAGATTTACCAACTGATGGGAACCCAACCAAACCAACATCAGCCAAGATTTTTAATTCAAGTTGAAGTTCACGTTCTTCACCTGGTTCACCATTTTCGGCAATTTCTGGTGCAGGGTTACGTGGTGTCGCAAAGCGGATGTTACCACGTCCACCGCGTCCACCATGAGCCACAACAAATTCTTGACCATTTTCAACAAGGTCAGTGATAACTTTATTTGTCTCAGCATCACGAACAGTTGTTCCTTGTGGGACACGAACAATAAGGTCTTCTGCACCACGTCCGTGCATTCCTTTTGTCATCCCTTTTTCACCAGATTTAGCTTTAAAAATACGGTTGTAACGGAAGTCCATCAATGTACGAAGTCCTTCGTCAACTTTAAAGATGACTGAACCACCTTTACCACCGTCACCTCCCCAAGGACCGCCATTAGGGACATATTTTTCACGACGGAAGGCAACCATGCCATCACCACCACGACCAGCTTTAACGCTGATTTTGGCAGTATCTAAAAACATACTCATTATTAATTCCTATTCTTTCATTGTAATAACAATTGCATTAAAATTGGATGTGCAAAAGCATAAAAAAACGCCTCTTCAGCGTTCTTTAAATAATTGAACCAATAGCAGTCGCAATAAGACCACCTACAGTTACTAGAACCATTAAGATAACAACTACTAAAGTCAGTTTTTCAAACGCTGTTTTTTTACGTGGTCCGTTTTCACCAAATGCCACCTTAATACACCTCGCTCAATTGATTTTATTACTATTATCTTAACATGATTAGGCTAAATAATCAAATAAGTACTGCAAGAAATTTACAATTCAATGTCAAATATTTCTAGTTTCGCTAGCTCTTCTGCTGTCAATCGACGCCACTCACCGAGTGATAAATTTTCATCCAACTGTAATGGCCCCATACTCAAACGTTCTAAATCTGTGACTTCCTTGCCACAAGCTAAAACCATGCGTTTGACTTGGTGGAATTTTCCTTCTTTGATTGTGATAGCAACTAAGCTTGTCTTTGTAACTTCATCAATTTCTAAAATCTCTAGTTGCGCTGGTTGACACGTGAAATCTTTCAACTCGATGCCTTTAGCAAAACGTTCGACATCTTCTGCTGTCATAATCCCAGCTACTTTAGCACGATACAACTTATCAACATGCTTTTTAGGCGAAAGCATAACATGAGCAAGTTTACCATTATTTGTTAAAAGCAAAAGCCCATGAGTATCAATATCTAATCGCCCAACGGGAAAGGCTTCTTTATCCCAAGCTGTCTTATCCAGCAAATCTAGGACCGTTTTATGATGATTGTCCTCGGTTGCAGAAATGACCCCTTTTGGTTTATTAAGCATGTAATAAACGTATTTTTCATAAGACAGATTTTGTCCCCGACAAATGACTTGATCTACTTTTTCATCGATTTGTGTCTTAGGAGAGGTTTCGATTTTTCCATTGACAGAGACTTGCTTTTTCTTAAGAAGCTGTTTGACTTCTGTGCGTGAGCCCTGACCTACTTCAACTAAAAATTTATCTAAACGCATATATTTCCTTTTACTAATATGATACTTTCATTGTACCATTTTTTAAGTCATAAAAAAACAAGACTCGATAGGCTCGAACCTTGTCTCATTATTACTAGAATGATTTATTTTTTGTATGCGTAAGTGAAGTCAACTTGCAATCCTGTTGAGTTACGAACAAGACCTTTAAGGTCAGGATTTTGAAGTGACTTAGTGCTACGGAAGTAGATTGGGTTGTAAAGTGCGTTATCGTAAAGTGCTTTTTCAGCAGCTTTATAATCATCAGCAGCAGCTTGTGCATCTAATGCATCAGTAGTGATTGCTTTTTTGTATGCAGCATCGTAATCAGCATTTGAGAATTTACCGTAGTTGTATGATGAATCAGTTGTGAAGAGTCCATAGAATGTTGAACCTTCTGGATAGTCACCACCCCAAAGAACAAGAGCAACATCAAAGTTTTGGTTCTTAGTATCTTCTAGACGTTGTTTGAAAGTAACAAATTTTTCTTCAACTTTCAATCCTGGAAGAGCTTCTTCCCAAGTTTGTTTGATGTAGTCAACTGAAGCTTTTGCAACCGGTGCATCTGAGTCAGCTGTGATAGTCAATTTAACTGAGTCTGTACCAAGTTCTGAAAGACCTTCTTTGAAGAGTTTTGCAGCTTCTTTCTTATCATAGCTGTAACCAGGTGATACGTATTTAGTCAAGTCTGTTCCATCAGGAAGTTTTTCAAGACCTGTTGGAACAAGCGCTGTTGCAGCTTTTGAACCAGTATCGATAGCAGCTTTAACGATACCTTCACGGTCAGTTGCTAAGTTAAGGGCTTGACGGATTTTAGTATTGTTCAAAGCAGTAACTGTACCAGTTTGGTTGTAAACCATGTAAGCTGTTGTTGCTTCTGGAACTGTAACTACATCGTCACGATTTTTATTTGCTTTGAATGTAGCTTCTGTATTTGAAATGTTTGCTGTATCAACGTCACCATCTTTGTACATTTGAACAGCTGTATCAGGTTTCTTGATTGTTTGGACGTTTACTTTCTTAGTTTTAACGTCTTTTGCATCCCAGTAATATTTGTTTTTCACAAGTGTGAAGTTACCGCTTGTACCGTTCCATTTTTTAACAGTGTATGGACCTGAGTACAAAGCTTTTTCTGATGTTGTACCATAGTCATCACCTGCTTTTTCAACAAATGCTTTACTTTGTGGCATGAAGTTAGCAAATGATAGAAGGCTCATAAATTGTGGAGATGGGTTAGACAAAGTAAAGATAACTTTGTTTCCGTCGGCTTTAACTCCAAGTTCATCAAGACCTTTTGTACCAGAAATAACTTCATCAGCGTTCAATACATGAGCATCTGATACTAGGTAAGAATATTCTGAAGCAGTTTTTGGATCTGCAATACGTTGCCATGTGTAAACAAAATCTTCTGCAGTCAAATCACTACCGTCTGACCATTTAAGACCATCACGCAATGTCGCAGTGTATGTCAAACCATCTTCTGAAACATCAACACTTTTAGCCAAATCTGGTTGCAATTTTCCATCTTTATCAACACGGAGAAGGTTACTTCCTGAGTTACCAATAGCAATTGATGAGTAAGTATCAGTTACTTTAGAAATATCAAGAGTACTGATTTCAGTTGGCACGAACCAATTGATATCTTTGCTAGCAGATTTTGATGATGCGTTATTTCCACCACATGCTGCTAGTGTAGCAACAGACAACAATGTGACAGCCCCAAGACCGACACGTTTTAAAGATTTAATATCCATAATGGATCCTCCTACCATATAACTTTCTTTCGGTATACAAGGTATTATAACACAATATTTTCTAAAAATACAGAAAATTTGTAAATTAATTAAAATTTCAAAAAGATTGCTTACACTTATTTTTCACTCATTTTGCAGACATTTAGACTAATAGTGCTGAAAATTGTTCATTATTTTATAAAAATTCACTTTTTTGGTGATTTACAATCAGTTTTCTTTTGTCATTTTTAGCGATTATTAGAGTTTTAATCACTCAAATAATCATACTTCTCAAAGCATTTTTCACTGTATAAAAGCTAACATCATTTTACATGTTTTTACATAAAAAGTATAAATATCACGCACAAAAAATAAGCCAAAATATCTGTTGGGCTTATTTGGTTAAACTAAATTCTAATGCTTATTTTTTATAAGCATGGCTAAAGTCCACTGTTAGACCTGTTGAGTTACGAACAAGTCCTTTAAGAGATGGATTTTGAAGCCATTTTGTACTACGGAAGAAGATTGGGTTGTAGTGTGCACCTTCGTAAAGAACTTTTTCTGCAGTCTTATAATCTTCTGCAGCAGCATCTGTATTCAAAGCATCTTCTGTGAGTGCTTTATTATAAGCAGCATCAAATTCATCACTAGATACTTTACCATAGTTGTATGCCGAAGTTGATGAGAACAAGCCATAGAATGTTGACCCTTCTGGATAATCTCCGCCCCAAGAAACTAGTGCAGCTTCAAAGTTTTGGTTTTTAGTATCTTCAAGACGTTGTTTGAAAGTTACAAATTTTTCTTCAATCTTCAATCCTGGAAGAGCTTCTTCCCAGCTTTGTTTGATGTAGTCAACAGCTGCTTTTGTCACAGCATCATCTGAATCAGCAGTCACTGTCAATTTAACTGAGTCTGTTCCAAGTTCTGCTAAACCTTCTTTAAATAATTTAGCGGCAGCTTTTTCATCATATTTATAACCTGGTTCAACATATTTAGAAAGGTCAGTACCATCAGTTAATTTAGCAAGACCTGGTGTTGCAAGAGCTGTGGCAGGTTTTGAACCTGTATCAATAGCTGCTTCGACAACTCCTTTACGGTCAGTCGCTAGGTTAAGCGCTTGACGGATTTTTTCATTAGCGAGAGGAGCTACTGAACCAGTTTCATTATAAACGATGTAAGTCATACGAGCTTCTGGAACTGGAACGGCATTTTTGTTACCTTTATTAGCTTTGTAGATAGATGATGTTGCTGAGATATTTGCTGTGTCTAGCTCACCATTTTTATACATTTGGACAGCGGTATCTGCTTTTTTGATTGCTTGAAGGTTAACTTTAGCAGTCTTGACGTTTTTAGCATCCCAGTAGTATTTATTTTTAACGAGTTTGAAAGTACCATCACTACCATTCCAATCTTTTACAGTGTATGGGCCTGAGTAGATTTGGTCTTTAGAAGTTGTAGCGTATTTGTCATCTTCTTTTTCAACAAATGCTTTTTTCTGTGGCATGAAGTTAGAAAAGGCAAGGTAATACTTGAACTGTGGACATGGACTTGTAAGGGTAAAGATAACTTTGTTGCCATCAGCTTTAACACCAAGCTGGTTAAGGTCAGAAAGTTCACCTGAGTTAATCTTGTCAGCATTCTCCAGATGAGATTCAACAGCTAGATAAGAATATTCAGAAGCTGTTTTCGGATCAACCATGCGTTGCCATGTGTAAACAAAGTCTTCTGCTGTCAAAGCACTGCCATCTGACCATTTAAGACCATCACGCAGTGTTGCTGTGTATGTCAAACCATCTTCTGACACTTCAACACTTTTTGCCAAATCTGGTTTTGGTTCACCTTTTTTGTCAACACGAAGAAGGTTACTTGATGAATTCCCAATTGCCAAAGCTGAATATTGGTCAGTGTGTTTTGAAATATCAAGTGACAAGATTTCAGTTGGTGTGTACCAATTGATTTCGTCTTTGTTAGCAGCTGATTTATTATCGCCACCACATGCAGCCAATAGAGCGACAGAAGCCAAACTTACCGCTCCCAAACCAACACGTTTCCAAGTTGATTTTCTTTCCATGAACTTTTTCCTCCTACCATAAACTTTCTTTCGGTATGTCTGGTATTATAACACACTATTTTCTAAAAATACAGAAAATTTTTAAAATTAATAAAAATTTCAAAAACTTACTTTATGATAGTAAGAAGCCATTTATGACTGAAAAATGGTGAAATTGCTTGAAAATACAAGCTTTTTTGGCAAAAATCACTACTTCTGGTATTCTTGTTTTTTCACTTTTAGCAAAAATTAAAAAACAAAAGCATGAAATTTTACGTTTCTTTCCTGCAAAATAGGTGAGAAAAACTAACACTATAATAAAAAAGAATGCCCCAAGGACATCCTTTCATCTATATTATTTTTCTAAAGTTGCTGCGCGTTTTAGTGAAGCATCGATATTTTCACAAAGGTTTTCTTGACCAACTTTTTCAACAAAACCAGCTTTTTCCATTACGTGATAAGGTTGTTTATTCACGTGAGAAAGAATCAATGTCATGCCACGTTTTTGACAGATTTCAAGTGTTTCTTCAAGAGCTTCAAGTCCTGAAATATCCATAGCAGGGACGTTACGCATACGAAGAATCAAAACATTTTTATTTTTCCCTTCTTCATGAGTGAAGTTAAGGAAGTCATTGGCTGCACCGAAGAACAATGAACCGAAGATTTCATAAACAACTGTATTACTTGGAACATATTTCAAATCAGTGTTTTCTGGAAGTTCAGCATCATCAAGGCTATCTTTATCAATCCATTGACGAACTGCGGCAACGTCTGACATACGTTTAAGGAATAAGAAGGCAGCCAAAACCATACCAAATTCGATGGCTACAACAAGGTCAAAGAAGACTGTCAACACAAGTGTAATCACCAAGACAGCAATATCACTTTTAGGTGCTTTTTTGAGCATGTGAGCAAATGTACGCCAACCACTCATGTTATAAGCAACCATAATCAAGATTGAAGCAAGACAGCTCATTGGGATAAGTGATGCATAAGGCATCAAGAACAAGAGGATCAAGAGCAATGTCACAGCGTGAGCCATACCAGCGATTGGTGTACGACCACCATTTTTAACGTTGGCTGCTGTACGAGCGATAGCCCCTGTAGCAGGGATACCACCAAAGAGAGCAGACATCATGTTACCAACACCTTGTCCGACCAATTCAGCATTAGAACGGTGGTGACTACCAATCATACCATCTGAAACCACACATGAAAGAAGTGATTCGATAGAAGCTAAGATTGCAATAGTGAAGGCTGGTGAAATCATTTGACGGATAAGGCCAAATGACAATTCAGGCATTGTAAATGACGGTAAACCAGCTTTGATAGTGTACAAGTCCCCGATTGTCTTAACTGACATGTGACCAAATCCAACAAGAGCTGTTGTTACGATAATAGCAACAAGAGAACCTGGGATTTTTTGAGAAACTCGTGGCCAAAAGATTTGGATAAGCAAAGCAATCATACCAATCAAAAGCGTAGGCCAGTTAATGGTATTGATATGTTGAGCGTAAGCTACCATTTTCTCAACGAATTCAGCTGGAACAGCACCCATACTTAGTCCGAAGAAATCTTTTAATTGACCAACAAAGATTCCGATAGCGATACCTAATGTGAACCCTACTGTGATTGTTTTAGGGATGAATTTAATCAAATCTCCAAAACGAAGAAGCCCCATGATAATCATCATGATACCAGCTAAGAATGTTGCAATAGTAAGACCTGCCATACCATATTGAGCAATAATACCGTAGATGATAACAACAAATGCTGCAGTTGATCCACCGATTTGGACACGACTGCCACCTAAAAATGAAATAAAAAAACCTGCGACAACGGCAGTATAAAGACCTTGTTCTGGATTAACACCTGATGCAATCGCTAAGGCAATTGACAATGGTAAGGCAATGATTGCCACAATAATCCCCGCAACAAGGTCTTTTGCAAACTGCGCACCCGAATAATTTTTAAGAGTACTAAACAGTTTTGGCTTAATATAGTTAAAAGCGTCCATCTTTTCCTCCTACTTTTATTTGTTCTCATACCCTTACAAGAACTGACGTTACCATTTTATCACACCGAAAATTAGAATTCTAGGTCTCATCGTATAAAATAACTTAGTATTTGCGCATTTTTTGCCCATTATTCCATCAAAAACATTCTTAAGAATGAAAAAACATTTCAAACTTAAAAAAAGCGCTGCACGACGTTTTAGACCCTATTTTTGAAAATCGTCAAAAATACCATCTCAACTTTTCAGAATATTTTCCGAAATAAAAAATCTGAGATTCCCTCAGACTTCTTCTTTGTGGTTTTAGACAAATTTGCTTGATACATTGGCACCATTTTTCAGGATAAGATACCAAGAGTTCCTCGTAGCGATACTCTTGAGGGTGAATAATGGCATTTTTAAAATGATTATTATAGCGTTTCAAATATTTCTTTCCCATCTTCTGCGCGTAAAAAATGTGCACCTGACAGTCGCTGCTTTCTACATGACAAGGTAATGTGTAATTAAGTCAAAAAAATATTGATTAAAGAGCGATGTCTTGCTGACAAACTCCGTCCCTTTTACAAAGGAAAAAATTTCTTTTACATAAGAATCTGTATCAGATACTTTTTCAAAATAGCTATGCAGACATTTTGGCTTAAAGCACCCTTTTGTCACATATGGCCACATCAACTTAACCAAGAGTTTACTCTTCAAATAAGCAGGCAGGCGACCTGACTGGTCAAAATCAGAGGTGCAAATCACCGCATAAGATAACTGGATTTTTCTTCTTGCGACTAAATGTGCTACAAAAGTCCCACCAAGTGAGGAACCATAGATAGCTAACACTTTTCCCTAATAAGAATGCTTGATATGTACTTCAATCTTTTCAATTTCTGCTAAAACCGACGTGTAATCACTTCTGCCTTTCATATCAAATCCCGTGTAAGAAACAACAACGACAAAAAAATCTTCTATCAAACTAGGAATAACTTTTGCAAAGTTAGTATACCAGTGACACATGGTTCCTGGTAAGAAGATGATAATCGGTTTTGAAGAATCACCAAATTCATGACATAACATGACTAAACTTACACTCACCTTCTAAATTGACATCGACTCCCTAGCATTATATCACTTTATCAAGAAAAAAAGCTGTAACAACTTGTGCTACAGTCGATTTAACTTATCTATAATTTCTTAGTAGAGATTATGTTGCATGTTTTGATAATCTTTAAAGAGTTTCAAACAATCATCATGACCAAGCTGAACAAGGTAGTCTTCAGGGAGATTTTTTCGTCCTCCCATGAGCTCATCAAAGCGTTGGTCACAAAAACCAATCATGGCGTTATCAGCAATTGTACAACCATAATAAACTTTATCAATATTTGCCCAAAGACAAGCTGCTAGACACATTGGACACGGCTCTCCAGTTGTAAACAAACTTGTTCCTGACAAATCATGCGTGCTAAGCATTTGACATGCTGCTCTGATTGCCGTCACTTCTCCATGTGCCGTTGGATCGTGGTGAGCTAGGACCATGTTGTGTCCACTAGCAATGATCTTGCCATCTTTTACGATAACCGCACCAAAGGGGCCACCATCTCCTTTTTTAATCCCTTCGTAAGCCTCTTCAATAGCTTTTTGCATGTATTCATTATCCATATGGGGCGCCCCTTTCATATCTGTTAACTTAAGTATATCACACTTTTAAGAAAGCGTTATTATAAAAAATGATTTACATTATGTAATAGTAAGTCTTAAGTCCACAAAGAGGTGATAAACAAAGGTGAGCAATTTTCGCTTTTAACAAAACCACAATTTTCATAGAAATCAATCTCCTTATTGTAGTCAATCACAGCAATTCTCATAAAGGATTTGTATTTTTCTTTGACCAGTTGAATCAACTTACTTCCAATCGTGTGACCTTGATAGACAGGATCAACAAGCAAATAATGAATATAAACATTCATCACCCCATCATCCATGGCACAAATCATGCCAACTAATTGGTCGCCGTCCCATGCTGAATAAACAGTACTAAAATTCTGCATAGCAAGAACTAACTTTTCAGGGTAATGCCCCGAAGACCACTCCACCGAAAGGAACAGATGTTCCAAATCACTGCACTTGAAACTCTGGATAGATTTGTATTCAATATCAGCTGCCATACTATAACCTCTTTCTTTGGTCAGGTAATTCTTCTCGGTTAGTTATCACGCGCTTTAGTTTATGTCCTCAGTTAATTTGTCTGGTAAATGATGTAAATACATGTCAATGGCATCAGTATTTTTTTCAAGAACTGCCATTAAACCTCGATCTGGTTGTGAATGATTATCATGATAGTCAATCTCTCCAATATCATTAGGATAAAAAGCAAGTTTATCACCATCTAACGAAAACTCTGCTTGAACATTTTTCTTATTTCCTCTAGCATCTAGGCGAAGCCATTTTCCTATAGAATCAAGATAGACAGTATTAAGAGCATGGATGCAATAGCCCATATCTGGAGTAGTTCCAAGTATCAAGCGCTGATAAGAAAAAACTGATGGAGTACCATTAGCACGAAGTAGTGCTGCTAAAAGATTAGCTTTTGTCCAACAAATGCCAACCCCTTCACGAAGACAATCACTCGCTGAAACTGTCACGCGCTTATCTTTAACATCCCATGAATGGTGGATATCATCTCTCACAAAATGAAAAGTATTTTTTACCAAGTCAATTTGGTCACTACTTTTTTCCTTTAACTCAAGAGCATACTTTTAAATCTCAGGATTGTAATAGTCAACATACTTACTATCTTCTAAATAAGTTTGCTTCATAATCTCTCCTTTATCCCTTCAAATATTTTTCAATATAATCAAAAAATGGTCTCTTTTTGACATCGAAGACGTGGTTTTCATGCCATGTGTAGGATTCTTTTAAACTGATTGCTACTGGTGTCAAATCAGACAAGAGCTTTTTTTGCCTTTCAACATCTAAAAAGAACTCATAATCGTAAAAACTAAAGTAATTGCGCTGATTAACCTCACCAAAAACTTCGATGAATTCTGGAATTTTATTTCTGCAGGCATAGCAGAGCTTCACCCACTGGCGAGTACTTATAACTTCAGTATTTCCAACATTATAGAGGTGTTCTTTTGGCCGCTTTTCAATAATAGCTTCCATCATACGGCACAAATCCTTAATATAACGGTCACGCCTTCAACTTGTGTCTTGGTATTTCGGTTGAGCACATAGACGTCATAGCTTTTTTAACAAAGTAAGCCGCTGTATACTTGCTAACAAAAACTGTGCCCCCCGTTACAAGTACTGTTTTCATCCAGAAACCTCCTTTTTAATTATCAGAATATTATGATACTTTTGTTGTAGCAAAAAAAGACAGCACTAACAAAGAACAACTATTTTTTAGTTTTTATCTTGTATCATTCTTTAAAATATTCAAAAAACTGCAGCCAGAAAAGCTACAGTTTAACATCTTATTCTTTATAGATTCAATCGTCTGATAAACTACTCACCTTCATCATCGTCATCTTTGTCAATAAATAGTCCAACCATAACCCCAAAGGCAATACCAAGCGACATCCAAAGCCCAATATTATGTGTTAGAAAACCTATTCCTGCACCAATGGCTACTCCAAATCCCATACCAATTAAGATACCATTTCCTTTAGTCATAATATTGCCCTCCTAAAATCTAAAACTATAAGCGTTTTTCAAATCGAAACATTTCTGAACCTTCATCATCAGGATCTTTGTGATGGTTATTAAAAAATTCAACAATCTTAAACCCACAGCGATTCACATAAAAATGTGAGAGTGTTTGACACAAGCTTTAAAACTAGGTACTTTAGCCTCATTAGAAAACGGCAAATACCAAAGTTGAATATCATTATCAGCTTCATCTGCCACCTTAAAACCTTTGTAGGCTAAATACTTTGGATCAGCAAGAAAAGGTTTCTTCTTAGCAGCCGAAAGAATGCACAAGCCTTTCTTCCCTTTAGCTTTGCTATCAGCGATACAAGCCTCCAGCAAATCAGTCGAGTAACCATGCCCTTTTAAAGAACCCAAAACCCAGAGACAATCAATATATATGTAATCTTCTGTCTCAATAGGATTCCAAGCCTTTTCTGCAGGGATATACTCAATGAAACACTTGCCACGTTCAACATTTTTTAGAAAAACAAGTCCTTCATCAAAACGTTCAGATAGCCAAGCTTTTTTGGAGGATACCTGAGCATCTTTGGTGTTAGAAATAGCACAACAAATATGCTCTTTTTCCAAATTTTCCTTTGTCACCTGGATGTATTTCATAACCAATACCTCCTTTCCACTTAAGAAAACGTTATCACCCTTTGTTTTCATTGTAGCAAAATCAGATGATTATGACAAAAGAAAAACTAACCTTTGATAGGCTAGTTTCTTTTTTTCTTAGGTTCTGGTAGTTCTTCGTACACGGCTTGCAGCAAGCGGCTGAGTAAAGCTTTGTCATCAAGATGATCAACTAAAAGCATCTTTTTAGCACCATCATAGGGAAGTTCAAGCCTTGCTTCTGGTAATAAAGCAGTAGCAGACTTAGTGGGTTTAATCAAAAAACGATTGTCATAAATCCCACCAATGAGCTTACCACGATAATAAAGGATATATTCTCCCATGATTGCACGGTAGGAAATCTCTGGAATTTCTGAAAGCTTGTCTAATATAAAAACTAAGTATTCTTTACTCGATGCTATATCATTCACTCCTTAATCATAAGTTCTCCAAGAGCTCTTTCACATACAAATCTAGCTGGTTAATCGCATATCGACCGTGAGCCAGACCCGCTTTGATTTCCAAGCGACTGTCTGGTAAAAAATCATGTAAATACCTTGCTGAAGCAAGCATTCTCTTAGCTTCTTTTTCTCCAACAATGATACGAACACGCGCTGATGATTCTTTCAAACTTGGTTTTGCTTGATACAAGCTACTAGCCTTTGTAAATGCCATCAAGTTTTGTTTTGAAAGTTTCCTTGTGTCCTCGTAATAGTGCGCAAATAAATTAGCTCGCATACCAAGATAGCGAAACTGCCATTTGGCAAACCACTTCTTTCGTATCAAGTGTTATACATACTGAAATACTAACCTCTCATAGATTTCGGTCTCAGTGAAAAAACATTGCTTTAGTTGTTTTTCAAAATACAGAGTATCCAGAAATTTTCCTCTTTCAACACATGTGATATATCCATTTAATAACATCGATGAAATTATTCGCCTATTCTTTGATATTTCTTTATAAAAATCTGAACACCTACACATTTCTCTAGCCAAAACCATAAAAGCATCATGATTTAAGACATCTAGTGTATTTGCAAATATCAATAATTTGTAATATCCCCAGTATTCAACACTAAATAAATAATTTGTTAAATAAGATAAATTATCACTAGAATAATAAGTCTCTCCCGATAAATCTTGTAATCTAATTTTTAACAAAATAGTATTTATTTGATGAAATTTGCTCCACTTAGAATTTGACTCCATTTGTCTATAGAGTAATTTTTTCATACCTTCAACATCATGATTAGATACAAAACAATTAACCTTTAACAAAAGCTCACTTAATTCATCACGATGAAAGTCATAAACAGCATACATAAATTCCTCAATCGGTACATTAACCTCATCTAAAACAGCTAAAAACTTTGAAATTGTTAGATCAGTCTCACCATTTTCAAAACATGATAACTGAGATGTTGATATACCTGCTTTTACAACATTTTTTAGTCGTAATCCTCTAGATTCACGAAACTTTTTAAAAATTTTTCCAACTTTTTCATATTGCACCTCTGATATGCATATACGGGAGATTTCTTAATTTTCAGTATTTTATCATAAAATATAAAATGAAAGTGAGGAAATTTACATGAAAAACAATAGGTTATTAACTATATTACTTCTAGCCTTTGAAGGAATCATTATTATTGTTATGGGTTAATTGCTATTTGAAAAATAAAAAAGCGAAGGCATAACTACAATGTCTTCACTAAAATATTTTATACATAAAAGTATTTATTCAATACAATCCTACTTAATAATAGCTAAAAATAACCCTACTTCGCTGTTTCAGAAACTCATACAAGCAGTGATACTGCCTCAACATGGTGCGTATTTGGGAGTGAAACTATCCAGTGGATAGTTTCAGCAGCTTACCTTAAAATTCAAAAGCAAGCTAAATTCTTATTCTGCGTTTTTAACTAGTAAACTTACACATTCAGCATGTTTTGAGATGAATTCATAGCTATCAAGAAATATTGGCTCAAATGCTTTTATCGAAAATTCTCTCTGTGGAAACATATCCACAGAGGGCTTTCGTATGTGAGAACATATCAGTCAAAGTATGGATTTATTACATAGCTCCTCTAATACAGTTCTTAGGAAAAAATGCTTCCCAAACACTATCTTCCATACAAACTTAATTGGTTCACTACTTAAATATTTTTGACCTGGGATTTTAATACTTCATAACCTAATTTGTTGATAACATGTTCAATGTCTTTTATGGATACTTTTTCATCGTCAAATTCCACCCTCACCTTGCTTGAATTAAATAGTACTTTTAAACTCTCTTTACTTACCCCATCCAAAGATTTTACACCATTCTCTATTTTTTGCATACAAGACGGACATGTTAATGTTTCTAATTGAATCGTTGCTTTTTGCATTTTCTTCTCTCCTTTAGTTTATACCGATTTTATTATACTCGATTATTATCATCATTAAATTGATTTGCATCAACAGCTTAATTTGTTGTTTATTTTCATAGTTTGTAGCGTAGCAACCTCATGCCATTTAAAATGACCACTAATATGCTTGCTTCGTGTACTAACATTCCGATTGACATATTCATCCAATCACTAAAAAATACGCTGGCAAGAAGGACTAATACAACCCCTACTGCAATAATAATATTTTGAAGCATGTTATTAGCGGTTGCTTTTGTTAAACCTAATGCATGTGGCAAGCGGCTGAAATCTGAATTCATTAAAACAACATCTGAAGTTTCGATTGCTACATCTGTTCCATTTCCCATAGCAATTCCAATTTGTGCTAGAGCTAGTGAAGGACTATCATTTACTCCGTCCCCAACAAATGCAACAATTTGATCTCTTTCTTGCAGTACTTTAATATATGCTGATTTATCTTCCGGCAACATATGCCCGTGGGCCTCTGTAAGACCTAGTTCACGTGCTACTAAATCAACTGTTCCTTGGTTATCACCAGAAAGAACTACTAGATTTTTAACACCAAGTTTTTTCAACTTTTTAAGATCATCTTTTACACCCGGGCGAATTTGATCACGAATACCCATCAATGCTTTTAATTCACCATCAACTGATGTTAAAACAAGTGAATTTCCATCTTTCTCAAATCTGGCAATATCTGCACGAGCTTTTTCACTTAAAAGAATGTTTTCTTGCTCCATTAGTGCCACATTACCGACTGCAACTTTATGACCTTCTACATGAGCTACAATTCCTCCACCTTTTACAACATCTGTTTTTTCAATTGTATATAATTTTATATCTCCAATATATTCTACAACTGCTTTTGCTAATGGATGATCTGATTCCTTTTCAACACTTGCTAGATACCCTAATACTTCATATACATTATCTGCATAAATTTCTTTATCAGCTACTTTGGGATTTCCTATTGTTAATGTACCTGTTTTGTCAAATACCATGGTATCTAGTCTGCTAAAGTCACTAATAACCTCGCTACCTTTTAGAAGGACTCCATGACGTGCTCCATTGCCAATCCCCGCGACGTTTGAAACCGGTACACCGATTACCAATGCTCCTGGACATCCTAAAACTAATATTGTAATTGCAAGTTCAATATCCCTTGAAAATATCCATACAATAAAAGAGAGAACTAAAACAGCTGGTGTGTAGTATTTAGAAAATCTATCAATGAAACGTTCTGCTTCTGATTTTGAATCCTGTGCTTCTTCAACCAACTCAATGATTTTACCAAAAGTAGTATCCTCACCTACACGATCAGCAGTGATTTGAATAGTTCCATTTTCTAAAATTGTTCCGGCATATACCCCCGAATCTTTCTTTTTACTTACAGGAACCGCTTCTCCTGTAATACTTGCTTCATTAATATGCCCTTCTCCTGTTAACACTGTACCGTCAACTGGGATTTTTGCACCCGTTTTAACAAGCAAAATATCTCCTACATCAACTTCATCTATTTCTACTTCTTCAAACTCACCATTTTTCAGTTGCTTTAGAGCAACTTCAGGCGCCATTTCAGTTAATTCTTTTATTGCAGAACGTGTTTTATTCAGTGTTCTTTGTTCTAGATAAGCTCCAAATAGAAATAAAAAGGTAACAATTGCTGACTCCTTATAATTTCTAATTAGAAACGCGCCAATGACTGCAATGGTCACTAACACATCAATACTGACTACTTTAACTCTGAGTGCTTGATACGCTTGGATGGCAATCGGTATAACTCCTAAAACAGAGGCAATTATTAGTGACCATATGGCTATAGGTTCGTTTTGAAATCCTAATTTACTAACATATGCAATTATTATTAAAATTGCACTTACTATTGTAATATGATTCTTTCTTCCTAAAATTAATTTTTGCATATTCATACTCCTTCCTATTATGATTTTTATTAATTGTATCACTTGTTTCTTTTATGATTCATATGCTTTATCTAATTCTGCCAACAGGTTATATACTGCTTCATAGCTTTCACAAACATCCTCTGGAACTGTATAATTGTCTGTAATTTTACGTAACTTTACAAATTCATCTACTAAGTCAGGTTTTCCCCTTCCTGTATCTTTTAATTTTTTTGCAAGCTTATCATATACTTCACGAACTTGGTGAAATTCTGGATGATTGCCGCCATGAACTCGTGCTACAACTGGTACATACTGTGCTAATGTTTTTAAATGTATTTCCTTAACTTGATTAAAATCTAATTTTTTTGACATATTTTTTCCTTCTTTCTTTTTTTGGGGGTTGATTACATTATATAAGGGATTAAAAGATATTAACTTGATCTACATCAAGTTTGTTCTTTTTACGCAGAAAAATAGAACAGTTGGTATTTTTAAATTAATACCAACTGTTCTATTTTTTATTTTAAGATTATCTGCTATATCAGCAACAAACCATCTAAATCTAAAATCTCAATCTTTCTGTTTCTTTTTTGCTTTATATAACCTGCCTCTTCAAAATCAGCCAACGTTCTACTTATCGTTTCTGGTGTCGTTCCTAAATAAGAGGCTAAATCCTTTTTACTCATTGGTAATTCAATTTCTGTTGGACTATCTCCGCCATCTGTACACTCTGCAAGAAACAACGCTAATCTAGCCTCCACTTTCTCGGTGACAAATCTAGTTATTTGTTTTTCTGATATTTCCAGTCGGTTAGAAAACTCAGCTAAAATCTTCAAAGATATCGTAGGGTACTTTAATAAAAATTCTTGTAAGTCATTTTTACTAATCATACATACATCGGTATCAATCATCGCTTCTGCATACGCTTCATGGATTGATTCGCGAAACAGAGCTAATTCTCCTGTAAAATCTCCTGGATTTAAAATTCTCAATAATTGCTCTTTTCCAGACTCAGATAAACGGTAGATTCTAATTTTACCATTACTTACAACATATAAGACATTAGATGTATCTCCTTCTCGATAAAGCACTTCACCCTTTTTATATGAAATTGACTTCATGACTTTCATAATTTCTTCCATCTGTTCTTCTTCTAGATGATTAAAGATTGGAACAACACTGATACATGAAACCTGTGAACCTGCCTCATGTTTGTGATGATGAATGTGTGAGGAAGGATTATAGAGTTTTTTTCTTATATCTTGCTTGGAATCCTTTTTCGACATTCAGATACTCCTTTCATAACTTATTTTGGGACTTGTTTATTTATTTCCAAGTATTCATGAGTCTAGTAAATGCAAGTGAATTCATGTGGAATTCTTATTAGATTATCGCCTTAGCCTAGACTTTCCATTGTTTTTTTAGATGGCCTATTTCTTACTTAAGTCCTCGGATAAGGGAATACAATTCTGATTTTTTCACAGCCATTCATTTAACCTCTCTCATCTATTATGTGTTTTATATTTAGTATTCAGTAATATCTATACCTGCTTTTAATAATCTTTCATATCTCTCGTGGGAGATATGAACTGCTATAGGCTTCCCATTTTTCAAAACAAAAGCTGTTTTATCTTCCTTATCGATACCTAAATCCACATTTTTGCCAGCAATCTTTTCAACTCACCAAACCTATATTCAAATTCGTAAATCCGGTGAGTAATCCACCGCTCTTGGATAACTTCCCTCAAAGCAAAAATCCGTGATTATCCTTCCGGCTTAGAACCAGACCTCAAACCACGGAAAGCCTTTATTTGCTTATCTTATACACCCTTAATTATTCACCCTTGACATCAATACTACCGTCTCAACATGGTGTGTATTCGGGAACAAATCCACTGGCTGTACTTTTTGGAGTTTGTAGCCGAATTCTTGGTAGAGCTTGATGTCACGCGCCATGGTTGCTGGGTTACATGAGATGTAAGTAACTTTTTCTGGCTGCATAGCTACGCTTGCTTTGATGAAGTTTTCTGTCAAACCTTTACGTGGTGGGTCAACCAAGATAACGCTTGGTTTGATACCATTTTTACTCCATGTTGCCATAGCATGCTCTGCTGAATCTGCCACATAATGCGCATTGGTAATGCCATTAAGCGCAGCATTGCGTTTTGCATCTTCAACAGCTTCTTCAATCACTTCAACACCGTAAACTGCTTTAACATTTTTCGCAAATGAAAGACCGATAGTTCCAATACCAGAATAAGCATCAATCACGATATCATCAGCTGTCAAATCAGAAAAATCAATGGCTATTTGGTAAAGTTTTTCAGCCATTTCAGTGTTCACTTGATAGAATGAACGTGCTGAAATTTCATATTGATTGCCAAGCATGCTGTCAACAATCGTGTCTTTACCATAAAGCGTTCTAAATTCCTTGCCGAAAATGGCATTGGTATTTTTATCGTTAATGTTTTGGATGATTGATTTCACCGCTGGAAATTCTACGACAATTTTTTCGATGATTTGCTCGATGCGGAAAATTTTCGGACGTGTTGTGACAAAAACAAGCATCATTTCACCAGAGTAGTGTCCACGACGAACCATCAAGGTACGAATTAAACCAGTTTCCTCTTTTTCATCGTATGGTTTAAGGTCAAAACGACGAAGCAAATCACGGGTGAAATTAATCAAACGGTCAATTTCTTTATTTTGAATGTAAAAATCAGAAATTGGCATCAAGTCATGTGAATGTTTGCGGAAAAAGCCAGTTTCCAACTGCCCATTAACACGACGAACTGGTACTTGTGCTTTGTTACGGTAGGCGTAAGGATGCTCCATCCCAAGTGTTTCTAACACTTCAACATCTGAAATACCAGCTGTTTTGTACAAGTTATCAGCAACTTGTTTGCGTTTGAATTTCAACTGTTCAGCGTAAGCCAAGTGTCCAAAATCCGCAATTCCTGTACGCAAGTAATCCACATTCAAATCTTGGTTACGGTGTTTAGAAATAGTGAGGTATTCTTCAACCTTACCAAAACCAATATTTTTCTTCACTTTCAAGACGCGCATCTTGATTTTTTCACCTGGAAGAGCATTTTCAACAAAAAAGACGAAGCCATCAACTTTGGCAACCCCTGCTCCTTCGTGTGATAAATCTGTGATTTCAACCTCTACAATGCTATTTTTTTCTAACATATTTTCCTTTCATGCCTGACTTATATAAGCCATCAGTAATACCTTATTCTCGGTTTCTTCACTATAAAAAATAGAGAAGCTTAACTGCCTCTCTATTATATCATATTATTAACGTAGCCCAAGGTCCTTCAACTCTTTTTGATATTTATTGAAATCAATAGCAATTCCAAGACCACCATACATATCGTAATCATCGGTCCAGTCGCCTTCCGCAGGAACTGTCTTTTGCTCAATTCCTTTTTGACCACTTGTTACCACACCCAAACCTTCTTTGATAAGAAATGGATAAGAAATATTAGTTGAGGTGAGGGTATAGATTTTGCCGATTGCTGCTGAGCCTGTAAAGAGTTTTGAAGGATCTTTAATTTGATTGACGATTGCTGAAACCACTTGTTGTTGACGTTGTGTACGACCATAATCGCCATCATCATCCTTACGAAAACGCGCATAATTTAGCAAAGTTCGTCCATCCATGCGTTGTTGACCAACTTCAATGGTCTGATTAGGAACACTACCATCTGCTTGTATGTTAAGGTCATCTGGTACTTCAACCGATGACACTTCTTGACCATCAACCGTACCAAACTTGGCATCTATCTTTACGCCTTTTGGAAAGAGCGTATTGATAGCTTCTGCGAAGGTTTCAAAATCAACCATGACATAATACTTGACGTTAATATCAAAATTATCCTTCAAGGTTTTGCGCATGAGCTCAGCACCTTGACGGTCATCTTGTTCACCAATGTTAAATGCCACATTTAGCTTTTGGTCATTAGCATAGTCATTATAGCTGACACCATTAATATTCACCAAAGTATCACGCATGAAGCTAACTAGTTTAACTTTACCTTCTTTGTTGCCAATATTCATCACCATGATGGTATCTGTTCTAGCATCAGATGAGCCTTGCGAAATCCGCTTATCACTGCCAAGAATCAAAATATTAGTCCCGTCACGACTATCTTGACCGTTAAAAGGTTCTACCACTGCAGCAGAATAATTCGTCTCGCCACTAGAAACTTCGTGAACCCCATGATAAAACATGTAAACCATGCCAATCATAACAATAACAACTAAGAAACCACAAAATTGCAAAAAATGCTTAAAACGTTTTTTATGGTTCTTCTTTTTGGGCTTCTTTGCTTTGGTCGCCTTAGGTTCTTCGTGTGCGATTCCTTCGTAATAATCTAAATAAGAAGTTTGCTTTTTTGACTTTTTCTTTCGCTTTGAAGAACGTGACTTTTTTGCCTGCGGATATTTTGGCAGACCTTGTGAAGTGACTTGATTATCATAATCATCATAATCATCGTCATAGTCATCATCGTAGTAATCATAATACTCATAATAGTCACCATAATCGTCATAACGCTCATAATTTGGCTCTTTATTGGCAGACGAAGGATATCCAGATGACATCTCTCGCATAATCATCTGCTTTTTATGATAGAGATAACCAAATTCTTCCTTTTGCTGCGGATTTAGATATTCTAAATTTCGCAAAAGGTATTCATATCTTAATTCTTCATGTCGACTTAATTTATCTTGTGCCATATCTCATACCACTCTTTCAATCTAGCTATACTAAAGTCAGTACAAGTTTAACGAAACGACTATACTAATATTATACTAAAAAATGACATCAGAACGAAATCATAACTTGTAAACGTCGTAATTTCCGAGCATTTTATAATCAATACCCAACAAATGCAATTCTTCTAAGGCAAAAGAGACCAGGGCTTCATTGGTGTTATCAACATCGACGATGAAAAAATACTCTCCGAGAGCTGTCTTTAAAGGGCGACTTTCGATTTTAGTCAAGTTAATTCCTCTCCATGCAAATACAGACAAAGCCTTATAAAGTGCCCCTGGAAGATTATCTGGCAGAGTTAAAGTAAGAGACACTTTTTGTTGACACTTAGTCAATTCAAAAGCGTATTTCTTTCGACCAAGCACCCAAAAGCGCGTGTAGTTTTCATCCATTTCTTGGATGTCTTTGGCGATAATCTCTAAGCCGTATTCTTTTGCGGCAGCAACTGGAGCAATCGCTGCAAATGGCTTATCAGGATTTTCAGCAATAAAACGCGCAGCATAGGCAGTGCTCGCTGTCATTTCAATTTGAGCATTTGGATAGTGAGACTTGGTGTATTTTTTCCCTTGAGCAATAGCCTGCGGATGTGAGAAAATTTTTTCAATCACCTTATCCTGCGAAGTTGCTAGAAGCTGTTGTTTAATCGGTTGAATCATTTCAGCAACTGCTTCAATTTGTGCTTGATGAAAAAGGTAGTCCAAGGTTTCATGAACTGACCCTTCAATGGAATTTTCAACAGGAATAATAGCGTAATCAACTACACCTTCTTCATAAGATTTAATCACTTCTGTGATGTTGCCAAAAGACACCCTATCAGCGCTAGGAAATGCCTTAATCGCAACATTGTGCGTAAAAGAACCATTTGGTCCTAAATAGCCAACTTTCATCCAATTTCCTCAACAATTTCTTCTGGTGTTTTGCCAGTAACTTCAATAATGCGGGTAGCCGCAGACTCATACATGTCTCTACGTCCATCAAAGATAGCCTTGAACGCTTCTTTACTGTTATTAACAAATAGCGGACGGACATTTTGGCTATCATTTTTAATGCGGTCATAAAGGATTTCAAAATCAGCTTTAAGGTAGATGGTTTCAGGATTTTTTGCCAAAATCTCACGATTAATCGGATTAATCACAACACCACCACCCGTTGAAATAACGTGGTCAGAATCCACCAATTCTGCTAGAACTTGTGATTCAATCTCACGGAATTTTGCTTCGCCTTCTTTTTCAAAAAAGTCCGCAATTGACATGCCAATATGCTCTGTAATCAAAGCATCCATGTCGATATAATCTTTATCTAAAAGTGAGGAAATGGTTGATTTACCAGATCCCATAAATCCAATAATAATTCTAGCCATGTGACAAGACCTCCAAATCACTAAAGAAGCTTGGGTAGCTTGTGTTGATTGCTTCTGCTCGCTCTAACTCAACATCACCCTCTGACACCAAAAGCGCGGCAATTGACGCCATCATACCGATACGGTGGTCACCGAAGGTATTGATTTTAGCACCATGAAGCGGTGTTTTTCCTTTGATAATCATACCGTCATCTGTTGGTGTAATATCAGCTCCCATAGCATTCAAAGCATCTACCACTACTTGGATACGATCTGTTTCTTTGACTTTTAACTCTTCAGCATCACGAATGACTGTTGTGCCACTTGCTTGGGTAGCAAGAAGCGCAATAATTGGCAATTCATCAATCAAGCGTGGAATGATTTCACCACCAATTTCAGTGCCGTGAAGTTCAGATGTTTCCACCGTAATTGTTGCTGATTTGGCAATGTCATCAACATCTGAAATAGTCATTTTTCCACCCATTGCTTCAATGACATCTAGAATACCTGTACGTGTTTCATTGATACCAACATTTTCAAGCACCACGTTAGCATTTGGAACAATAAGCCCTGCAACTAACCAGAAAGCTGCTGAAGAAATATCACCTGGAACAACAACATCTTGACCAGTGAATTCTTGACCACCTTTGATGCGAATTTCTTTGACATTGACATTAATTTCTCCGCCAAATTGGACAATCATATCTTCAGTATGATTACGTGTTTTTTCTTTTTCGATAATGACTGATTCGCCATCTGCCTGCAAAGCAGCAAAGATAAGTGCTGACTTGACCTGAGCAGATGCCACAGGAAGTTGGTAGTGAATTGGTTTTAAAGATTTGCTACCATGCATAGTAAGTGGTGGCAAGTCACGCTCAGTCTGACCTGAGACCTCAACACCCATTTGGCGAAGCGGAATCGTCACACGGTCCATAGGGCGTTTTGACAAACTATCATCTCCAAACATTTCAACGGTGAAATCTTGCCCAGCAAAAACACCTGAAATCAAGCGAATTGATGTCCCTGAATTTCCCATATCAAGTTTATTTTGAGGTGCTTTAAGTCCATCAAAGCCAACACCAGTGATAGTAACAAGCTCACCATCATCTTGAATATCTACACCCAAATCACGAAAAACTTGCATCGTTGACAAAACATCTTCGCCACGCAAAATATCGCGAACAGTCGTTTTTCCCTTAGCAAGACTTCCAAACATGATTGAACGGTGGCTAATTGATTTATCGCCAGGAACACGCAAGGTTCCTTGTAATTGTGACACATTTGTCAATAATTTCATACAACTCTCCCACGGTTTAGTTTTAATTCTATTGTACCATAAAAATACTGAAAATTTGCACAACTCTCTAGTTATTCTCTTTTTATGGCTGAAATAAGTAGAAAAACAGCTGAAAATTCAGCTGTTTAATAGTTTATTTTTTACTACTTTCATCATCCATTGAAAGTACTGACAGGAAGGCTTCTTGTGGCACTTCAACAGAACCGATAGCTTTCATACGTTTTTTACCTGCTTTTTGTTTTTCAAGCAATTTACGTTTACGAGAAACGTCACCACCATAACATTTAGCCAAAACGTTTTTACGAAGGGCTTTAATATCTGAACGAGCCACGATTTTTTGACCGATAGCTGCTTGAATTGGCACTTCGAATTGTTGACGTGGAATGATTTTCTTCAATTTTTCAACGATTAATTTACCACGTTCATAGGCAAATTCATTGTGAACGATGAAGCTAAGCGCATCGACTTTATCTCCGTTAAGCAGAATATCCATTTTAACCAATTTAGATTTGCGGTATTCTGAAATTTCGTAATCAAAGCTTGCATAACCACGTGTTGATGATTTCAATTTATCAAAGAAATCAAAGACAATTTCAGCAAGCGGAATTTGGTAAATGACATTCACACGATTTTCATCGATGTAATCCATTGTGACAAAATCACCACGTTTGCGTTGCGCAAGTTCCATAACAGCTCCGACAAATTCTTGTGGAACCATGATTTGTGCTTTAACGTATGGTTCTTCGATGCTTGCAACCTTAGTTGGGTCTGGGAATTCAGAAGGGTTTGATACTTCAAGCATGTCGCCATCGGTCGTATTAACATGGTAAACAACGGATGGTGCTGTCATAATCAAATCAATGTTAAATTCACGTTCCAAACGTTCTTGGATAACATCCATGTGAAGAAGTCCCAAGAAACCACAACGGAAACCAAAACCAAGCGCTTGTGACGTTTCTGGTTCAAATTGAAGACTAGCATCGTTCAATTGAAGTTTTTCAAGAGCTTCACGAAGGTCGTTGTATTTGTTTGATTCGATTGGGTAAAGACCAGCAAACACCATTGGGTTCATTTGTTTATAACCGTGAAGTGGTGCTTCTGCTGGGTTATCCGCAAGAGTAACCGTATCACCGACACGAGTGTCCGCTACAGTCTTAATGGATGCTGCGATATAACCAACATCACCAGTTGCTAGGAAATCACGACCCACTGCTTTTGGTGTGAAGATACCCACTTCAGTGACATCAAATGTTTTACCATTAGACATCAACTGGATAGTATCGCCAGGTTTTACCATACCATTGACGATACGAACTTGAAGAATAACCCCACGATAAGCATCGTAAACTGAGTCAAAGATAAGTGCTTGAAGTGGTGCTTCAATATCACCTGCTGGCGCTGGCACGTACTCAACGATTTGCTCAAGGATTTCTTCAATCCCGATACCAGCTTTTGCTGAAGCAAGTACTGCTTCTGATGCATCAAGTCCGATAACATCTTCGATTTCTTGACGAACACGTTCAGGGTCAGCAGCTGGCAAATCGATTTTATTGATAACTGGCAAGATTTCCAAGTCATTATCAAGTGCTAAATACACATTGGCAAGTGTTTGAGCTTCGATACCTTGTGCCGCATCGACAACCAAAATAGCACCTTCACAGGCTGCAAGTGAACGAGACACTTCATATGAAAAGTCAACGTGCCCTGGTGTGTCAATCAAGTGGAAAATGTAAGTTTCACCATCTTTAGCTGTGTAATTCAACTCAATCGCATTCAATTTGATTGTGATACCACGTTCACGTTCCAAATCCATACTATCCAAGAGTTGAGCTTGCATTTCACGACTAGAGACAGTTTCAGTTTTTTCCAAAATACGGTCAGCCAAAGTTGACTTTCCGTGGTCAATATGCGCAATAATTGAGAAATTGCGAATCTTTTCTTGTCGTTTTTTTAATTCTTGAATATCCATCTATCTATAATCCTATACAATTATTCATTATTTCTATTATAACAAATAAACACCACTGGTGCTATAAAAAGTTTTCTAGGCACGATAAATATCGCTAAAATCAGCTACCGCAAATCATTTTACAATTTTTGCAGAAAGCGTTATTATTAATCAAAGGTAATAAAAACTCAATTCTGCAAACCTATGACCCACATAGATTACCCCACCCAGTGACGAACTAGGTGGGGTTTTGGTGTTGTAAATCTTGAGAGTACAAAAACGTCCTCTTTCTATTTTGTTTTTAATTTTTTGTTTTACGGTTACTTAAATCTTGAGAGTACAAAAACTCTTGCAAGCCTGCATGTGACAAATCTAAGGTTTTACGGTTACTTAAATCTTGAGAGTACAAAAACATTCCTAGCTCAATCGTGAAGAAGACGACTGTTTTACGGTTACTTAAATCTTGAGAGTACAAAAACACAAGCGTTCTTGTTTGCTGCGATAGTTATGTTTTACGGTTACTTAAATCTTGAGAGTACAAAAACAAAAGAATTCAGCGTATTGAGCTATACCAGGTTTTACGGTTACTTAAATCTTGAGAGTATAAAAACAGGCCTGTATGGTTTAGCTTGCAGTATTAGTTTTACGGTTACTTAAATCTTGAGAGTACAAAAACAGCTATTCACTCTTACAAATCCTTGCCCCCGTTTTACGGTTACTTAAATCTTGAGAGTACAAAAACAATGCTTAGAAAGGTTGTTATATCAATGTGTTTTACGGTTACTTAAATCTTGAGAGTACAAAAACTGGTTTAAAAATAATGGTTGTTTCATCGGGTTTTACGGTTACTTAAATCTTGAGAGTACAAAAACAACTCTTTGTACGGCTCGCTGATAACCGAAGTTTTACGGTTACTTAAATCTTGAGAGTACAAAAACACAATTATTGTCAGCTCCGTGACAGCAATGGTTTTACGGTTACTTAAATCTTGAGAGTACAAAAACTATACATTCGAACTTGTCGCTCACTTGTACGTTTTACGGTTACTTAAATCTTGAGAGTACAAAAACAATAGGTTCTATCTCCCCTGCCGGAATAAGTTTTACGGTTACTTAAATCTTGAGAGTACAAAAACAATAGGTTCTATCTCCCCTGCCGGAATAAGTTTTACGGTTACTTAAATCTTGAGAGTACAAAAACACGATTACAAGCCATCCACAAGGCCTTATTGTTTTACGGTTACTTAAATCTTGAGAGTACAAAAACTCTTTTCAGGTACAGGAACAAACACGCTAGGTTTTACGGTTACTTAAATCTTGAGAGTACAAAAACTCAGTTTATTAGCCATATTGTTTGAAACTCGTTTTACGGTTACTTAAATCTTGAGAGTACAAAAACCCGTTTTAACGTCATCTCTAAACTGTTTTGGTTTTACGGTTACTTAAATCTTGAGAGTACAAAAACCCGATTGCGTTCTTCGGTCCACCGAAGTCGGTTTTACGGTTACTTAAATCTTGAGAGTACAAAAACCTCTAATAATCATCTAACATGCCACTTTCAGTTTTACGGTTACTTAAATCTTGAGAGTACAAAAACAGCGATTTGGGCTGCTTTTGACGTGATTATGTTTTACGGTTACTTAAATCTTGAGAGTACAAAAACTTAGCTCTTTACTTAATTCATCTAGCGTTAGTTTTACGGTTACTTAAATCTTGAGAGTACAAAAACAATGTGATATTGCCGCTATCCAAGTCGAAGGTTTTACGGTTACTTAAATCTTGAGAGTACAAAAACAAGGTCGTCCAGGCGTTGGAAAGAGTCATCTGTTTTACGGTTACTTAAATCTTGAGAGTACAAAAACGGTCACCAGCAATATTAACAATCCCTTTGAGTTTTACGGTTACTTAAATCTTGAGAGTACAAAAACCACTCATAGCAGTCGATACAAAATACTTCTGTTTTACGGTTACTTAAATCTTGAGAGTACAAAAACCCAACGGGTGTTCAAATTTATAACAAGTCAGTTTTACGGTTACTTAAATCTTGAGAGTACAAAAACCTCAAATCGTCATTTTGGGTCTTTATACTCTACAAGAATTATAATTTCATTGAGCCTAAAAGTCAATCTTTATCCTTAAGAAAGCTTATTTCAAGCTGATTTATCTCTGAAATTGGATATTTAACTGACTTATCATAGTGATATAAACTATTTAGTATCTTGATAGCTACCATATCCGAAATTCCTAAACTCACATATGAAATTTGCTCACTAAATAAATAACTTGCATTCTTCTGTAAAAGAATTAAAAATTCTTTTTTTGTTGGTACATTGTTGGATGGATATCTTCCAACAAACCTTTCATACATAAAATCAAGATCAAACAAAGATTCAATATAATCTGAAACAATGGTAATATTTTCTATTGTTTCTTTAGTCACATACAAGTAGCTTTCGTTTGACGGAAAAATCGTACAATAAAAATTTGGAAACTCATCAGCCATTCTTGTGATAACCTGACAAATTCTTATAAATGAGGCATAATCAAGGTAATCATCCATATTCTTAAAAATCAGAAGAATGTTACTAGTATCATTGGATAATTTTTCACTTAACATTTTGAGTAAAAACATTACCTTAATCTCGTTATCAACAAATTCAAAAGCAATATTTTTGTCTTGATATTTAAAATATGGTTGAAAATACTTACTCAATAAGTGTTCAGCCGTAACCATACAACTCTCTGTATGATAAGTTACATCTTTAATCGATAAGTCTAGAGCTTGATTAACAGTCAAAGAAACTTTTTCTAATTTATCATTGATTTCATCGATTTCTTCCATAACATCAACTGTATCTAGATTTATTTTCATAAAATCAAAGGCCACTGTACCTTTTTTATAAGACATCTGTTCAAGTAAATCTTTAATATCAGAAATTGAAATAATACTAAAATCATTTCTTTTTAAACTTTTTCCTTCACATAAGATTTCTGGTTCTTCTTGGTTAAACAACGATAAATCTTCTTCTGAATATTTTTTGCCGTCAAAATACCATATAAATAATTGCCACATATAATATTTTAATTGCTGATTTTGACCAATAATTTGTGTAAATTGTCCAAAATGAATATCAAGATTATCTTTAAAAGGATGCGTAAAATGTAATCTCATATAACCACCAATTTATTATCACTAACAACTTCTTCTTGTTTCGTTTTACCTCCAACAATCAAAGTCATTTCCGAAAACTGTTTTTCAGTTACAGCCAAAAGTCGCACATTACCTGCTGGTAAATTACTTTGTTGCAATCTTTTATAAAACTTATTAGCAAAACTCCGATTTGGGCATGTACGATAATAAACAGAAAACTGCAACATTTCAAAACCATTAGCAATTAACTCTTTTCTAAAATTTCGATAAGTTCTTTTTTCTTGTGCAGTTTCCATCGGTAAATCAAAAAAACATAATAATCTCATTGCAGCATACCTCATCTTAAGACTCCAATTCTAGACTAGAAACCACCGGACAGAAAAACTTACTAGTATCTTTCTTGTCAATACATTTTATAAAACCTTGAACATATTTATCCATAGCTCCAGTCACCGTACAATTCTCATTACCATACTTAATCTTAGCATTTAATAAATTTGTTAAAGCCAAGCGATATTCATATTTTAAATATTCTTTATCTCGCAAATTTTGATAAACCCAAACATCAACGATTTGTCTAAATGGCTCCATTAAATCATCTACTAAGTTAAATTGATTATATTCATTTTTATGAAAGATACCAACTAAAGGATTTAGACCGTATCCCTCAACAATCCTAGCCATCTGTGCTCTTAAAATTGCATATCCATAATTTAGTCCAGCATTAATCACATCAGCTTCCTGCTGTGTCACGCGCGTAAACTTTTTACCAAAAAGCTCATTAAAATAAACTTTAGCCGCATGTCCTTCACGATTAGTCTTATCCCCTAGCTCAATGTGATCTTTATAGTCAGCTAACAATTGGATTGCATCGATATCTCTTTCAAATAGAGATAATACGTCTTGTTGGTTATTAATTTTAAAATAGGTTACAATTTGCCAAAGCTTATCTTTTTGCTCCTGACTCCACTCTAACTGCTTTTGCAATCTCTTATAAGCCCTAGAATGTCCATTCGGTGCATGATAAATACCTGTCGGTAAGTGTTCATTATCACAAACAATAAGAGCAATATTGAATTTGCTCAAAGCACTAAGCAAACGAAGAGTTACTACTGTATCTCCACCTTCAGCGACAATGATTGAAATATCACTTAACGGTATCGTATATTCTTCACCTTGCTTTTTTATAACAATATTATCCAATTTCAAATGCATTTTTTCACTTTGATTGACATGCACAACTCTCCAAGTCATCATACTCTCCTTTTTACACAACGAAAAGCACCCCATGTAAACATGGGGTGCTTGAATTCGGCATGAAGCCTTATCTTTGTAGGCTCTGCAAGATTTAAGTAACCGTGCAAGACGTCCCTTGCAAAAACTATTATATAGCGTTTACATAAAAATTGCAACCCCAAATTTCAATTATTTGTTATTATTTTTAAAATCTAACTTAGGTTTATCACCTTCTTTTTTAATAAAGAATTTATTACCAAGAACATCTGTTCGAACTTTATAGATTGATATGTTAGGTTTATTTAAACCTTTAATAAACTGTCCACTTTTTGCAACTTTTCCCAAAACTGGTAAAATTTCTTCCTCAGAATCAAAAGTTCCTTTTTCTAATGGTTTTAATTCCACATAGTGCTTAGATGTATCATTTTTTGAGCCGAATCTTAACATCCTTTCACAATTATTTAGAGTATCTTTGATTAAAATCAAATCATTTCGGTAAAGAGTAAACTTAAATTCTGATTTTTTGCCGATACCTTCTTTTTCCCTTATCGCATCATACTTTTCTTGTGAGATATGATACTTACCAGTTCCTTTTTCAAAACTTAAATCAGAATATTTCAATCCCATCAGTTCATATTTTAAAGTCTCTAGATTAAAGTAAATATCAGCTCGCCATGGAGAAATTTGTCTCAATACAACTCTATTTTTAGATTTTTCAGGTGTTATATCAATACAATTTCCTAATTTTTTATCATAATACTTAAGAGACTTAATTGGTGTTCCATTTCCTTTTTTACTGTATTTACAGATTAAGCCATTTTCTCTACGATACTCTTCAAAAGGATTGCATTTTACAGTTTTTTTACCATCTTCGGAAAGTTTTTCACTTGGATAATCTCTGAGAATAACTTCAATAACATTTTCCCAAGTTAGAGGATCTTTTTGATACATCAAGAATTGTGTTTTATCTTTTTTATATCTTTTAATAAAAGTATCAAAACCATCTTGACTGTAGATATCTTTTATCTTCCCTAAAACATAAGTTTCATCTTTTTTATCTTTTCCAAGTTTAGCTTTTCGTGTTGAGTAAATAGTAGCATCAGAGACTTTACGATTAAATTTTGAATCAACTTGATAAGAGAATAAAATTTCATCCTCAAATCCTTTACTTGAAATCGTATTTACAAATCCTTGATAAGGTGGTTGGAAAACTAATTCTTTATATTTATCATCAGAGATACTTAAAATTTCACCAGTCTCTTTATTCACCACTTGATTTTCACCATAGCTCTCAAACATCGGATTTTCTTGTTTTTGCCACAATTTCAATTGACTTGAAGCAGCAATAATTAAAGCATCAACAGCATGATGGTGGTATGTTTCGCGCGATTTATCAATATTCCATTTTCGGCGGAGCTGTGATGTAAACTGACCTCTGACAACAGAAACTTTAGTATCTTTCCCCAACTCTTTTAATGCTGTTTGAAGACTATTAAGCACTACTCGTGAAGCATAACGAGTGTCCACAAGATTACGTTCGATAAATTTCTTTTTAACTTCGATTTTATCGATATTTTCTGTTGTTAAAAGATATTCACGTTTTTTCTTACCAAGCCTTTTTTGTTTTAAGACATAATCTTTCATTTCTCTAAATGACCATGCCGCATCCATAGAATCAATAACTTGATAAGGAGTTTTTTGTCCCTTCTCTTGGTTAGTCCAAGCATACACTAAAACCTTATTAGCTAAACTATCATCAAAAGAAAGTGATAAAGGCAAAATATGATCAATCTCAAACTTATTTGAATTATGCACTAAATCATGAATAGAAATTAGCTTACCAGAATATAAACAACGCTCACCTTGTTGATACCAAAGGCGAATTTTAGTTTTTAACTCTTTATTGCCATGAAAAACGCCATCAGGTAAGTTATCAGTACCATTATAAAGAAAAGCTGCTCGTTTTAAAGAATCATCTTTTTCTTTTTTATTTTCTTTTTCCTTTTTATCAATAAATTTCTTCTCATCTTCAGCATTCTTATCTCGTGGCATCTCGATAACAATCTTATCAAAATCGCCATATTTCTTAACAGCCGCATTAATGATTTTAATTGTTTGTCGAACTGATTTTGCTACAACAGGATTATAAATTTCATCTGTTATTTCTTTTTCATCAATTGTTTTTGTATTTTTTGATGATTTTTTATTAACCTTGAATTTTTCTAGTCTTGTCAAAATTGTCATCTGTTCTTCAGATGTTACATACAGTTCAGGGATTAATTCATTCATCAATTTAGCTGAAAAGCTATGCCAACCTTTATTGAATGCTGAACTTTGATTTTTCCTAATTTGGACAATTTCAGAAATTTGTTCTTCGGTAAATTGACTTGGAAGATTGCGTTTGATAGTATCTTCAATACCCTCACGCTCTGTATTAAGCGTTAAAATATCTGCCAGTTTATCTAATGTTTCTCTTGATAGTTCATCAATATCAATTGAACTTAAATTAAATTTTAACTTACGATAAGGCTCAAAAGTATGCAAATCTGGCTTATCTTTATTATCTACTCGATAGCCCTTAATATCATCTACACTACAATCTACTATCTTCGCAATTTCTTTTAATAATTTAGAAGCACCGAGTGCTTTTGATTTCTTAGCAAAATCTACTAAATACTCTTTCTGCTCAGTAGACAATTTACCAGTTTCAGTAGGAACTTTTAAATTATTTAAATCATTTAAAAAGTTAAACTCTTGCGCAGTATATGAAGCTTTAGAAGCACGGTATTCTTCAGGATAAAAACTACATTTTCCAATCAAAATTCCAAAGATATTCTCCAAGGTTGTTCCATCTGTACGAAAACGTCCGTAATCTGTACGAGATTTTTCGTTACCTGGCCCATGGTAATATTTTCTTTTTTGAGTTAGGATTTCAATATAGTCTTCAATAAACTCATCTGTAATTTGTTTATTATAGTTTGATTGAGTTTCTAAAATTTTACGTGCTTCATTCTTATAATCAGAAGTAGAGAAAACGTTAATTAGTCTATGAGCTTCACCATTTTCATCATACACTGTGAAGTTTCCACGTAATTGACCATATTTTTCCAATCGTTCTAATTGAATTTGACCTGGAGTTTTAGTTTTCAACAAACGACGATTCTCATCAATAGATTTTGCATAATCTGAACTACCTGTTGAATCATCTTCTGCATCATCAAGATATGAAATGCCGCGTCTTTTTGCAATTGTACGCAAAGCAGCAAACAATTCTTCATTTGTTAATTGTTCCGTTAACCCTTTAACACGAAGTTCGTACGGATTTAAATTTAGATTTCTAAAATCAGTTGAAATATCATATTTTTCAAATAAATCACGAACACGTTTTACACGATGTTTTTTACGACGGGTTAAACGTCTTGCACCGCGAAAACCTCTCCTTTCAGCATTATTTTCAGCATTTGCAGCAGAAAATAAACGCGAATTGGCATGTATTACATTTCCTGTTTTTGCATCAATAATACCAACACCAACGGAAGCTACACCAATATCCAAGCCTAAAATTTTTCCATTACTCATAGTTTTTCCTTCTTCTCTAATATTAAGTAATCCCTTACATTTTACTCTTTTGAAAACTAAAAAACAAGCACCATTAAGCGCTTGTCAGCTACTAAACTATCAAATTATTCCCCAAACCAAAGGGCAATTTCACGTTCAACTGATTCTGGTGAATCTGAACCGTGAACGATGTTAAATGTTGCTGCTCCTTCTGCGGGTGCTTGTGCATAGTCACCGCGGATTGTTCCAGGAAGAGCTTCTTTAGGGTTTGTTGCTCCCATCATTGTACGCCAAGAAGAAATCACTTCTTCACCTGACATAACACCAGCAATCACTGGACCACTTGTCATAAAGTCTACGATTAATGGGAAAAATGGACGGTCAACTAAGTCTTCGTAGTGTTTTTCTAGCAATTCTGGAGTTGCCATACGCATTTCCAATTTTTCAATTTTGAAACCACGACGTTCGATACGGTGCAATACTTCACCAACAAGACCGCGTTTCACACCATCTGGTTTAATCATAAAGAAAGTTTTTTCCATGTAAACAATCCAACCTATCTAACTAAAATAAATTCACTTTCAATTTTACCATAAAAGAAAGTTTTTGAAAAACGTTGAAAGACATTTTCACTAAATTTTTAGTTAGAATTTGAAAAGTTAAACTTCCACAAATTCCACATGCACTCCTGATAAAAACTCCTTAGCATTTCTTTTAGCTTCTTCCAAGTTATCATCCTGAGTTCCACCAGCAAAATCAGGAAATTCTCCCCAATAACTTCCATTAGTTTCAGTGTGAAAAATAACTGGATAAATTTTAATCATTGTACTTCTCCTTATTACTGCTTAACTCACCAACCAGCCCCAGAAGAAGGGGAGGAGAAAGGCGATGATGCCGCAGATGACATAGGTGATGCGCAGGCATTTTTGCGAAATGTTAGAGGATTTTACCCAAAATGTGATGGCAAATATCCACGCTACTGCAAACAGTAGCCAAAAGTACCATACAAATGTCATTTTTCATCCTTTCTCTCGTTATTTTTTAGGTGATGATTTAATTGCTTACGAGCTATTGCGACTAAACTTAGCATCATCGCTTCATAAGCTACAAAGAAAATGATAAAGCAATGCATGAAGTATTCTTCTGGTAAAACCCATATAACTGGGTCAGTCGCTGGGTTAAAAAGCCAACTGCTATCACCAGGAAATAAGGCTTCATGAAAGAGAGTAAAGAATTGGTCAAAACCAATCAAAAGCCCTGCTACTGCAATGATAATCGGTAAAATTGCAGCTAAGGTAAAAGCTCTCTGATGAAGAAAAAGTGACTTTTCAGCTCTGCTATTTTTCAAAAAGCACCAAGAAGGATATAGCAAAATCACAAAGACAGCTTGTGCTAAGTGAAAAAGGTGTTTAACATCATGAAAATGCTTGAGTCCACTAGCTGATGAGTGAAAATCTGGCATGACAAGTCTGTGTGACAAGGGATTTGTCAGATAAGTCATCAAGATGTTAAAATTTTTCAAAAGTTCATCTTTTGTGATAGTCACTTGGAGGCTCAGTTTTAGCCAGTCAATCTCTAGTGGATAAATCAACCACGCGCCATAAATAGCTACAAGGACTGCTAAAGATAGCAGCCACAGCCAAGTACTAAAAGTCCAAGATTTAGTTTTCATCAAAGTTCCAATCATCAAGGCTAGCAAGAACGTGATTAGGTTTTACCGGGAAAGTTGGGACTTCTTCAGGCTTAGTAAATCCAGTTGTGACAAGAAGCGTTGCAATATCATTTTGAATTCCCGCCATAATATCTGTCAGATAATTGTCACCAACCATAATAGCTTCTTCACGTTTAACTCCAAGAACATCAAGAGCTTTATTCATGATAATAGCATTTGGTTTTCCAATAAAGACTGGTTGCACGCGAGTGGCTGCTTCCAATAATTTGTTAATAGCGCCCGCACCTGGCATCAAGCCACGTTCAGTAGGAATGTTCAAATCTGGATTTGTTCCGATAAAGACAGCACCTTTTTGGATAGCTAATGTCGCTACTGCTAATTTTTCATAAGTCAAATCATTATCAAGACCAACAACGACATAAGCTGGATTTTCAGTGTCTTCTACATAACCCGCCTCAGCAATCGCTGTTTTCAAACCAGTTTCACCAATCACGTAAACCGTTTTACCACGATTCAAATCGTTCATGTAATCAATCGTCGCCATTGTTGCTGTGTAGATTGTTTCAAGTGGGGTGTGAACGTTGAACTGAGTTGACAACATTTCTTGAACTTTTTCAGGTGTACGAGTTGAATTATTCGTTACTAAAACGTAAGGAATATTTCTTTCTTGAAGTCTTTGAATAAAACGTTCCCCTGCTGGAATACGATTTTTTCCTTTGTAAATAGTTCCATCCAAGTCGATTAAATAGCCTTTATAAGTCATTTTTCCTCCAATATAAATAGTAAATGACCTTTCTGATACAGTTAAAAGGTCACTACTCTTACTTCTTTTCTTAGTTACTTTAAAAATAGCAGAGCTTTTATTTTGCTTTCCATTCTATGCGTGCTTGAGCTCGAAGGGCACCTTGTGTGACAATTTCATGTTTGGTTGTCAAGCCAATACGTTCAACACGTGACTTGATGTCATGACCATATTGAACTTCCTTCACATATTTCAAGTTAATGTGGTGTGGAATGTATTTTTCCAAAAAGTTAACGTCTAAAACATCATACATCCATTCAAGGTATTTGCTGTTATTGACATGACCATTCAAATCAAGGTCGAAGAAACGCACGTGATAGAGAGTTTCTTCTGGATTTTCCAAACCTTCATAACGAGGTCCACGATAGATTTTCTTCACTTTTTCAACTTGGTAAACATCGACAATGTCATCAACGACAGGGTGAACTTTTCGTGTGTCATAATCCATCAAAACAAAAGTTGAATGAATGGTCAAAATCTTCTCACCATCTTGACCGTAAACATTAAAATCACGGTAACAAAAGAGTTTATTATAAGCTGTTGGTACCGTCTCAATCACGATGTTTTCAGTGTATCTTGGCAAACGATCAATTTCAATCGCATATTCTGTGATAATCCAGACAAGGTTATAAGTTTGAAAAACATACTCGTCACTCATTCCAAGACTTAACGATTGCTTGCCAGAAACTTGCAAAACAAGCGATAAGAGCTGTGATAATTTCATATTTTGATTAATATCACTTTCATAAAAAGGTACTTGATATTTTTCTCGATAACTTAATCCCATCTTTTTTACTCCAATATAAATCTCTCTGCGACTGTGTCTCCCAAAAACAGTCCTTTTTTGGTCATGCGAATCACCTTGTCATCTGGTACTAAAAGCCCTTGTTCACAAAGTTCTCTCACGATTTGACCATAACGGTCTTCAAAAGACAAGCCGAATTTTTCTTCAAATCTAGCAATAGACACACCTGATTTTTTGCGTAATCCTAAGAACAATTCTTCTTCCATCATTTCATCTTTTGTTAAAACTTCTTCTGATAATCTAGCATTACCCTCGGCAACTGCCTTAAGATAGTGCTGAATTGGACCACGATTACGGTAACGAACACCATTTAGATAACCAGAAGCACCTGCACCCACACCGAAGTACTCAGCATTATCCCAGTACATCAAATTGTGACGACTTTCAAAACCTGGTTTAGTGAAGTTTGAAATTTCATAGTGCTCAAAGCCATTAGCTCCCAGCTCAGAAATAATATATTCAAACATCTTCGCTTCCAAGTCTTCTTTAGGTAATTGTAATTTACCGCGACGCATTTTATTCATGAAAACCGTGTGATGTTCCAGAATCAAGCTATATAAACTCAAATGTGGAATATCTAGAGCAATCGCCTTAGCCACATTTTCCTTGACATCTTCCATGGTCTGACCAGGAAGGGCATAAATCAAGTCAATTGAAATGTTATGAAAACCAGCTTTTTTCAAATTCGAAATCGTTGAATAAATCTGAGCTTCATTGTGACTACGTCCAATTTGTTTCAAATGCTTATCATTAAAAGTCTGAACACCAAGTGAAACACGGTTAACAGCTGAATTTTTCAGCACTTCAATCTTATCTTCAGTCAAATCACCTGGATTTGCTTCGATAGTGAATTCTTCCAAAATACTTAAATCCAAATGCTTTGTTAAATTCGTCAATAAATACTCCAATTGCTCTGCGGTAATTGAGGTTGGAGTGCCGCCTCCAATATATAAAGTACGCAATTTTTTGATATCATATGATTCAAATTCACGAATAAGAGCCTGTAAATAAGCATCAACAGGCTGATTTTTGATGAATACTTTTGAGAAATCACAATAATAACAAATTTGCGTACAAAATGGTATATGTACATAAGCTGATGTTGGTTTTGTTAGCATGACGCTATTATAACATTTTTAAGAAAGATAACCAATGAAATAAACACAAAAAGGTCTGAGCCTAACACCCAAACCTTTTCTTTTTTATTGAATTTAGTCGATACCGATTTCGTTACGAACAACGTCAGCAATAGTATTTACATAGTAGTCAACTTCTTCATCAGTTGGCGCTTCAGCCATAACGCGAAGAAGTGGTTCAGTACCACTTGGTCGAACCAAAATACGACCGTTTCCATTCATTTCTTCTTCCATTTTGCTGATGATTTCTGCGATAGCTGGAACCTCCATGGCTTTGCTCTTCATGCTGTTTTCAACACGAATGTTAACCAATTTTTGTGGGTAAATTGTAACTTCAGCAGCCAATTCAGAAAGTGGTTTACCAGTTTCTTTCATGACTTTTACCAATTGGATACCAGTCAATTGACCATCACCAGTGGTGTTGTAATCCATGATAATCACGTGACCTGATTGTTCACCACCAAGGTTAAAGCCTGATTTACGCATTTCTTCAACAACGTAACGGTCACCAACAGCTGTGATAGCTTTATTGATACCTTCGCGGTCAAGTGCTTTGTGGAAACCAAGGTTTGACATAACAGTTGTTACGATTGTGTTGTGAGCCAATTGTCCACGTTCAGAAAGGTATTTACCAATGATGTACATAACTTTGTCACCATCAACGATTTCACCATTTTCATCAACGGCAATTAAACGGTCGCTATCACCATCAAATGCAAGACCAACTGCAGCACCTGATTCTTTAACAAGTTCTTGCAATTGTTCTGGGTGTGTTGATCCTACACCATCATTGATGTTAAGACCATCTGGATTTTCACCGATAACTGTAATATCAGCATCAAGATCTAGGAAAATATCACGTGCAGATACAGATGCTGAACCGTTTGCTGTATCAAGAGCAACTTTCATTCCTTCTAGGCTAATACCTGTTGATACAAGGAATTTTTCGTATTTACGAAGACCTTCTGGATAATCAACAAGTGTTCCCAAACCGTCTGCTGAAGGGCGTGGAAGGGTATCTTCTGGTGCATCAAGGAGAGCTTCAATTTCCAATTCTTGATCATCAGCTAATTTGAATCCATCACCACCGAAGAATTTAATACCATTATCTTGAGCAGGGTTGTGACTAGCAGAAATCATAACACCAGCGCTAGCTTTTTCAGTACGGACAAGGTATGAAACACCTGGAGTTGCTAAAACACCAAGTTTGTAAACTTCAATACCAACTGAAAGAAGTCCAGCTACCAAAGCTGATTCAAGCATTTCACCTGAAATTCGAGTATCGCGTGCTACAAATACTTTTGGACGTCCTGTTTCATGCTGACTAAGAACATAGCCACCAAAGCGTCCTAATTTGAAAGCTAATTCAGGGGTCAACTCAACATTTGCTTCTCCACGAACACCATCTGTTCCAAAATATTTTCCCATTATTTTTTTAGCGAAAAATTCGCTTCCTCCATTACTAATATTCTTTTCCTAAGGACAAGAAACTTACTTGCCCAGTATTCTTTAATATATAGTCCTAGCTATTATGAACTATTTTTTTGTCACTGTCAACTGTACCGTCACTACAGAAGGCTCTACTGCTACATTATCTGCTGTTAAGTTGACACTCAAATTGGTATCTTTTGTCATATTTGAAACATCGACATTAGCAACCACCTCGTTAACAGCGTTAAGGGCATCTTGACTACCAGTAATCGTCACCTGATTTTGACTGAGGCTATAAGAGATATTTGATAGCTTATCATTCATTTTCCCAGTCATCTTAACAGTCACTGGTACGGTTTTGGTCAATTTCTTAACTGTCACTTCAAGTCGAGCTTTTGACGGGTTGATGGCACTAGCGAGAATTGTACCATCTGAGGCAACGGCTTGCAAGGCAACTCGTCCATTGTAATTGTCGTTTAGAACTTCATTTTCGGGTAGTTTAGCAACCACATGATCGATTTGGTCAATGATTGATTCTGCACTTGTGACTTCAACTTCAGATATGTCTGTTGACACTTTCTTCAGCTCATAGTCTTTGGCGATTTGATTATCGTCAATGACGCCTTGAACATCAAAGGTCTTGGTTTTCTTTTTGCCAATAGTCACAGAGATATTATTCGGTGAAGCTGTCGCTGTAACACCTGATGGCAAATTAGTCACCTTAAGAGGCACTGTTTGAGTGCCTTCACCCAAGTTTGACAAGTCAGCAACAACCTTGAAACTTCTCGTGTCATTATTAATTTCAGAGTCCAATTTAACACGGTTGATTGATGTTAAATAAACTTCTGTTTCATAAGAATAACCACTGATAAAATACTTATCACTATCGTATTTGATATCGATAGGGACATTTGTTAGGGTGTGGGTAAAAGTCTCTGTTGCTCCAGATACCTGCGACCCAACATGCGTATAGTTACTTGTTGTGGCAGTCAAAAATAGGAGAATAGAAAAGATAATAGACACAATAACCAACCAGAATTGACTATTGAAAAACTTTTTCATTTTTTCTTCCTCCAAAATTTTTGATACCAGTGGTCTTTTTCCTTAACTTTTGTAATTAAATGTGTGCGAAGAATAGCTTCAAAATTTTCTTTTGTCAAATCATGCAAAAATTCACCTTTTGAAGTGATGGAAACCCCACCAGTTTCTTCTGAAACAACAATAGTCAAGGCATCTGAGTTTTCTGAAAGACCAATAGCTGCGCGGTGACGTGTTCCGAATTCTTTTGAAATGGCCATTGACTCAGACAAAGGAAGGTAAGAACAAGCTGTCGCAATTTTGTTACCACTAATGATTACCGCACCATCATGCAAAGGAGTGTTTGGAATAAAAATATTAATCAACAACTGACTTGAAATATCAGCATCCAAAGGAATCCCTGTAGAAATATACTCTTGCAATGTTTGCGTGCGCTCGATAGAAATCAAAGCACCAATTTTACGAGGGCTCATGTAAGCAACTGATTTTACCAAGGCTTCAACTAATTTTTCTTCGTCACTAACTTGTTGCGTTTGTGAAAAAACTTGCGTCGAACGACCAAATTTTTCAAGACCAGAACGAATCTCAGGAGCAAAGATAACAACACACGCGATAACACCATATGTGATAACTTGATTCATCAAATAAGTGATAGTTGTAAAACCAATCCACTCAGCGACAAATTTCAAAATGATGAAGAAGACAACACCTTGGATCAAGGACATAATCTTCGTGCCCGCTAAAGCTTTTATTAAACGATAAATAAAATATGCTACGATTAAAATATCTAGTAAATGAACAACAATAGTCCATGGATTTTCAACTAAAGTTGCCCAGAATTTGGCATCAATAGCCGCTATATTACTCATACATACATCTCTTTTCTCTAACTAAATAAAACTACCTTTCCATTATACCACTTTTAAAACAAATTTTCTTTATTCGAATACTCCTTTTTGTGGTACAATATTCCTATGAAAGTAAACACATTAATGGGAATTACAGCTGGTAAAGCAACTCACGCCATTCTTTCAAAAATGGGACGTGGCTCAACCTTGCCTGGAAAAATCGCCCTCAAATTCGACAAAGATATTTTAGATACGATTGCCAAAGATTATGAGATTGTTGTTGTCACTGGTACAAATGGTAAAACCCTCACAACTGCTTTGACAGTAGGCATTTTGCGTGAGGCTTTCGGTGAAATCGTGACAAACCCAAGTGGTGCCAACATGATTACCGGAATCACATCAACTTTCTTGACAGCTAAAAGAGCTAAATCTGGTAAAAAAATCGCTGTGCTAGAAATTGATGAAGCTAGCCTTCCAAAAATCACAGAATACATCACTCCAAGTCTTTTTGTCTTCACAAATATTTTTCGTGACCAAATGGACCGTTATGGTGAAATCTATACAACTTATCAAATGATTTTGGATGGTGCAGCAAAAGCCCCAAATGCAACTATCCTAGCTAATGGAGACAGCCCACTCTTCAATTCAACAAACGTCATTAATCCAGTCAAATACTATGGTTTTGATACTGAAAAGCATGTACCAGAATTAGCTCACTACAACACTGAAGGTATCTTGTGCCCACAATGCCAAAACATCTTGAAATACAAACTTAACACTTACGCTAACCTTGGTGATTACGTTTGTGAAAATTGCAGTTTCCACCGTCCAAAACTTGATTATGCTTTGACAGACTTGACAAAAATCACAAACACTACATCTGAATTTGTCATCGATGGGCAAGACTACAAGATTAACGTTGGTGGTCTTTACAATATCTATAACGCCCTTGCAGCCGTGTCTGTAGCTGAGTTCTTTGGAGTTTCTCCTGAAAAAATCAAAGCTGGTTTTGACAAGAGCCGTGCAGTCTTTGGACGTCAAGAAACCTTCAAAATCGGTGATAAGTCTTGTACTTTGGTTCTTATCAAAAACCCAGTTGGTGCTAGCCAAGCTCTTGATATGATTAAATTGGCTCCATATCCATTTACACTATCAGTTCTACTCAATGCCAACTACGCTGACGGAATTGATACTAGCTGGATTTGGGATGCTAACTTTGAATCTATCTTAGACATGGATATTCCACAAGCCTTTGCTGGAGGCGTGCGCCACTCTGAAATTGCTCGTCGCTTACGTGTGACTGGTTATGACGAAGACAAAATTACGGAAGCTGAAAGCCTAGAAGATATTATGGCCTTGATTGAAGCTCAGTCAACTGATCATGCTTACATCCTAGCTACTTACACTGCTATGCTTCAATTCCGCGAAATCTTGGCAAGTCGTCACGCTGTTGGAAAGGAGATGAACTAAAATGACTTATACATCACTACAATCTCCTGCAAATAAAGATTATCAATACGAATTAAACGTTGCTCACCTTTACGGAAACCTTATGAATACCTATGGTGACAACGGTAATATTCTCATGATGAAATACGTCGGTGAAAAACTAGGTGCTAAAATGACCTTTGAAATCGTATCACTTGGTGATAGCTTTGATGCCAATTACTATGATATGGCTTTCTTTGGTGGCGGACAAGATTACGAACAATCAATCGTCGCTAAAGACCTGCCAAGTAAAAAAGAAGCTATCGCTGATTTCATCAACAAAGACAAAGTCATGCTTGCAATCTGTGGTGGTTTTCAACTTCTAGGTCAATACTACGTCCAAGCAAACGGGGAAAAAATCGATGGTCTTGGGGTTATGGGACACTACACCCTTAGTCAAAATAATAATCGTTTTATCGGTGATATCAAAATTCACAATGATGAATTTAACGAAACATATTACGGTTTTGAAAATCACCAAGGACGTACTTTCCTTTCAGAAGATGAAAAACCACTTGGAACATGTGTTTACGGAAATGGCAATAATAAAGAAGACGGTACTGAAGGCGTTCACTACAAAAACGTCTATGGTAGCTACTTCCACGGACCAATTCTTTCACGTAATGCCAACTTGGTTTATCGCCTCGTAACCACGGCCTTGAAAAACAAATATGGTTCTAGTATTGCACTACCAAGTTATAGCGATATTCTTTCAAAAGAAGTTGCCGAAGAGTATACCGATACTAAGAGCAAGGCTGAATTTGAAAAATAAGATTTTACAAAAAATGCTTAAAGAAAATTTCTTCAGGCATTTTTATAATCACTTTTGTGTTCACTCAACCAAATTAACTTATCAACAACGATGTCAATATACTTTTTAAAAGTACAAAAAACCTTAGCCTAAGCTAAGGTTTTTAACTTGATATAATCAGAGATTATTTTTTCAAGTTGTAGAATGATTTCAATCCACGGTATTCAGCTACTTCACCAAGTTGGTCTTCGATACGAAGCAATTGGTTGTATTTAGCGATACGGTCAGTACGTGAAAGTGAACCAGTTTTAATTTGACCAGCGTTAGTTGCAACTGCGATGTCAGCAATTGTTGAATCTTCAGTTTCACCTGAACGGTGTGATACAACTGCAGTGTAACCAGCTTCTTTAGCCATTTCGATAGCTTCGAATGTTTCAGTCAAAGTACCGATTTGGTTAACTTTGATAAGGATTGAGTTAGCAGCTTCTTCTTTGATACCACGTGCAAGGTATGAAGTGTTTGTTACGAAGAAGTCATCACCAACCAATTGAATGCGTTTACCAAGACGTTTAGTAAGTTCTTTCCATCCGTCCCAGTCGTTTTCGTCCATTGCATCTTCGATAGTGATGATTGGGTATTTGTTAACCAATTCTTCGATGTAGTCGACTTGTTCTGCAGCAGTACGTTTAGCAGCACCTTCACCTTCGAATTTAGTGTAGTCATAGATTCCGTTATCGTAGAATTCTGATGAAGCACAGTCAAATCCAAGGAATACATCTTCACCTGGTTTGTAACCAGCAGTTTCGATAGCTTTGATGATTGTTTCTACAGCGTCTTCAGTTCCTTCAAATTTAGGAGCGAAACCACCTTCGTCACCAACAGCTGTTTCAAGACCACGTTCTTTAAGGATTTTCTTAAGTGTGTGGAAGATTTCAGCACCCCAACGAAGAGCTTCTTTGAATGTAGGTGCGCCAGCAGGTACGATCATGAATTCTTGGAAAGCGATTGGAGCGTCTGAGTGAGAACCACCGTTGATGATGTTCATCATTGGAGTTGGAAGAACTTTAGTGTTGAAACCACCAAGGTAGCTGTAAAGTGGAACTTCAAGGTAGTCAGCTGCTGCACGAGCTACGGCAATAGAAACACCAAGGATAGCATTTGCACCGAGTTTACCTTTGTTTGGAGTACCGTCAAGAGCGATCATAGCACGGTCGATAGCTTGTTGATCACGAACATCGAAACCGATGATTGCTTCAGCAATGATGTTGTTAACGTTGTCAACAGCTTTTTGAGTACCAAGACCGTTGTAACGAGATTTGTCTCCGTCACGAAGTTCAACTGCTTCGTGTTCACCAGTAGAAGCTCCTGAAGGAACCATACCACGACCAAATGCGCCTGATTCTGTGTAAACTTCTACTTCAAGTGTTGGGTTACCGCGTGAGTCAAGGACTTCGCGAGCGTAAACATCAGTAATAATTGACATTATGTTACTCTCCTTATGAGTTTTTAATATTTTTACACTAAAATAATACCATAATATCGGCGCTTAAGCAAATAAAAACAAGAAATTTTGAAAATCGCTACCAACTTTCATGGCTTTTCACAATTTTCAATAACAAAACAGCCCAAAACTGACAGTTTGGTAAATTTAACTTATAATTATTATAAGAATATATGGAGGGCCCTGCTATGACTGATTTAGAAAATAAAGTTTTACAAGCTGCAACAGGCGAAAAACGCTTAAATCCAGATGAACAACGTCTTTATTTTGGAACTTTTGCCGAACGCGTTGTCTTATCAATTTCTCTTGAAGACAGCCGTTTAGAAGAGGTTAAAAATCGTTTTAGTGATATTTTAGGACAATTAGCTAAACAACACGACACAATATTAGTTAAAATTTCTCCTAAGCTCTCTGCTTCCAATCAAATGTTTTACATGAAAATTGCTCAAAAACAAAACATTCAAGCAACGATTGTTGATGAAAAGAATGCTCAATCACCTTATGGCATTATCGTTCATTCAACTAAAGCTGAAAACGTAGCTAACCCTTCATTATCCGAACAATTTCCGACTACTCCAGAAAAAACAAAAGAAGCCCCTAAAAAAGGCTTCTGGTCAAAATTATTTAACAAGGATTAAATCTAGTAAAGCTTAGTAAATTTCCGATGTTTTGCGCAGTGCGTTCCAGATTTTGCTCAGCTTTATCTAGAGTATTTTCCAACGTATCAGCGTCAGCAATTATCGGAAAAGCTGCTTGAATGTTAGAAATTGGGAAACTTGGTAAATCATCTTTGAGGCTACCACAGATGGCAATGACTAATTTACCACGAGGTGTGCGTTGTGCTAGACCAACGGGAGCTTTACCTGAAAGACTTTGCTTATCCATGCGCCCTTCACCGACAACAACAATATCAGCTTTCTGAACACGTCGGTCAAAATCAAGCATATCAAGAACAGCATCAATACCAGAAATGATTTGACCTCCTGCAAATGCTGCTAGACCTGCTGCCATTCCGCCACCTGCTCCCGCTCCAGCCAAATCTAAAACAGCTGGGAAGAAAGTTTGGTAAAATCTTTCCATATCTTTATCAATGCTTGCAAATTCCTCTTTTGCAAGCCCTTTTTGTTCTCCAAAAATATAGGTTGCCCCATTTGGACCACATAGAGGATTTGTCACGTCAGTGATAACTGTCACCTTAATTTGAGATAAATCCCAACGACAGCTTTCATAAGAAACCATGCTAATATCACCAAGGTGTTCACCTATCGCTTCGACTTCATGACCTGTTTTGTCAAAGAAACGATAGCCAAGACCTGCCGCCATTCCCAGACCACCATCATTGGTTGAACTGCCTCCAACACCAATCATGATTTCTTCAACACCAAGATCAACCAAGTGACCAATCATTTCACCAACACCTTTTGTCGTAAGGGTTAATGGGCTACGCTGATTCATTGGCACTTTTTCCAAACCACAAATGTCTGCCATTTCAAAAACGGCCAAACGACCATTAGTCGCATAATGGGCTTCGACTGGTTGACCAAACGCGCCAGTAACCGTATGGCTTTCACGTTTTAAATGAAGACCGCCTGTCAAAGCTTCCAAAGTTCCTTCACCACCGTCACCAACAGGCATGACATCAAAAGTCGCATTTGGCATAGCTTTTCGAAAACCTTTTTGAACAGCTTTTGCAACTTCAAGTGCTGACAAACTTTCCTTAAATGAATCAGGTGCAATTAATATATGCATAGTACCAACTCCCCCTTACATTTCTTATAACTATTATATAATTTTTTAAAGGAAAGAGGTTACAAAAACATTAATACAAAGCAAAACTCCCCTTCAATTTTAGAAGGGGAGCTCTTTATATAAGGAAAGTAAGGTATTTAAATGTTAATGACTTTTTTGACGTCTTTTAACTTCTAACACTGCTAGACTAGCAAGACTTAGAAGACCAACAAAAGTTAAAGTATTACTATCTTTTTGACCAGTTTCTGGCAAGGCAACTGTGCTATTTTCAGTAACAGCAACTTTTTGAAGGTCAGAAAGGACTCGAGAAGCCGCTTGATTCCAGACTCCAGTCTGAGTTTGGGTTGGCGCTGTAACTTTCGCCACTTGATTCGAATTAGCTGGCACTTCAGTTTTTGCCACTTGGTCTTGATAAACAATGCCATATTGGCTGAGGTGGTCAACATCAAAGATGACGAATTTAACGACTTGCCCAGCCACTAACTTGCTAACTTCTCTAAAGGCTAGAAGTTGCGGTTGTGCATTTTCTGGAAGATAGAAAACTTCTGCAACAGCTTTACCAGCATCAATTGGTAAGATGACTTGATCTTTTTGAGTTGTGCTAACAACATAGCCATAAGCATCCTCAGGCTCGATATCATATAAATCATAATCTTTACCTTGCAAGACTGAAGAGGTTTGACTGTCATTTGTTTCTTTGTGATGGACTTCAATCTGTGTAATCTCTTCACGTTCACCTGGAGCTAAAATGACACTTACACCACTTGCTTGGTCATAAAGGGTACGTTCTGTTTCTGCATTCGCCTTTCTCAAACGTAGGATTGTTGCTGTTAACGGATTAAGGGTAATGCTGTTTTCCGTAAAAGCCACACCTTTTGGATTCAAGATAGCATCGACACCTGCGGTATCGGCGTCAGCAAGAATTTCTGCGTTCAACAGAGCTTTGTAATCATCTGACAAGACAAACTCACGCGCTTTGCTATCAGCATTGACAAAGGCTGCATAGACGTCACCACTACTTGCTTGTGTTTGGTAAGCGATAATCAAATCTTCTTGACCAACTCCATTTTTATTTGGAATGGTGATGAGTTTGACCTTGCTATCTACATCTGCTTTCGTCTTAAGTGTGAAGGCATCTGTTGAGCGGCGAAGGGCAATCAAGCCTTTGGTATAAGCTTGCGTTTTAGCATTTTCTGGGTAAGCCTTGCCGTCAGTTGCTTTTACCCAATCAAAATGATTAACAGCATCCGTAGAATCATAGGAATCACTGATAAAGTAAGGATAAACAAATGGTGTGCCATCAGCGTTTGTTAGCAAATCTGATTTTGCTGGGACTTTATCAGCCGCTACTGGTGTCTTATAAGCTTCATCACGGAATTGTTTGGTACGACCATATTCTTGACCAGAATGGATGAAGGCTGTTCCTTGAGAAGTCAAGATAATAAGATTTCCCAAACATTGACGACGTAAAATTTCCTCTTCATTTTCTGCCACTGATGGGTCTTTGTGGATTGATTTAGCAATAATATCGTGAAGGGGTAGATTGTCATGAGCTGCAATGTATTGAATCACATCACCTGGATCATCTGCTGTGAAATTATTTGGCTGAGCTTTTATGCTATTAAAGAGCTCTTGCAAATTTTTAACCCCACCTGTAATAAAGCATGGTGCACCTTCACTTGGATACCCTGATTTAAGGAGATTACGAATATCATCAGAGAATGAAGCCACACTGTCTGTGTGTGCCATCCAAGTTTGGTCAGCAGGTTGACGACTATCATTGGCATCACCAGCATAAGTAATCCAACCTTCACCAAGCATGATAACATTTGGATTCAAAGCTTTTGCTTTGTCATAAGCCATTTGAACAGTCTCAGCATCCAAGTCACCCATCATATCAAAACGGAAGCCATCCACTTTAAATTCTTTTGTCCAATAAGCAATCGAATCAAGCACCATACGTCGTGTCATATAGTGAGTTGTTCCTGGGCGACCACCACCAAAGCTTGTTTTAGCCTTGCCATCAACTTCCATAAAGTGATAATAATTTGATTCCAAATTTTCAAGAATAGCAAGGTCAGCTGTGTGGTTATAAACGACATCCAGGATAATTCCAATACCACGTTTGTGAATTTCATTAATCAAATTTTTGAATTCTGCGATACGTTTTGCTGGGTCAGCTGGATTTTCAGAATACATTCCTGTCAAAGCAAAATAACTTTGTGGGTCATAACCCCAGTTGTAGTTTGTATTACTTGAGGCATAATCTATTAAGCGCTTGTTATTCATCACTTCGTTAACGTAGTAATAACTCATAACAGGAAGCAATTGAATATGAGTGACACCTAGGCTTTGAAGGTAATCCAATTTTTCAGCAAACGCTGCAAAGGTACCAAATTGATTGCGAAGTTCTTCTGAAATAGCTGTATCGGATGTAAAGTCACGGACATGTGCTTCATAGATAATAGCATCTTCACGGTCTTTGTAGCCTTTGATATTTGCATAATTCAAGTCTTGATTGCCGATAGCGCTAGGATCAACGATAGCTGCTTTAGCCACTTTATAAGATGGATCAGTTCCAATCAAATCACTGTTCCACTCAGCTAATGATTTAGCATAAGGGTCAAGTGCCAGAACAGTCTCTTTTCCGCGTGTGATTTCATAATGATAATAATAGCCACGATAATCACTAATACCTAAACCAAGGCTTGGTGTTAGACTAGCCGACCATTGACCTTTATTTCCTTTAGTCATAGCAATTTTGCCAATGACTTTGGTTTGGTCATTCTTATCATAGAGAACAACAGAAACGATATCTGCACTTGGTGACCAAACGATCAAATCAACACGCGCTCCATTATCAAAGACACGTGCTCCTAAATCACCATCATAAGCGTATTTAGAATCTGTGTATTGCCAACTTTGCTTAGCTTGATATCGGTCACCATTATAGCTTACTGTATAAAGGCTATCGCTTGAAAAATCACCTGTGATAGTAACTTTATTACTTGCTTTATCGAGAGTAATATCTGTAATAGCAACAGCATTGCCAGTCTTATCAGTCACTTTAAGATTTTCTAGGAGTTCAGTTTTATCGGCGTCTGCTAGATTGCTAATGATTGCTTCAAGCTCTGATTGACTAATTTGTTGTGCAGATGTTAAGCAAATTGTGCTTACAAAATATGGATTCGTATAAATGGTCTTATCCTCATCTTTCAAGAAAATTCGTGTTTGATTAGCTAAATCCTTAAAGGTGTAATTGTCTGGTTGAATCTTGGCCGCATCGCCTTCTTTTGATTCATCAAGGAGCAAGAAACCAAGCTCATTAAAATCTGCCAACGACGCATCGATATAAGCACCGTATTTGCCAAAGTTTTTAAAATCAACACCATGAGGTCAAGAACCTAAGCGACTAGTGATGGAACTATCTGCACTTCCCCACAACCAAATTGCCAAGTTCTTGTAATTTCCATCACTACGATAGTAATTAATACGGATTTTTCCTTTTTCAAGTGGGGCGTAATAGATAGCATTATAATCCTCATCAAACCAAACTTCATTCATGTCTTGGCTGATAAGATTCACCACTTTATCCCCTGAAACATTCTCACCACTAGTATTATTGATGAGCAATCCAACTTTGTGAGGATTACCATTGACCAATTTCACATCGATATAATAACCATAAGCGTCGTGTTTAAGATTAGAAAGATTAATCGCACCATTTGGCCAAGATTCAGATGGATGTTCGACATCTTCCCAAGTCCACAAACCAAGACTTGCCAAATCATCTGATGGTAAGGTCTTAAAATGAACGCGCAGCGTATTTTCAGCAATTGGAGGATTTGAGACTTGATTATCAGGTTGAGAAGATTTTAGGAGATTCACTTGATTACTGTTTTCAGCGCTTGTCACTGCTTTAACGTCAGAAATTTCATCTATTTCTGCTGCCCCTTGAACCCCTTGTGCCTGTGAAATAACTTCTTGAGGCTGTGATTCTGGCACAGTTTCTTCTACCGCTGAACTTTCAGACTCTGTTAATTGATTTTGGCTGTCATCACTTAAATCAGAAGAATTAGATTCTTCAAGGTTTTGATTAGCGTCTGCTGTTTTCTCTGGTTCAAGAAGAGCCTGACTGCCATCATCTGGGAGCGATGTCTCATTTATCACTTCCGAAACTGCTGCTTGAGAAGTCGCTTGATTTGCTGAAACACTTGTCAATCCAGCACCCCAAAAAAGAGCTGTTGCAATCGCAACCGAAGCAATACCAACTTTTAGCTTACGAATTCCAAAGTATTCCCGCTTTTCTGGGAAAGAAAGCCGACTTACCTTTTTCATAGAAGACCTCCGTCTTAAAATTAGTAATATTTCATGCTTTCAGTATACAAAATACTTTATAATTGCGCAATCGTTTTCGTAAGATAAATTTATTTTTTTAATCATCAATTCAATATATAACGCAGATAAATTACCCTAATAATAATGCAATCGATTGCTTTAAAGAAGATGAAAGAGATAGGAAAGAACTTCCTATCTCTTCTTGCTTAATAATTTGTGATTTCTGGTCGGTCGTGAACGTTACTTTTTTTGCCTTGGCGAGCTTTCAAAACAGCCTCAATGTCTTCAGTTGTAACACCAGTTTCAACTAACATGACAGCTAAGTGATACAAAACATCTGCTGTTTCATTTGCGATTTCATCTTTATCAGCATTTTTAGCAGCGATAACAACTTCAGCTGCTTCCTCACCAACTTTTTTCAAAATCTTATCCAAACCTTTGTCAAAAAGGTAATTAGTGTAAGAACCTTCTTTAGGGTTTTCTTTACGGCCTAAAGCTTCTTTATAAATTGTTTCTAGCATAGTTTTCCTTTCTATAAAATATCATTGAAGAAACAGCTGTAAGCACCTGTGTGACAAGCTGCTCCTTCTTGTTTTACAGCCACAAGTAATGTGTCACAATCACAATCTGTTTTAATGGATTTGACGTATTGATAGTGACCACTTGTTGCTCCTTTTTGCCAAAGTTCATTGCGCGAACGGCTCCAGTAGTGCATCTGCTTTGTTTCCAAGGTCAAACGGTACGCTTCTTCATTCATGTAAGCAAGCATTAACACTTGACCAGTCTTATAGTCAGTGACAATTACTGGAAGAAGTCCATCTTGTTTTGCAAAATCAAGTTTAATATCACTCATCGTCTCACCTCAATTCCAGCTTCAGCCATAGCCGCTTTAGTATCTGCAATCGATACCTCGCCATAGTGAAAAATAGAAGCTGCTAAAGCACCTGTAGCCGATGCCTTTTCAAAGACTTCAACCATGTGCTCAATATTGCCGGCACCCCCAGAAGCGATAATAGGAACATTCACCACATCAGCAACGGCATTTAACATTTCCAAATCAAAGCCAGATTTTGTGCCATCTTTATCCATGCTAGTTAGAAGAATTTCGCCAGCACCAAGACTGACTACTTTTTTAGCCCACTCAATCAAATCAATACCTGTGTCTTTACGACCACCAGCTACATAGACGTGCCAAGTACCATCTGTTTCCTTACGAGCATCAATAGCTGATACCACACATTGATTACCGAACTTTTCAGCACATTCTTTGATAAGTTGTGGATTGGCAACAGCCGATGAATTGACAGCTACCTTATCAGCTCCAGCTTTAAGCATTTTGTTCATATCCTCAACAGAACGAATACCGCCGCCGACTGTAAAAGGAATAAAAACTTGATCCGCAACGCGTCTTGCCATATCAACTGTCGTATCACGTTTTTCATGCGTTGCTGTGATATCTAAGAAAACTAATTCATCACATCCTGCTTCATAATAAGCACGCGCTGCATCAACTGGGTCACCAACATCCATTAAATTAACAAAATTAACCCCTTTGACCACACGTCCATCTTTGACATCAAGACATGGAATAATGCGTTTTTTCAGCATAAGCTATCCTCCAAAAGCTTTCAATTCTTCAAGACTAATATTGCCATTATAATAAGCTTTACCGACGATTGTTCCAGCAACTCCGATTTGTTGCAATTTCACCAAATCAGACTGTTCAGCAATACCACCTGAAGCAATGACTTTAGCTGTTGTCAACTCAGCCACCAAGCGATCATAGTGTTCAAAATTAGGTCCTGTTAGTGTCCCATCTCGGTCAATATCTGTGTAGACAAAGAGAGTCACCCCGATTTTTTCCATGGCTTTAGCTAAGCTGATGTAATCAACATTACTTGTTTCAAGCCAACCTTCTGTAGCCACCATGCCATTCTTGGCATCGATACCGACAACGACTTTGTCACTACCAAATTTTTCCAAGGCAGCTTTGACAAAGTCTGGATTTTTCACAGCCATTGAACCAATAATCACACGGTCAATACCTACCGCAAGATAATCTTCAATCTGTTCAAGTGTGCGAATACCGCCACCAACTTCCACACCAAGTCCAGATTCTTTTTTCAATTTGGCAATCAAATCACGGTTTGTAGCTCGGCCATCAAAAGCTCCATCTAAATCAACAACGTGAATAAAATCAATACCAGCTTGCGCAAAGATTTTAGACTGCCCAATAACATCAGGGTTAACCACAGTCTTTTGATTAAAATCACCTTTAAAAAGACGAACCACCTGTCCTTCTTTGATATCAATCGCTGGAAGAATCTGCATATAAAACTCCTTTTCTCTTCTAAAACACTACCCAAAAATCGTGAAACTTATTTCTCACACAGTGCAATAAATTTTTTTAAAATTCCTAAGCCCACATCACCAGATTTTTCAGGGTGGAACTGGGCGCCATAAACATTGTCCTTGTGAATCATAGCTGGCACATCAATGCCATAATCTGCAGTCACATCGATGTATTCTTTTGGAACATCTGTAAAATAACTGTGAACAAAATAAACAGACTGTCCTTCAAGTTCTTCCGTTAAAGGAGTTTCATGTTTGACTGTCAAATTATTCCAGCCCATGTGAGGCACTGGCATGTTTTTGGTTGCTTTGATTTCTCTACAAACGCCCGGAATAAAACCAAGTCCTTTTGTTTCTTGATGTTCTAAACCAACTTCTGTCAAGACTTGCATTCCAAGACAAATACCAAGTAGCGGTGCTCCTTTAGCAACTGCTTCTTTAATTACTGGAACCAAACCACGCTTAGTCAGCTCGGCCATGGCAGCTGGATACGCTCCAACACCAGGTAGTATAAAACCTCTAGCTGCTAAAATTTTTGTCGGGTCACTGGATAATTCAGCCTGAACACCAATTTTTTTCAAAGCCCTTAAGACATTAGTAGTATTTCCTGCATCATAATCAATTACAATAATCATTAGCTAAGTTATCAAGCCTTGCAAGCGCCACTAAATAAGAGTGCTTCGACTGATTTTCCTTTCTATTTTTAATTACAACAAACCTTTTGTTGAATTAACCCCGTGAATTTCTGGGTTAATGGCAATAGCTTCACGAAGAGCTCGGCCAGTTGCTTTGAACAAACTTTCTGATTTGTGGTGGTTATTTTTGCCATGTAAAATCTTCAAATGCAGATTCATTTGAACATTAAAAGCAAAGGCTTGGAAGAATTCTTCTACGAGCTCTGTATCAAAGTTGCCAAGTTTTGGATTATCGAACTCACAATCAAAAACAAGGTAGCTACGTCCTGACAAATCAAGGCTTGCCATTCCAAGTGTTTCATCCATTGGCACAAATGACGTTCCGTAGCGATTGATACCAGACTTATCTCCCAAAGCTTCTTTCAATGCTTGACCTAGCACAATTCCAACATCTTCAACCGTGTGGTGACTATCCACATGAAGGTCTCCATCTGCTTTTACCACAAGAGACATGCGGCTGTGTCTGGCAAAAAGAGTCAACATATGGTCAAAGAAACCAACACCAGTATCAATAGAAACTGGCTCTTGGGCATCAAGATTAAGGCTCAATTTAATTTTAGTTTCAAAGGTATTACGTTCAATCTCTGCTTGTCTCATAACAACTCCTTTTTGATACTTTTATCTATCTGCTTTGACTATCTAAAATATCAATCACTTTATACAAATTTGCTTCATTAATTTGGTAAGGGGCTTCTTTTCGCACAACTGGTTTGGCACAAAAGGCAATTCCGATACCAGCTGTTTTAATCATTGGAAGGTCATTAGCTCCATCTCCCATAGCAATGGTTTGACTTAAGTCTAAGCCATTTTCAGCTGCCCATTCAATAAGGCTTGCTTTTTTAACATCTTTGGTAACCACATCACTAAGCACTTTTCCTGTCAAAAGTCCATCTTTAACTTCTAAACGATTAGCTTTAACATAATCAATACCGATGCGCTTAGCCAAGACATCAACAGTTTCATGAAAACCACCTGATACCACGGCAACTTTATAACCACGATGATGAAGTTCAGCCACCAATTTTTCAGCCCCATTTGTAAAATGCATGCGAGCTAAAACTTTATCAAAAATCGTCTCTGGCAAGCCTTTTAGGAGACCCACACGTTCATCCAAAGCTTGTTTGAAATCTAGCTCACCATTCATAGCACGCGCTGTAATATCAGCAATCTTTGTACCAACACCTGCTTCTTCACCAAGCAAGTCAATTCCTTCTTCTTGGATGAGTGTAGAATCTACATCCATCACTAGCAATCCTTTTACTTTAGTCATGGCGCACCTCGATTGCTTTAGCATGAGCCTGCAAACCTTCGGCATAAGCAAGTGTTGTAATATCGTGACTAGCCGCATTGACAGCTGCTTTTGAGTATTGCATGTACTGAATTCGTTTCACAAAATCATGCACTCCAAGAGCTGATGAAAAACGACTGGTACTTGTTGTTGGCAAGACGTGGTTTGCTCCAGCATAGTAATCACCAATCGGTTCACTGGTGAAATGACCCAAGAAAACTGAACCTGCATTTTGTACTTTATCAAGATAATCATAAGCATTATCCATAGCCAATTCCAAGTGTTCTGGTGCCACTTGGTTCATCAAATCAAACATAGCATCAACCGAATCTGCAATGATAATGTAACCGTTATTTTCAACTGATGGGCGTGCAATGTTTTCACGTGGCAAACGTTTAAGTTGCTCTTCAATCTCTACCTCAACAGCTTCAGCCAATTCAGCCGAATCAGTTACCAAAATCGCGCGAGCACGCACATCGTGTTCAGCTTGAGAAAGCAAATCTGCAGCAACGTATTTAGGATTTGCTGAGCTATCGGCAATCACTCCAATTTCTGATGGTCCTGCAATCATGTCAATTCCAACAAGACCGTAAACCATTTTCTTGGCTGTCGCAACAAAAATATTTCCAGGTCCTGTAATTTTATCAACACGAGGAATCGTTTCTGTCCCATAAGCAAGAGCCGCTACCCCTTGAGCACCACCAACTTGAAAAATCTTATTGACACCAGCAAGTGATGCAGCCACCAAAATAGCAGGTTCAAAATATTTTTGCGGTGGGGTAATCATGATAATTTCCTTAACACCAGCAATCTTTGCAGGAATCACATTCATCAAAACTGACGATGGGTAAGCTGCTGTCCCACCTGGCACATAAACACCAGCTCGTTCAATTGAACGAATCAATTGACCACGAATAACACCATCAGTCGGTTGGTCTTCAAAACCTGATTCCAATTGTTGTTTGTGATAACTTTCAATGTTTGCTTTCGCGTTTTTGAGAGCTACCAAGACTTCTGGATTAATCTCCTCAAAAGCTTGGTTAATCAAATCTTGACTTACTTCAAAGTTATCCAAAGCAATCTTGTCGAATTTCTCAGAATAAACTTTTAAAGCTTTATCTCCATTTTTCTTGACATCTTCCAAAATTTGACGGACTGCATCGTCGACGTCAAGGTTTTCTTTACTCAATTCGAGTTGTTCTTGATAGAGAATTTTTGAAATTTCTTCTGTCGTTCCTGTTAAAACTTTCATTTAAAAGCTACCTCCTCATTTCCAACGATACTTTCCAATTTTTGGATAAATGGCATGATTTCTGGATTATTTTTCAAAGCTGCCTTATTGACAATCAGACGAGCTGATATACGACAAATGTCTTCATAAACCTTGAGACCATTGGCAACCAAAGTATTTCCTGTTTCTACGATATCAACAATAGCATCCGCTAAGCCGATAACTGGAGCAATTTCGACACTTCCTTGAATTGAAATAATTTCAACATCTTCGCCTTTTTTATTAAAATAATCAGTAGCAATTGTTGGATATTTTGTGGCAATACGCTTGCGCTTGTGATCATGCGGTTTGTAAGCGTCCGTTGAAGCAACAGAAAACTTACACAACCCAAAATTCAAATCAAGCATTTCAAGGTAACCTATCGGATGCTCAATAAGCAAGTCTTTTCCGACAACTCCAAGATCAGCAACACCATGTCGAACATAAGTTGTCACATCGGGTGCCTTAACAAGCAAAAAGCGGAATTTCTTGTCCGGACTTTCAAAAATTAGGTTACGTCCCTTATCCGCCATAAAAGACATGTCAAAACCAGCTTTTTCCAAAAGTTTTACGGTATCTTTTTTAATACGTCCTTTGGTCAAAGCAATCGTAATTTGATTTTCCATTAGGCACCTCCTTCTAAACTATCGTGTACTGCTTGGTAAATGGCATCAATATCTACTGCCCAACCAACTGCTGTTAATTTTTTAGCGCCAAAACGTTCAAATAACTTGTCATAGCGTCCACCTGAAGCAAAAGCATCTGGAACTTTGTCCCCAAAGACTTTAAACATGACACCAGTGTAGTATGGCATAGATGGAATTTGAGCTAAATCAATATGACTCTCAGGTAAAATATCAGAGACCTGTGCCAACAAATCTTCCAAATCAGTCAAAGCAGCTAAGACAGACTCATTTTTAACAAGCTTACGAGCTTTGCTAAGCACTTGATGACTTTCACCAAAAAGATAAGGCAAATTTTTCAAGAAATCGTCAAATTCACTTGGATATTTCTTCGTTAACTCATTTAATTGCGTGATATTTTTGTCTTTTAGTGCCACATCCAATTCTTTTTCTGCTGCAGCTGGTAAGTTCAAATCATCAAAAATCGTTTGTAAAATACCAGCATGTGAAAACTCAAATTGGTAAGATGGGATATCTGCCTTATCAAGCGATGCTTTTGCTGAAGCGATGGCTTCATAAACCGCCTCTTTAGCTGGATAACCAACGATTTCAATCCCTGCTTGTGTGTGCTCGTTCATCAAGCCACGCATTTCTTCATTGTATTTGAAGACCTTGCCTGAATATAAAAATTTAATCGGCGTTTCAACTTGGGTTGAAACAATCACACGTCCAATCTGACTAGTAATATCCGGACGAAGGGTCAACAGTTCGCCACTTTTATCAAAAAAATTATAATTATTTTTATTAAGCGTATCGCTAAAGACTTCAAAATGTTCCAAGGTCGGTGTTTCAATACGATTAAAGCCTTGACTCATCAAGAAATCACTGATATCTCGTTCAATTTTGTAGGTTACACGTGCGCGTTTGAATAATTTATCGTGCATCCCTACTGGTAAAGTCGTTTTTTTCATTCCATCACTCCTCAAATCATTTCAAACCTACAGCCAAGAATTCTTTAATCGCCTTAAGCACTTCTTCCATTTCATCTTGACGCCCGATAGAAATGCGCAAGTAATTTTTAATGCGTTCAACTTTTGGGAAATAACGCACATAAATATTTTTAGCTTGTAAGTAGTCAAACAGTAAGGCTGCGCCGTTATCTGGACATTCTACTAAGACAAAATTTGTCTTTGATTCTAAAACCTTAAAGTCTAAAAATCTCAACTCTTTTGCAAACCAATCTCTGGTTGCCATGATTTTTTGGCAAGTGTCTTCATAATAATCCCAAGATTCAACAGCTGCAAGCGCTAATTTTTCAGCAATCAAATCAACATTATATGGATTAACGGAATTCTTAACCGCATTAATCACCGCCATTAATTTTGGACTTCCCAAACCATAACCAACTCGCAAACCAGCAAGGCAAGCATCTTTTGAAAATGTCCGTGTGATAAAGACATTCTCATATTTTTTAAGCAATGGCAGAGCACTTTGACCACCAAAGTTAATATAAGCTTCATCAATAATGACGACCACGTCTTGATTAGCACGAATAATCTTTTCAAGCCCATCAAGCGATTTATAAATGCCAGTTGGCGCATTAGGATTGGTGATGATAATTCCTCCATTGTCAGCAATGTAATCACTAGAGTCAATCTCAAACTGCTCATTCAATGGAATTTCATGGTAATTGACATGATACAAATCCGCCCAAACCTTGTAAAATCCATAAGTTAAATCAGGAAACAAAACCGGATCATCACTATTAAAAAATGCTAGAAATGCCATGGATAAAATATCATCTGAACCATTACCAACGATAATCTGATCAGGTTCAAGACCGTGTTGCTTAGCAAGCGCAATGCGTAGTGATTTTTGATCCAAGGTCGAATATTTTCGCAATTGATGGACATCAAACTGTGAAAAAACTTCTGCTACTTTTGGACTTGGTCCATAAGCATTTTCATTTGTATTTAGTTTAATTAAATTTTCACCGCTTGGTTGGCTTCCGGCAACGTAAGGTTCAATTTCTCTCAATCCTTTAATAGTTGTCATAATAAGATCCTTTCTATTTTCTGATATAAAAAAGACGCCCTCGCAAAAAAACTTTGCAAGGACGTTAACAACGTGGTTCCACCTTTGATTCAACAGCAAGTCACCTTAACTGCTCTCATGAAGTACTAGACTTCTAATCCGTAACGTGGATCCATCCGTCGTGCACTACTAGCTAGAAGCATTCGCACACGCACTCAAGAATGTGTCGCCTAAGGATTGCATGCTTTTCTCACCACCAAGCACTCTCTGTCTGTTGTCTTAGGCTTTTTCTATCATCGCTTTTTTATATTAAAGCTATTTTACAAGAAAATTCTGAAAATATCAAGCTAAATTTTTAGAATCTTTATATTTATACCCAAAATTTTAAGTCAACTTAACCCAAAATAGAATAAAAGTATCAAAAAAGGCTTAGAAAGTTTCTAAACCTTTTTTTCTTATATGACATATCATCTTAGAAACGAATTTGTTCACGTGTTTTTTCATATGATGATACGAAACGATCAGTTACACCTGGTTCAACTGTTTCAAGTGCATATGAGATTTCGTCAAATGACGCTTGATAATTGTTATCTACTTCAAAGAGATGCAAAGCATGTTCGAAACTGCTTTGAACACTTGGCTCGAAGCTACGGTAACGGTTAGAGTATTGTAACAACTGTTCAGTCAATGTTGCATTTTGAACAACTTGGTAAGTTGCTTCTTCAAGATTAGCAATTGCTGCAGTTGCAACATCAGTTAAACGAGAAACTGCTTCAATATCAATGCGACCGCGGCTAAGCTCATCAATCAAAACTTCCAATTGTTTGCTTGTTGTGAAGAATGCGCTCAAGAAATCTTGAGGAATTCCTGGTAAGTTACGTTTTTCCATGTAACGTTTGATTGAGTGCAAACGATTAATGTATTGATCTAAGCTTTGACGAGCAACGCTTTCGATTTGTTCAATGTTTTTGACATGTTCGAAGACTTGCATTTGACCTTCTTCAATCGCATCAAGAGTTTTCAATGTGCGATCAAAAATCAATTGAAGTTCAGAGAATGGTTTATCTTGATTATCGAAAACTTCAACGATTGGCAATGTTTCTTGTTCGATTTCTTCCAAATTTTTAGTGAATGAACGAAGACTTAAGTTTTCGTTATCATTCAAGATATACTTGTGAGATAAGCGTTTGATTTCGTGTTCCAATTTTTCGTTATTGGCTTTAGCGTGTGCCAAATAGTCTGGAATGATTTTACTGTCTTTAAGCGCAGCTTTGTGAGCAGCAATTTCACGTTCAAACAATTCATATAATGAATCGATTTTTTCTTGGATGTGTTCATTTTCATCACGAGCACGATCAAGATTCAAAGTCACAAGTTCTGATGAATTAGCACGGATTGCATCACGCACTTCTTGGAAACGAGCTTCAATGTCTTTTTCAGCGAAGTGGTAATTTTGTTCAAGCAGACGACGGTAACCTTGTTCCAAATCATCCAATTGATCTGGAAAATCATCTTCCAATTTAGCAACGATTGCTGGAATTTGTTCTGAAATTTGACCAAGTGCAATAGTATGTTCTTCAGCACGATCAAGTACTTCAGAGGCTTCAACTGGGTCACCTGTTGAGTTAAGTGTTACAAATTGTGAGAACTCAGCCTCGATGTTTTTCAATTGTTTTTCAATCTCGGGCATTGTTGAACCAAAATTGTCTTCTTTTTCTGAAATAGAAGCTTGAAGAGTTTCATATAAGTCCAAAGCATGCTTCACACGTGCACTGTTCTTTTCTTCTTGTTCTTTCAAAACAGCAAGTGCTTCACGAATCGCATTGATATCTTCTTCAACTAAGTTCAATTGGCTTTCAACATTGTCAATTTCATGTTTCGCACTGATAAACTTGAAGCTATCGTTAAGATCTTCAGCTTCAAAAATATGATTTTCAATATCTGAGAAAGAATTTAATGAAAGATCAACCCATTTTTGGTTCCATTCACGAAATGTTGTTTGACTTTGTCCGATAAGATGAAGATTTTTAACAGCTTCGACTTCTTCATTGACTGGTAATCCAAATAACGATTGCTTTCTTTCTTCCAAACTTGCAATCAATGAATCATTTCGTTTGCGTACGATAACGCCAACTAGATAAGCAATAATGACTAAAACAACTATTGCTACAAGCAGTAAAATAATTCCGCTCGACATTTAAAACTCCTTATAAATTGTCTTTTTTATCGTAAAAAATAGCTATAACATTACGATTATAACATACTTAGAGATTGTGTGCAGTATTTTTATGTTAATATTCGATTAAATATCAAGCGTACTGTAAACCGCATTTTCTTCAATGAACTCACGACGTGGTTCAACCTTATCTCCCATAAGCATATCAAAAATCTTATCTGCTTCGGCAGCATCATCAACAGATACACGCGCCATTAAGCGATTTTCTGGATCCATTGTTGTTGCCCAGAGTTGGTGGTCATCCATTTCACCAAGACCTTTGTAACGTTGAACAGATGGTTTTGAACGACCATTGCTGTAGCGCTCAATTGCCGCTTGTAGTTCAACTTCCTGATTAGCACCAGGTTGGATGTATTCTTTAATTTCACTACCCACTTTAACACCGTAAATTGGTGGTTGTGCGATGTATACGTATCCTGCTTCCAATACAGGACGCATGAAGCGATAAATCAATGTCAGAAGCAAAGTACGAATGTGTGCTCCATCGACATCGGCATCGGTCATGATAACTAGTTTGTGGTAACGAGCTTTGGTCACATCAAAATCAGCTCCAAAACCTGTTCCCATTGCTGTAAACAAGCTACGAATTTCTTCGTTAGCAAGGATTTTATCCATACTTGCTTTTTCAACGTTCAAGATTTTACCACGAATTGGTAGAATTGCTTGGTGCTCGCGGTCACGTCCTGATTTTGCAGAACCACCCGCAGAATCCCCTTCGACGATGAACAATTCGTTCATTGTTGCGTCGTTTGAAGAACAGTCTGCCAATTTACCAGGCAAGTTTGAAATTTCAAGACCTGATTTTTTACGTGTTACCTCACGTGCACGTTTCGCAGCAATACGTGCTTTAGAAGCAAGAATTCCTTTTTCAACGATTTTCTTAGCAATTTGAGGATTTTCTAACAAGAAACGTCCAAATGCATCGCTAAATAAACGGTTAGTAATTTTGACAACTTCTGAGTTTCCAAGTTTTGTTTTGGTTTGACCTTCAAATTGTGGGTTTGGATGTTTAACAGAGATAACTGCTGTCAAACCTTCACGAACATCGTCGCCAGTTAGATTATCGTCTTTTTCTTTAAGCAATTTATTTTGACGAGCATAATCGTTAATCACACGTGTCAAAGCTGTACGGAAACCTTGTTCGTGTGTACCACCTTCATGAGTGTGAATGTTATTGGCAAAGCTCATCACTGTCTCGTGGTAACCAGTTGTATATTGCATGGCAACTTCAACTGAAATACCATCCATTTCACCATCAGTATAAATAGGTTTATCAAAGATAACATCTTTGTTTTCGTTGATAAATTCAACGTAACTTGAGATACCACCTTCGTAGTGATAATGTTGTTCTTGTTCAATACCTTCACGTTTGTCAGTGATTGAAATACGCAAACCGCGGTTCAAGAAAGCAAGTTCCTGAATACGTTTAGCTAATTTATCAAAATCAAATACTATTGTTTCTGTAAAGATTTCGCCATCTGGAGTGAAGTGAACAGTTGTACCGTGACGGTCTGTGTCACCAATAACTTTCAAATCGTCAACAACATGACCACGGCGATATTTTTGATAATGGATTTTTCCATCACGATAAACAGACACATCCAATTGTGTTGATAGAGCGTTAACAACAGATGAACCTACCCCGTGGAGACCACCTGATACTTTATAACCGCCACCGCCGAATTTACCACCGGCGTGCAATACTGTAAAGACCGTTTCAACGGCTGGACGACCTGTTTTTTCTTGAATATCGACTGGAATACCACGCCCATCATCGACAACTGTAATCGAATTATCTTTCTCGATGAAAACCTCAATGTGCGTGGCAAATCCTGCCAAGGCTTCATCGATTGAGTTATCGACAATTTCCCAGACCAAGTGGTGCAATCCTTCTTTTGAGGTTGAACCGATATACATCCCTGGGCGCATACGTACAGCTTCAAGTCCCTCTAGGACCTGAATCTGACTGGCGTCGTACTCTTTCGCTAATTCTGCTAAATTTTTATTTTCTTCCGTCATTTACTTCACTATCTCCAATAAGGATTTTTTCCCATCAACTAACAAGGTATCAAAGCCAGCAGCTTGACCAGCTTCTTTATCAATTTCACGATCTCCAATAACCAAAGCATTTTCAATCTTATACTTTTCTTTGAGGTATAACATTGATTCTGGATTTGGCTTACGAGCAAAGCCGCTTTCTGATGTCACGACTTCTGTGAAATAGGGAAGTACCTTTGTTTTTTCTAAAATATCAAGGACTTGTTTATTTCGATGAGAAACCAAGAAATTTCTCCCACCGCTAGCCACAATTGCCTGTAAAACCTCGCTGGCGCCTGTAAAAAGAACCGGTGTTTTCAAATAATCGGCTTCTAATGCTTTATATGCTTTCAAAAATTGTGGTTGGTTTGGGATAAATTTTTTAACAGCAGCATCTGTTGATTCTTTTAGCTTTTCATAAACGTCATCATGCGATGCTTGACAACCAAAATTAGCTAAAGTTTTCACAAAAGCCTGAGTGGACATTTCATAATTATCGAGTAAAGTGCCACCCAAATCCCAGATATAATCATGGTAATTCATAACCAATATTATATCACAATTTTGCATTTTTTTATAGTCTCTACTCAATCAATTTCCCACATAGTCAAACAGGATTTTCAAAAGATTTTTGTGATAACAAAATTGCTTTTTAGGCAAAAAAAGGCTCGGGAGAATTTTCCCAAACCTCTTTTAATAACGTTCACTTCGTCTGAAATGCTCTTCAACTTCTTGCTCATGGTGCAAATTATTTTGATAACTCATTGATAGAATCAAACCAACACAAATCAAGTTAGTAATCAATGATGAACCACCTTGTGAGATGAATGGCAATGGAATACCAGTCAAAGGTAGAATACCAATCGCAGCACCAACATTTTCAAAAATGTGGAACAAAATCATCATGATAAATCCAGTTGAAATGTAAGTGTAGAATCGGTTGTTTGACTCAAAAGTCACACGAATCATGCGATAAATCAAAACAAGATACAAAGTCATAACAACCGCACAGCCAAGAAAACCGAAGTCCTCAGCAATAACTGTGAAAATCATGTCACTTTCACGAACTGGAACAGCAAGGTCAATAACATTGAAACCTTTACCACCAAGCCCACCGCTACCAATTGAAATCATACCTTGAGTTTGTTGGTAAGCAATTGATTTAGCGTATGAAAATGGATCTAGCCAAGCTGAAATACGATTAATTTGATAGGTATCCATCCCTAAACCATAGAAAATATCTTTGCCATGTGGTGATAGAAAAAGAGCTAGAAAGCCTCCAATAATCACCGTTACCGCAATCACAACAGGCAAGATAATCCACCAAGAAATTCCTGACAATAAAATCAAACCTGCTAGAATAGCAGAGAACACCATGGCCGTCCCAAGGTCTTTTTGCAAACCTAATAACACCATGACCGGCAAGGTAATCAAAGCAAAGATTCCAAGAAGCTTCCAATCGTTTTTTAAATTATCTTCTGGCACTTTGTGTCTAAACCAAATCGATGCTCGAGCTAGCATCAAAATGTAAGAGACCTTCATGAATTCGGAAGGTTGAAATAAGGTTACTGACCCAATGGTTACCCAGTTTTTGGCACCGGTTGATTCGACCAATTCTGGACTATAAAAAATCAAAGGTAAAATCATCAAAGCCAAACCCAAGCCATACAAATAAGGGGTGACTTTCCATAAAAATTCAGTACTAAAGAGCATAACAACAAAGGCAACTACACACCCTAAAAAGATCCAAACACCTTGTTGTGTCATTACTTTTGCAATTGTTCCAGGATAGTCATTTGACGTTGCAATATAAACGGCTACCAAACCAATTAGCAAAAGAAAAAAAACAGGTAAAATTACAGAATAGTCAATTCGACTATCAATAGAATATTTTTTTCTTGCCATGTTACTTCCTTCGTTTCTAGTCAAAAAATATTATATCATTTTTTAATTAGATTTGAGGAAAAAAGCTGGTGAAAATACGGGAATTTTTCAGAAAAAATCAAGGCATGGTTTTCAGGAATTTTCGTGTACATTTTCAAAAAAATAAAGCCATTAACTAAGGATAATTCTGATATAATAATCTTTTTTGGACAATTTTAGGTCAAGTGTATTTGATAACGAAAAAAGACCTTGAAATCAAGGACTTTTATGCCTACTTATATCTCCCCTGCCGGAATCGAACCAGCAACTACTCCTTAGGAGGGAGTTGTTATATCCATTGAACTAAGGGGAGCTATGAAAAAATCTGTCACAAGGACAGATTTTTTCAATCGAAAAGTTATCGCCAAAATTAACGACGGATTTCTTTAATACGAGCAGCTTTACCTTGCAATGCACGCAAGTAGTAAAGTTTAGCACGACGTACTTTACCGTGACGAACAACTTCGATTTTTTCTACACGTGGAGTGTGAACTGGGAATGTACGTTCAACACCGATACCACTTGAAATTTTACGAACTGTGTACATTTCTGAGATCCCTTGACCTTTACGTGAAATTACCACACCTTCGAAAACTTGGATACGTTCGCGGCTTCCTTCGACAACTTTTGCGTGAACACGAACAGTATCACCAGGTTGGAATGCAGGGATGTCAGTACGTAGTTGACCTTCAGTCAAACTTTGAATTAATGGATTCATTTATTTATTCTCCTATCTTACTAATCATTAGGTGCTTGTCCCAGCGGATTAGCCGTATTATTAGTGCGTCCATTACACACTCTTCTTATTTTACCAAAAATCACCATATCTGTAAAGCAAAATAGCTGACTTTTTTGAGTGTTTTTTCTAGAATGTCAAAACCTCTTGTCCTGTGTAAATAGAGTGTTTTCGATTAAGGCTGTAAGCAAAAATCATAATTAAAGCAAAATATGGCAAATTAGCAAAACCAAAGACTTCTCCTCCGATAAAAATCGGAGCTAAAAGTGTATTTGTGGCACTACCAAAGACGCTGATGTAACCTGCCGCTGCAACAAATTCAACTGGCAAACCAAAAACATTTGCTAAAACAACACCGAGTGATGCACCGATAGCAAAGAGCGGTGTGACCTCACCACCTTGAAAACCGATTGCTAAAGTTGCCACAGTCAAGACTAGTTTCAATAACCAATCATAAAAGTAAATGTCTTTCCCAGAAAAACTAGCATCAATCAGATTAGTTCCAAGACCTGAATAACGTCCATGATACAACATCAAGAAAAGAAGACTAAGCACAATCCCACCAAATAAAATACGATAGTAGGGATTATACATGACCTCTTTGGCTTTTTGTTTAGCATAGGCAAGTAAAGCAGCAAAGGCATTGCCGACTAATCCAAAAATAAGTCCTAGCAAAGCAAGTTTGCAAAACAACAAAGCATTAAAAGTTAGTGAAACATTGACAAAGTGAGCAAATTTCTCTAATCCTAAAACATGTGATGTTGCACTCGCCACAAATGAAGCAATTGTCATTGGTAAAAGAGCTGGTAATTGTAATTTGCCAAGAACCAATATCTCAAGTCCAAAAAAGACAGCCGCCAATGGCGTTTGAAACAAACCGGCAAACCCAGCTGCCATACCCGTTACAAGAAACAAGCGAGAGCTATTTTCAAAAGAGAAAAACTTGCTAAAAGCATGTGAAATCGTCGCCCCAAGCTGGACAGCAACACCTTCACGACCAGCACTTCCTCCAAAAAGATGAGTTAGCCAAGTTGCTACAGTTACCAAAGGTAACATGACCAACGGAATTTCTTTTTCAGCTTCTTGACTAACCGCAAAAAGTAGCCCCATTCCTTTGCTAGCTCGAGCATCCGCTTTTTGATAAAGAAAAACAATAACCATCCCAATCAACCCCAAAAAAGGAATCACATAATTGAAATGACTAGTTCGAAAGTCACTAAGTATGAGTAAGACGCGACCGAATACAGTATCAACACAACCTATCAGAAATCCAATAAGAAGACTTACGCCGATTACTTTTACAAGAACATTGTAAGAATAATCTTGATTATCTTTTAAGTTTTTAATCATGAGAGCTACCTTCTTAATCTAAATCAGCCTTTAATTGTTTAGCTTGATAATCGCGAGAATTTTTCATGATATCTGCAAAAGTATTGACCAGCGTCGTTTCAAAATCCTTATTTTGAACGCGACTAGCAACTTTATTTAAGACTACTTTTTCACGACTAGTATCTAAAATAGCTTTTCCAGTAGCTCTCTTATAAGCTGCTACTTGAGTCACTAGAGCTATACGTTTTTCCAGAAGGGCTACTAACTCTTGGTCTACTTGATCGATTTCTTGACGGATAATATTCAAATCTTTTACTGACATTTTTCCATATCCTTATCTTTTTTTATTTCTACTATAAAGATGACTTATTCTTTTTTCGTTTAAAATAAGTTCCTATTAAACTGATGGCAATAAAAATAACAAGCAGTACAATAATCAGTCTTAAATTTCCCGCAACAACCGCATCTCCACCTAAAGCATACAATAAACTACTCGGTGCTACTCCGATTGTAACGTAGAGAAACCATCTGTGCCAAGGCAATTTGATTTTTGCCACGTGATAATTGATGAGTAGGGTTGGAATCACAGGAATCATGTAACCTAGCATAATACCCAGTTCTTGATTTTCAACAGCATCGATGACATTTTTGAATCCTGCAAAATATTTTTTCAACTTGATATCATTGTCCTTTAAATTAATCATTTTCAGAATTCTAACAAAGATAAAATTGCCAAGGATATTTGCTGAGAGATTCATCAAAAAGCCAATAGCAGGGCCATAAATCAAGCCATTAAAGATAGCAAAAATCGCATTCGACATAAAAGGAATGGCTGCTGTTAAAGCTGTCAAAAATAGCAAAATAGTGATATTCATCAGATTTTTTGTTCGCAACTGCATCAAAAACTGTGTTAGAGTTGTTTTTGAACTAGATTGCCAAAAAGCGGCAATCAGTTGCCAGTGCCTGATGACATAAATCATAAAATAGCCACAAATACTAAGCAAACCAAGAATCACTAATAACTTGCGTAGCTGACCATATTTGTACTCATGTTTTTTCATATTACTTCCATTATAAAGAAAAGTTTATCTCTTGACAAGAAGACTCAAGAGATAAAAAGATTATTTCTAGAATTTTCAAATATTTACCCGATAGAATCTTCCATACTCATAGTAATCAAACTATTCATTTCGACGGCATATTCCATTGGAAGTTCTTTGGTGATTGGTTCCATAAAGCCATTAACAATCATAGCTGTTGCTTCTTCTTCAGAAATTCCTCGGCTCATCATGTAGTAAAGTTGTTCTTCAGAAACTTTTGAAACCTTAGCTTCATGTTCCAAAGACACATTTGAATTATGAATTTCATTAAATGGAATAGTATCTGAGCTTGATAAGTCATCCATTAAAATCGTATCACATTCAATGTGTGATTTTGAGCCTTCACTATGCTTGCCAAAGTAAACTGAACCACGATAGTCAGTCTTTCCACCATCCTTAGCCACTGATTTTGAAATCAAGGTTGATGAGGTATGTGGAGCATTGTGATAAACTTTACAGCCAGCATCTAGATGTTGACCATAATTGGCAAATGCCATGGAAAGCACTGACGTTTTGGCGTGTGGACCATCTAAAATCGAACAAGGGTATTTCATATTGACCTTACTTCCGAGGTTACCATCAATCCAATCTAACATGCCGTTTTCTTCGACCTTACCACGTTCAGTTACCAGATTATAAACATTGTCAGACCAATTCTGCATAGTCGTGTAACGAAAACTAGCATCACGTTTGACAATAATTTCTACCGTTGCTGCGTGAAGGCTATTGGTTGTGTAATTGGGAGCAGTACAACCTTCAATATATTGAATTGAAGCTCCTTCATCGACAATAATCAAACTACGTTCAAATTGCCCTGCATTTTCACCATTAATGCGGAAATAAGTCTGTACTGGAATATCACATTGCACGCCCTTTGGCACGTAAATAAAAGTTCCACCTGACCAAACAGCACCATTTAAAGCGGCAAATTTATGCTCACTATTTGAGACAATTTTTCCAAAATACTCCTTAAATAAGTCTGGAAATTCTTGCAAAGCTGTGTCAGTATCGGTAAAGATAATTCCTTGTTTTTGGAACTCTTCTTTCATATTATGATAAACCACTTCAGACTCGTACTGAGCTACAGCACCAGAAAGGTAATCACGTTCAGCTTGTGGAATCCCCAAACGCTCAAAAGTTTCTTTAATCTTATCAGGAACATCATCCCAGTCATTAACCTTCTTATTCGCTAGCTTTTGGAAATAAATGACATCATCAAAGTCAATTCCAGACAAATCAGGTCCAAAATCTGGCATGGGAAGTTTATAAAACAACTCCAAGCTCTTCAAACGATAATCAAGCATCCATTTGGGTTCATGCTTGTAAGCAGATATGTTTCGCACGATTTCTTCTGTTAGACCCTTACCCGTCGAATAAGTCGGGGTAAGATCATCGTGAAAACCATAATCGTAATCTCTATTTTTGGTCATAATGACACCTCACTTTATAAAACATTCTTTATGAAAGGAAGAGAAAAAAGAGATTGGAGCACACTCCAACCTCAGTTTCTTATTTAGTTTACTTTTTCAGAAATAGTTTCTGCGAAAGCTTCTAGATTTGCAATATCTTCATCTTCTGCAGATAAGTCAACTTTAACTGAATCCGTACCTTTTGTTGCACCAGTCAAGGCAAATTGTGCTTCAAATTCGTCAACTGCTTTACAGAAGTAATCGTAGAAAGTATCACCAGATCCGACAACACCGAAGATTTTATCTGTCAAATCAACATCTGCAAGATCTTCGTAAAAATCAACGATTTCATCTGGCAATTCGCCATCTCCGTATGTGTATGATGCAACAATCGCAACATCAGCATCTTCAAAATCAGCTGCGTCAACTGTTGTACATTCGTCTACTTCGACAGTGTGTCCAAGTTCTTCGAACTTATTTCCAACAATGTCAGCAATTTCTTCAGTATTTCCTGTCATGCTGGCATAGACAATCTTAACTAAAGCCATAGTTCCCTCCAAACATAAATTACCACTATTGTAGCATAATTTTACAGAAATGTTTTATATAAATTGTCAATTTTCGATAATAAATCAGCTTTTTGAGCTTCTGTTGTAAACGATGCTTGAATAGCATTTTTATTAAATGTTAGGAAATCATCAACTCCAACACCAAAATATTTAGCAAAGAGCGCGTATTCTCTTGTTAGGCTGGTGTCAGAAACCGTACGGTTATCAGTGTTAATGGTAATCTTAGCGCCAGCATTTTTCAAAACAAGAAAAGGAAACTCAGCTAAAGATTTCGCAGCTTTGGTTTGGAGATTGCTTGTCAAGCATAGCTCAGCTGTTACCCCTTTTTTGACAAATTCTTGAATCAATTCAGGTTGATCATAAATGGCCGTGGTATGTCCGATACGCTTGATACCAAGAGCAATGGTATCCGCAATGTAATGAGCGCAACCACATTCACCAGCGTGAAATGTCAAAGGAAGCCCTAACTCCTGAGTATGCTTAATGATAGCCTCTAATTCTGCAGGTGGAAAATCTAGTTCATTTCCTGCAAAATCAAAACCAGCTAATCCTTTATCAGCTAACTGGACGACATGGTCAAAAATATCACGTGTCACATGTGCAGGTGATTGTTTCATGCCACAGACAAGAACCTTAGCCGCAATGCCAAAATCTGCTTCTGCCTGCTTAAGACCTGACAGAACTGCTTCAACGGTCTCAGAAGCTGTCAATCCTTCATCCATTGAAAATTCAGGTGCAAAGCGAATTTCAGTATAAATGACATTTTCCTGCGCAGCTTGTCTAGCAACATCATAAGCAGCCAAATGTAGAGCTTCTTTCGTCTGCAAAAGCGGACGGACAAAATCAAACGCTTTTAAATAATCCATCAAGCTTTCTGCCTCAGCAGGTGCGGTAACTAAGTCCTTTAAATCTTCATCTGCTGCTGGAACAGCAATATCTGCCATATCTGCTAATTGACGAATTGTCTCTAGTGAGATGGAACCATCCAAGTGACAATGAAGTTCTGTTTTTGCCAATTCTTTTAATGTTGTTGTATCCAAGTTAGCCTCCCTAATTAAATTTTTTTAGCTACTATCTTAACACATTCTTTTTACTTTGCAAAGAAATTTTTCTTAAAAAATAAGTCACAGGATTTTTCCTGCAACTTATCCAAGTTTTAGCTTAAAATAGCTGTTTGTAAAGAGCGATTGTTTCTTCCAATTTATCTTAGGTATGAAGTCCTAGTCCTTTAGCCACATCACGGAAAGTTGCTAGAACATGTTTGACATTTTCGCGTTCGACAATTGGCAAAGTCATCGCACAACAAACACAATGTAGTAAATGATAAACGGCACCATGTTGGTGTGCCATAGCATGCACATAGCCAAGACCTGCATTATTAAAAGCCATACCACCCAAGAAAATAGCATTAACCATGGCTTCTCGCGCTTCAAGGTCATGACCATCGGCAACTGCACGCGGCAAGTATTCTTTGATTAACTCAATCGCCCCAACCGAAAGTTTTTTCGTTGCGGCGTAAGCACCTGGTGTTACCAATGCTTCGATAGCGTGAGTTAAAGCATCCAGACTAGTTGCGGTTGTTAATGACTTAGGCATTGAAACCATTAATTCTGGGTCATTGACTGACATCAAAACTAGGCTATTTTTATCAACCATAACCATTTTGACTTTGCGTTCTTCATCAGTGATAACATAATTAATGGTAATTTCAGCTGAAGTTCCTGTCGTTGTACTAATGGCAATTACTGGTAAGCCTGTTTTTTCTGATTTATGAACGACTTCGTAATCCAGAGGTCGACCACCATTAGTAGCTAGGATAGATATACTGCTGACAGCATCCTGAGGTGAACCATCTCCAAGAGAAATGATGAAATCACAACCATTTTCTTTTAGGGCTGCTAATCCTTCTTCAACGTTTTTAACGGTTGGGTTAGGGTCAACATCACTATAGACAACGTAGTCAATGTTTTCAGCATCAAGCGGTGCCGTTACTTTAGGTAAAATACCACTCTTAGCAATAAAATGGTCAGTTACCAAAAGAGCTTTCTTATAACCATATCCCTTGATGTAACTACCGATTTCCTTAACAACACCACGTCCAATAAGATTAACAGCTGGAGCATAAAATACTGACATGAGCATATCCCCCTTATGATTTTTTTATTTTTAGAAAACGTTTAGATTTATTGTTTTAGCACTTTACTTCTAAAAATTAAAAATAAAACCTTAGATTTATTTCAAAAATCCTCATTACCACCTCGCAGTCATTTCATGCTATAATAGGGTAAATCTCTAGCTTACAAAGGAATTTAGATATGAATACATTTGAAGAAATTTTCGAAAAGATAAAAGCTTACGATACCATTATCATTCACCGTCATCAACGTCCTGATCCTGATGCACTAGGTAGCCAAGCTGGTTTGCGTGAACTCATCAAGCACAATTTTCCAACTAAAAAAGTTTTAGCAACTGGTTTTGATGAGCCAACTCTTGCATGGATTACAACAATGGATGAAGTCTCTGACAGCGACTATGATGGGGCTTTGGTCATTGTCACTGACACAGCAAACACTCCACGTATCGACGATGAGCGCTACACAAAAGGCGATTGCCTCATTAAGATTGACCACCACCCTAACGAAGATGTTTATGGTGACCTCTTGTATGTCAATACTAACGCCTCAAGTGCCAGCGAAATCATCTCTGACTTTGCTTTCTCTACTGGCTTAGCCCTTTCTAGCGAATCTGCCCGCTTGCTTTACTCAGGTATTGTCGGAGACACCGGACGTTTCTTATACCCAGCTACAAGCAGCAAAACATTCATGATTGCAAGTAAACTTCGTGAATATGACTTTGATTTTTCAAGTCTAGCTCGCCAAATGGACTCTATTTCATTTAAAATTGCGAAACTTCAAGGCTTTGTCTATGATAACTTAGAAGTTGATGATAATGGGGCTGCGCGTGTGGTGTTGACGCAAGAAACTATGAAAAAATACAATGTCACTGAAGCTGAAACTTCTGCTATTGTTGGAGCTCCAGGTCGTATCGATTGTGTTCAATCTTGGGCAATTTTCGTTGAACAAGCTGACGGTAACTACCGTGTTCGCTTGCGTAGTAAAACACAAGTCATCAACGAGATTGCTAAACGTCACAACGGAGGAGGTCACCCACTTGCCAGCGGAGCCAATTCTTACAGCCTTGAAGAAAACGAGCAAATCTATCAAGAAATCAAAGATTTACTAGCCTCAAAAAACTAAGCTCAGGCCTGCTGTAGAGCGTTTTTTAACAATTATATTTCAATTCAATTATTTTGCACAAAAGTCTTGTCAAATATCGCATTATTTGATAAACTATAGAAGTTAAAATAACTATGGTGCATAAGAAATCATCATGGCAGAAAGGAAATCTTTTAACAATGAAACAAAATATCCACCCAGAATACCGTCCAGTAGTATTCATGGACACAACTACTGGTTACAAATTCCTTAGCGGTTCTACAAAAGCTTCTAACGAAACTGTAGAATTTGAAGGCGCTACTTACCCACTTGTACGTGTGGAAATCTCATCAGATTCTCACCCATTCTACACTGGTCGCCAAAAATTCACTCAAGCAGATGGTCGTGTGGATCGCTTCAACAAAAAATACGGTTTCACAAAATAAGAAATCGCATTTACTACAAGAAGTCATTTCGAGCAATCGAGATGGCTTTTTTGTTTTTCCGTAAATAGGGCAACAAAAAAAGAGCTTACGCTCTTTTTATCTAATATAAGCTAACCAAGCTTCGTCTTCTGCTAGAATGTCTGAACTAGTGTATGAACCGCGGTGTTTGTTCCAAACGTAGTTCGGATTAACGGTTTTAGTAGGTTGATTATTTTGTTGAGTTTGGTTATCTTGTTCGGTAGTTTCTTGAACTTCATCGGTTACCAACGGCTCATCATAGCTTGTTAAACCATACTGCTCAATTAAGGCATTTAACTTATCTGCGTAAGCAGTATCTGTGGCATAACGACCAGTTAGAGCTGCTGTAGCATCTTGATAAGAAGAGGTATTTGACTTCCAAGTATCCGCATAAAGATTCCAACTTAGTAAATTAGCATAGTCATTAAGTGAGTCTGCTAAGCTGTTGTATGAACGAAAGGCTTGGTCAATCTCATAAGTGTTTCCACTACCATCGTCTTCCCAAGTCTGCATGACGACTGAATTACCATTATAAGCCCCTTTTATCCCAAAGAAATTATAATAAGGTTCTTGGCTAAGTGCTGATTGGCCACTACTTGATTCTAAAACAGCTTGAGCAATCATCACTGAAGCATAAAGATTTCTTTCTTGACCAATCT